>NZ_JBKFEH010000005.1:0-198737 GCF_053572355.1 Duganella kummerowiae
CGGAGGGACTCGAACCCCCACACCTTGCGGCACATGGACCTGAACCATGCGCGTCTACCAATTCCGCCACGTGGGCACTGATGCTACACAACAACTTCTGCTATTATAGCGAACAGGAGAGTTTCGCGCCAGATGAACTTTCATTCCTTGCTGCACATCAACCCTGTCTTGCACTCCCGCCTTGCTGCTGCGAGAGACCAGGATTATAGAGCAACGGCGGCAGAAGTCAAATGCCCGGTCACGCCACACAGCCCGGTTAGTAAAGCGCGGCGATTCCAAGTACACTATGCAGCCGCAGCCCCCATATATATGCACTGAACGAACAAGAAAAACACTTGAACCAATCTACCCACACCATTCCCAGCCGGGAGGAAATTCTCGGCATCTTCCGCAGCGCCCAGGCGCCGCTCGATTTGCGCGCGCTGTCGAAGACCCTGAAAGTGAGCACGGAAGCCCAGGCCATCCTGTCGCGCCGCCTGAACGCGATGGCGCGCGACGGCCAGCTGGTCTTCGGCCAGGACGGTTACTTTGAACTGGCCGACCACTCCGGCTTCATCGCGGGCCGCGTCAGCAGCCACCGCGACGGCTTCGGCTTCGTCATCCCCGACGAGCCGGGTGACGACCTGTTCCTGCCCGAAAAAGAAATGCAGAAAGTGCTGCATGGCGACCGCGTGCTGGCCAAGGTGGTCGGCGGGGACCGCCGCGGGCGCCCGGAAGGCACCATCGTCGAGGTCGTGCAGCGCGCCAACACCCATATCATCGGCCGCCTGTTGCAGGAAAACGGCAACTGGGTGGTGGCGCCGGAAGACCAGCGCATCAGCCAGGACGTGCTGGTGACCGGCCCGGTCAAGGCCAAGGCGGGGCAGGTGGTCAGCGTGGAACTGACCGAGCAGCCCATGCGCTTCAAGCAGCCGGTGGGCAAGATCGTCGAGGTGCTGGGGGCGCTGGACGATCCCGGCATGGAAATCGAAATCGCGGTGCGCAAGTTCGGTGTGCCGCACGTGTTCTCGGACGCGGCCCTGAAGCAGGCCAACAAGCTGCCCGACCACGTGCGCGAGGCCGACCTGGCCAACCGCGTCGATCTGCGCGACGTGCCGCTGGTGACCATCGACGGCGAAGACGCGCGCGACTTCGACGATGCGGTCTACTGTGAACCGGTCAAGATAGGCCGCAGCAAGGGCTACCGCCTGATCGTCGCCATCGCCGACGTCAGCCACTACGTCAAACCCAACGACGGCCTGGACACCGACGCCCTGCAGCGCAGCACCTCGGTGTATTTCCCGCGCCGCGTGATCCCCATGCTGCCCGAGAAGCTGTCCAACGGACTGTGCTCGCTGAACCCGCAGGTGGACCGCCTGACCCTGGTGTGCGACATGGTGGTGACTGCCAAGGGCGAGCTGCACGCCTACCAGTTCTACCCGGCCGTGATCCACTCGGCGGCGCGCCTGACCTACAACGAAGTGGCCGACATCCTGGGCAACACCAAGGGCCCGGAAGCCAAGCGCCGTCCCGGCCTGGTGCCGCACCTGCAAAACCTGTACGACGTGTTCCATGCCCTGCTCAAGGCGCGCTCCGAACGCGGCGCGATCGACTTCGAGACCACCGAGACCTACATCGTCTGCAACCCCTCGGGCAAGATCGAGAAAATCATCCCGCGCACCCGCAACGATGCGCACCGCGTGATCGAGGAATGCATGCTGGCCGCCAACGTGTGCGCGGCCGACCTGCTGCAGCGCCACAAGCATCCCGGCACCTACCGCATCCACGCCAGCCCGACGGCTGAAAAACTCAAGCAGGTGCGCACCTTCCTCAAGCAGGCCGGCCTGTCGCTGAACGGCGGCGACAAGCCCACCGCCGGCGACTACGCCGAGCTGCTGCGCCAGGTAAAGGAGCGCCCGGACGCCGGCCTGCTGCAAACCATGCTTCTGCGCTCCATGCAGCAGGCGGTGTACAGCCCGGACAACATCGGCCACTTCGGCCTGGCGTACGAGGCTTATGCCCACTTCACCAGCCCGATCCGCCGCTATCCGGACCTGCTGACCCACCGCGCCATCAAGGCCATCCTGCTGGGTAAAAAATACGAACCCAAGCTGCCCGACACCTCCGTGCTGAACACCAATGTGTCCAACGCCGTGCGCAAGCAGCAGGCCAAGGACAAGGCCGAGGGCCGCGAGAAAAAAGCCGCCGACATGACCATCTGGGATGCGCTCGGCGTGCACTGCTCGGCCAACGAGCGCCGCGCCGACGAAGCCTCGCGCGATGTGGAGAACTGGCTCAAGTGCTACTTCATGCAGGACAAGCTGGGCGAGGAATTCACCGGCATGATCACCGGCGTGACCACCTTCGGCATCTTCGTGCAGCTGGACCAGCTGTACGTGGAGGGCATGGTGCACATCACCGACCTGGGCGCCGATTACTTCCAGTACGACGAAGCGCGCCATGAGCTGCGCGGCGAACGCACCGGCAAGACCTTCCAGCTGACCGACCATGTCAGCGTGCAGGTGGTGCGGGTGGACCTGGAGTCGCGCAAGATCGACCTGCGCCTGGCCGGCGCCGATGAGGTGGCGCCGCGTGAACCGCGTGAAGCACGGTCCTCGCGCGGCCCGCGCATCGTTCCGGTGGAGCAGCAGCCGGAACTGGAGGCGCCAGCGCCCAAGTCCGGCCGCCGCAAGGCTGCCGCCGCCAAGTCCGCACCCAAGGCCAAGGGCGCCGGCAAGCCGGCAGCCAAGTCTGCAAGCAAGCCCGCAGCCAAGCCGGCCGCCAGCCGCAAGGCTGCGGCGCCCGCCGCCAAGAGCAAGAAGAAACGCTGATTGAACGCCGCAGCGGCCGCTGCGGCTGCACTGAAGATTGAATGCGGCGGCCCTCGCCGCTGCATTCGCCCCGAAGCACCCCTGAATTGAGTGCGGCGGCCTGCGCCGCTGCATTTGCCCGAAGTATCCCTGTATTGAATGCGACGGCCTTCGCCGCTGCATTCGCCCCGAAGCACCCCTGAAAGAAGTAAATGAAGAACAAAATGATTTTCGGTTTCCACGCGGTGACCTCGCGCTTGCGCCATGAGGCTTCCTCGGTGGAAGAGATCTTTGTCGACGCCGCCCGCGACGACCGCCGCATGAAGGACCTGGTGGCCAACGCCAAGGCCGCCGGCGTGCGCGTGATGCCGGTCGAGTCCTCGCGCCTGGACAAGATCGTCGGCACCCACCGCCACCAGGGCGTGATCGCCTTCGCCTCGCAGCTGGCGCTGGCGCGCAACCTGGACGAGCTGCTGGACGCCATCGAAGGCCCGCCGCTGCTGTTGGTCCTGGACGGCATCACCGATCCGCACAACCTGGGCGCCTGCCTGCGCGTGGCCGACGGCGTCGGCGCGCACGCGGTGATCGTGCCCAAGGACCGCGCCGTGGGCCTGAACGCCACCGCCGCCAAGGTCGCCAGCGGCGCCGCCGAGACCGTACCCTACATCACCGTCACCAACCTGGCGCGCACCCTGCGCGAGCTGAAGGAACGCGATATCTGGCTGATCGGCACCTCGGACGATGGCGAAAAAGGGCTGTACCAGGCCGACTTCACCGGCCCCACCGCGCTGGTGATGGGTTCGGAAGGCGAGGGCATGCGCCGCCTGACCCGCGAGACCTGCGACGTACTGGTCTCCATCCCCATGTTCGGTTCGGTCGAGAGCCTGAACGTCTCGGTCGCATCCGGCGTCTGCCTGTACGAAGCGCGCCGCCAGCGCCTCGCCAAAGAGGGCTGATCCGAAGCTGCGCCGGGGCGCGCCCGGCATGGGCTGCGCAGAGGCGTAGTACCGCTGCTGCGGCAGCGGTCTCCCCGGCCGCAGGCTTTCAGCCCGTCATTTCGCGCACGCGGCAATCCATGCCGGACCACCCGGCCGGCGGCCCCGCCGGCATGCCCGACGCGAATGCGCTACCATGTGCATCCGACATCATCCGTAGCCCCGTACCATGTTCCACCGCCTGCGCCAAGACATCAACAGCATCATCGAACGCGATCCCGCGGCCCGCAACGCCTGGGAGGTGCTGACCTGTTATCCCGGCCTGCAGGCGATCGCCATGCACCGCTGGGCGCACTGGTGCTGGACCCGCGGCCTGAAATGGCCGGGACGCTTCATCTCCTACGTGGCGCGCATCGTCACCGGCATCGAGATCCACCCCGGCGCCAGCATGGGCCGGCGGGTGTTCATCGACCACGGCTTCGGCGTGGTGATCGGCGAGACTGCCGTGGTCGGCGACGACTGCACCATCTACCAGGGCGTGACCCTGGGCGGCACCTCGCTGGCCACGGGCGCCAAACGTCATCCCACCCTGGGGCGTGGCGTGATCGTCGGCGCCGGGGCCAAGGTGCTGGGCAATTTCACGGTCGGCGATTATGCCAAGGTGGGCTCCAACGCCGTGCTGCTGAAACCCGTGCCGCCGGGCGCCACGGCGGTCGGCAATCCGGCCCACATCGTGCAGAAGGATGCGGCGGCGGCCCAGGCCAATTTGTTCTCGGCCTATGGCATCACGCCCAACGGCGACGATCCGCTGTCCAAGGCCCTGCGCGGCCTGATCAACCACGCGGTGGCGCAGGACCAGCAGATCGAGCGGCTGCGCGCCAGCATGCAGGCGGCCGGCCTCAGCTGCCCAAGCATGGCCGAGTGTGATAAATTGAATTCCGACCAACTCAACAAGCTAGTCGATTAAGGAATCCCGCATGAATATGGAAACCACGCCGGACGGCGCGGCGGTCCTGGACCCGTTTGAAATCCGCGTGCTGGCGGTGCTGGCCGAAAAAGAGGCGCTCACGCCGGACAATTATCCTATGTCGCTGAACGCCATCACCAATGGCTGCAACCAGCTGTCCAGCCGCGATCCGGTGATGTCGCTGTCTGAAGACACCGTGGCAGACGTGCTGCAGCGCCTGATGGAGCGCAAGCTGGTCAACATCATGAGCCAGGCCGGCGCGCGTGTCGTCAAGTATGAGCACCGCATGCGCATCAAGTGGTCGCTGGAGCAGGACAAGGTGGCGGTGCTCACCGTGCTGATGCTGCGCGGCCTGCAGACGGCCGGGGAAATACGCACCCGCACCGGACGCCTGCACGAGTTCAAGTCGGTGCCCGACGTGGAAGTGGCGCTGCAATTCCTGATCGATAAATATCCGCCGCTGGTGGCGCGCCTGCCGGTGGCGCCGGGCGCCAAGGAGCCGCGCTACGGCCATCTGCTGGGCGGGGAGGAAGTGCTGGCGCGGGCCGAGACGGCGGCCGGGTATGCGGGCGCGGTGGCTGCGCCGCAGGGCAGCCGGGTAGCGCAGCTGGAGCAGGAAGTGGCCCAGCTGCGGCGCGACTTCGATGACCTGGCGGCCCAGTTCGCGGAGTTCCGCAAGCAGTTCGATTAAACATCGCAGCCGCTGCCGCACGCCCGTCGCTGCCGCGCACGCGGCAGCCCATGCTCACACCGTAGCAGTCGCCGGACGCCGCACCGTTCCTGCTAGTCCGGGAAGTACGCAGGACTGTCCAGGTCGGCCAGCAGGCCTGCTTGCATGGGGCGCCATCCCAGTTCGTGTTCGGTCTTGGCCGCCGAGGCCGGACGGTCCATGGCGGCAAAGCGGCCCAGCCAGCCGAAGTGGCCGGCCGGGCGGCTTTCCACTGGCAGGCCCAGGCGGCGCCCGATGACGGCCGCGATCTCGCGCATCATCACCTCCTCTTCGGCCACGGCGTGGTAGCGCGCGCCGGGCTTGCCCTGTTCCAGCGCCAGCCGGTACAGGCGCGCCGCATCCAGGCGGTGCACGGCGCACCAGCGGTTGTCCCCTTCATCCGGATAGGCAGAGACACCGGTCTCGCGCGCGATGGCGATCAGGCGCGGCACGAAACCGTGGTCCGATGCGCCGTGCACGGACGGCGGCAGCCGCATCAGCATGGCGCGCACATCCTGCTGCGCCCAGGCCAGGGTGGCCGCTTCGGACGGCACGCGGTGGCTGCCCGCCGACGCCGGGTCGGCCGTGTCATCCTCGGTGGCAGGGCGGCCGGTTTCGCCCAGCAGGCCTATGCCGGAAGTGACAATGAGCGGCTTGCCGCTGCCCGCCAACGCGCCGCCCAGCGCCTGCACCGCCGCCAGGTCGGCGGCGCCGGCCGCCTTCATGTTGGAAAAGTCGTGGATGAAGGCGGTGTGGATCACGCCGTCGCAATTGCGCGCGGCGGCGGCCAGGCCGCCGGTGTCGGCCAGTTCGCCGCGCTGGACTTGCACGCCGAGGCTGGCCAGCGCGCTGGCTGTCGCATCGCTGCGCGCCAGGCCCAGCACCTGGTGGCCCACCGACAGCAATTCCCGCACCACCGCCGATCCTACAAAACCGGTTGCACCGGTAACGAATACTCGCATCCTGCTCTCCTTGTTGTTGAACGGGAGCTACGATAGGGGATGGCGCGCGGACGATCAATGCTGTAGAGTCCGCATTATCTTCGCTATCGTCCAAGCCCCCATGGATGCACTGTCCGACGTACTCTCCCTCCTGAAAACACACAGCTACCGCGCTGGCGGCTTCGACGCCGCCGGCGCCTGGGCCATCCAGTTCCCGCGCCACGAAGGCATCAAGTGCTACGCCGTGATGCGCGGCGCCTGCTGGCTGGCGGTGGAAGGCGTCGCACAGCCGCTGCGGCTGACGGAAGGCGACTGCTTCCTGCTGCCGGGCGGGCGGCCATTCCGCCTCGCCAGCGACCTGGAACTGGCGCCGGTGGACGCGCTCGCCGTATTGGCGGACGGCCGCAACGGCGTGCTGAGGAAGGTCAACGGCGGCGGCGAGATGCTGCTGGCGGGCGGCCACTTCACCTTTGCGGGCGGGGAGGGCGGCATCCTGCTGGGCATGCTGGCGCCCATCATCCACATGCGCACCGAGGCCGAGCGGGCCGCCATGCGCTGGTCGCTGGAGCGCATGATAGAGGAGCTGCGCGAGCAGCGTCCGGGCTGCCTGCTGGTGGCGCAGCAGCTGGCGCAAATGATGCTGATCCAGGCCTTGCGCCTGCACCTGGAGGCGGCCGCGCAGGACAGCGGGGGTGGGGTTGGCTGGCTGTACGCATTGGCGGACAAGCAGATGGGCGCCGCCATCAACGCCATGCACGCCGAACCGGCGCGGCGCTGGACGCTGGCGGCGTTGGCGCGGCAAGCCGGCATGTCGCGTTCCAGCTTTGCCGTGAAATTCAAGGAAACAGTGGGCAGTTCGCCGATGGACTACCTGACGCGCTGGCGCATGCTGCTGGCGGGCGACAAGCTGTCCAACACCAGCCTGCCGATCTCCGCGATAGCTGCGTCGCTGGGCTACGAATCCGACAGCGCCTTCAGCACCGCCTTCAAGCGCATCATGGGCTGCCCGCCGCGCGCTTACTCGCGCGGCATGCCGCTGGCTGGCGCCGAAGCTGGCTGAGCATTTGTGAGGCCGCTGCGTTGTGGCGTCGCCGCCGTTAAGCGGACATCAGCTGCTCGACCGCGTGCAGCGCGGCCGGGCGGTCTATTTTCTCGATGTGCTCGCCGCGTGACAGCAGCACGCGGAAGTGGTCGCACATGGGGTAAAACCAGCGGTAGTTGTCGGTCTTGACGTAGAAGCCGAGTATTTTCTTGTTGTAGGCCGAGGCCAGGTGTATCACCGAGGTGTCCGGCGAAATGACGATGTCGCACTCGCGTATCAGGGCCGCCAGTTCCAGGATGTTGGCGGTCTCGAACGAGGCCACCACGTTGGGCCGCCGCACGCAATCGATGATGGCGTCGGCCTGGGCCTTGCCCTTGGGCGGATAGATCACCACCACGGCGTGGCTCGGATATTTGTCGGCCAGTTCGGCGCACAGTGCCACCGTGTCGTCCTGGCACAAGGTGCGGTTGGCCGCGCTGCCCTGGTAGTTCAGGCACACCAGGCCCGCATAGCGTTGCCTGAGGCCGTGCACGAATTCCTGCGCCTTGTGCGCATGGGCGTCGACGCCGTACAGCTCGTAGCAGTAGTCGACCTTGCCAAGCTGGAAATCACTGAGCGCGGAGAAGTAGTTCTCCAGGATGTGGCGGTCGCGCTCGCACTCGACGGTGCGGTGGTACATGCCCAGCCGGCCCGTGTTGGTGCCGTATTTGTCCACGTTGAAGCCGACCAGGTAGCGCGCCCCCAGCAGCTTCAGGCGCAGCTGGTAGGGCAGTGAAAACTGGTTGGCGGTGCTGAAAATGAGGTCGTAGCGCTCGCGCCGTATGCGCAGCATGGTCCTGAGGCTTTCCAGGGCGCTACCGCGGTCCCACTGCAGCACCTGCCGCACATGGGGGCAGCCCTCGATCACCTGGCGGTTGCTGCTGCTGGCCACCACGTCGATGATGAGCTCGGGGTAGGCGGCCTTCAGCTCGCGCAGGATGGGCGTGGAGACGATCATGTCGCCGATCTTGTCGTTGCGCAGTATGAGCACCTTCCTGGCGCGGTGCGGGTTGAAGGTCTCCCGCTTGCGCTGGTTCAGCAGCCAGTGCGACAAATGCCTCTTGATCAACTGCATACTTTCCAAATGATCAACGTTAATAATCGATCAAACAACTATCGCCCGTATCAATTATATGGTCGGCCGTTGGGGAGAAAAGTATCTCTATCTTAAAAACAGGTAAAACAATGTAAAGAAGGCCGGTTGCCCGGCCTGTTTGACTGGAAAACTACACTTCCTCGCGGCGCCGCCGCATCCAGATGGCGCCCGCGATCATGGCAATGCCGGCCACGGCGCCTATCCACAGGCCGGCATCATCAAGGGTAGCCCAGGAAGCCTTGAACAGCGCACCGCCGTGGATCAGCCCGTCGCCAGCGGCATCTGCCAGCACGCCCTTGGGATTGCCGCTGCCGCCGTGGAACAGGAACCAGGCCCCCGGCACCACGCCCAGCAGGATGCGGTTGACGATGTTGGTGATGAACGGACCGGCGTGCACGCCCAGGCGCAGCACACGCTCGGCCCACATCAGCAGCAGGGCGCTGACCACCGGCAGGCCGACCGCCCACAGGAACACCTTGGAGCGCACCGTGGCCGACACCAGCAGCAAATAGCCCACGGTCGGCAGCGCCCACAGGATGTACACCGGCAGCAGCCCGACCACGCGCAGCGGCGACAGGTAGAAGTCCGGGCTGGACAGCAGTCCCGCGAACAGGTTGGTGCCGTGCACATACATGGTCAGCACCACGCCCAGGATCAGCACCACCGACAGCACGATGGAGATGCCCATGGTGATCAGCGGCGTCACCACCAGGGCCAGCAAGGCCTTGGACAGCACCGTCATGTGGTCCGACACCGGCAGCGATTTCCAGAACAGCAGGCTGCGGTCGCGCCGTTCATCGTTGAGCGCACCCAGGCAGTAGAAAAACACCAGGAAGCCCAGCACGGCGAACACGGGCAGCGAGGAGGCCATGTAGACCGCTGCCATCACATCCGCCACCTGGCCGAGCGGCTTGCCTTCGATGACCACGTTGCCCACGAACTGGGGTCCGTTGTCGGTGACGAAGCCGGCGTTGTGCCCCATGAACAGGGAGAACAGGGCCAGCGCTGCCAGCAGCGCGGCGACGATGGCCGGGGCCCAGATCACCGAGCCCTTGTGTTCCCACAGCTCGCGCTTGATCAGCCATTTCATGGTTTTCATGCGTAGGTTCCTTTCATGGTTGCCACGAACAGATCGGCCACGCTGGGGGTACGGGTCTCACCCAGGTTGGCCAGCTGGCTGCGCGAGACGCCGTCGAACAGCATCACGCTGCGGCCGAACACCGTGCGGGTGCTGATCGGCGCCAGCGCGGTGGCGGCGTTCATGAACTGCGGCTCCACCAGCAGTTCGGTGTAGCGCTGGTCGACTTCGTCCATGGTGGCGGCCAGGCTGATCCTGCCGTCCTGGATGAACATCAGGTCGGTCAGGATGTGCTCGACCTCCTCCACCTGGTGGGTGGTGATGACGATGGTCTTGTCGTCGTCGAAGTAATCTTCCAGCAGGTTCTGGTAGAAGTTCTTGCGGTACAGGATGTCCAGGCCCAGGGTGGGTTCATCCAGCACCAGCAGGCGGGCGTCGATGGCCATCACCAGCGCCAGGTGCAGCTGCACCACCATGCCCTTGGACATGGCCTTGACCTTCATGTCCGGCTCCAGCTTGGTGGCCTTCAGGTAGCGTTCGGCCTTGGCGCGGGAAAAGCGCGGGTGCACGCCTTCCACGAAATCGATGGCGTCCTTGACCTTGAGCCAGCGCGGCAGGATGGCGACGTCGGCGATGAAGCACACTTCCTGCATCAGCTGTTCGCGCTGGGTGCGCGGATCGTAGCCCAACACCGACAGCTCACCCTCGAACTGGGTCAGGCCCAGGATGGCTTTCAGGGTGGTGGTCTTGCCGGACCCGTTGGGGCCGATCAGGCCCACCACGCGGCCGGGCTGGATGGCGAAGCTGGCCGCATCCAGCGCCGTCTTCTTGCCGTAGCGCTTGGTGAGATTGGTGGCGGTGATGATGGCGCTCATGCCGCACCTCCTGCCTGCGCCGGTTTCAGCAGCGCCTCCAGGTCCAGCCCGAGACGGCGGATGCGCTCCAGCATGGCCGGCCATTCCTCGTGCAGGAAGTGGTCGCGTTCGGTGGCCAGCAGTTTTTCAGGTGCGCCTTCGGTTACGTACATGCCTAATCCCCTTCTTTTTTCGACTAAGGTTTCATCCACCAGCTCCTGGTAGGCCCGGGAGACGGTGATAGGATTGAGTTGGTACTCGGCGGCGATCTGCCGCACCGAGGGCAGGGCGTCGCCCGGCTTGAGCAAGCCGTCCAGCATCATGCCGACCACCTTGTCCTTGAGCTGGCGGTAGATCGGCGTATGGTCATTCCACATAAGTTCCCCTTCTTTGCTGAAGTATTGAAGTGGTGTTGTAGTGAACTATAACACTGAATTAAAAAAAATCAAACGATATCGTTGAGGAAGAGGGCGTTGGACAGGGCCGCGCCGGAGGCGGTGTTGTCGAAGATGCACCAGGCATCGCCTTCGGCCTCTGCCAGGCGGTCGGCCACCAGGCGCAGGTAGTCGTCGGCGTAGGATGAATAGTAGATGCGCGGGCTGCCGTGCAGGCGCGCGTACAGGGCGGGCGTGGTCTCGGGTGGGCGGCCCGGGACGGCGGGCGGATCGGCAATGACGCGGGTGATGCCGTGCTGGCGCAGCAGTCCGGTGGCGGTGTCATCGAACCAGCTGGCGTGGCGCGCCTCGCAGGCCAGCATGCAGCCGAAGTGCCGCTGCAGGCCGTCGAAGAAGGCGTCAGCAACGGCGGCGTCCAGTACCAGGCTGGGCGGCAGCTGCACCAGCACGCAGCCCAGCTTGTGGCCCAGGCCGGCGGTGTCGGCGGCAAAGCGTTCCAGCAGTGCATCCGTTCCCGCCAGGCGGGCGTCGTGGGTAATGGCGCGCGGCAGCTTGACCGAGAAACGGAAGTCGTCGGGCACGCTGTCGGCCCAGCGCTGGTAGGTCTGGGGCTGATGCGGGCGGTAGAACGAGGAATTGATTTCGGCCGCGTTCAGCACGCGCGCATAGCGCTGCAAGTGCGTACCCTCGCCGGGGAAGCGGGCGGCGCTCTCGCGGTTCAGGCCCCAGCCGGCGCAGCCGATACGGATGTGCTTCATGTCGGTTCATGTGGAATAATGTGACGCCATTACATCGCAACCACGGCGCGTGCGCCGTGTTGTACCGCACGTATCGCACAGGAAGCCCACATGAATCCGAACTTTTTCTCCCGCCTGTTGAAGCTGGCCGCGCTGCCGCTGCTGGCTGCCGCCCTGGCGTCCTGTTCCACCCTGATCGGCCCGCGCGAGATCGACGTGCCGCAGGAAAAGCTGCAGCAAAGCCTGGACCGGCGCTTCCCGCTGCACCAGCGCGCGCTAGCCGTGTTCGAGGTCGAGCTCAGCCACCCGCGCCTGGCCATCATCCCGGAAAGCGGCCGGGTGGCGCTGAACCTGGACGCGCGCGTGTCGCCGTTGCTGGCGCGGCAGTCGTGGAACGGGGCGCTGGCCATGTCCGGCCGGCTGCGGGTGGACCGCTATAGCGGCGCCGTCTACGTGGACGACCCGCACATCGACCGCTTCACCGTGGACGGCATGGACGAAGGCCGCCAGAACCAGTTGGCCAGTGTCGCCAACCTGCTGGCCGAGCGCGTGCTCAAGGATGTGCCGCTGCATACCTTCAAACCGGAAGACTTGCGCTACGCGGGCGTACAGTTCGTGGTGGCCGGCATTACCACCGCGCCGGGCAAGCTGGTGGCGCGGGTCGAGCCGGCGCAATAGCGCGGTGGGCGGCCGCCATCTGCCGTCGCCATCCCCCGAGGCAATTTGCGGCAGCAGTCTGGGGCCGCAAATTTCCGCCCAGGCCGCTTCATTTCGCGCCGCTTTCCTGCATTTCGCGCCGCAGGGCTGCAATTCGTCGCATCGCCAGCTAAGTCGGGAGGGCGGCAGGCATAGTGTGTCCATCTTAACCACACACGACTACGGAGCCCGCCATGCTGCAACAAATCATCTCCCACACCCCCGTCTACGTCTGGGCCCTGCTGGCCTTCCTGCTGTACCGCGGCTACCTGGCCGCCAGCGACCGTGAAGTGGGCCTGCGCAAGCTGTTCATCATCCCGGCCGTGATGCTGTACCTGTCGCTGAGCAGCATCAACCAGCGCTTCGGCGAGTCGCCGCTGGTGTGGACGTGCTGGCTGGCCGGCGCCGCCGCCGGCGCCGTGTTGACCTGGGGCCTGATGCGCGGCGCCATCAGCGTCAACCGCGACGCCGGCACCGTCCTGCAGCGCGGCAGCCTGGTGCCGCTGGCCCTGATGCTGTCCATCTTCGTGACCAAGTATGCGATTGCCGTGCTGCTGGCCATCAACCCGGCAGCCGGCCGGAACAGCGCCGTGGCCGTCGCCATCTGCACCCTGTTCGGTGTGTTCAACGGCATCTTCCTGGGCCGCCTGGGCCGCTACGTGGCCGCCTACCTGCGCCAGCCGGCCGTCATCGCCGCCTGAGTCTACTTGCAGCGCCGACTACGCGTTACAATTCCGGTCTTGACGATAGCTGGAGCAAGTATGTCGATATTCGGAATTGGTTTGCACGTGCTGGTGGCGCTGTTCTTCGCGGTCCACGCGATCCGCAGCGGACAGCAGATGTACTGGCTGTTCATCCTGTTCATGTTCCCGCTGCTGGGCAGCATCGTGTACTTCCTCGCGGTCTACCTGCCCAATTCGCGGCTGCAGCACGGCGCCAGCAAGGCCGCCAGCGCGGCGGCCCGCGCCCTGGACCCGGGCCGCGAACTGCGCGAAGCGCGCGCCGCCTTCGATTACACCCCCACCGCCCAGAACCAGATGCGGCTGGCGGCGGCCCAGCTGGAAGCGGGCGACGCCGCCGAAGCCGCCGCCACGTATGAGGCCTGTCTGCAGGGCGCCTTCGCCTCCGACCTGGAAATCCGCTTTGGCGCCGCGCGCGCCACCCTGGCTTGCGGCCGCGCCGCCGACGCGGTGCGGCACCTGGAAATCATCGGCCAGGCCCAGCCCACCTTCCGCGCCGAGCAGGTCGCGCTGCTGCTGGCCCAGGCCCTGGCCGCTTCCGGCCGCCAGGAAGAGGCGCGGGCCCAGTTCGAACACGCCATGGCGCATCATGGGGCCAGCTTCACGGTGCAGGCCGAGTACGCGATCTGGGCCGCCAGCGTGGGCGATGCGCCCAAGGCCAGGCAGCTTTACCAGGAACTGCAGCGCACCATGGAGCGCTGGAACCGCCACACCCGCGACATGAACCAGGCGCTGGTGCGCCGCCTCAACACGGCGATGGCCGGCCTGCGTGGATGATTTAATCTCGGCTCGAAGAAGTGTTTGAGCCGGCACATTGTCGGTCATCGAATCCAGGACTATGCTGGAAGATGTCCATGCAATGGAGATAACGATGGCAGCCAAACAAATGACCAGCAAGATAGACCCAGCGGTAGTCGAGGCGCTAAGACAGCGTCGTCGAGTTGAGGCTGTCCAACCAAATCGGTCTGCCCAGCCGACCGAGAGCCTGGCACGCAACCGAGCTTTTGTGAAGCTGCTGTTATCCATGCCTGATGTCGGCGAGGATGCTGATTTTAACTGCCGTTCGTGAGCGGCAATCATGTATCTGTTGGACACCAACGTCCTCAGCGAGGTCCATAAGGGGGCGCGCACCCACCCAGGGATCGTGCGTTTCTTCTCCCGTCACCAGGATGCCGTTTTTTTCCTCGGCGCCCAAACGATAGGCAAGGTTCAACGGGGGATCGAAAATCTCCGATACCGCAGCCATGCCGCACGGGTGCGCTCACTGGACGCGTGGCTGGGCGCGATCTTGCGGGAATATTCGGGCAGGATATTGCCCTTTGATTCCCAGTGCGCCCAGCTGTGGGGCCGGCTGATGTCTCCAGATGGCAGCCATCCCGTCGACAAACAACTGGCGGCGATAGCCCTGCTGCACGGCTTGATACTGGTCACGCGCAATGTCGCCTACTTCCGTTCGACCGGCGTTGCGCTGCTTGATCCCTTCTCCTTCTAGTGCGTCCCGGCCGCCGCAGCCGGAGCATTTTTCACGTATTTGTCCAGCCACTGGTTGGTTTCGTACAGCATGTGCATGATGGACTCGCGCGCGCGGTAGGCGTGCGCCTCGTTGGGCAGCATCACCAGGCGCGCGGTGCCGCCCAGGCCCTTGATGGCGGCGTACATGCGTTCGCTCTGGATGGGGAAGGTGCCCTGGTTGTTGTCCTGCTCGCCGTGTATCATCAGCAGCGCATCCTTGATCTTGTCGGCGCTGTTGAAGGGCGCCATGGCCTGGTACACCTCGGGCGCCTTCCAGTAGGTGCGCTCCTCGGACTGGAAACCGAAAGGCGTCAGGCTGCGGTTGTAGGCGCCGCTGCGGGCGATGCCGGCCTTGAACAGGCGCGTATGCGCCAGCAGGTTGGCCGTCATGAAGGCGCCATACGAGTGGCCGCCGATGGCGATGTGCTCGCGGTCGGCCACGCCGCGCTTGACCGCTTCGTTGATGGCCGCCTCGGCGTCGGCGATCAGCTGCGGCAGGTAAGTGTCGTTGGGCTGGGCGCCATTCTTGCCGACGATGGGGAAGCTGACCGCGTCCATCACCGCATAGCCCATGGCCAGGAAGGGCGCCGGACCCCAGTAGCTGACGGCGTTGAACTTGTATGGCGAACCGCTCACCTGGCCGGCCGTGTCGTCCGACTTGTACTCGCGCGGATAGGCCCACATCAGCAGTGGCAGCGGGCCGTCGCGCTTGGCGTCGTAGCCCGGCGGCAGCAGCAGGGTGGCGGTCAGGGCGACCCCGTCGGCGCGCTTGTAGCGGATCTGCTCTTTCTGGATATCCTTCAGCTGCGGGGTCGGATGCGGGAAGCGGGTCACGGCGGCCAGCTGCCTGTCGGCCGGCTGGCGCAAGTCGCGCACGTAGTAGTTGGCACGCTCGGTGGGCGTCTCGCGGGTGGTCAGGATGCGGCTGCCGTCGTCGTTCAGCACCGCCACCACGTTTTCATAATACGGCGCGGCGCTCTGGAACAGGCGCTCGGATTTCTTGCTGGCCAGGTCGTAGCGGTCCAGGAAGGGACGGTCGCCCTCGGGCGAGGCGCCTTCGCCATCGAGCAGCAGGGCGCCCTGCACCAGTTGCAGGCGCTGGTTGCCGTTGCTGTCGGGGCGCGTCACCGGGGTGCCCGGATGGTGGTAGCGGTCCTCGGCCAGACCGGACCACAGCTGCTCCGGCTTGTGGTCTGGCGCGTCCGGCGCGATGCGCCAGCTGCGCTGCATGCCGGTCTTGCGCGAACGTTCCTTGACGATGGCCAGGTCGCCGGTACCCCACAGGATGCCGTCATAGCGTGTGCCCAGCCTGGCCAGCGCCTGTGGCGCGGCCGTGAACGGCGCGGCCTGCTGGTAGACGATGTCGCGCACGTCCACTTTCCTGCCCGGGTGGCCGCCATCCTGGGCCTCGACCCAGGACAGGGTGGCGGGCGCATCGGCGCGCCAGGCCACGCTGCGCGGGCCTTCGGTGGTGGCGTCCTCGCCGGGCGGCATGCCTTCGCGCAGGGTACGGGTGGCCACGGTGTGCACCACTTTGCCGTTCAGGTCCAGCACCTCGGTGCGCTGGCCGAACAGGCTATAGGGCACCAGGTAGGAATAAGGACGCAGCACGGTGTGCGCCAGCAGCAGCTTGCCGTCCGGCGATACCGACACCTGCGCATACTGCGACGGCTTGCCGATGGTGCGCACCTTGCCCTGCAAGTCGACGATGGCCACCTGGCTGGTGATGTAGTGCTCGAACAGGGCGGCGTCGGCCTCGGTCTTGAGCAGGTCGGCATAGGTGGGCAGGCGCCGTTCGGCGGCGCCGGCCTGGGTTTGCTGGGTGTTGGGGCCGGTGGGGATGGCGCTGGCCACCGGCGCCGGACCTTGTCCGGCCGGACGCAGCGTGACCAGCAGGCCGCGGCTGTCCGGCAGCCAGCGGAAGCCGTTGCCCAGCACCGCGTTGAGCGGTTGCTGGGTCAGCTTGCGGGCCGTGTGCCCGGCCACGTCCACCAGCCACAGCTCCACCGCGCCGCCCTGGGCGCCGTAGGCGATGTGGCTGAACGCCAGGTAGCGCTGGTCGGGCGACCAGGCCTGGTGCGCCACGCGCAGCGCGGACGGCAGGCCGGCGATGGCGATTTCTTTCTGGTTGTCCAGGTCCAGCAGGACGAGGCCGTTACCGAAGGTGAATTCGCTGGCGGCGTAGGTGCGCGGGTTGATGCGGATGCCGGCCAGCTTCAGTTCCGGCTGCGCCACCTCGGCAATGCCCGGCAGGCCGGGCAGGCTGCGCATGGCGGCCAGGTTGCGCTGCGGACTGAGCAGCAGCGACGGCGTACGCGGTGCATCGACCAGCGCCTGCAGCGCGGGCGGCGGCAGCTGGTAGCTGGAAGTCTGGGCGGCGCCCGGCAGGGCGTGCAGGGCCAGCGCCAGCAGCACCGGCAGCAGGGAGGTACGGAGTTTCATGGGGTGAGGTCCGGGGTGGAAGAAAAAACGGTATGGCTCATGGCTGGCCGGTGCCGTCGGCGGGCAGGCCGCTGGCGCGGCTCTCGCTCATGCCTCCGGTGACGGCAATGCCGTGGTTGATGCGGGCCATGATGGCGGCCGGCACGTCACGGCTGCACACGATGTGGCGCTTCAATCCCGGCGGCATGTCGGGGAAATCGTAACGCAGCGGCAGCCGGTTGTCCTTGTTGTTCCTGCGGTAGTATTCCCAGTCGTAGCGGTCGGTGACCATGTAGCTGGCGCGGTCCACCGACACCATGCGCATCATCAGCATGGTGTCCACCGTGCGGCGCATGATCTGGTTCTGGCTGGCGGCGATCATCTCGTCCAGTACCGGCCCGTAGGACAGGCCGTCGATCACGCCCATGGTCAGGGCCGGATCGGCCATCAGCGTGGCCAGGGTGGGGTGGGCTTTGACCTGGGCCACCGCGCCGGGTGCGATCAGCACGGTCTGCGGCTGGTCCTGATGCAGCGGATTGCTATATTGGGCAACGGTAGCGCGTTCCGACAGCTTGTGCCAGCTCAGCGAGCAGTAATGGTCGGCGCCATGCTGCAGCTTGGTCCAGATGCGCTTTTGGGGTTCGTTGACCAGCCGTATTTTCAAGCCGGCCGCCGCGAACACAGCCTTGACCCGTTCCAGCAAAAAACCCTTGGAGACGCCGTTCTCGACATAGTGGTAGGGCGGCTTGTCGCGCCAGGCCACGGTGTACACGGGTTCAGCCGCCCGCGCCCCCAGGCACAGGCAGGCCAGGGTGCCCGCAAGGGCGAGGGGCTTGCTGATAATCATAAAAGTGATTATAGGCAAGCCCGACGCGCTTGTGTATCTTTTGGCATGCGGAGATTTGTATCACTCTATTGCTGCGCCATCCAGTGCGTGGCGGGTGATGCGGCCATCGGCGCCGACCGCGATCCAGCCGCCGCGCGGCGGATCGCGCTCCGGTTCCCAGTCCGGCAGCACATAGCGGCGCCTGCCGCCGTCCACATGCAGGGCGGGGCGGTGGGTGTGGCCATGGATGAGGATGTCGGCGTGGGTGTCCTGGTACACCTGGGCGATGGCCTGCGGCGTCACATCCATGATCTCGTCGCTTTTTTCGCCTTGGGCTTGGCGGCTGTTCTCGCGCAGCCCTGCGATGATGGCCTTGCGCCGGGCCAGCGGCATGGCGCCAAACTGCGCTTGCCATGCGGGCTGGCGCACCATGGCGCGGAATTCCATATACTTCACGTCGTCCGTGCACTGGGCGTCGCCGTGCAGCAGCGCGATGCGCTGGCCGCCCAGTTCCGCCACGTGCGGCTCCTGCAGCAGGGTCAGGCCGGCGGCGGCGGCAAAGCCGTCTCCGACCAGGAAATCGCGGTTGCCGGCGATCCAGTACACAGCCGTGCCGGCATCGCTCACCTGGCGCAGGGCGGCCACGACCTGCCGGTTGAAACCGTCATCGAGGTCGTCGTCGCCGGCCCAGTATTCGAACAGGTCGCCCATCAGGTAGAGGGCGTCCACGCCGGGCACGCGGCGCTGCAGGAAATCGAAAAAGGCCGCCGTCAGGGCCGGCCTGTCCTGCTGCAGGTGCAGGTCGGAAATCAGCAGTGCGCTGCAGTGCCGGCTCCCGGCCTGTATTGCGGACATCAGGCTGCCACTTCGACTTTCTCGATGATCACGTCTTCGGTCGGCACGTCGGCGAACATGCCGCTGCGGCTGGTCTTGACCTTGCGGATCTCGTCCACCACCTCGGTGCCTTCGATGACCTTGCCGAACACGGCGTAACCCCAGCCGTCCTGGCCCGGGTAGTCCAGGAAGGAGTTGTTTTTCACGTTGATGAAGAACTGTGCCGAGGCCGAGTGCGGGGCCGAGGTGCGGGCCATGGCCAGGGTATAGGGCTCGTTTTTCAGGCCGTTCTTGGCTTCGTTTTCCACGGTGGTGTCGGCCGGTTTCTGCTTCATGCCGGGTTCGAAGCCGCCGCCTTGGATCATGAAACCGTCGATCACGCGGTGGAAGATGGTGTTGGCGTAGTGGCCGGCGTTGGCATAGGCCAGGAAGTTGGCGACGGTCTTCGGTGCTTTCTCGTCGTACAGTTCAGCGACGATCTTGCCCTTGTTGGTGGTGATGATTACGTTGGTCATGTTCTTGTTCCTGAGGTGAAAGTTCTTTATTGGCGGCGCCAAGGGCGCTATTTTACTGGTTAGTCTGGACTGGTGTCTTCAGCACGGTTGCGGACTTGACCACGATGGGCGTCACGGGAATGTTCTGGAAGATGCCCTTGTCGTCCACCAGCACGCCCTTGATCTTGTCCACCACCTCCTGGCCCTGCACCACCTTGCCGAACACGGTGTAGCCGTAGCCATCCTGGCCCGGGTAGTCGAGGCCGATGTTATCGGCCACGTTGATGAAGAATTGCGAGGTGGCCGAGTCGGGATTGCCGTTGCGCGCCATGGCCAGCGAGTATTTCTCGTTGGACAGGCCGTTCTTCGATTCGCTGGGCACCGGCTTGGCGGTCGGCTTGTCGCGCAATTTCTCGTCGTAGCCGCCGCCCTGTATCATGAAGCCGTCGATGACGCGGTGGAAAATGGTGCCCTTGTAAAAGCCTTTATTGACGTAGCTCAGGAAGTTCTCCACCGATTTGGGCGCCTTCTCGCGGTTCAGTTCCAATACGATGTCGCCCATGGTAGTCTTGAGCTGCACTTGCGGCGTGGGGTTGGGCGGCTCCTTGGGGGTGGCCGGCTTGGCCGCCAGCGCGGTGGCGGACAGCGCCAGGCCGGCCAGCATGAGGGCCGAACGGGACAGGATGTGATGCATGGGGTTCCTCGAAAAGGGCGTTGCAAAAAACCTCATCTAGATAAGGCCAGTGCTGTTTTTATCAATGCTATACTAGGCTCGACGTTCCCATTCTAACCCGGCCAGGGTGGAAAGAAGAACAACGATACCGAGGCCAGTTAGTCTCCCAGACCTATCGAGCAGCCCAGGCACGCACCCCACCACAGGTCCGCGCCAGGCAGCCGTATTGTCTGGCCGGCTGGCTGGTGCTGAAAAACAAGCAAGAGTCCGATGAGCAATTTAAAGATTTACAACACGCTGGCGCGTGACAAGCAGACCTTCGTACCGATAGAAGCCGGCAAAGTACGCATGTACGTGTGCGGCATGACCATCTACGACTACTGCCACATCGGCCACGCCCGCATGATGATGGCGTTCGACGTCATGTACCGCTGGCTGAAAGCCTCGGGCTACGAGGTCACCTACGCCCGTAACATCACGGACATCGACGACAAGATCATCAAGCGCGCCGTGGAAAACGGCGAGACCATAGGCCAGCTGACCTCGCGTTTCACGCGCTACATGGACGAGGACACCGCCGCCCTGGGCATTTTGCCGCCCACCCTGGTGCCGCGCGCCACCGAATACGTGCCGCAGATGCTGGCCCTGATCGAACAGCTGGAAGCCAAGGAGCTGGCTTACCAGGGCGCCGACGGCGACGTCAACTACGCCGTGCGCAACTTCCCCCAGTACGGCAAGCTGTCCGGCAAGTCGCTGGACGACTTGCGCGCCGGCGAGCGGGTGGATGTCAATACCGGCAAGCGCGATCCGCTCGACTTCGTGCTGTGGAAGGCATCCAAGGAATCCGAGCCCGAGGAAGTGAAGTGGGATTCCAAGTGGGGCAAGGGCCGCCCCGGCTGGCACATCGAGTGCTCCGCCATGTGCTCGGCCCTGCTGGGCGAGCATTTCGACAT
This sequence comes from Duganella kummerowiae, assembly GCF_053572355.1. Taxonomy (NCBI): domain Bacteria; kingdom Pseudomonadati; phylum Pseudomonadota; class Betaproteobacteria; order Burkholderiales; family Oxalobacteraceae; genus Duganella; species Duganella kummerowiae. Next base: position 20,732 of record NZ_JBKFEH010000005.1, read on the forward strand.
CCATGGCGGCGGCGCCGACCTGCAATTCCCGCACCACGAAAACGAGATCGCGCAATCGGAAGGCGCGTTTGGCCACACCATGGTCAACTACTGGGTGCACAACGGCTTCGTGCGGGTCGATAACGAGAAAATGTCCAAATCGCTGGGCAACTTCTTCACCATCCGCGACGTGCTGAAAAAGTACGACGCCGAAGTGGTGCGCTTCTTCATCCTACGCGCCCACTACCGCAGCCCGCTGAACTACTCGGACGCCCACCTGGACGATGCGCGCGGCGCCCTGACCCGTTTGTACACGGCACTCGATGGCGCGCAAGGCGACGGCCTTCCGCTGGACTGGCAGGAAGCCCACGCGGCCCGCTTTGCCGAAGCCATGGACGACGACTTCAACACCCCGCTGGCGGTGGCCGTGCTGTTCGACCTGGCCAGCGAGATCAACAAGACCAAGTCGCCCGTGCTGGCGCGCCAGCTCAAGGCCCTGGCCGGCGTGATCGGCCTGCTGGAGCGCACGCCGCAGCAGTTCCGCCAGGCCGTGGTCGGCGATGCCGGCGAGGCGGCGGAGGGCGAGACCGCCATCGCGGACGCCATCGCGCGCCGCGCCGCGGCCAAGAAGGCGCGCGATTTCGCCACCTCGGACCAGATCCGCGCCGAACTGCTGGCGGCCGGCATCATCCTCGAAGACAAGCCTGACGGCAGCACCAGCTGGCGCCGCGCATGATGGGCGAGGCCAAGGAGATGAACCAGGGCGCCGGCCCGGCCGTGCCGCCGCCGTACTGGGAGGAGGCCAAGGCCGAGCTCATGAAGCGCGACCGCATCATGAACAAGCTCATCCCCCAGTTCGGCGACCTGCACCTGGTCGGCCACGCCGACCCGTTCACCACCCTGGCCCGTTCCATCGTCAGCCAGCAGGCCACGGACAAGTCGGCCGACGCCATGTGGCGCAAGCTGCTGGACTGCTGCCCCAAGTGCACGCCCGCGCAGGTGCTCAAGGCCGGCGCCGAGCAGCTGGCGGCTTGCGGCCTGTCCAAGCGCAAGACCGAATACCTGCTCGACCTGGCCGACCATTTCAAGGCCAAGCGCGTGCACCCGGCGCTGTGGGGCGGCATGGGCGACGAAGCCGTGATCGCCGAGCTGGTGCAGATCCGCGGCATCAGCCGCTGGACAGCCGAGATGTTCTTGATATTTAATCTGCTGCGCCCCAATGTGCTGCCGCTGGACGACCCCAAACTGATACAGGGCATCAGCCAGAATTACTTCTCCGGCGAGCCGGTCTCGCGCAGCGATGCGCGCGAAGTGTCCGCCAACTGGGAGCCCTGGCGCACGGTGGCCACCTGGTACTTATGGCGGAGTCTGGACCCGCATGCTGTAGAATAGATGCTCTAATCGCCGCGCGAGGCCCCACATCGGCCGCGCGGCTGATAATAAAACACCCGGAGGTACAATGACCAAAACGACTTTCCTCAATTTTGAGCAACCGATCGCCGAGCTCGATTCCAAGATCGAAGAACTGCGCTTCGTGCAGGACGATTCGGCGGTCGATATCTCGGAGGAGATCGACCGTCTGGCCAAGAAGAGCCAACAGCTGACCAAGGATATCTACGCCAAGCTGACGCCGTGGCAGGTGTCCCAGATCGCGCGCCATCCGCAGCGCCCCTACACCATGGATTACGTGAACGAGATCTTCACCGACTTCCATGAGCTGCACGGCGACCGCACCTATGCCGACGACCAGTCCATCATCGGCGGCCTGGCGCGCTTCAATGGCCAGTCCTGCATGGTGATCGGCCACCAGAAGGGCCGTGACACCAAGGAACGCGCCATGCGCAACTTTGGCATGCCCAAGCCCGAAGGCTACCGCAAGGCCATGCGCCTGATGAAGCTGGCCGAGAAGTTCGGCATCCCGATCTTCACCTTTGTCGACACCCCCGGCGCCTTCCCCGGCATCGACGCGGAAGAGCGCGGCCAGTCGGAAGCCATCGGCCACAACCTGTACGTGATGGCGGAACTGAAAGTGCCGCTGATCGCCACCATCATCGGCGAAGGCGGCTCCGGCGGCGCGCTGGCCATTGCCGTGGGCGACGCGGTATTGATGCTGCAATACGCGACCTACTCGGTGATTTCGCCGGAAGGCTGCGCCTCCATCCTGTGGAAGACGTCCGAGCGCGCCGCCGACGCGGCCGAAGCGCTGGGCCTGACCGCGCACCGCCTGAAGGCCATGGGCCTGATCGACAAGATCGTCAATGAACCGCTGGGCGGCGCCCACCGCGATCCCAAGCAGATGGCCACGCTGCTCAAGCGCGCCCTGGCCGACTCGCTGCGCCAGTTCCACGGCATGAAGACCAAGGACCTGCTGGAAGCGCGCCATGAGAAGCTGATGAGCTACGGTAAGTTCAAAGAGACCACGCCGCAGGAATAACGCACCCAGCATAGGCTCCCGCGCAGGCGGGAATCCATGCTGACTAGCCGGGGGCAACGCATTGCGCTGCCCCCGTTTGCATTTGGAGCCCGCGCCTTGAAGCCGCAAAAACCCACCCTGATATCCACCTTCGAACAAGCCGTCAGCGCCGCGCTGTACGGCGACGCGCTGGCCATCGCCCTGAGCGGCGGCCTCGACTCATCGGCCCTGCTGCACCTGGCGCAGGCCTACGCCGCTGGGCGTGGCCTGCGCCTGTACGCCTTCCACGTCCACCATGGCCTGAGCCCCAATGCGGACGCCTGGCTGGCGCACTGCGAGCAAGCCTGCGCCGCCCTGGGTGTGGCCTTCGAGGCGCGCCGCGTGCAGCTGCACAAGGATGGCAGCGGCACTGAAGCGGCAGCCCGCAAGGCACGCTACGCGGCGCTGGGCGAGATGTGCCGCGCGCACGGCGTGCCGCTGCTGCTGACGGCCCACCACCAGGACGACCAGGCCGAGACCGTGCTGCTGCAGTTGCTGCGCGGCTCGGGCACGGCCGGCCTGTCCGGCATGGACACGGCCAACACCGCTCCCGGCCTGCTGGGCGACGCCACCCTGATGATGGCGCGCCCGCTGCTGTCGGCCTCGCGCCGGCAGCTGGAAGAGTACGTGGCCGAACACGGCATCGCCCACATCCACGACGAATCCAACGAGGACACGCGCTACGCCCGCAACGCCTTGCGGCACCAAATCATGCCGCTGCTGGAGCAGTCCTTCCCCGGCTTCCAGGAACGCTTCGCGCGCAGCGCCCAGCACGCCCAGTCGGCCCAGAAGGTGCTGACCGAGGTGGCGCAGCAGGACCTGGCGCACTGCCTGGACGGCGACTGCCTCGCCCTGGCCAGGCTGCGCGAGCTGAGCGTGGAGCGCAGCGCCAACCTGCTGCGCCACTGGTTCGCCACGCGCGGCATGCGCATGCCCAGCGCCGCCTGGCTGCACGAAATGCTGGCCCAGCTGATGGAAGCGCGCCACGACGCCCAACTGCTGGTCACCCATCCCGACTGCCACGTACGGCGCCACCGCGACCGCTTGTACCTGACGCCCAAGCTGGCCGAACTGGAAGGCACGCGCGAAGACCAGTTCGACGACAAGCCCGGCACCCCGTTCCGCTGGAACGGCGAAGCGTCGCTGCCATTCCCGGCCTACGGCGGCGTGCTGCACATCGAGCCGGCCGGGCAGGGCGAGCCTGGCCTGCCGGCCGCCTGGCTGCGCGAGCAGCTGCTGGTGATCGAATTCCGCAAGGGCGGCGAGCGCCTCAAGCTGGCGCCCAACCGCGTAACCCGGCCACTCAAATACCACTACCAGGCGCTGGACATCCCGGCCTGGGAGCGCGGCCGGCTGCCGGTGGTCAGTAACCCGGGTCAGCTGCTGTACGCGGCCGGGATAGGCATGGATTGCAAGCGCTTGCTGGAGTCCGGAGAGCAGCTGGTGCGGCTGCGCTGGCAGGCTTCCTAGCCTGGTCTATCCCGCTCAAAATGCATGTACATATGCGCATACTGTCTAGCAATATGAGTTTTATGACTTGTCACGGTGCACTGCGGCATGTAGAGTAAAGGGTTCCTTTTACATCATATTTGAGCGGAAACTCACTGTTATGGCTTTAATCGTGCACAAATACGGCGGGACGTCGATGGGTTCGACGGAACGTATCAAGAACGTCGCGCGGCGTGTCGCCAAGTGGCATGACGCGGGACACCAGGTGGTGGTGGTGCCGTCGGCGATGTCCGGCGAGACCAACCGTCTGATTGCGTTGGCCAAGGAAATCCAGTCGCAGCCCGACCCGCGTGAACTGGACATGATCGCCTCCACCGGCGAACAAGTCTCGGTGGGCCTGCTGTCCATGGCCTTGCAAGCGATAGGCAAGGACGCCGTGTCCTACGCCGGATGGCAGGTGCCGATTAAAACCGATTCCGCATACACCAAGGCCCGCATCCAGTCCATCGACGACGAGAAAGTGCGGCGCGACCTGGCCGCCGGCAAGATCGTCGTGATCACCGGTTTCCAGGGCGTGGACGACAACGGCAATATCTCGACCCTGGGCCGTGGCGGCTCGGACACCTCGGCCGTGGCCATCGCCGCTGCGCTGAAGGCGCAAGAGTGCCTGATCTTTACGGACGTCGATGGCGTGTACACCACCGATCCGCGCGTGGTGTCGGAAGCGCGCCGCCTGAAGGCCATCACGTTCGAGGAAATGCTGGAACTGGCCTCGCTGGGCTCCAAGGTCCTGCAGACCCGCTCGGTGGAATTTGCCGGCAACTATCGCGTGCCCACGCGCGTGCTGTCGTCGCTGACCGACCCCCTGCTGGACATCGAAGTCGAAGCCAATTCGGGCACCCTGATATCGTTTGAGGAAGATACACACATGGAACAAGCAGTCATCTCCGGCATCGCGTTCAACCGTGACGAAGCCAAAATCACCGTGCTGGGCGTACCTGACCGTCCGGGCGTGGCCTACCATATCCTGGGCCCAGTGGCCGACGCCAACATCGAAGTCGACATGATCATCCAGAACCAGTCGGTGGATGGCAAGACCGATTTCACGTTCACCGTGTCGCGCAACGACTACCAGCGCGCCATCGACGTGCTGAACAACACCAAGGCCGAGCTGGGCGCCGCCAGCATCACCGGCGACGCCAAGGTGTCGAAGATTTCGGTAGTGGGCGTGGGCATGCGTTCGCACGTAGGCGTGGCGTCGCAGATGTTCCGCACGCTGTCGGAAGAGAGCATCAACATCCAGATGATTTCGACTTCCGAGATCAAGATTTCGGTGCTGATCGACGAGAAGTACATGGAACTGGCGGTGCGCGCGCTGCACAAGGCGTTCGAACTGGAAAAAGCCTGATTTTTTTTCAAAAATACCGCGTGGCTGCCTTGACCAACAGAGGTCGGGTCTATACTATGGCGGTCGTCCGATCTGCGGTGGTTTAGTGGAAAGGCATGGTTGAGAAATCGACTAGGAGACGTGGCCGAGTGGCCGAAGGCACTTCCCTGCTAAGGAAGCATACGGGCAAAACCTGTATCGTGGGTTCGAATCCCACCGTCTCCGCCAGGAACAAATAAAAAAGCCTCCCCTGCGGGAGGCTTTTTTATTTGTTCCGGACGAGAGGTGGGATTCGAAGACGGAGCGCCCTGGCGGGCGCGGAGGCTCCCCGAATCGCCCATTTGCTGCCGCATCGCGCCAACGGGGTGCGTTGGCCCCAGCGCGCCTAGGAAGCGCGATGCTTGCCTTATCTACAGCGCGATAGACACTTTCGGGACTATCAGTAAACAAACAGAGCCGCCAATATGAGTGCGGCACAACAGCATGTCCCACCCTCAAGGCGCCAACTGCCGTTCCTTTAGCAACAAGTCCACGCCCAGCACTGGCGCCGTGGCGGAACGTGAGATGGCCACCTTGCATGTCCCGCCCGGGATGACCCACTTGCGCAGCGCGGTATCATAGTTGGCCAGCACGCGCGGCTCCAGCCTGACCTTCACCCACTTCGACTCGCCGGGCTTGAGCGCGACACGCGCCCATCCCGCCAGGCGCTGCACCGGCTTCCCATCCCGGCCCGGGACGGCTGCATAGACCTGGGGCGTATCGACGCCGGCCCGGCGGCCGACGTTACTCACCTTGAAGGTCAGCGTCAAGCCGTCCGCGCCGCCGAAGCGCGGCTGCTGGTAGCTGAAGCGGGTGTACGACAGGCCGTGGCCAAAGGCGAACAGGGGCTCCAGCTGCTGCCGCGCAAACCAGCGGTAGCCGACGTCGGAGCCTTCGATATCGTAGTCGACGTCGAATTCCTTCAGGCCGGACGCCAGGCCATACACGATCTCGCCTTTGGCGCTGGTTTTCGCTGCCAGGCCGGGAATCGTCGGACGCGGCAGCTGCTCCACGCTGGCCGGGAAGGTGACTGGCAAACGTCCCGCCGCATCGTTGTCGCCCGATAGCACGTTGACGATGGCCTTGCCCCCGGCGGAACCCGGATACCAGGCCGCCACGATGGCCGCAGCCTTGTCCTTCCACGGCATGCTTACCGGCCCGCCAGTTTGCAGGACCACCACGGTGCGCCGGCTGGCGCTGGCCACCGCGTCTATCAGCTCGTTTTGCCTTCCGGGCAAGTCGAGGCTGGGGACGTCCTCGCTTTCCGTGGTCCATTGCTCGCCAAAGATGATGGTGAGATCGGCCTTACTGGCCAGCTCGACCGCCGCCCCGATGTCTTCGCCGCTCGCGTATGCCACTGCCGCCTTGGGATAGCGCCGTTCCAGCGCCTTCAGCGGCGACGACGGGAAATAGGTGATGCGGGCAAAGGCGGCCGCGTTGCCTGGCGGCTTGATTTCCAGCGCCGGTCCGCCCACCGGCCGCACCTGGGACGAGCCGCCGCCGGACAGCACGCCGATATCGGCATGCCCGCCGATCACGGCAATGGATCTCACACCGCCTGCGATGGGCAGCACGCCGCCGGCGTTCTTGAGCAGCACGATGCCGGCGCTGGCCGCGCGCTCGCTCACCAGCGCGTTTGCCGCATAGTCGATAGCCTGGCCTGCCAGCGTGACCGGATGGTCCAGCAGGCCCGTGGCAATGGTGCTGCGGACGATGCGGTAGCTCATGTCGCGGATGCGCTCGCGCGGCACTTCACCGTCCTGTACCGCCGTCTTGAGCAGCTCGCCAAAATAGGGCTTGCGGTCCAGGATATAGCCGGACTGATGGTCCAGTCCCGCATTGGCGGCCGCCGCCGTGCTGTGCACCGATCCCCAGTCCGACTGTACCCATCCCGGATACTTCCAGTCCCCCTTGAGCACGGTATTGAGCAGGAACTCGTTTTCGCAGGCATACACGCTGTTGACGCGATTGTAGGCGCACATCACCGCCGCCGGCTTGCCGATCTCTATCGCCAGCTGGAAGGCCAGCAAGTCCGACTCGCGCATGGCCGCTTCGCCTATCTTCGCATTGAGCACATTGCGCCCTGTTTCCTGGTCGTTCATGGCGTAGTGCTTGACGGTGGACAGGATGTGATTGCTCTGCACCCCGGCTATCGCATGGCCGGCCATGACACCGGCCAGCAGCGGGTCTTCGCCCGGATATTCGAAGTTGCGGCCGGTGCGCGCATCGCGTATCAGGTTGACGCCCCCGGCCAGCAGCACGTTGAAGCCCTTGGCCCGGGCTTCCGCGCCTATCATCGCGCCGCCGGCATAGGCCAGTTGCGGATCCCACGCCGCCGCCACCGCCAGCATGGATGGCATGGAGGTAGCCACGTCATCCTTCCTGGCGTTGAGCAGGTTGGCCACGCCCATGCCGGCGTCGGTCTCGCGCAAGGAGGGGAGGCCGACGCGCTCTATGCCGGGTATGTAGCCGGCGCCGATCAGCGCATCGGCGGGCAGGATTTTCTTCTGGAAGGCCGGGAACAGGCTCTTCAGCAGACCGAGTTGTTCATCCAGCGTGAGCCGCGACACGATGGCCTCGGTGCGCGTGTCCACTTCGGATTGCAGAGCGGGGACTGCTTGCGCCAGGACGGCTGGCGGCGCTAGGCACAGCGCTGCCAGCAGCAGCGCCTGCGGTGTATGGGTATGCTTGATCACAGGTTTGCCTTTCCATGTACGAGTGTGACGGGGCCCAGCAGCCCGGCTGGCTGCTGCTTCAAGTCCTTCAGCCCGGCTTTTTTCGGGTCCATCATGGCGTTGTTGGGACTGTTCAGTATCCGTATGCTGAACCGGTTGCTGCCCGCTTGCAGCAGGGTCGTGATGTCGATGTCATATGGACGCGCGATCAGTGCCGGAGCCTGCTTGCCGTTGATGGTGACCACGGCCATATCATGTAGCTGTCCCAGCTGCAGCCGGACCCGGTGTCCTGGCCGCAGCCAGTCGCTAGGCACGGACACCTCCTGCGCATAGGTGGCCGCACCGGAAAACCCGGCCAGTCCGTCCACGGCGGACCAGTCCTTCAGTTCGGAGAGCGCCATCTCGCGCTGCATAGGCTGCCCGTTGCGTCCGTGTCCGTCCACCTTCATAGTCCACGGGCCCTGGCTCAGGTCCAGCGTGCCGATGGGAGCGCTGTCCGCGCCGGCAGCTGCGGCGCGCTCACCGAACACGATGAGTGCGGCGCCGCCAGCCGCGATATCGACAGTGACCTGTGCGGCGCCCTGGTGCTGGCGGTGCCGGACCGCGCTGTACTCGCCGGTCAGGGCGTCCCAGCGCTGCGGTATGCCCTTGGCCCGGGTGGCGAATTCCACCGTCACAGTCCGGCCCTCGGGATTGTGCAGGAAGTAGGCCGAGCGGCCAGCTAGCGTTTTTTCCACAAACAGGCACGGGTCGCCGACGAATGTCAGGTTGGGCGGCACGCCCGCCTGGCGCAAGGCCTGCGGCAGCGCAGTGGCCGGGCAAATCTGCGCACCATGGCCCAGCGTGCGCTGCACTGCGTCCCTGACCACCACGTCCTGCCGGATGGCGTCGGCATAGCCCTCGGCGCGCGATGGCGGCGCATCGGCGTAGAAGATGGGCAGGCCGGCCCGGGCGAATTCGGCCAGCTTGTCCGCCGTTGCCGAGCGCAATCCGGGTCGCGCCGGCAGGACCAGTGCGGCGAAACTCGCACCGCCCGGTGTCTCCAGCCGCTTGCCGCGCACGCGGCTGCGCAGGATGGCGTGGTCATTGATCCTGTCGTAGTCGTAGCCGTCCGCCAGCAGGCGCTCCAGCATGGCATGCGTGGCTGCCGGTTCCATCCCGTGGAAATAGCCGATTTCGCCCAGGTAGACCGCGACAGGAACCGCATTGCGGCCATGCTGCAGCACACCCTGCAGCCTGGATACATAGGCGGTCAATTGCGGCACTGCCGCCCACAAGGGATTCTGCTCGCTGAGCATGCTGCTGAAGCCTGCCAGGAAGGCGCTGGGAGCAAACGGATACCAGCCGGGCCAGGCTTCCTGGTGCAGGGCGTAAGGGAAGCCGTGCAGGACCAGGCTGTTGACGCCGCTGGCAAACAGCAGGTTGACGCGCGCCAGCCATTGCGCGGGCGTGATCTCGAACGACTTGCCGGCCCAGACCAGGCTTTCGCAACTGACAAGGCGGCGGCCATACAGGTCGGCGGCGGCCCTGGCCAGCCGCAGGAAGTGGGTCTCGGCGCCGGACTCCAGGTCCTCTGTCTCGGGGATATCGGCCACGCCATAGGCTTGCAGCACGTCGCTGGGTCCGCCATGCGCCTGTATGCGCGCCTGCAGCCCATGGCGGTGGTTCCAGTCGGCGTAGGGCTGCCAGAAATTCTCGACCAATAATTCCGACACGGTCAGGCGGTAGTCGGCGCGCACCCGCTCACCCACCTCGCCCGCATCAAAGTAGGGCAGCGCCGCATGCTGGTTCCAGGCTTCCATCCAGCCGCGCTGCAGCACGTGCTGCAGATAGGGCGTGAGGTCATAGCCGCGGCGCGCCTGGAACTGCGCCAGCAAGTCTTCGGACCAGTACATGTCCGGCATCAGTTCCAGGCTGTCGACGAAGGTCGCACGCAGCGCGGCCGCCTTCCCGGACGCGGGCAGCAGGCCCTGCGCCATGCGCTGGGCGTGCGCATCGAAGGCGGCGCGCTTGAAGTGATCGAGCACCAGCTGCGGTCCTTCTCCCACGCCTGCCATCACCGAGCTGTCCACGGCAAACTGCTTGAAGACGATGATTTGCCAGCTGCCGTCGGCGGGCGGTTGCCAGTGCAGCACGCCGTCCGGCCCCAGCTGCTCGGTGAGGACGATGCCAGGACCGGCTGCGATGGCGCCCGGCGCCTTGACCACGGCGGTACGGAAATTCCTGTTGTTCTCCAGCGCGGGCGCGGCGCCCTTGACCGCCACCACCGCCACGATTTTCTGGCGTGCATTGAGCCGCTCTCGCCAGCCTTGCGCACGCGGGTCCTGGGTGCGGGCATCGAGCGCCGACATGGCGCCGAATTTTTTGCTGATATCGGGTATCTTCAAGCGGATGGGCCCAACTGCCGGCGCGCTGACCGTGGTGACGGCCGCCGTGAGCTCCAGCAGGGCCAGTTCCGGCGTGACGGCAAAGCCGCCGCCCGATGGCCACGCCGAACCGAAGGTGCTGTCGATCTGCATGCCGCGTTTGCGCGCTTCGCCGGTGCATGCGTCGAGGTGGGACAGGAAGCGGGCATTGGCGAAATCATGCAGCCGCGCGCGTTCCTCCGGCGTGAGCTTGGGTATGGCGGGATTGAAGGCCTGGATTTCGGCGCCGCCAAAGCCGGCCGCATGGAGCACGCCGATTTCGCGGCGCAGTTCCTCGTCCTCGACCACGCCGCCCGGCCACCACCAGCGCACCCATGGCCTGGCCTCGCTGGGAGGTTGCTCGAAGGCCTGGCGGAAGGTGCGGGCGGGGCCGGCCCAGCTGGCCGGCAAGACGGCCAGTCCTGCTGCGCCCAGCAGCGATGAGACGAATTCCCTACGGTCTAGCTTCATGCTGTGGCATCTCCTTTTTTAATGTTCTTCTTTCCTGGCCTGGACCATGGTGTGTGCACAGGCTGATCGGTTCGCACGAGGCTAAGTAAAGCAACTGGCAGTGTCAATCAACAGGCGATCAAGTTCATGAAGAATCGATACATTGCGTGCCGCAATGAGACGATTTGACTCACTGCGCTGATTATTTCGACTCCAGCCGCCACGCCCGCTGCCGGCGGATTGACACTGTTTTGCCAGCGCGTTTTACTGGAAATGAAGCTGCACCAGGTGAAGCGCGCCGCTGGAAAGGAGCAGGCGGCACGCGTGTTCGTAAAGATTAAAAAAATGGAGATAGCAATGCAAAGCAAAAAATTGGGCGCAATGATCGCGGTGATGTTCGGCCTGGCGTTTGGCCAGGTCCAGGCTCAGGCCCAGGCGCCTGCCGGCGACAAGGCGGCAGGCAGCGCGCAGCAGCAAGCCAAATTGTCGTCCGACTCGACGGTGGGCGAAATCCTGGACTACCCGGCAGCCAAGGCGGTCCTGGTCAAGCACATTCCCGCCATCGGCCAGGATGACCAGATCGAGCAGGCGCGCAATATGTCGCTGCGCTCGCTGCAGGAATTTGCGCCGGAAGCATTTACCGACGCGGTGCTGGCCGCCATCGACGCCGACCTCGCCAAGCTGCCCCCGCCGGGCGCTGACGCGGCCAAGAAAAAATAAGCCAGGCGGCAAGCGCCGCCCACTCCCATAGGCCACGCCGCATCCGCGGCGTGGCGCCCACAATAAAAAAGTCACGGATCGCGATGACGGCATCGTCACGCCGGTACATCGTGCCTGCCAGGAGACGACAACATGAATACAGCAATCAAATTATCCACATGCGCCGCCGCTTTGGCCGTCGCATTCCCTGTGATGGCCCAGGAACCGCCAGCTACCACCGGTGAAATACCCGAGGTGGTGGTGACTGCATCCAAGCGCAAGGAAAGTATCCAGTCGGTGGCCATGTCGGTGGACGCCCTGAGCGGCGACACCTTGCAGAAGATGAACGTGCAGCAGTTCGCCGACGTCGAGAAGCTGAGCCCCGGCCTGGTGTTGAACAGCGCGGATGGACGCGGACAAAACGTGTCGCTGCGCGGGGTGACCTTCGACCCCGATACCGGCGCCAGCCCCACCGTGCAGATATATTGGAACGAGACGCCGATTTCCACTTCCGATGCCTTCCGCAGCCTGTTCGATATCGCGCGCGTGGAAGTGCTGCGCGGCCCGCAGGGCACCTTGCGCGGCCAGACCTCGCCCGCCGGCGCCATCACCGTGGCGACCCGCATGCCCAGCCTCACCGGCATCGAAGGCACGATCAACCAGACCTGGGGCTCGGACAGCCTGTGGAATACCCAGGCCGCCGTGAACGTGCCCCTGATCGAAGGCAAGCTGGCGGTGCGTGTCGCCGGGGTGTACAACAAATCCTCGAATGGCGTGCATAACGTCGCCAATGGCCGCGACAACAGCGACAAGGCCGATGGCGGCCGCATCTCGGTGCTGTACCAGCCGGTCAAGGACGTGGAAGCGCTGCTGGTGCGCCAGCAGCTGACCAACAAGGTGGTCAACTACCCGATCAACACTGGCGCGCCGGTGGCGGGGCAGGGCGCCGGCCCGGCGTTGACGGCGGACGACCGGACCAGCGTGATCGAAGGGAAGTACGACTTCTACAACAAGGCTGAACTGACCTCGCTGAACCTGACGTGGACACTGGAGCACCATAAGCTCAGCTATATCGGCGGCTTCCAGCAAAGCAGGGAAAACGCGGACCGCGACCAGGACCTCACCAACGTCATCACCGGCTATATCAGTCCGCAGATCGTGCAGCTGAAGTCGAAGCAGCGCACCCACGAACTGCGCTTCGAATCCACCGGTGAGGGCTTCTGGAACTACATGGTTGGCGTGTATGCGTCCAAGTCCGACATCGCTTCGCACGTGACGCAGCCCTTTGCCTACTACTTCCCGGTGCCCTACGGTCCGCCGCTGACGGTGGCGCTGGAACTGGGGACCGCACCGGGCGTGTATTCCAAGGGCACGGCCTTCTTCACCAACCACCGTTTTGCGGTGACCGGCAATGACAACATCGAGATCGGCGCGCGCTACCAGAAAAACGAGTCCTACTCGCAGCAGTACCTGACCCTGTTCGGCAGCGCCTCGCCTTCCTTGCCGGAGAACCTGGCCCACCAGGAAGGCAAGCGCTGGACCGGCTCGGCCAGCTACAAGCACAACTTCAGCAAATCCGTCATGGCTTACGCCAGCTATGCCGGCGGCTACCGCCCCGGCGGCGGCACCGGTTTCGTGACGGCGCCCGGACTCAATCCCGACTACATCATCTACAAGCCGGAGAAAACCAGCTCCTTCGAGCTGGGGCTCAAGTCCTCGCTGATGAACCGCAAGCTGATACTCAACGCCGACGTGTTCCAGCAGAAGATCAAGGACTACATCGGCCGTGCCAACTCTATCCAGGTGCGCACCGGCGCCGTGGCCGGCGAGGCCGCCGGGCCGGGACCGGGCGGCACTTATCCGGCCGACGCCGGCACGGGCGCGATCAACCTCAACACCAATGGCGACGTCATCGCACGCGGCGTGGAAGCCACGGCCATCTGGAACATACTGCCGGACTGGCGCGCCCAGATGTCATTCAGCTATGTCGATGCGCACTACGACAATGCCAGCCTGGCCTGCAACGACAGCAACAACGACGGCATCCCCGATAATGCCGGCGCCTTCGTCCAGCCTGGCAGGCAGATTTCCGTCTGCAAGAGCAACCGCCCCCTGGCCGATGCACAGGAAAACGAAGCGGGCAAGCTGAATATATCGGCGCAAACGGAGTATGCGCGGGGCGTGGGCGACCATGAAGGCTTCGTGCGCGGCCTGGTGCGCTATGTGCCGCCCAGCTACAACCTGGCGCGTAACGAGCGGATGGCCTCGTTCACGCCGATCGACCTCTACCTTGGCCTGCGCGACCGCGAGCGCCGCTGGGAAGTGAGCCTGTGGGCGCAAGATATCTTTGACCGCCACAATGCCGGCAGCGGCAAGCTGCTGTATATGGGCGGCCTGTCCGGCGGCTACCGCACGCTTGGTGCGCCGGCGCAGCGCAAGGTCGGTGTGACCCTGCGCTACGATTTCGACCAGTAACGCAGCCTTGGAGACCAGCTTGAGAATGTCCTTGTATTCAGTAGTGACCGCCGTACCCCGCGCCGCGCGGGCCATCCTGTGCAGTGCCGCGCTGCTGCTGGCGCCCCTGGTGGCGGGCGCGCAGGACAGTGGCGCGGCCCCGGTCTGGATCAGCCATCCGGAAGTGCGCAATACGCCTTCCGGCGTGCTGCACTTCCGCCAGCACGCCGCGCTGGCGGGCAAGCCGGATGCGCTGTGGGTGCGCGTGAGCGCCGACAACCGCTTCGTGCTGTACGTGAACGGCCAGCGCGTCGTCAGGGGGCCGGCCACCAGCGATCTCGCGCACTGGCGCTACAAGCGCGTCGATATCGCCCCCTATCTGCACGCGGGCGATAACGACATTGCCGCCGTGGTGTGGAATTTTTCCGTGCCGTCCGGGCCAATGTCGCAGATCAGTGCGCGCACCGGCTTTTACTTCCAGGCCGAGGCGGGCGAGCACAGTGGCCTGAACAGCGGACCGCAATGGCAGGTCAAGCTGGATCGCGGCCACAAGAGCGCTTCCGGCATGGGGCAGATCAACAAGCAGTTCAAGGGGCTGTACTATGTCGCCAGCGCGCCGGAAATCATAGACGCCGCCAGCGCCGACTGGAACTGGACCACCGGGCCGGTGCAGGCGGCCGATGGCTGGACGGCGGCGGTGCCGGCGCTGGACCCCGGGCGGCCGGCGCCATGGACCCTGACCGCCGATCCGCTTCCCGATATGGCATACCGCAAGATAGGCAGCGGCAAAGTGGTGCGCGCGGACCTGCCCGACGCGGCCAGGTTTCCCCAGGCTGCACTGGTCATTCCGGCCAATACGCGCACCAGGATATTGCTGGACCAGGGCGCCATGGTGGCCGCCTTCCCCCGGCTATCCGTGGCGGGTGGCAAAGGCGCGGTCATCAAGATGACTTATGCCGAAGCCTTGTATGACAAGGACGGCAAAAAAGGCAAGCGGGATGAGGTAGGCACGCGCGAGATCAAGGGCATCCATGACCTGCTCACTGCGGATGGCGGCGAGCGTGTCTTCGAACCCTTGCATTGGCGCGTGTGGCGATTCGTGGAACTCGATATCGAAACCCGGGACGCGCCGCTCACGCTGCGCGACCTGGAAACCTACGAGACCGGTTACCCGTTCGAGCAGGCCGGCAAGTTCGTTTCCGATGATGCCGAGCTGAACCAGATCTGGAGCATCGGCTGGCGCACCGCCCGCATCGATGCGCATGAAACCTATATGGATTCGTCGTACTGGGAACAGCTGCAATACGTGGGCGACACCCGATTGCAGGCGCTGATTTCCTATGCGGTGGCGGGCGATAACCGCCTGGCGGTGAACGCCATCGATACCATAGGCTGGTCGGATCGCCAGGGCGGGCTGACGGAAGGGGCCTATCCCAGCCGCGGGCGCAATGTCATCGCGCCATTTTCGCTGCTGTGGATCGCCATGCTGGACGATTATTACCAGCGCTACCCGGATACCGCCGTGGTGGTGCGCAACCTGCCGCGCGCTCGGGCTGTGATGGCCTGGTATGAAAAATACTTGCGGCCATCGAATTTGCTGGGCAAGAATCCGACCTGGAATTTTGTCGACTGGGTCGGCATGGCGCGCGAACAGTTCCCCAGCTTCGATGGCAATGGCGAGTCCTGCCTGACCACCTTGTTCTACCTGGGCGCGCTGCAGCAGATGGCGGGCCTGGAGCGGGCCCTGGGCGACCCGGCGCAGGGCGCAACGGCGGCCGCGCGCGCCGCGCAAATCAGCAACGCCCTGCGCGCGCAGTGCTGGAGCGAGGAGCGCCACCTGTACGCGGACGATCCGTCGCTGACGAAGTTTTCCCAGCACACCAATGCGCTGGCGATCCTGTACGACGTGGCGACGCGCGCGCAGGCGGACACCATCATCCGGCACATCACGACGGACCAGGGCATTACCGCGCCCAGCGAGGTGATACAGGCCAGCTATTACTTCGCCTGGTATGTGGGCCGCGCCCTGGCGCACGTCGGCCATGGAGACGCCTACCTGGAGCTGATGCAGACCTGGCGCGGCCTGCTGGCGCTGAATTTCTCCACCTGGCCGGAAGAGGGCGGCGACACGCGGTCCGATACGCACGCATGGACCGGCCATCCGACCGCCGACCTGCTGGAGATCGTCGCCGGCATCCGGCCGGACGCACCTGGGTATGCCCGCGCCCGCATCGCGCCCAGCTTGGGCCGGCTCAAGCGCCTGGACGCCACCGCCCAGACCCCGTCGGGACCGGTGAGCGTGTCGTACCGGCGGGCCAAGGGCAAGCTGCGAGCGGAAATCAGCAAGCCGCCCGGCCTGGGCGCCGTTTTCAGCTGGCGTGGCAAGGAGTATGCATTGAAGCAGGAACACACCGTGCTGACGGTTGCCGATCCTGATTGAGCATGCCAAGCAAGCCCCCCGGCTGCGCGGCCGGGGTGGCGTGCCGCCGCCCGCCAAGCCGGCGGGCGGGCCGCGCACCGGCTAGCGCGGCTGGACGGTGACGACCTTGATGCCCTGGTCCTCCAGCATGCGCACCGCCCTGTCGCTGACATCGGTATCCGTGATGACGGTCGATATCTTGTCCAGTTCGCACAGTATCAGTCCCGCGTTCCGGCCGAATTTGGAACTGTCGGCCAGGACGATCAACTCATCGGCTTGTCCCATCAGGCGCTTTTCGGCGTCGATCACGATGGGATCGGATTCGGTCAGTCCGAGCAGGGACAGGCCGTAAGCGCTGGTGAATATCTTGCTGGCGTAGTGATACCGGGTGACGTCGCTGTCGTAAGCGCCCAGGATGATGTTTTGCTCGCGATAGACTTCGCCGCCGGGGATCACGATGTCGTTGGCGCTGTTGGCGATCAGGTGGCGGGCCATCAGGAAAGAGTTCGTCAGGATGGTCAGTTGCCGGTCCGCCAGGTATTCCGTCATCATGAAAGTGGTGCTGCCGCCATTGATGATGATGGTGTCGCCGTCCTTGCACAGGGAGGCCGCGTGGCGCGCGATGCCGCGCTTGCGGGCGGTGCTGGAAAACAGGCTTTTGCCAAACATGTCGCCAGCCAATTGGGGCGGCGGCTTGCGCAGCAGCGCACGGGCGCCACCCCGGATGGGCGTCAGCAGTTTGCGGTCCGCAAGGGAATTGATATCGCGGCGCACCGTGGCCGGTGAGACGTCGAGTTCTTCGACGAGTTGCCTAACACTGACCCACTGCTGCGTGGACAGCAGCTTCAGCAGGGTTTTATGACGGTCATGGTTCACGTGGTCTCCTCTACACTCACCTGTTCGTTGTCGGGGGGAAGCGATGTCTTTTGATTGTTGTAATGGGTTGCTGCCGGCCGGACCTAGCGTGCGCCGCGGCGCGCGGTTTCCGCTGCCACCATCGCCAGCGCGTAGGCCGTAAAACGGTCTTCCCATGCCGACGCCGCCGCCGGCGCTTCCAGCAGCGCCGGGCGCATGGCCAGCAGATGGTCCTGGGCGGAATAAATATGGGCGATCAGCGCGAAGATGGAGAAGGACAGCGCCTGGGTGTCGTCGTCCGGCGTGTCCAGGCCGAAGTGCCTGGTCAGGATGTCGAGCAGGAACTGGTAGACGCGGTCACGGTCCGCCGTCACTTCGGCCAGCAGGCCGCTGGGCTCGACGTACTCGCGCACCCGGAGCTGTACCGTCAGCAGCGCGCGCCGTCCCTTGCTGAGCGGCTGCAGCACCGTGCGCATGTACAGGCGCATGGCGTCCTGCAGGGTCAGGCCCGTGATATCGGGCGGCGCTGGATGTTCCTCGTCCACCAGGAATTCGTGCAGGGCAGCCTGGTACAACCCTGCCTTGTCGCCGAAGTGATACGAAATGGCGGCGAGATTCACCCCGGCCGCCCCGGCGACGTCGCGCACCGAGGTGCCCGCATATCCTTTTCGGACGAATAGACCCAGCGCGGTGTCGAGAATTTTCTCGCGTGATACCTGGCCGCCAGTGCGGACCTTGCGTGATGGTGAAGATGGCACAGACGCTCCTGTTCAGAACTATTAAAACAAACGTTTGAACAATTCTATCTGCACGAGGGGGAGCGTACAAGCCGGGAGGCAGAATGATCCGAAAATTGATTGATGCTTTGGCGTAATATGGCGCCCCGGCGCGGCTATACTGAAGCCGGGGAGGGCGCGGTAGGCGCCCCGGCCGTCATTACGAGTGAACAAGGAGAGACCGCATGGCAAAGAAAAAAGACGACCTGGACGAGGAAACCCTGGCCCTGATTCACTGGTGCATAGAGGTCGAAGGCTGGCTGGTGCAAGGCGGCGCCACTGTCGCGCAGGCCCAGGAACACATAGAAGAACAGATCGAATGGTTTACCGATCAGTTCTACGACGGCCTGTCGCCGGAACAGGCGGCCAAGGAAGCGCTGGCATAAACGTGCTCTGAACGGGCAGTCCGGGCTCCGCCCCCTGCCTTGCGATCCTGGGGCAGCTTTATGCCGGGGCAGCCGCGCGGCGCAGGCGTGCGGCGTAGTCGCCGAGGAATTGCTCGCGCCAGCGGCTGATGGTCTTCACCCCCGGGTTCTGGCCGTCGCCCAGCTCGGGCGCGGGATCGTCGGTCCACCAGTTGGGATAGCGGCTGGACGGCTGGCCTGCCCGCTCCTGCGGCGCGGCGCGCGAAGTGAAGCCGCCGCGCTGGCCGTCCAGGCCAGGATGGTTGCTGGCGATGCGGTACGACCAGGCCTTGTCTTCCTTGGGCGAGAACAGGAAATGCCATGCGCCATCCACGCCCTGGAAGCCGGGGAATTCCTGCTGGTCCACCACCAGGGCCGCGTGTGCCGCGGCCGGCGCCGCACCCTCCGGCCGGTAGACCAGTTCGATGATGGCGAAGGTCTCCACCATGTCGGCCACCGTCGGCGGCGTGCTCCAGGTGACGCGCGGGCGCTCCCAGGCACGCACGAAGCTGCCGCCCCAGCCACCCGCGGCCGGGTCTTCCGGGTGCGCCCCCAGCACGTAAGCCAGGGATGGCGAGTCGCCCATCTTGATCCTGGGCGCGATGGCGGCGAAATAGTCGCCCAGCGCACCCATGCCCTTGACGTGGCGCTGGACGAAGGCGGCGTTACCCAGGTCGCCGGACTGCGTGCCGCCGCTGAACCAGCCACGGTAGGTGCTGTTGTTCTCGATGACCCACAGGTCGGGATGCTCGCGGGCGATGTAGTCGTAGGCGGTGGCCGACCATTTCTTGTTCGGGCCGCCGATCATGTAGACGCGCAGCTTGCCCTTGATGTCGGGGGCGTCGTGCAGGGCCTGGGCCAGGTCCTCGAAGCCGCCCCACAGCAGCACCCATAGCGGGCGCGCATCGGGCTGACGGGCGCGCGCGATGATCCATTGCGAGCCCTCGGTGGGCTGGCCCCAGCCAAACAGGCCGGCCTGGTCCAGGCCGCCCTGTTTGGCGATGGCGCGCAGCTGGTCCGGCGCCGGATAGTGCTCCGACCAGGTGCGCAGCCTGGGATAATCCCTGGCGTAGACATCGATCAGTTCCAGCAGGTGGTGCTTGCGGTCGCGCGCCACGCCCCAGGGGGATGCGATCATGCCTTCCAGGGCGATCACGTCGCTGTACAGCAGCAGGTGCACCAGCGACTGGAAGTCGTCGAAGTCGGTGCCGCCGATGTCGGTCGACACGATCACGCGCGGGCGCGCCGCCGGGGCCGGCGGCAGCCCGAGCGCGGCCATCGGCAGCGACAGGGCAAGGGCGGACAGCAGGCGGCGGCGCTGCCAGCGCATAGGCGTGGGCGTGGTCATGCAAGGGGGCCGCTTGTTCATGCCGCTTACTCTAGCATACTGTGCGCACCGCCACCGTGTCATTCCATGGGGGGCGCGTTGTTCCCGTCCAGGGCCTTGGACAGGTAGCCGATCAGGGCCCGTACCTTGGGCGTCAGCGCCGCGTGGTCGGTCACACAGGCATAGATCTGCATGGGCTCGGGCACGGCGGTGGCGTCGGCGCCGTGCTGGTCGAACAGCGGCACCAGCAGGCCGCGTGCGATCAAGGGCGCGGCCACGAAGCTGGCCAGCCGCGTGACGCCGCCGCCGTTCACGGCCATCTGCGCCAGCATGTCGATGTCGTCGCTGACCATCACCGGATTGAGCGGGGCGTCGAAGCGCACGCCGTCCTGCACGAAGCCCCAGGGCAGGAAGCGGCCGTCGGTGGGATAGCGCAGCACCAGGCAGGCATGCTGGCGCAGCTCGTGCGGTGTGGCGGGGCGCCCGGCGTGCGCCAGGTAGGAGGGCGCCGCGCACACCAGGAAAGGGCGCGCGGCGATCGGGCGCGCCACCAGCCGCTCGTCCAGCTGGGCCGCAATGCGGATGCTGACATCGATGTGCTCCTGAAGGTGGTTGATGCGGTGGTCGGCGCTGACCAGTTCCATGGTCAGTAGCGGATAGCGCCGCTGGAAGCCCGGCAGCAGCGGCGCCAGCACGTGGCGGCCGAAGGCGGAGGTGGTGGCGATGCGTAGATGGTCCTGCAGGTCGGCGCCCGGGGCCACCGCCTGGCGCGCCAGGTCCAGCTCGCGCGGAATGTGGCGCACCTTGTCGTAATACAGCCTGCCGGCCTCGGTCAAGGCCATGTGGCGCGTGGTGCGCGCCAGCAGGCGCGTGCCCACATGCGCCTCCAGCCGGGCGATATTCTGGCTGACCGCCGCGGCGCTGATGCCCAGGGCGCGCGCGGCCGCCGCGATGGTGCCGGTGTCGACCGCCCTCACAAAACTGCTAATGGAGCCAATGATATTCATATTCGTAAGTTTAGCTTACGGAACAAGCAAGCGCTGGCCTGCTGTTACATGCCATGCGGCAATGGTAGTCTGCGTGCTTACTCAACTACAGGTGAACCGCCATGCTCCGCAAGCTCCCTCAACGCTACGCTCCCTATGTTTTTGCGCTGTACATGGCGCCCATCATGTCATTCCTGATGTGCCTGGTCATCACCTTGGCCGAGTTCGGCTACGGCGCGGATTACTTCAGAAATGTGATGTATGCCTACCGCATCGCCATGCCGGCAGCCTTCCTGTGCATCCTGCTGGTGCGGCCCCTGGTAGCGCGCCTGGTGGCGCTCAGCGTGCGTCCCTAGTGTGTCCATCGCACGTTCACAGGGCGCGGTCCAGGTGCACATAGCCGCCGTCCACGTGGACCAGCTGGCCGGTGGTGTGGCTGGAACGGGGGCTGAGCAGAAAGGCTACGGTGTCGGCGATTTCCGCCGCCGCTGTCATGCGCTGCTCGAGCGGGATGCGGCTGCAGATGCGCTGGCGCGCCGCCTCCGGGTCGCTCTGGCGCACCAGCCATTGGCGGTACAGCGGCGTGTCGCACTCCGCCACCACCACCGCGTTGACCCTGATCCCATACGGCAGCAGCTCGACCGCCCATTCGCGGGTCAGGGCGTTGCGTCCGCCGTTGGCGGCGGCGTAGGCCGAGGTGCCGCCCTGGCCGGTTTCCGCTGTCTTGCTGCTGATGTTGACGATGGCGCCGCGGCTGCGCTTGAGCGCCGGCAGTGCATGCTGGGCCATCAGGTAGTAGTGCACCAGGTTGCGGTGCAGGCTGTCCACGAAGCCCTGGTAGCTGCCGTGTTCCAGGCCGACACTGTCGTTGACGCCGGCGTTGTTCACCAGGCCGTCGATGCGGCCATGGCGTTCCAGCACCTGCCGCACGGCGTCCTCGCAGGCTTCCGGCACGGTAAGCTCGGCCTGCACGGCGCTGGCGCGCCCGCCGCCTGACGCGATGGCGGCCACGGCATGCGCGTTGTCGGCGGCATCGCGGCCGACGATGGCGGCGATGGCGCCCTCCGACGCCAGCGCCCTGCTCACGGCAGCGCCTATGCCGCGCGCGCCGCCGGTCACGATGATGACTTTGTCCTGCAGTTGCAAGTCCATGTTGGATTCCGTCCAGGGTGGTCAAGGTGATGAGGCAGCCGCAGGGCATGGCGCCGGCCCGAGCATGCTGCGGGCAAACCAGGCGGCAACCAGGAAGCAGCACAGCGGCACCGCGTAGCCGTGCTGGATATTGCCGGTGGCGTCGCTGAGGGCGCCGAACAGCAGCGGCAGCACGGCGCCGCCGGCGACGGACATGACAACCAGGCTGCTGCCCATGTCCGTGTCCGGTCCGGCGCCGCGCAGGCCCAGCGAGAAGATGGTGGGGAACATGATGGACATGAAAAACGCGATGGCCACCACTGCGTACACGGCGGCCATGCCGCTGCCGAACATGGCCAGCAGCGACAGTACGGCGCTGGCCAGCGCGTACGCCAGCAGCAGGCGCGCCGGCTCGATGCGGCGCATCAGCCAGGTGCCGACGAAGCGGCCCAGCATGAAGGCGGTCCCGCAGCCCCAGCCCAGGTAGTCCGCGGCGGCCAGGTGCGGCAGTCCGGCCGCGCGCGCGGCGTACAGGATGAAGAAGCTGAACACGCACACCTGGGCGCCCACGTAGCAGAACTGGGCCGCCACCGCGCGCCGTATGCTGGCGCGTCGCCAGGCGCGGCCGATACCGGCCAGCGCGCCGCCGGCCGCCCGGCCGCCGGCCTGGACGCCGCCCGCCTGCGGCAGCCGCAGGCGCTGGAAAATGACGGCGGTCGCCACGATGGCCAGTCCCAGCACCAGGTAGGGCGCCTTGACGCTGGCCGCTTCCGCCGCCAGCGCGGCCTGGCGTGCTGCGGCCGGCATGGCTTGCAACTGTTCCTCGCTGGCCCCTTGCAGCCATAGCAGGCGCGCGCCGGCGATGGGGGCCAGCATGGCGGCCAGGCCGTTGAAGGACTGCGCCAGGTTCAGGCGCCAGGCGGCGCGGTCCGGATCGCCCAGCAGGGCGGCGTAGGGATGGGCGGCGGTTTCCAGGGTCGCCAGGCCGCAGGCGAGAACGAAGAGCGCGGCCAGGAACAGCGCATATTGCGCCGTGTCGGCGGCCGGGATGAACAGCAAGCAGCCGGCGGCGAACAGCAGCAGCCCGGCGACGATGGTGTGCTGGTAGCCCAGCCTGCGCACCAGGAAGCCGGCCGGCAGCGCCATCAGGAAGTAGGCGAGGAACACGGCGGCATCGACCAGGGACGACTCCAGCACCGACAGGCTGAACGTGCGCCTCAGGTGCGGTATCAGGATCGGATCCAGGTTGTGCACGAAGCCCCACAGGAAGAACAGGCTGGCGACCATGGGGTAGGCGTAGCGCTGCTGCTGCACGGCCTCAGACACGGTGCGCCTTCATTTCCCTGCTGTGTATGCCTTCCAGCAGGGTGCTGCGCGAGGAGCTCAGGTGGATGCGCATGGCTTGCGTGGCGGCGGCGATGTCGCGCCGCGCCAGCGCGCGCAGGATGTCCAGGTGCTCGTGCACGGCATACTGGTTGCGGGCCTGTTCCCCATCCTTGTCCCACAGGTAGTGGTAGTGGAACACCAGCGACACCGTGTCGTACAGTCCCTGGGCAAAGCGGTTGTGCAGCAGCCGGATGAGGAACAGGTGGAAGTCGCTGTCCAGCGCCGGAAAGTCCTGGTGCCGGGCCGGCATCACGGAGCCCAGCTGCTCGTGGCGGCGTATCAGTTCGGCCACGGTGGCGTGGGCCGCATGGTCCGGCGCCAGCTGGCCGTAGCGTTCGATGGCGGCCAGCTCGAACATCTGGCGCACG
This sequence comes from Duganella kummerowiae, assembly GCF_053572355.1. Classification (NCBI taxonomy): domain Bacteria; kingdom Pseudomonadati; phylum Pseudomonadota; class Betaproteobacteria; order Burkholderiales; family Oxalobacteraceae; genus Duganella; species Duganella kummerowiae. Next base: position 44,373 of record NZ_JBKFEH010000005.1, read on the forward strand.
TCGGCCAGCTCCATGGCGAAGGAGTGGTCGAAGGCGCACAGGCGCCAGCCGCCGCGCGGCTTCTTCTCGATCAGGCCGAAGCGCGAGAATTCGATCAGGAATTCGCGCACGCTGATGGTGCTGGTGCCGGACGCGCGCGCCAGCTCCGCTTCCGAGAACTCGGAACCGGGCGGCATGTCGCTGTGGTAGATGCGCTCCATCAGCACCTGGCGGATGCGCTGGGCGCCGGTCTCCAGCTCGGCCAGGTCGAAATAATCGCCAGACTGTGGCTTGCGCACCAGGCGCCGTTCCTTCAGGTCGCTGATCAGTCCCTGTTCATGAAAGTAGGCCAGGGCGCTGCGGATGGCGGTGCGGCTGCCATCCCCGAGTCCGGCCATCTGGTGCTCGGTGGGCAGGGTGTCGCCGACGGCCACATGCCCGGCGATATGCTGCAGCAGCAGGTTGGCGCTGCGCTTGAAGACGGTCGGCGGCCGGGCCATGGCGTCAGGCCGGCCGGTCGATGATGACGTAGTGCTTGCGGATCGCTTCCACCACCTCGAACACCCCCTTGAAACCGGCTGGTATCACCAGCGCGTCGCCGGGGCCGGCTTCGGTGGCGGCGCCCTGTTCGTCGATGACGCGGCAGCGGCCTTCCAGCACGTAGAAGTATTCATCCTTGTGCGGACCGAAGGCGATGCGCCAGCTGCCCGGTTCGCAGGCCCATACCCCGGCGCTGACGTCGCCACTGGCGCTGCTGTAGTGGTTCCAGGTGGTGCGGCGCGGATTGCCGGCCAGGCGGCGCTCCTCGCGCGGATGGTCGTATTGCGGTGCCGGGGACTGGCGCGAGAATGCGGTGATGGCGGTGATTTCGGGCGTATCCATGATGCTGGGCTGTGTAGGCTTGGGGAAGGCTAATTGTACCGCCTGGCCGCCGGCCGCCGTTGGCTGGGCCACCGGTACGCGCTGCTGCCGCATGCCTGCTCAACTGCCCGAGACCCTGGTGACCACCTCGCGCATCAGCGGCCAGTCGGACGGCGCCAGTTCGTAGTGGCGCGGATCGGCCGGGCGGGCCGGGTCGGCGGGCTGGAAGGCGGGCGCCGGTTTCAGGTCCAGGCCGTTTTTGGGATCGGTGATGGCTTGCGCCACGTAGTTGGCGATCTGCCAGGCGCCATAGGCGTTGTGGTGGGTCTTGTCCTTGCCGCCGCTGGCGAAGGCCAGTGCGCTGGCGTCCGGCCCCAGCGCCTGGTACAGCACCCGCGTGCGCTCAGTGAGGTCGATGAATGGGACCTTCAGTTCGGCCGCCACCTGGCGCACCGCGTCGTCGTAGCCGGCCAGGGTGTTCTCGATTTTGCCGTCGCGGAAGGAGCGGCGCGACACCGGGGAAATCAGCACCACCTTGGCGCCGCGCGCCTGCGCGTCGGCGGCCAGGGCGCGCAGCCAGGCCGGGTAGGCGCGCGCCGCATCGACATAGGTGCGCGGCCACTGGCTTTTCTGGTCGTTGTGGCCGAACTGCAGCAGCACCACGTCGCCGGCGCGCAGGTCGCCCAGCAGCTTGTCCCAGCGCAGGCTGGTGACGAAGGATTTCATGGTCTCGCCGCTGCGTGCGTGGTTGGCCACCGCCACATCGTTGTGCAGGAAGCGCGGCAGCATCTGGCCCCAGGAAGCATAATCGCCGCCGCCCTGGTCGGTGACGGTGGAGTCGCCCGCGATCAGCACCCGCCGGGCCCGCACCGGTTCGACCTCGATGCGCTGCACGGCCGGAGCGGCGCCGGAGAAGGCGATGGTCAACCGGCCATCCCAGCTGCGCCCGGCCTCCTCGTCGCCGCGCAGGCCGACGCGCGGCACGCGGCCGGCGGCGTCCTGCTCGGAGGCGGGGATGGCCGTGTCGCGCACATTGACGATGAATTCCACGCTGCGCACCTGGCCCGGCGCCAGGTCCGCCGGGGCGGCCATCAGGCGCCGGTCCTCGGCCCAGAGCGTGGTGCGGCTGGCGGCATGGCTGGCGCCCAGGGTGACGCGCACCCGGTAGTCGCCGGGGGCGGCCTGCAGCGCGAAGGCTTGCTCGTTGCCGCCCGGGGTGCTGGTATAGCCGTAGCCGCGCGCTGCGTCCCAGGCCTGGCCGGGGGCGACGGCGATCTCGCCCGCCGCCGGCGCCAGCCCCGGGGCCAGCACGTAGCTGGCGGCCAGCGCCGGCATGCAGCAGGCCAGCAGGGCGCATGGCAGCGCATTCCTGAGCAACTTCGCCAGCGGGGCCGCCGGCATTTTCATCAACGGGTTCTTCAACATGGGCAGGGCAGGGGACATGGCGCGCTTCCGGGTGCGATGGATGAGCGGCATTGTGGCCGCTGGCGCCGCCGCGCGGATAAGTCCCGGCGCAAATAATCAAGAAATTGATGCTGATGCACTACACTAATGGATGGAGCAATTTAATCTTATAACAATATGCAGAATCCCGATTCGGACCGCGTCGTGCGCGCCCACCTCAAGATGCGGCACCTGGTCCTGCTGGTGGAACTGGGACGGCACCAGACCATCGTCAACGCGGCCAAGGCGGCGCGCCTGACCCAGCCGGCCGCCTCGCGCCTGATCAGCGAACTGGAACATGTGCTGGGTGTGGAGCTGTTCGAGCGCCTGGCGCGCGGCGTGGTGCCCACCTGGGCCGGCAAGATGCTGATACGGCGCGCCGGCGTGGCGCTGGCCGAGATGGACGCGGCCCATGCCGACATCGCCCAGGTGTTGTCCGGGCTTAGCGGCCGGGTCGAGATCGGCAGCGTGCTCACGCCCGCCACCGGCATCCTGGCGCGCGCCATCCTGCGCTTCAAGCAGCGCTGCCAGGGCGCCAGCCTGGTGGTCGACCTGGGCACCAGCAAGGCCATGGTCGAGCGCCTGCTGGATGGCCAGATGGACCTGGTGCTGGGCCGCATCCTGGATGCGGAAAGCGTGCCGGCGCTGCAGTTCGAGCCCATCAGCGACGAGGTGCACCGCATCATCGTGCGCAGCGGCCACCCGCTGCTGGCCGGCGGCGCGCTCAACCTGGCCGAGCTGGCGCGCCAGTCCTGGATCGTGCCGGCCGCCGGCAGCATCCTGCGCGACCGCCTGACGGCGCGCTTCGTCTCCGAGGGCCTGGACCCGCCGGCCGACACATTGGAAACCTCGGGCCTGCCGCTGATCCTGGCGTTGCTGGCCCAGAGCGACATGCTGGTGGCGCTGCCGGAAGCCCTGGTGCAGACCCAGCTCGATTCCGGCCTGCTGGCCGTGCTGCCGTTCGAGCTGGGCCTGCGGATGGACGTGTACGGCATCATCACGCGCCGCAACCATGTGCCCTCGCCGGCGGCCCAGGCCATGCTCGATTGCCTGCGCGACGTGGTACGTGAAACCGTGCGCGAGGAGGGGCGCGCAGCTATGCCAATTTGAGATTCTGCCAGGCCAAAAGAGCATATCTGCAAGTGCTGTATTTTTAGTATGATGCCCGGCGGTACTTTTCGTCCGGGGGCATCCATGCAGGCACGTAGTGTGATCATCAGCGGCGCGCTGGGCGGCATAGGCCGCGCCACGGCGCTGGCTTACGCCGCCAGCGGCGACGCCTTGTTGCTGGTGGACGCCGCGCCCGGCGACGGCAGCCTGGAACGCGAGCTGCTGGCGGCCGGCGCCAGCCAGGCCGTGTTCCTGCAGGCCGATATCGCCGACGCGGCCCAGGTGGCGGCCGCCGTGGCGCGCGCCCTGGACGCCTTCGGCCGCCTGGACGTGATCGTCAACATCGCCGGCGCCATGATCTACAAGCCCATTGCCGAGCTGGACGCGGCCGACTGGCGCCGCCTGCTGGACGTCAACCTGGTCGGCGCCGCCCTGTTCACCGGCCACGCCCTGCGCCACATGGGGCGCGGCGGCAGCGTGGTCAACGTGGCCTCGGTGCATGCGCGCCGCACCTCGCCGCTGGTGGCGCCGTACGCGGCGGCCAAGGCGGCCCTGGTCAGCCTGACCCGCTCGGCCGCCATCGAGGGCAAGCCGCTGGGCATACGCGTCAACGCCATCCTGCCGGGCGCCATCGACACTCCCATGCTGCACGCCAGCCCGACCATCCGTTCCGGCGCCGAGCAGCTCAATCCCGAAGACGTGGGCCAGCCGGCCGACATCGCCGCGCTGGCGCATTTCCTGTCCTCGGACGGCGCCGCCTTCATTTCCGGCGAAGACATCGTGGCCGACGGCGGCCGCATGGGGCGCCTGTGATCGCCGCCCACGAACAAAGCGGTCCCGATCACGGCCCGGCCCCGGCGTCCACTGCCGCGCTGTGGCTGGCGGCCGCCGTGTCCGCCCTGGGCGGGCTGCTGTTCGGCTACGACTGGGTGGTGATAGGCGGCGCCAAGCCGTTTTATGAAGCCTGGCTGGGGCTGACCGATCCGTCGCAACAGGCCTGGGCCGTGAGCTGCGCCCTGATCGGCTGCCTGGCCGGCGCGCTGGCGTCCGGCCTGATCAGCGAGCGCCTGGGACGCCGCCGCGGCCTGCTGGTGGCGGCCCTGATTTTTGCCGTGTCCTCGCTGGGCACGGGCTGGGCCCACAGCCTGGGCAGCTTCGTCGCCTGGCGCGTGCTGGGCGGCGTGGCCATCGGCCTGGCTTCCGGACTCTCGCCTCTCTACATTGCCGAGATCGCCCCGGCCGCGATCCGGGGCAAGCTGGTGTGTTTGAACCAGATCGCCATCGTGCTGGGCATCCTGGGCGCGCAGGTGGTCAACTGGCTGATTGCCGAGCCGGTGCCGGTAGGCGCCAGCGCCGCCGCCATCGCGGCTTCCTGGAATGGCGCCACCGGCTGGCGCTGGATGTTTGCCGCCGCCGCCGTGCCGGCCGTGGCCTTCCTGCTGGGCTGCTTGCTGATCCCGGAAAGCCCGCGCTGGCTGGCCGCGCGCGGCCAGTGGGAGGCGGCGTCGCACGCGCTGCGCCGGCTTGGCGGCGTTGAATATGCCGACGCGGCGCTGGGCGCCATTCGCCAGTCGCTGGGCGCCAGCGCCGGCCGCAGCCTGCGCGAGGTGCTGCGCGAGCCGCGCTTCGTGCGCGTGCTGGGCATAGGCGTGGCGCTGGCCGTGCTGCAGCAGTGGTGCGGCATCAACGTCATCTTCAACTATGCGCAAGAAATCTTCGCCTCGGCCGGCTATGCCGTGTCGGATACCATGTTCAACATCGTCATCACGGGCGTGGTCAATTGCGCCTTCACCCTGGTGGCGCTGGACACGGTGGAGCGCTGGGGCCGGCGCCGCCTGATGCTGCTGGGCTGCGCCGGCCTGGCCGTGATTTACGTGCTGCTGGGCGCCTGCTACCTGGCCGGCTGGCAGGGCTGGCCGCTGCTGTTGCTGGTGGTGCTGGCCATTGCCTGCTACGCCATGACCCTGGCCCCGGTGACCTGGGTCGCCCTGGCCGAGATTTTTCCCCAGGAGGCGCGCGGCGCCTGCATGGCCGTGGCCACCACCGCCCTGTGGGCGGCCTGTTTCCTCCTGACCTACAGCTTTCCCCTGATCAATCGAATCATGGGGACCGGCGCAACGTTCTGGCTGTATGCTGTGATCTGCGCGGCGGGATACGTGTTTGTGTACGGACGCTTGCCCGAGACGCGTGGCAAGAGCCTGGAAGAGATCGAACGCGGCTGGCATTAACTCCTGTAACTTAACACTGCAAGGATTTCCATGAAAATCACCAAACTCACCACCTACCGTGTGCCTCCGCGCTGGATGCTGCTCAAGATCGAAACCGACGAGGGCGTGACCGGCTGGGGCGAACCCGTGATCGAGGGCCGCGCCCGCACCGTGGAAACCGCCGTGGACGAGCTGTCTGAACTGCTGATCGGCCAGGACCCCGCCAATATCGCCGGCCTGTGGAACGCCATGTACCGTGGCAGCTTCTACCGTGGCGGCGCCATCCTGATGAGCGCCATGGCCGGCATCGACCAGGCGCTGTGGGACATCAAGGGCAAGGTCCTGGGCCAGCCCGTGTACCAGCTGCTGGGCGGCCTGGCGCGCGACAAGATGAAGACCTACAGCTGGGTGGGCGGCGACCGTCCGGCCGACGTCATTGCCGGCATCGAGCAGCTGCGCAAGGCCGGCTTCGACACCTTCAAGATGAACGGCACCGATGAGCTGTTCATGCTCGACAGCGTGCGCGCCATCGACAAGGTGATCAACCGCATCGGCGAAATCCGCGCCGCCTTCGGCAACGAGATCGACTTCGGCCTGGACTTCCACGGCCGCGTGGCCATGCCCATGGCCAAGCCGCTGCTGCGTGAGCTGGAGCAGTTCCGTCCCCTGTTCGTGGAAGAGCCGGTGCTGGCCGAGCAGTACGAATACTACCGTCCGCTGGCCGACAGCACCTCCATCCCGCTGGCGGCGGGCGAGCGCATGTACTCGCGCTTCGAGTTCAAGCACGTGTTCGAGCGCGGCGGCCTGGCCATCGTGCAGCCCGACCTGTCGCACGCGGGCGGCATCACCGAGTGCATGAAGATCGCCGGCATGGCCGAAGCCTACGACGTGGCGCTGGCCCCGCACTGCCCGCTGGGCCCGGTGGCGCTGGCTTCCTGCCTGGCGGTGGACTTCGTGTCCCCCAACGCCGTGATCCAGGAACAGTCCATGGGCATCCACTACAACAAGGGCGCCGAAGTGCTGGACTATGTGCTGAACAAGGAAGACTTCAAGCTCACCAACGGCTACATCCAGCCGCTGCCCAAGCCGGGCCTGGGCGTGGAAATCGACGAGCAGCGCGTGCTGGAAGCCAGCCAGGGCGTGACCGACTGGCGCAACCCGCTGTGGCGCCACGCCGACGGCAGCATCGCCGAGTGGTAAAAACCGCGCTACAGTATTAGCTGTAGCTTTCCGTCCTGCGGGCCATCTCGAGGAAGGCCTGCAGGTAATCGGTGTCATAGTCGGCCTCGCGCGCGCCCAGGTGGATGTGTTTCTGGATGCCCGCAGGGCCGAGCCGCAAGGTGCGCAGCTGCAGCTGCGGCGCGTAATCGGTCACCAGCCATTTGGGCAGTGCCGTCACGCCGCGCCCGCTGGCCACCATCTGCAGCATGATGTCGGTGGTTTCTATGGTCTTGTGCTTGCGCGGCGCGACCTTGGCCGGCAGCAGAAACATGGTGTAGATGTCCAGCCGTTCCAGCGGCACCGGATAGGTGATCAGCGTTTCCTCGCCCAGCTGCTGCGGCAGCACTTCTTCCTGGTCGGCCCAGGGATGGTCCTTGTGCACCACCAGCACCTGCTCGTAATCGAACACCGGTTCGAAACGCAGCCCCTGCTTGAGCAGGGGATCGGGCGTGACCAGCAGGTCGATCTCGTAGCCGAACAGGGCGCCGATGCCGCCGAACTGGAATTTCTGCTTGACGTCCACATCCACCAGCGGCCAGGCCGCCAGATAGCCGGACACGATCTTCAACAGCCACTGGTAGCAGGGATGGCATTCCATGCCGATGCGCAGGGTGCCGCGCTCGCCCTGGGCGAACTGGCGCAAACGCTGCTCGGCCAGGTCCAGCTGCGGGATCAGGCGCTGCGCCACCGCGTGCAGGTACTGGCCGGCCTGGGTCAGGCGCAGGCCGCGTCCCTCGCGCAGCCACAGCTGGGTGCCCAGCTGCTGCTCCAGCTTGCGCATGCTGTGGCTGAGGGCCGATTGGGTCAGGTGCAGGGCTTCGGCGGCGGCCGTCAGCGAGCCTTGCCGTTCGACTTCGACCAGGGTGGCCAGGTGGATGCGCTCCAGCATAATCGATGAATCCAGCTCATGGATGTGTGAGAAAAGACCATTTTACTTCATAACTTGCTGTCTTTACCATGCAGGCACCATACACACAGGAGTGCAGCATGACCACCATCCACAATCTCGGCTTTCCCCGCATCGGCGCGCGCCGCGAACTGAAGTTCGCGCTGGAATCCTACTGGCGGGGCGAGTCCTCGCGCGACGCGCTGCAGGCGCTGGGCGCCCAGCTGCGCCAGCGCCACTGGGCGCAGCAGGCCGGCCTGGACCTGGTCCCGGTGGGCGACTTTTCCTTCTACGACCAGGTGCTGGACCTGAGCTTCACCCTGGGCAACCTGCCGCAGCGCGTGCAGGGCTACCACGGCGACCCGCTGGACAACTACTTCCGCGTGGCGCGCGGCCGCTCGGTCCATGGCGCCGACGCCCACCACGCCTGCTGCGGCGGTGTGGCAGCCGGCGAAATGACCAAGTGGTTCGACACCAACTACCACTACATCGTGCCGGAATTCACGGCGGGCACGGAATTCAGGCTGGACGCCTCGCGCCTGCTGGCACAGCTGGCCGAGGCGCGGGCGCAGGGCGTCCGCGCCAAGCCTGTGCTGGTCGGCCCGGTGACTTACCTGGCCTTGGGCAAGGCCAAGGACGGCAGTAACAAGCTGGACCTGCTGCCGGCCCTGCTGGCGGTGTATTCCCAGCTGCTCGATACCCTGGCGGCCGAGGGCGTGGAATGGGTGCAGGTCGACGAACCCATCCTGGTGACGGAGCTGGACCAGGACTGGCGGCATGCCTTCAACCTGGCCTACCACCAGCTCAAGCCCTGCCGCGTGAAGCTGCTGCTGGCGACCTATTTCGGCCCGCTGCAGGACAATCTGTACCTGGCGGCCAACCTGCCGGTGGCCGGGCTGCACCTGGACGCCGTCAACGGCCAGGACGACATCCGCCCGCTGCTCAACCTGCTGCCCGACTACAAGGTGCTGTCGCTGGGCGTGATCAATGGCCGCAACATCTGGAAGACCGACTTGGGCGCCGTGCTGGATTGGCTGGAGCCGCTGGCCGCGCGCCTGGGCAGCCGCCTGTGGATCGCGCCATCGTGCTCGCTGCTGCATGTGCCGGTGGACCTGGACAGCGAACAGGCGCTGGATGCGGAGGTCAAATCCTGGCTGGCCTTCGCGGTGCAGAAGCTCGATGAGCTCCAGCTGCTGGCCCGCGCCCTGCGCCACGGCCGCGATTCGGTGCGGGCCGAACTGGAGGCCAACGCCGCCGCCCTGGCGGCGCGCCGCGCCTCGCCGCGCGTGCACAATCCGGCCGTGCGGCAGGCGGTGGCCGCCATCGACGCAAGCCTGGGCCAGCGCCACAGCGCCTACGCGGTGCGGGCGGCCGTGCAGGCGGCCCTGCTGCAGCTGCCCGCCTATCCGACCACCACCATAGGCTCCTTCCCGCAGACGGCCGAGATCCGCCAGGCGCGCAGCGCCCACAAGGCCGGCCAGCTGGACGGCGCCGGCTACCGCGCCGCCATGCGCGAAGAGATCGCGCGCAGCGTGCGCGAACAGGAAGCGCTGGGCCTGGACGTGCTGGTGCACGGCGAGGCCGAGCGCAACGACATGGTGGAATACTTCGGCGAACAGCTGGACGGCTATGCCTTCAGCCAGGCCGGATGGGTGCAGTCCTACGGTTCGCGCTGCGTCAAGCCACCCATCCTGTACGGCGACATCAGCCGGCCTACGGCCATGACGGTGGAGTGGAGCGCCTATGCGCAATCGCTCACCAGCAAGCCGATGAAGGGCATGCTGACCGGCCCCGTCACCATGCTGAACTGGTCTTTCGTGCGCGACGACCAGCCGCGCGAGCTGTCCTGCCGCCAGCTGGCGCTGGCCATCCGCAGCGAGGTGCTGGACCTGGAGCGGGCCGGCGTGCGCGTGATCCAGATCGACGAGGCTGCCCTGCGCGAAGGCCTGCCGCTACGCAAGGCGCAGTGGGCGCAGTACCTGGCCTGGGCCGTGGAATCGTTCCGCATCGCCGCCAACGGGGTGCGCGACCAGACCCAGATCCACACCCATATGTGCTATTCGGAGTTCAACGACATCATGGCCGCCATTGCGGACATGGACGCCGACGTGATCACCATCGAGACCTCGCGCTCGGACATGGAGCTGCTGGACGCCTTCGACCATTTCAATTATCCGAACCAGATCGGTCCCGGCGTGTACGATATCCACTCGCCCAACATTCCCAGCCAGGAGCACATGGTGCAGCTGATGCGCAAGGCCGCCGCGCGCATCCCGGCCGAGCGCCTGTGGGTGAATCCGGACTGCGGCCTCAAGACGCGCCAGTGGAGCGAGGTGCGCCCGGCGCTGGCCAACATGGTGGCCGCCGCCCAGGCCTTGCGCCTGGCGGCGTGAGGGGGGAACTTACTCGGATTCGATCCCGGATAAAACCTTCTTCAGCAGCCGTTCCAGCACCGGCTGCTCGTCCGGCTCCAGCCGGGACATCTGCACGCCCACCAGCTGGCACATGGCCGGCAGCAATTCTTCCAGCAGGGCCAGGCCCTGCGGCGTCAGCGTCAGGTAGACCACGCGCCGGTCGGCGCCCTGGCCGCCGCGTTCCATCAGGCCGCGTTCCACCAGGCCGTTGGTGAGCCGGGTCAGGTTGGCCGATTTCTCGCCGCAGGCGCCGCTCAGGGCCGAGGCCTTGAGGGTGAGGTCGGGCGTGCCGTACAACATCATCAGGACGTTGTACTCCGGCAGCACCAGGTCCCATTGGCGCAGGCAGGCGTTGGCCTGGTCCTGGATGGCCTTCTGCACATGGCGGATCAGCCGGCTCAGAACCACTTGCTGGGTGGGGAGCGCGGGATAGCGCTGGGCGGTCACGGCCAGGCGCTGTTCCGTGGGATCAAATGACGATATTTCTTCCATAAGGGCGGACGGCGGTTTAGCTTGCGAAACTGGCATTGTACGGGCCAGCGCGGCTTACCGGTGGAGAAAGTGCGCCGTGCCGGATTGGAACGGTTTCCCCTGCCGAGGGCCGCATCCTGGAGCGCGCGGGCCGCTGTAGGCACGCTGTCTCGCCGTTCGGACACTATTTCTTTACAAGTTGACACTACCCCGCGCGGCTGGCTAGACTGTATTGGTTGCGCTAACAATCTTTGTTATGGATTGATACGAGCATGGTGCAACATTCCGACAATGAGATAGAGGAGACTAGCCATGAAAAAAACCATGTACGCCATGCTGTTGGGCGCCACCCTGTTGGCCGCAGGGCCGGCCGCCGCCCAGGTGGTAACCATCAATCCCGCCACCACCTACCAGGTGATACGCGGCTTCGGCGGCTTCAACGGCCCAGACTGGATTGCCGACCTCACGACCGCCCAGGTGGACACGGCCTTCGGCACCGGGACCGGGCAGATCGGCCTGTCAGTGATGCGCATGCGGATCTCGCCGGACAGCAGCTACTGGCACACCCAGGTGCCGACGGCGGCCCTGGCCAAGGCCAAGGGCGTGACCCTGTTTGCCTCGCCCTGGTCGCCGCCTGCCAGCATGAAGACCAACGGCAGCCTGATACACGGCAGCCTGAACCCGTCCTACTACGCCGACTACGCCACCCATTTGCTCAACTTCGCGTCCTACATGCAGAACAATGGCGCGGCGCTGTACGGCATCTCGATCCAGAACGAGCCGGATTGGGACCCGGACTACGAGGGCTGCAGCTGGACCTCGGCCCAGTTCATCAGCTTCCTGTCCGGCCAGGGCTCGCGTTTCGGCTCGCTCAAGGTGATGGCGCCGGAATCGCTGCGCTCCGACAAGAACCTGGCCAACCCCATCCTGAACGACAGCGGCGCCGCGCCGCATGTGGACATCATTGCCGGCCACCTGTACGGCGTGGCGCCGTCGGAATACGTGCTGGCCGGGACCAAGGGCAAGGAGGTGTGGATGACCGAGCACTACACCGACAACACGGACGCCAACAACTGGACCGCGGCCCTGCCGGTGGCGCTGGAAATCCACAACAGCATGGTGGCCAAGTACAACGCCTACGTGTGGTGGTACATCCGCCGCTCCTACGGCCTGATGACGGAGGATGGGCTGGTGAGCAAGCGCGGCTACATCATGTCGCAGTACGCCAAGTACGTGCGGCCGGGCTACACCCGCATCGCCGCCACCGTCAATCCGTATCCGGACGTGTATGTGACGGCCTACAAGAACAGCAGCGGCAAGATCGTGGTGGTAGCCATCAACACCGGCACGGCGCAACGCCAGCTGCAGCTGACCTTCAGCAGCGGCGCGCCGGCCTCGCTGCAGAAGACCCGCACCTCGTCCAGCGCCAGCAATGAGTACGCGGGCCAGTACACGGTGAGCGGCGGGGTCGCCACCGCCTACATCGATCCGGGCAGCGTCAACACCTTCGTCAGCCCATAAGGCATCAGCGGAACGGACTGGCCAGCACCGAGCCGGCGGCGGCGGGCTGGCAGCCGTAGGCCTGCCGGCTGGCGGCCTGGCGTCCGGCCGCTCCCAGGCTCTCGCCCAGCCGGGCCAGGCGCTGGCGGTCGGCGTCGCTGCCCGCTGCCTGCAGCGGCAGGGCGTACAGGTAGGCGCGCAGCGGATCGGGCGCGCCGAACTGGCCGGATGCGTAGGCGGCGCTCATCAGGCGCATGGCTTGCAGGCTGCCGGCGCGGGCGGCGTCCACGCCGTGGCGTTCGGCCGCCGCCATCAGCTGGCGTGCATAAGCCTGGCCATCCTCGGTTTCCGACTGGCGGAATTCCTCCGCCACGGCCGGCGCCTGGTCCAGCAGCCTGGCCTGGGCGGCGATGGAACCCAGCGCGGCTGCCTGCTGCAGCAGTTCCACCGGGTGGCGCCGTACCAGGGTGGCGGGATCGATGGCTGGGCAGGCCGGCATGCGCGCTGCGCGCAACGGTGCGGCGGGCGCCGGCCCGGCGTCGCGGTCCGGCATGGAAGCGCAATAGGACAGCATGTCGTACAGCGCGATGGCGGCGGCCGGCTCGGCATGGGCGCGCTGCGCCAGGGTGTGCGGCGCCGTGTAGGCCAGTTGCGCGGTGGCGGCGTCCGGCGCTTCCTCCCCCGGTCCGCCGGGGGAGGTGGCGCTGAACAGCCCGGGAGTGTCGCAGCCGGGCCCCACCGCCGGCGCCTGCCGCTGCGCGGCAGCGTCCGCTGGTGCGCCGGTGGCGGACGCCAGGGACGGCTGCGGTTCCTGCGGCGGCGCACCGCCATCCTGCCATAGCCAGGCCCCGGCCAGGGCCGCCGCCGCCATTCCCGCCGCTGTTACGCGCATCCGCAATTCCATGCTCCCTCCGACAATGATGTTTGCGCAATCAATGCGCATTATAGGGCGTAAATATTCGGTACACAAAATGAAAAGATTGCGCTACCATTTGCGCTTTCATCATTTATGCTTTCATAAACAAGGAGACACCATGGTCACACGGCGTAATGTACTGGGAGCCATCGCCACCGCCGGCCTGTTGCCGCGGGCCTGGGCGGCGGCCGGGGCCTCAGGCGGGGCGGCGCCGTCGGAAGCGCTGCGCGACATCGCCGCCCGCAAGGGCATGCGCTTCGGCACCGCCCTCGGGCACGGCGCGCGCCAGTTCGGCGACCCGGCCTACCGCGCCCTGGTGGCGCGCGAGTGCAATGTGATCGTGGCCGAGAACGAGATGAAGTGGCCGGCGCTGGAACCGCAGCGCGGCCAGCCGCGCTACGGCCCGGCCGACGAAATGCTGGCCTGGGCCGCGCAGCAGGGCATTGCCATGCGTGGACATAACCTGTTCTGGCAGGCCGAGAAATGGCAGCCGGGCTGGCTGGCGCACGAGGATTTCGGCGCCCAGCCGCGCCAGGCGGCGGAGCAGCTGATGCGCGCCCACGTGCGCGGGGTGTGCGGCCATTATGGCAAGCAGATCGCCAGCTGGGACGTGGTGAACGAGGCTGTCGATCCGGCCGACGGCCAGTTGCGCGCCAATGCGCTGACGCGGCCGCTGGGCGCCGTCGAACAGATCGCGCTGGCGTTCCGCCTGGCCGCCGAATACGCGCCGCATGCGGAGCTGGTCTACAACGACTACATGCGCCCCGATACCGGCAGCGCCAAGCACCGCGAGGGCGTGCTGCGCCTGCTGGAGCAGCTGCGCCGCCAGGGCGCCCCGGTGCACGCGCTGGGCATCCAGAGCCATATCGGTTCCTGGGACGAGGGCAAGGCCGACCTGACGCAATGGCGGCGCTTCCTGGACCAGGTGACGGGCATGGGCTACGGCCTGCTGGTCACCGAGTTCGACGTCAACGACCGCCGCCTGCCTGGCGATATCGCCGTGCGCGATGCCGGCGTGGCGGCCGCCACCCGCGATTACCTGGACGTGACCCTGTCCTACCCGGTGCTCAAGGACGTGCTGGTGTGGGGCATGGCCGACCATATCAGCTGGCTGCAGAACTGGCACGAGGCGCCGCGCACGGACGGCCTGGCGACCCGGCCCTGTCCCTACGACGCCCAGCTCAACGCCAAGCCCATGCGCGAGGCCATCGCCGCCGCGCTGCGGGCGGCGCCGCCGCGCACGGCTTAGGGGCTGGCGCGCCTTGGGAGCGCGTGGCCTTGGTCTGGCTGGGCCGGCCGCCCTGGCAGCCGTTGGGCTGAACACGCGCCTTCGTGTTTTGCTTGCGCAAGCTCTGACACTGTGTTTATATACAGTTTCAGTGAAGTTATCGTCATCTTGCCAACGATCACGAGAGCGGAGCCTGTCATGCCAGTGGAAATTGACCTGATTCTTAGATTCATGCCCATCGTGATAGGCGCCATCGGCCTTGCGCCGGCGTTGTTTAATTTATGGCTGGGGCGCAAAGGACAGTCGCGCGACGAATACCAATACGCGAGGGATTTTCTGAAAGATCTCGCTGACCAGCCTGATATGCATCCTTATGTCAGGCAAATCGGATATCAGGCGCTCGCCAACCACCGTGACGTCGAGCCAGACGAGGTCGCCTATATCCTCACTTTTACGTCGCCGGTGCGCGCCTTGCGCAACTTCTTGCTCGGCAGGCCTTACCTGAAACTGGTGAAGGAAGGGGATAGTCGACGCCTTGTTTTTCGTCCCCGTTACAGCAAACTATGGCAACGCAGATGGCGCAAAGGGGTTTACTTCGCCGCCTACTTCATTTCTACGGTGGGCGCATTTTCAGCATGGCTATTTGCCCCGGTGACAGGCGTGCGTGGCGGGAGGCTCGCGCTCGACCTGGTGTCCTGCTTGGCCGTGTTTGGGCCATGCTCCTGGCTTAGTTTGAGCGCCGCAGTGAAAATTTGTCGCGCAGAAATATTGATGAAATCGCAGGAGCAAATTCCGCTGTGATGCGGAACCAAGCTGCTCTTACGCCACCCGCCGGGCAATCGAAAGAGCGTAACCGTCGTGAAACCCTCCGCTAGCCGGGCTAGCGGTCATGTCCCTTGCTGACGTGTGCACGTCGCCTTTTGCTTGACTTAGCCGCAGCACTTCTTGTGCTTCTTGCCGCTGCCGCATGGACAGGGATCGTTGCGCCCGACCTTGGCGGCCCTGGGCTGCGGCGCGTGCCAGAAGGCGTTGATGGCGATCACGGCCGGCGGGATTTTTTCGGCCCAGCTGGCGCCCTCGCGCTGGAAGGGCAGCAGCAGGGCCGGCTCGCTGGCGCGCAGCCTGGCCCAAGCTTGCGGGTCCAGCGCCACGCCCTGCAAAAAGCCATCGGCCCAGGCCTCGGCGGTCCAGGAGCCGCCGCATTCGTAGATGGGTTCGAAGCTGCCGGGATCCTTTTTCAGCCAGGCCTGCATGTAGGCGTGGTGACGCAGCACCAGCGCCGCAGCAGTGCTGGTGCTGTCGCTGGCGTCGGCGCCGCCCCAGACCAGGGGCAGCCAGGCGTCCTGCGGCGGCTGGGCCGGCCCCGCCACCAGGGCGGTCAGGTAGCCCTCCAGGCGGGAGACGTCCATGGCGTCCGCGCCCATGGCGGCCAGCAGGTCGTCGAGTTGCTCGTATTCGTGGTCGTTCAGGGGGGCGGTGCTCATGGCGCGGGTCCGGAGGAAAAACCGGCATTGTACCCGCCAAAAAAAAATCCCGCGTGCCTGGGCACGCGGGCAAGGAGAGGAATCGGCCTCCCGACGAAGGAGTGGCGGGCGCCGATCCGGTGCTGCATGTGCCCCCCGGCACACTTACTATGACGTGCCGCGCGGGGGTTTTCCGTGGAAAAAAGTCCAGTCCTGTCGAAATACTCACGGAATTGATCGATTCAGCCTCCTCTGGCCCCGGCGCCCCGGTGCGCCAGCCGGTACAGCAGCGGCAATACCAGCAGCGTCAGCACGGTGGAGGACAGGATGCCGCCGATGACCACCGTGGCCAGCGGCCGCTGCACCTCGGCGCCCGTCCCGGTGGCCAGCGCCATGGGCACGAAGCCCAGCGCGGCCACCAGCGCCGTCATCAGCACCGGCCGCAGGCGCGCCAGGGCGCCGGCGCCGATGGCCTGTTCCAGCCCCATGCCGTCCGCGCGCAGGGTGCGTATGGTGGACACCAGCACCAGTCCGTTCAGCACCGCCACCCCGGATAGCGCGATGAAACCAACCGCCGCCGATATCGACAGCGGAATACCGCGCAAGGCCAGCGCCAGGATGCCGCCGGTCAGCGCGAACGGGATCCCGGTAAACACCAGCAGGCCATCCCTGGCGTTGCCGAACATGGCGTACAGCAGGGTGAACACCAGGAACAGGGCCAGCGGCACCACCACTTGCAGGCGCGACGCCGCCGACTGCAGCTGTTCATAGGCGCCGCCCCAGGCGGTCCAGTAGCCGGGCGGGATGCGCACCGCAGCGGCGATGGCCTGTGTGGCCTCACCGACGAAGCCGCCCAGGTCGCGGCCCGCCACATTGGCGCTGACCACGATGCGGCGCTTGCCGTTCTCGCGGCTGACCTGGTTGGGGCCGGGCGTGAAGTCCAGCGCCGCCACCTCGGCCAGCGGGATGAAGGCGGGCGCGCTGGCGCCCCGGGACGGCAGCGCGATCGGCAGGCGGCGCAATGCCTCCAGGTCGGCGCGCAGGTCTTCCGGCAGGCGCACCATGATGGCGTGGCGGCGGTCGCCCTCGTACAAGGCCCCGGCTTCGCGGCCGCCGGTGGCAATCGCCAGCGCTTCCTGCACCTCGGCGATGTTCAGGCCATAGCGGGCCGTCCGTTCGCGGTCTATCTGCACCGTCAGCATGGGCAGTCCGCCGGCCTGCTCTACCTTCACTTCGGTGGCGCCGGGCACGCGCTGCAGGACGGCGGCGATCTTCCTGCCGGTATCCTGCAGCACCTGCATGTCGTCGCCGTACAGCTTGACGGCCACGTCGCTGCGCACGCCGGAGATCAGCTCGTTGAAGCGCAGCTGGATGGGCTGCGAGAATTCGTAGGCGTTGCCCGGATACTTTTCCGCTTCCTCCTTGATCTGCGCGATCAGCTGCTCGCGTGTTTTCCTGGGCTGGGGCCAGGCCGCTTCCGGCTTGAACATGATGTAGCCGTCCGAGATATTGGGCGGCATCGGGTCGGACGCGATTTCGGCCGTGCCGGTGCGGGCGAAGATGCGTTCGATCTCGGGGAAGCGGGTCTTGAGTCCGGCCTCCAGCCGCTGCTGCATCTCCAGCGACTGCGTCAGGCTGGTGCCGGGGATGCGCAAGGCCTGGATGGTGATGTCGCCTTCGTTGAGGCTGGGGGCGAACTCGCTGCCCAGGCGGGTAGCGAGCAGGCCGCACAGCACGGCCAGCACCGCCGCGCCGGCCAGCACCGGGGCGGCATGGCGCATGGTCCATTCCAGCAGCGGCGCGTAGACCTGCCTGGCCATGGCCATCAGGCGGCCTTCCCGCTCCGCCACGCGCCGGCCGATGAACAGGGCCACGGCGGCCGGGACGAAGGTCAGGGACAGCAGCATGGCGCCCAGCAGCGCCGCCAGCACGGCAAACGCCATGGGGTGGAACATCTTGCCTTCCACGCCGGTCAGCGCGAAGATGGGCAGGTAGACCACCATGATGATCAGCTGGCCGTACAGCAGCGGACGGCGGGCCTCGCGCGCGGCCTCGAACACCTCGGCCTGGCGCTCGGGCAGATCGAGCGGGCGGCCCAGGCGCTGCTGGGCGTGCGCCAGGCGCCGCACGCAGTTCTCGACGATGACCACGGCGCCGTCGACGATGATGCCGAAGTCCAGCGCGCCCAGGCTGACCAGGTTGGCGCTGACCCGGTAGGACACCATGCCGGTGAAGGTGAACAGCATGGACAGCGGGATCACCATGGCGGTGATGAGGGCGGCGCGCAGATTCCCCAGGAACAGGAACAGCACGGCCACCACCAGCGCCGCGCCTTCCAGCAGGTTGTTCCTGACCGTGACGATGGCCCTGTCGACCAATACCGTGCGGTCGTACACCGGCACCGCCTTCACGCCGGGCGGCAGCGTGCGGTTCACCTCCACCAGGCGTTGCGCCACCGCCCGCGCCACCGTGCGGCTGTTCTCGCCGACCAGCATGAACACCGTGCCCAGCACCACCTCGCGGCCGTTCTCGGTGGCGGCGCCGGTGCGCAGTTCGCGGCCCAGGTCGACCTGCGCCACGTCGCGGATGCGGACAGGCACGCCCTGCACGTTGGACAGGATGGTGTTGCGGATATCGTCCAGCGTGTGCAGCTGGCCTGGTGCGCGCACCAGGAACTGCTCGCCGCGCCGCTCGATGTAGCCGGCGCCCACGTTGCCGTTGTTGCGTTCCACGGCGCTCACCACGTCGGCCAGGGTGAGGCCATGCGCGCTCAGTTTCAGCGGGTCCGGCGTGATGTGGTACTCCTTGGCGTAGCCGCCTATGGTATTGATCTCGGCCACACCCGCTACCTGGCGCAGCTGCGGCTTGATGATCCAGTCCTGTATCTGGCGCAGGTCGGTGGGCGTGTAGGGCGTGCCGTCCGCCTTGCGCGCGCCAGGCTCGCTTTCCACCGTCCACAGGTAGATTTCGCCCAGGCCGGTGGAAATCGGCCCCATGGCTGGCGCCACGCCGGGCGGCAGCCGGTCGCGCGCCTCCTGGATGCGCTGGTTGACCAGCTGGCGCGCGAAGTGGAGGTCGGTGCCGTCCTTGAAGATCACCGTCACCTGCGACAGGCCGTAGCGCGACAACGAGCGGGTTTGTTCCAGCCCGGGCAGGCCCGCCATCGCCGTCTCGATGGGGTAGGTGATGCGCTGCTCGACTTCCAGCGGCGCATAGCCGGGCGCGCCGGTATTGACCTGGACCTGGACGTTGGTGATGTCCGGCACCGCGTCGATGGCCAGCCTGTGGTAGCTGGCGATGCCGGCGCCGGCCAGGGCCAGCGCCGCCAGCATCACCAGCCAGCGCTGGCGGATGGCAAATTGTATGATGCGTTCAAACATGGCCGCGCTCCCCGTCAGTGCTCATGGCCGGCGCTGTCCTTGCCCTGTTCGGCCTTGAGCACGAAGCTGCCGGCCGCCGCGTAGCGGGCCCCTGCCGGCAGGCCTGCGGTGATCTCGGTCAGCTTGCCATCGCTGGCGCCGGTCTGGACCGGCTGCGCCCTGAATCCCCGCTCCACCTTCAGGTACACCACGCTTGCGCCCTCGACGGTATGCACGGCCTCGGCGGCGACGGCCACCGGCACGCTGCGTGCGCCGCGCGCGGTGCTGGCGGTGACGAACAGGCCGGGGCGCCAGGCCATCCGCGGATTGGCGATCACCACGCGCGCCTTGGCGCTGCGGGTCTGCTCGCCCAGCAGGCTGCCGACGTAGCTGACCGTACCGGTCGCGCTGGCGCCGCCTGCGCCGGAAGTGATGTCCATGGCCTGGCCCACGCGCACGCTCTCCAGGTCGCGCGCCGTCACGTTGATCTCCACCCAGACGCTGGACAGGTCGGACAGCAGGAACACATTGGCGTCCTCCTTGACCGCCTCGCCCTGGGCGATATGCTTTTCCACCACCACGCCGTCAAAGGGGGCGCGCAGCACGTAGCGGCTGAGCGCCGTTTCGGACTCGGCGGCGCCCAGCGCGGCCAGCTTGGCGCGCGCCGTCTGCGCCGCGATCTCGGCCTCGCGCAGCGCCGTCTGCGCCTGCAGGTAATCCTGCTCGGCGGAGATCTTGTCCTCCCACAGCTTCTTTTCGCGCTGATAGGTGCTCTGCGCCAGCGCCAGCCGCTTCTGCGCCGCCAGCGAGGCGCTGCGCAGGTCGGCCAGCTCGGTGCTGGAAATCACGGCCAGCACCTGTCCCTTGTTGACGTGCTGGCCCAGGTCGGCCGCCACCGAGACCGCCACGCCCGGCGTGCGCGGCACGATGTGGGCGGTCAGGTCGTCGTTGAAGCGCACCTCACCGGGGAGCTGCAGTTGTTCGGTGATGGTGGCCGGTCCGGCCGTGGCCAGGGTGATGCCGGCGCCCTGCAACTGTTGCGCGCTCATGGCGATCACGCCGTCTCCGGCGTGCTGCGTTTGTTCCTGCTCCTGCGCCTGGGGCGCGTCGGCAGGCGTTTTTTTCCAGCTCAGGATGGCGGCGGCCAGCAGCGCGCCGGCCAGCACGATCAGCATGACTGCTGTGCGTTGATTCATTTTCATGGTTGGTTTCCTGTGTCGTTGTCGGCGCTGTAGCGCTGCAGGTCGGCCAGGGCGCGATAGCGGGCGGAGAGCGCGGCCAGGTACTGGGCGCGGCTCTGGAACAGCGTGCGCTGCGCGTCCAGCACTTCGATGAAGCCGAATTTGCCCAGTTCGAAGCCGGTGACGGCCGCGTGGTAGGCGCTGTGCGCGGCGGGCAGGATGTCGTCGCGCATGGCGCGCAGCTGTTCCTGCGCCAGCGTGGCGCGCTGGTGGGCGTCGGCCACGGCCAGGCTGGTCTCCAGCCGGGCCGAGTCGGCCTCGCTCCTCGCCTGTTCCACCCGGCGCAGGGCGGACAGCAGCTCGCCCTGTTTGCGGTCGAACAGCGGCAGCGGCATGGAGAGGCCGACCACGGCCTGCGTGAGCCCGGCCTGGCTATCGCGCTTGCTGCCGATGGTGAGCGTCAGGACGGGCACGCGTTCGGCCCGCGACAGGGCGGCCTGTGCTTCCTCGCGCGCGACCTGCGTGCGGCTGCGGCGCAGCTGCGGCGAAGCTTCCAGACTGGCCTGCAGTTGCTCCAGGCTGGGCATGGGCGCCGGTTCCATGTCCGGCGTGACCAGCGCGCTGTCCTCCGGCGCTGCCGCGCCCCAGTACGCGGCCAGGCGGCGCCGCGCCAGCGCGGCGTCGGCCCGAGCCTGCGACAGTTCCAGGCGCGCCCCGGCTTCCGCCACCGTGGAGCGGGTCTGTTCCAGCGGCGATATCTTGCCGGCCGCGACGCGGCGGGCGGCCGCACCGCTGGCCTTGCCGGCCAGGGCCAGCGCTTCCTGCGCCAGCGACACATGCTCCTGGGCGGTCAGCGCGTCCAGGTAGGCGGCGGTGACGCCGGCCCGCAACTCGGCGCGCGTCACACCGGCCTGGCCGCGCGCCAGTTCCTGTTCGCGCTCGGCCAGCGCAATGCGGGCGGCGCGCTGGCCGCCAAGTTCCAGCGCCTGGCTCAGTTGTATGGTTTCGGTGCGGGTGGCGTCCCGCATGCCCTCGCGCAGGAGGGACAGCTCGGGATTGGGCCGCAGCGCGGCCTGCTGGCGCGCGCCGTCGGCAATGGCCACGCCCAGCGCGGCCGAACGCAGCTGGGGACTGGCCGCCATGGTCCTGGCGATGGCCTGCTCCAGCGTCAAGGTGTCTGCGGATAATGCGGCCATGGGCAGCAGCTGTGCGCATAGCACTGCCGCACCCATGACGAAAAGTCTGGATGGCATGGATGACTCCGAAAGTGAAGGACGAAGAAATCCGGCGCTGTGTGCTAGAGAAGACCAGTCGCCGGCGTCAGGCGGCGGCGGTCCACTGGGGGCGTTCGGGCGGTGCGGTGGTGTAGGGGGAGGGGATCATGCCGGTGGCGGTGGGCGCCGCCTCGGCCAGCCGGGGATGGACGATGGCGGCCATGCCGGCCATGGACAGCGCGCCATGCGCGCACGAGCTGCAATGCGTATGCGCCGAGGTCTTGTCCGGGGCCTGGTCCGGGTCCGATGCGGCGACGTCGTCGGCCGCGTTGGTATCCGGATGATGGCCCAGGTGCTGGGCCGCGCGCCCCGTCTCGTGCGTGCAATACGCCGCCACCACGCTCCAGCTGAACTGCAGCGCGAGTAGGGTGATCAGCATGAAGACGATGCGGCGGGCCATGCGGCGCAGTATAGCATGCACCTCGCATGCACCTCGCACGCACGGTTTCAGCGCAGCGCGGTGCCGCAGTGCTTGCAGAAACGGGCTGCGGCCTCGTGGCTGCCCTGGCCGCAGCCGGGGCAGGCCAGCGCCTGCAGGCCGCGCCGGTGCGTGATCTCCGAGCTGATGATGCCGGTCGGGACGGCCAGTATGCCCCAGCCCAGCAGCATCATGCAGGATGCGATGGCGCGCCCGATATCGGTTTTGGGCACCAGGTCGCCGAAGCCCACTGTGGTCATGGTGGAGATGGCCCAGTAGACGGCGGTGGGGATGCTGGTGTAGCCGTTGGCCGGGCCCTCGACCACGTACATCACGGTCCCCAGCAGGAACACGATCAGGAACACCACCGACAGGAACACGAAGATCTTGCGGCGGCTGGCCATGAGGGCATCGCCCAGCATGCTGTACTCCTGGATGTACAGGGTCAGCTTCAGGATGCGGAAGATGCGCAGCAGGCGCAGGATGCGCACCCCCAGCACCACGTGCGCGCCCGGAATGAACAGGGCCACGTAGTTGGGCAGGATGGACAGCAGGTCGATCACGCCGAAGAAGCTGCGCGCATACACGGCGGGGCGCTTGACGCACAGGCAGCGCGCCGCGTACTCGATGGTGAACAGGACCGTGAAAAACCACTCGGCGGCCGCCAGCCACGATCCGTAGGCGGAGGTCACGGCCTGCACGGTGTCCAGTACCACCACCAGTACGCTCATCAGGATGGCGCCGATCAGGGCCAGGTCGAAGGCGCGGCCCTTGGGCGTGTCCGATTCGAAGATGATGGCGTACAGCTGCGCGCGCCAGCCGCCATCCGGCTTGCCGAGGCGCTGGTGCGGATCGGCTGACAGCGCGGGAGGCGCCGGGCGGACGGGAGGGCTGTCGTTTGCGCTCATGATTGCTTTCTGTTACGAGCGCACATGATAACCCAGGCCTGACGGGCTAATGTTAGGTACCGCATAATCGCGCAGGGCCAGCGATGGTTCAATGGCGGAATAGTATCCACCTCTCATCAGGAGCCCTATCATGAGCAATCCGCAAGCTACCACCTCCCGCGCCCGCGCCGCCTACGAATCGCTGCCCATCGGCGCCGCCGCCTCGGTCGAACTGGCCTCCGCCCGCTCGCTGGAGGAATTCCAGGAAGAGGTGCGCGACGTGCTGGCCATGGCCGAGGATGGCCTGGTCCAGGTGCAGGAACCCCACTACGAGGACAGCAAGGCCGGCAAGCATATCGATGTGATGCCGTTCATCCGGCTGCGCTGAGGCTAGCTGCGGCTATTCGCCACCGGGCGGGCCGGACCAAACAGCGCTTCCACCATGGGATCGCGCCGCACGGCGATTTTTGGCGTGCGGCGCTTTTCGTCGCCCTCGTCCATCAGGCGGTGCACGCGGCGCTCCTTGTTGATGGTGATGCGGAATATCGGGCCGTCGTACAGGTCTTCGGGCATGCGTTTCATGTTACGGTGTTTCCTTATGCGGTCATGTAGTGGGCGGACTGGGGCGCCGCAGGGCGGCGCGCGCCGGTGTCGGCGGACAGGCAGGGCGACGACAGCGCCATCTGCTTGAGGATGTGGCGGCGCGACTGGGCCGCGCAGCCGTTGTAAATGGCGAGGTAGGCCTGGTAGGCCGCCATGGCCGGCCAGCTGGGCGGCAGCAAATCCCTGGGCAGCAGTGGATCGGCGGCGCGGCAGTGCTGGTAGCTGTCGATCACCAGCAGGCGCAGCATGCACGCCTGTTCGTCGCTGATGGCGCCGCGCCGGCCCTGTAGCGGCAGCAAGGGCAGCAGTGGCTCGAAGCGCGCCAGGAAAGCGCGGTACCCGGTGACGGCGGCCTCCAGGTCGCACTCGGCCTGCCCGAACAAGGGCTGGCGCACGGCGTTGGCCAGTTGCGGGCCGCTGACGTCGAACAGCGCCAGGCCATGTTCCTCGCCGGCCGGCATGGCCGATGGCGCCGGGG
The DNA here is from genome assembly GCF_053572355.1 of Duganella kummerowiae. Classification (NCBI taxonomy): domain Bacteria; kingdom Pseudomonadati; phylum Pseudomonadota; class Betaproteobacteria; order Burkholderiales; family Oxalobacteraceae; genus Duganella; species Duganella kummerowiae. The sequence goes on from NZ_JBKFEH010000005.1 coordinate 68,272, forward strand.
TGCGGTAGCTGGCCGGACGCGCCAGCAGGTTGGGCGCCAGCTGGCAATACTCCAGGGCCAGCAGGCGCTTGCGCGCCGCCGCGTAATGGACGGAGCCGATGCCGCCGCTGTGCACCAGGATGGTCCAGTCTTCGTTGAAGCCGCGCTCGGGCGGGATGTTGAGGCGGTGCCGGGCCGCCACCAGCGCGGCGGCCTTGGCCGGGGCCAGCATGCACAGGCTGCGGCGGCCATGGCGTTCGACGCGCAGCATGTCGTGCTCGGCGAGGCGGAACAGGGCGGTGCGGATGGCGCGCTCCTGGAAGCCGAGCGGCTCCGTCAGGGCGATCACGGTGCCCAGCCATAGTGTCTTCTGGCCCAGCGCCAGGGCTTCGCTGAGCATCAGCGTCAGCATGGTGCTCAGGCGCGGGCGCACCTGCTCCATGCAGGCGTCCATATCGAATGCGGTAGTGGTAATCATGATGAGGTGGTTACGGATAAAACGGGATGGGGTGTGCGGTGCAGGCGCCAGTACAGGCGTGCCGCCGCACACAGGTTGTACGCCATGCCGAGGCAGGCGGCGCACATCAGGGCGGCGGCGGGCCGCGCCAGCCAGGCCGGGCGCAGGCAGGCGCCCAGCAACAGCAGCAGGGCGGCCAGGTGCGCGCCAAACTGCCAGCGTGCGTACCGCTCGGGTATGATCTTGTTCACGCCGGGCAGCTTGACAGCGTTGGGCGGTATCCGCTCGTGCAGGTGGTACCAGACCAGGAAGGGTACGATCTTGTACAGCATGCCATTGATGGCGGACAGCGCGAAGCCGGCGATCAGCAGCACGCCCAGGGCCAGCGGCGCGGCCTCGTGCCCTTCAGTGCACAGCCACAGCGCCAGGGCCGCCAGCAGGCTGGCCATCGCGGTGCGCCAGTACAGCGTGGTGGGATCGGCCTTGGGGCGCGCACGGCGCGCCAGCAGATGGAGCGTGGTGGCGCCGAACAGCGCATGGCCGGCCGCCAGCAGCACCAGGCTGGCCTGGTGGAACCACAGTCCCGGCCCCGTCAGGCCGCTGGACAGCGAGGCCGCCACCAGCAGCAGGAATAGGGTGGTGCTGTAGCTGCCCGTCATCCACCTGGGGTAGGACTGGGTCAGCATGAACATGGGCACGACCTGGAAGGCCACCGCGATCACCAGCAGTCCCACCCAGCCCAGCAAACCCCACATGGCGTGCAAGTCCGTCAGGCGCTGCAGCGGCAGGGCGCCGGCGCCGGGCCAGCCGAAGGCGCGCGCCAGCAGGCCGCCCAGCGTCACGGTCACCAGCAGCGCGGCCAGCGCCAGCCGCACCCCTGCCATCATGGGACCGGAGCCGTCCAGATGGCGGCGCCACATGCCGACCGTGCAGGCGCCCAGGAACAGCAGCAAGGCCGCCAGCAGCGGCGCCAGCGCCAGCTGGAACAGCAGCGGGCTCCCCTGCCAGAAGGCGGCGGCCAGCAGCAGGCTGCCCAGGCACAGGCCGATGTGGGTGGCCTTACCCACCAGCGCCACGCGCGGCACGGCCAGGCCGGCCGCCACCGGCAGGATCTGCAGCAGGGCGCCGGTCATGGCCATGCTCAGGCAGCCCAGCACCATCAGGTGCACCACCGCCAGGGTCAGCGGCGACCAGCGCGTCAGCAGGGCCGCCTCGCCGTGCCAGGCCAGGAAGGCAAAGGCAAGGGCCGCGAACAGCGGGGCGCTGAGGAAGTAGCGCAGCGGCAGCGACAGCGACGGGTTGGCGTCGAAGGACAGCGCGCGCCGGGGGGCGTCAAAGGGCTGCATCGGCGCCGCCGTCGGCCTCCGGCCAGATCAGCACTTCATAGCGCCGTCCCAGCGGCGTGCAGCGCCAGGCGTAGCCGTGGCGCTGCAGCACGCGGTACAGCGGCACCGGTTCGCGGTCGATCAGCACGCGCAGACCTTGGTGCGGCGGCAGGTCCAGCAGCGTGTCCAGGATGCGCACCATGGGTTCGGGCGGTTCCAGCCCGCCCACGTCCAGCTCGCGCGTGACGGCTTCCATCAGCATGCTCATGCCAGGTTCTCCTCGGCAGCCTGGCCCAGCTCGCGCATCTCGGCCACGATGGCCCCGGCCTGCTGCTGCAGCACGCGGTCGGCCTGCGGATAGAGGATGTTTTCCTCCTTCAGGTTGTGCTGGCCCATCAGCACGCGCAGGGAATCGGCGAGGTCGAAGAATTCATCGCCCTCGCGGCAGGCAATGGCGTCGCGCATGTCTTCCAGGATGCCGCGCATGTGGCCGTGCTCGGCGCGCATCACGGCGGTGGGGCCGTAGGCATTGCCCATGGCGCGGTCCAGGCGCGGAAACAGCACGCGCTCCTCGCGTTCCAGGTGCAGGCCGAACATGGCCAGGAAGGCGGCAAAGTCGGCGCCGGCCCGCTCCCAGTCGCCACCCGCGACACTGGCGACGGCCAGCGCGTACTGCTCGTCGCAGCGCCTGTGATCCTGGTCCAGATAAGCGGTGATGGTATGCATGGCGGTACTCCTTTTTGTTAACTGCGAGCATTGTCCCACCGGCTTAACCGAAAATTCTTTGATTCACATCAAGGATTTCCGGCTTGACGACGCGATACAGTTCGTCCGCCATTGTTTTACGAAGGGTCACATGAATCTTGCCGCTATTCCCCAGTCCCCACCGGTGCGGCCGATGGAGCTGGTGTGCCCGGCCGGCAGCCTGCCGGCCTTGAAGTCCGCCATCGACCTGGGCGCCGACTGTGTCTACCTCGGCTTCCGCGACGCCACCAACGCCCGCAATTTCGCCGGCCTGAATTTCGACGACGCCGCCATCGCGCAAGGCATCGCCTACGCCCACCAGCGCGGCCGCAAGGTGCTGCTGGCGCTGAACACCTATCCGCAGCCCGACACCAGCGACCTGTGGCGCGCCGCCATCGACCGCGCCGCGTCGGCAGGAGTGGACGCCGTGATCCTGGCCGATCCCGGCCTGATGCGCCATGCGTCCGAGCGCCATCCGGAACTGCGCCTGCACTTGTCGGTGCAAGGTTCGGCCACCAATGCGGAAGCCATCAACTTCTACCGCGACCGCTTCGGCATCGCCCGCGCCGTGCTGCCGCGCGTGCTGTCGCTGGCCCAGGTCGAGCACGTGGTCAAGCACACCGAGGTCGAGATCGAGGTATTCGGCTTCGGCAGCCTGTGCGTGATGGTGGAAGGGCGCTGCGCGCTGTCGTCCTATGTCACCGGCGAATCGCCCAATACCCACGGGGTGTGCTCGCCGGCCAAGGCGGTGCGCTGGCAGCAGGGCGGCGACGGCCTGGTGGCGCGCCTGAACGGCGTCATGATAGACCGCTACTCGCACAAGGAACACGCCAGCTATCCGACCCTGTGCAAGGGCCGCTTCGAGGTCGGTGACGAAACCTATTATGCGGTCGAGGAACCCACCAGCCTGAATACGCTGGAATTGCTGCCGCAACTGCTGCAAATGGGCGTGCGCGCGGTGAAGATAGAAGGACGCCAGCGCAGCCCGGCCTACGTGGCCCAGGTCACGCGGGTATGGCGCGAGGCGCTGGACCGCTGCGCCGCGCAGCCGGCCGAATACGCCGTGCAGCCGGCCTGGATGGCGGAACTGAACACGCTGGCGGAAGGCCAGCAGCACACCCTGGGCGCCTATCACCGGGCCTGGAAATGAACACTGGAGCACATATGATGAAACTCTCCCTGGGGCCGCTGCTGTATTACTGGCCGCGCGCGCAGGTCATGGACTTCTACGAGAAGATAGGCGAGTCGCCGGTGGACATCGTCTACCTGGGCGAGACGGTCTGCTCGCGCCGCCACGAGCTGCGCGCGGCCGACTGGCTGGCGCTGGCCACGCTGCTGGAGGCGCAGGGCAAGCAGGTGGTGGTGTCCACGCTGGCCTTGATCGAATCGAGCTCGGACGTCGGCGCGCTGCGCCGCCTGGCCGCCAACGGCCGCTACACGGTGGAGGCCAACGACATGGGCGCGGTCAACCTGCTCACCGGGCAGGCGCCGTTCATCGCCGGGCCGCACCTGAACGTCTACAATCCCGGCACCCTGTCGCTGCTGCGCGAGCTGGGCGCGCAGCGCTGGGTGATGCCGCTGGAGATGGGCAGCGCCGGCCTGCGCCACATGCAGGCGGCGCGGCCGCAGGGGATGGAAACCGAGGTGTTCGGGTATGGCCGCATGCCGCTGGCCTTCTCGGCGCGCTGCTTCACGGCGCGCAACCGCAACCTGCCCAAGGACGACTGCCGCTTCAGCTGCCTCGACCATCCGGATGGGCTGGTGATGCACACCCGCGAGAAAGAAGCCTTCCTGGTGCTGAACGGCATACAGAGCCAGTCGGCGCTGGTCTACAACCTGATCGCCGAACTGCACGAGATGCACGAACTGGGCGTGGACGTGGTCAGGCTCAGTCCGCAGTCGCGCCACATGGACGAGGTAATCGCCGCCTTCGACAGCGTGCGGCGCGGCGAGGCGCAGGGCGCCGCCGTGGCGCGTGACATGGCGCCGCTGCTGCCGGCCGGCGCCTGCAATGGCTATTGGCATGGCCGGCCCGGGCTGGAACAGCGCAGGGAGGCTGCATGAATCCCGTGCTGCATGATGCGCCGCGGGCGGCGCATCCGCTGCCGCCCTTGCTGGCAGCGCTGGGCCGGCGCCTGCCGGCGTATCCAGGGTCGCTGCTGTGCGTGGCGGCCCTGAACCTGGTGCTGCGGCCGCATCTGCCGCAGGACGTGCGCGCCGGGCTGCAGGGCCGCCACGTACGGGTGCGCGTCGCCGACGCCGGCGCCGTGTTCGATTTTCAATGGCGCGGCGACAGCTTCGCGGCGCTGGCCGGCGGCGGCGCGCCGGACCTGGAAATCGGCGCCTGCGCGCGCGACTTCATCGCCCTGGCGCGGCGCGAGCAGGACCCGGACACCCTGTTCTTTGCGCGCCGCCTGTCCATGGAGGGCGATACGGAACTGGGCCTGCTGGTCAAGAACACGCTGGATGCCATCGACGTGCCGGTGACGGAACTGGGCCGCCAGGCGCTGGCGCGGCTGCTGCAAGCGCTGCCACGGCCACGGATACTGGGCCGCTGAGGGCAGCGGCCCGTACGTCATGGCAGCGGCCCGTTCGTCATGGCGGCGGCCCGCTTCCTAAGGGATGGTAATCGACAGTTTTTTTCCGCTGTAGAGCACCGAGCGGCTTGCCGCGGCAGGCTGCAAGCCGGTGGCGTTGTCCGCCCCGGCCAGGACGATGTTCAGCCTGCGCGTCTTGACCAGGCCGGGATAGCTGCCCTTGCGGGCGCTGATGTCCAGGGTGCGCCGCGCATCGTTCCAGGTCAGATCGTAGGTGGCGCGTTGTCCTTTCTCGTAGCGGTAGGTCTCGTTGTCGTCCTCATAGACGGTGAACTTGCCATCCGCGCCGGGATAGATGCGCAGTTCCAGGTCTGCGCCGGGCTGCTCGGTGGCATATTGCACCACCGGCCCCATGGGGACGATGGCGCCGGCCCGCACGTAGAGCGGAATGATATCGAGCGGCACCTGGCGGCGCGCCGTTGCGCCGCCGGCGTAGCGCTGGTGGGTCCAGAAATCGTACCATTCCGCGCCGGCCGGCAGATAGGTCGCCATGACGGTGTCTGCAGGGGCGCTTTGCTGCGACAGCGCCGCCAGTTGCGCCGGCGTGCGCCATACCAGGCGCAGTTCGCGCTCATAGACTGCCTGGTAGTATTCCAGCGTCAGCGCGAGGCGCTGCCCCTTGGCCAGGGATACCTTGTAACCCTGGTAGCGCTTGCCGCCGTTGCGCCAGTCGTCCACCACCACCTTGCCGTCCAGCAGCAGGCGGAAGCCGTCATCGCCCTCGACGCCCAGTTCGTATTCGCCATCCTCGGGCGCCACCAGTGTGCCGGACCAGCGGGCCGAGAAGTTGTCCAGGCTGGACAGTCCTGCCGGCGGGTCCGCCAGCGGAGGGCCGGGCCACTGGAAGTCGATCACCGCATCAACCGTCCGGCCCATGGGCTGCTCGAAATTCTTGCCGGCGTAGTATTGCCCGGCCAGGCCGGGCGCGCCGTCCGGCGTGCGCAGCGCGCTGGACGGAATGGTGGCCGCAGGCGGCGCCTGGAAGCGGTACATGGGCCGGGTGACCGGGTGCACCAGCAGCGATGACCCGAACATGAAGGCGTCGTTGATGTTGCGCACGCCCAGGTCATCGGGAAAGTCCATGGGCAGGGCGCGCATGAGCGTGTATCCGTTCGAGGTGACTTGCGCGCTCAGGCTGTAAGTATAGGGCAGCAGCCGGTAGCGCAGGTCGACGGCATCGCGCAGCGCCTTGTACATCGGTGCATCCATCTGCTTGAAGATGTAGGGCTCGCGTTCGATGTTGGTGCCGTGGATGCGCATGATGGGGTTGAAGGTGGCGTACTGCAGCCAGCGGGCGTACAGTTCCCGGTACGAGGGGTTTTTCTCGCCGCCCGGGAAGTCGCCCCGGACGAAGAAGCCGGCCGTGTCCTGGCTCCAGTAGGGATTGCCGGTGATGGTCACATTGACGCCGCCGCTGATTTGCTCGGCCAGGGTTTTCCAGCTGGCCCGGGTATCGCCCGACCATGAGGCGGCGGCGGTGCGCTGCGCGCCCGCCCAGGCCGAGCGCGTCAGGGTGAAGACCCGCTTGTCGCTGGTGGCGCGCTGGCCTTCATAGGTTCCCAGCGTGGTCATCAGCGAGTACGGGTTCAGGTAGCGCGTGAAGTCGCCCAGCGCGTTGCTGCCCAGGCTCTTGATGTCGCGCTCGGTCTCGTTGGCCTTGTGCGCTGCCGTGCCGACCTCGACCTCGGTGCCGTCCATCCAGAGCGCATCGACGCCGGCGTCGAGCAATCCCTTTTTCACATGCTTGAAGTAAATCTGCCGTCCTTCGGGACTGTAGGCGTCGTAGATGCGGGCCTGTTTGGAGATCCAGTGCAACGGTTCAAAACGCAGATGGTGCTGGTCCAGCTCATGCGCCAGCGCCGTGTCATTGCCGACCGACGGCCATATCGACACCATGAACTTGAGATGCATGTCATGCAGGGCCTGGGTCAAGCCCTTGGGATCGGGAAAGCGCTGCGGATTCCAGGTCATGCCGCTCCAGCTGCCGTCCTTGTCGCTGCCCCAGTATTGCCAGTCCTGTACGATGAAGTCGAGTGGAAAACCCTCCTTGCGGAAGGTGCGCGCCACTTCCAGCACGCGGTCCTGGGTCTCGTAGCGCTCCTTGCTCATGAACAGCCCGAAGGCTTGTTTCGGATACATGGGCGCATCGCCCGTCAGGTGGCGGTAGCCGCGCACCACGTCATCCATGGTCTCGCCGGCCATGAAGTAGTAATCGACACCGCCGGGTGCGCTTTCCGCCCACAGGCTGGCGCCCTCCGCGCTGTCCTTGAAGCGCATCTTGGAGTAGGTATCCCACAGGATGCCGTAGCGCTCGGTCGACACCATGACAGGGATGATGATGCCGATGTTGGTCTGCACCAGCAGCAATTCCTTGTTCCGCCGGTTGACCTCGCTTTCGCCCACGAAGCCAAAGCCATAAATGCCTTCATCCGGCTTGAGCTTGAAGGTGTTCCGGGCTTCGTAGCTGGGCGCGCCGGCAATCTCCACCCGCTTGAGGCTTTGGGGCGCATCCTGCCGTTCCTGTGTGTAGACGCGGCCGGAAGGGCTACGGAAGGTGAGGGCGCCCGTGGCCTTGTCGATTGCGATGACCAGCTGTTCTGCATCGAGCACCAGGGCGTCCTGGCTGTCGCGCGTGGTGAAGGGCACGGCGCCGGGTTTGGCGATGACCGCGATGCTGGCAGCGCCCCAGTAATTCGGTCCCAGCGTGGTGTTCACCCTGACCGTGCGCGGGCCATAGAAGAGGATGTTCTTGACGATGCCGCCCACGCGGATCTGCAAGCCGTTCTCCAGCCGTGTGTACTGGAACGAAGGCGTGGCCGCTGCGCCCACCTCCTGCAAGTGGCCGTGGGCGTCCAGCCCGGCGGGGGCCGCCAAGGCAGCGTTGGCGGCCAGCGCTGCCAGCACCAGCCCGACCGCGCCGGACTTCAGACTCAGGGTTTGTACTTTCATGGTTCAGGGCGCCGCTTACAAAAATGTTAGCGCAATCATGCGTAGCTCCCTATGCTAGCCACCTTTTTGTCTGGTGCCTAGCTGGCAACTGATCAGCGTGTTGAGAATATGCCTGTCGCCGAACGGCGCGGTTCTGATCGGATTTGTTAATCAGATGCAAGATGTTGGTCATCTCAATTTCAGCAATTCGAAAAAACATTGACTTGACGCAGCGCCGGGCGCATTCTGAATCCGCAATACATACCGATACTGTTCAAGGGGTGATGCGCCTACACCACGAAAGGGGAGAGTCAAATGGATTTCGTACCATTGGATTTCCGACGTGCCATGCTCAGCCAAGGCATCATTTCATACCAAGAGCAAGAAACCCTGTGGGACATTGGAAAGCGTTGCGCCGGAACCATAGGCATGTCAACCGGGGCAGGTGTAGGCCTTGTCACGATGAACGTCGGCGGAGTAACAATTCCCGGCATCGGTGTGGTGCCTGGTGCGATTGCGGGTTTTCTTGCCGGCATGGTTGGAGGAACTGCGGCCTGTACGATGGCCAACCTCAGTTATCGCAATGAGCTCCGGCGTCTGCTCGACCAATGAAATGCCCGCCAGTACTGGTTTTTACACCAGTGATTCAAATATAGTCATGCTCGCACGCACCATCCTTGGTCCGCTCTTCCTGCTGCTATTGACCACCTTGGCAAATACCGCCGCGCTGGCGCAGTCGACCCCGCAAGAACCCGGGCTGCGCGAGGAATTGCTGGCCATGATGGCGGAGGATCAGCGTACCCTGGACCTGGAAACATCGGACCCGCAAGCGTTTGAAGCAATCCAGCCTCGCTTCCAGCAGCGCATCCAGGGCATCATCGCGCAATATGGCTGGCCCGGCATCAGCCTGGTGGGCAAGGATGGCGCTACCGCCGCCTGGCTGCTGGTCCAGCACCGCGACGCCGACCGGCCCTATCAGCTGCAGGTTCTGGAGTTGATGGCGCCGCTGGTGAAGCAGGGCGAAGTCAGCGGCGCGAATTATGCTTATCTGTACGATCGCACCCATAGGCCGCAACTGTATGGCACCCAGGGCCGCTGCGTGCGGGAAGGCAAGGGCGGCTGGGAGCCTTTCGTGGTCGAGGACTTGCCGAAACTGGACCAGCGCCGCCGCGAGATGGGCCTGGGCCCGATTGCCGACTACGCCGACCGCTTCGGCTGTTCGGCAGCCGCTGTCGCCTTCCTGGCTGGCGCCGGCCCCACGGTAGCGGTACCGAAAAATTAGATGCAAATGATTCTCATTTGACATACAATATCGTGCCAGCCAGAAATCCCCGCCTACCAGCGTGAAGGAGGTATCCAGCCAATAACAAGAACGAAGAGTTGATATGTCTGGATACGCTACCCGGGATTTGATCCCGCAGCGGCGCCTGGCTGCACGCCATTGCCGCACCCCCTTGCTGGTCCGTACCAGCCTTCTCCGCACCACCCTGGCCTGCGCCATCTCCACCCTGTTCCTGGCCCCCGCATGTGCCGAGCAAAACGCCAGCGCCGCCCCGGTCACGCAAATCCTGCAGCAGGTCGATGTGACCGGGCAGGCCGAACCCGGCACCGCCACCACTATCAGCGGCGAGGAACTGGAGCGCGCCAACAGCATGAAGGACGTGGTGCGCAACCAGCCGCTGGTGTCCGCGCCCGGCACCGCCGCCGGCGCCACCCGCAACCGCAGCAGCTTCGACCGTTCCGGCACCACCGGCTACAACATCCGCGGCATCGAAGGCAACCGGGTCGGCCTGGATGTGGATGGCGTGGAAATGCCGGACGCCACCAGCCGTCCCTACGTGAGCCGGGCCGGCGCCAACACCTTCGGCGTGGGCCGCGACTTCATCGATCCCGAGATGTTCTCGGCAGTCGATATCCTGTCCGGCACCACCTCGGCCAGGCGCTCGGCCGGCGGCATAGGCGGCGCGGTCAGCTTCAGGACCAAGTCGGTCAGCGACTACCTGCGCGGCGACCAGGTCTCCTACGCCGGCGCCAAGGTGGGCTACGACTCGGCCGACCGCTCGTGGAACGAGAGCGTCACTGCCGCCGGCAAGAGCGCCAACCTGGACGGGTTGATCGCTTACTCGCGCCGCGATGGCCACGCCACCCGCAACAACAGCGATATCGTCGACAGCATGCCAGACGACTGGCACTCGGACGCCTTGCTGCTCAAGGGCGGCCTGCGCATCGACGCCGCCAACCGCCTGGAACTGTCGGCCGACCTGTACCGCCGCAAGAACGACACGGCATTCTTCGGCTGGGACACCACCAGCACCACCATCACGGAAAATTCGCGGCAGCACAGCGACACCCGGCGCAACACCGTGCAGTTGTCGCACCTGTGGACGCCCAACCAGTCCTGGCTGGACCAGGCCGACACCCGCCTGTACTTCCAGGGCACCGATACCGAGGACGTGACCGACACCACCACCCTGTCCACCCAGGCCACGGTCCACAATGTCTCCGAGAACAAGACCCGCAGCTGGGGCCTGTCCAGTGCCGGAGCCAAGCGCCTGGACCGTCACGCCTTGAGCTTCGGCATGAACGCCTCCACCCAGGACGTGGAACGGCCCTGGAACGTGCCGGGCTACATGAAGCCGCAGCCCGACACCACCACCGTGCGCGCCGGCCTGTTCGTACAGGATGACATCAGTTTCGACGTGGGCGGCCACCGTTTGGTGCTGATACCGGCCCTGCGTGCCGACTACGTCAGGATCAAGACGCGCGACCTGGCCAACTTCGTCTCCGGCGTGCTGACCCAGGCCGACGTGGAAAAGATGTATCCCACCACCTCCAACACCATCTGGAGCCCCAGCCTGGGCCTGAGCCATGACCTCACGCCGTCGCTGCTGGCGTATGCGCAGGTCAAACGCAGCGGGCGCGCGCCGACCGCCGGCGAGATGTTCGGCTCCTGGAACCTGGCCAGCAACTACCTGACCGGCAACCAATACGCCCTGATCGGCAACCAGCATCTGAAAGAGGAAACCAGCGACGCCTTCGAAGCCGGCCTGAAAGGCAAGCCGGCGCCTGGCGTGACCCTGAACACCTCGCTGTTCTACACCAGGTACAAGGACTTCATCGCTTACACCCGCTACACGCGCGCGCTGTATCCCAGCCTGTTCACCAATGTGCCGGCGCACATCGGCACCATCTACCAGGCCGAGAACCGCGACGACGCCAAAATCTATGGCCTGGAACTGAGCGCACGCCTTGACCACGGGCAGTGGAGTCCCGGCGCCAAAGGCTGGTATTCGACCTGGGCCCTGGGCCTGAGCCGTGGCAGCTCCAAGTCCCGCTACGCCGGCGACAAGGACGTGCCGCTCGATTCCGTACTGCCGCGCAAGGCCATCATAGGCGCCGGCTACGATGCGCCGCTCAAGGCCTGGGGGCTCAATTTGAGCGGCATCTTCGTCGCCAGCAAGCAGGCGGTGGCGACCAACCGCGACGCCTACAACAACTCCGGGACCGACCTCACGGATGCCACCACGGCGCTGTTCCGCGTGCCCGGCTATGCGTCGTTCGACCTGGCCAGCTACTGGCGCATCAATCAGAACCTGCGCCTGGATGTAGGTATCTACAACCTGGGCGACAAGCGCTACTGGGATTATTCCAGCGCCCGCAACCTGCAGCCGTCCGTCGCCCGCGACCGGCGCGACATCGAGCTGCTGACCGAACCTGGCCGCACGGCGGCGGTGTCGCTGAACCTGGCGTTCTGACTTTTCCACTCTCCACACACAAGGGACTACACATGAAAACACTGAAACTCTCGATGGCAGCGATGCTGGCCTTGATGACGGCAGCCGGCGCGTCGGCAGCGGCCGACGGCCCGGTGGCGCCTGCAGGCGGCCACAGCCTGGCCGCCTTCATCGGCGGCTACGACGCCAACCGCGATGGTGTGGTGACGCGCGAGGAATACGACACGGTGCGCAAGCAGCGCTTCATGACGGCCGACGTCAATCGCGACGGCTGGCTGAGCGAGGATGAATACGTGGCCGAATTCGAAGGCCGCCTGAAACAGCAGTACGCCGGCCGCGCGCCGGACGAGAGTTACGCCAACTCGATCAAGCAGGCCCACGTGCGCTTCAAGATCCTGGATACCGACCATGACGGCAAGCTGACGGTGGCGGAAGAAAACGCCATCGCCGATAAAACCTTCAGGAACAACGACACCAATGGCGACGGCAAGGTCGACAAGGCCGACAAGGCCGATGGAGCCAAGTCGTGAAGCGCATCTGCTTGTTCGCGGCGACCTGCCTGGTGATGCTGTCGGCAAGGGCGCATACGCCCTTCCTGCTGCCCAGCAGCTTCGATGTCCAGCCCAAGGAAGTGATCAGCGTCGACGCCGGCTTCACCGAGAAATTCTTCGTGTCGGACGTGGCGTTTGGGGAGACCGCGTTCACCATCGTCACCCCGGAAGGCGAGCGCATTGCGTTTGGCGATATCCGCCAGTTCAAGCAGCGCACCGTCGCCGAGCAACAGCTGCCGGATCAGAAGGGCACCTATCGCCTCAGCACCGGCCCGCGCCTGGGCGCCGTGTTCCGCACCTGGGAATACAAAGGCAAGACCGAGACCGCGCGCGATCCGCAGCAAGTGATGCCGGCCGGCGCCAAGCTGCTGAGCCACTACCAGTCGCTGTCGGTGTCGGAAGCCTATGTCACGGCAGGCAAGCCGTCGGCCAAGGCGTTGGCGCCGACCGGCAAGGGCCTGGAAATCGTGCCGGTCACGCATCCCAGCGATTTGTTCGTGAACGAGAAGTTCGACTTCATCGTGCAGTACGACGGCAAGCCGCTGGCCAGCCAGAAGGTCAGCGTTTACCGCTCGCCCATGGATCTGGCCAGCCAGAGCACGGTGCAGCAGCTGTCCACCGACGCGGACGGCAAAGTCGCCTTGCCGCTGGCGAAAGCGGGCATCTACCTGGCGCTGGTACGCTACCAGGCGCCAGCCCCGGCCGGCGCCGCCGCGCCCATGTACGGGAACAATTACACGTTGACGTTCCGTGTCCTGGATCAGTGATCAGCACACCTGCACCTTGCCGTGACGATCCTGGCTGCCGGAGGCTGCAAGCCTGCCTTCGCTTTCATGCACAGTGTGAGGAGTGCGCCTCAACGCCCCTGATTTTGCCTGCAGGCGAAATCAGCGGGCGCCAGCGGCGCGTCCTTCAAGCGCAGCTGCAAGCGCGCCACGGGGATCGCGTAACGCGGACGCACGCCATCGGCGTCAACCCGGTAAAAGGCAGCATATTGCTCGGCCCAGCGGCTTTGGTATTCCTCGCGTGTGATAGCCAGGTCGGCGGCGAAATCGCCATAGTCGATTTCCTCCATCATCTCGGCTGCCCAGCAAGGCAGCCAAAAAATAGGGCCGCTCTGTACGACCAGATGGTACTGGCCATTGCGGCTTTGTATCACAGGCCAGAACCTGTAACGCACCATTTCCAGCGCCGTCCCGTTTGAGTTGAGCAGCATCAGCCTTGCAGGCTCGGTGGCGCCGACCTTGAAGGCGCCCCAATGACTGCCCGTCACCGCATAAAATTCATCCCCTATTTCCGCTCCCGCCACGTGTTCGAGCACGCGTGCCTTGAACCAGGTCGGTGGTGGATTCAGGCAAAAGGATACCGTGTAACTGCCGTCGCCGTTGGGGCCTGATTTCGGGCACTCGTACCGAGCCAGGTAGTCGGTGGCGACGACTTCCGCCACCACCAGGGTCAAGCGGCCGGAATCCTCATCGAACTTGGCGTAGCTTGTTGGCACTTCCCGCGCAAATGGCGACGCTGCCTGCGCGGATGAGACGGCAAGCATGGCGGCCAGCGAAATCAATCGTGTGAAAGCAAACATGGATGTATACCTCGAACATAAGTTGCGCAAGCTGGAAGATGACTAGTCCGTGGCGCATCGTGCGGGTTGATGGCATGGGCCCAATATAAAGCCCGCTTCGGGGTGGACGCCTGCTAAACCAAGGCCAGTGTAGGGCCAGGGTTGCTCAGTTTGCAAGTCAATTATTGCGGCGCATGTGGAAGCGCTCGAAGTGAGGCGCGATTTGCGCCGCCAGTCCGGCGCCCGGATAGCCCGCCATGGCGCTCGCCGACAGCGCCTTGTCCCGGCAGCCGATGGCGCGGAATTCCTGCAGGACGTAGTTGCGCACGCCCATGGAGCGTAATTCATACGCCAATTCCAGCAGTACGGCGGGCGGCAGCAGGGCCGGATGCACCGTGGTGCGGCATTCATATGCCACGCTGCTGGCCAGCAGGGCGCGAAGGCTGGAGCGGGCCGCGTCGCCGCTGCCAGCAACGCCGGTCACGTCGGCATAGCGCGCGAACGGCGCCTTGACGTCGAAGCCTACCCAGTCCAGCAGCGGCAATACCTCGCGCAAGCGCTGCGGATAGATGCCGGCCGTTTCCAGGCCGGTCCTGTAGCCCAGCGCCCGCACCTCGGCCACGGCTTGCGCCAGGGCCGGGTCCACGGTCGGTTCGCCGCCGCAGAACACCACCGCGTCCAGCAGCCCGACGCGCTTGCGCAAGGTGGACAGCAGCGCTTCCCACGACAGCGCCGGCTCGCGCGTGCGCGGCTGCAGCTGCGGATTGTGGCAGTAGCCGCAGCGCCACGGGCAGCCCTGCACGAACACCACCGCCGACAGCAGGGCGGGATATTCGGCGGCGCTGAACGGCGTCCAGCCGCCTATGTTCAGGGGCGCGGCGCCCATATCACTGCCGGGGCCGGCCGGGTTGGGCGGCCTGCTCGCGGAAGAACCTGCGCTCGCGGTACTCGCCCTGCTTGCCGATGTTGAACGAGGATACAGGCCGGTGGTAGCCCATCACCCGGGTCCAGATCTCGCAGGGCTGGCGTTCGGCGTCCTCCAGCACGATGGTGTCAAGCTTGGTGTTCATGGCATTTCCTTTTCAGTGGCGGCGAGGCGGGCCTGCTTGCGGGCGATCAGCTCCGCGTCGCACTTGGGACAAAACGCATGGCTGCCATTCAGGTAGCCATGGCGCGGACAAATGGAAAACGTGGGCGTGACCGTGATGTAGGGCAGGCCGTAGCGGCTCAGCGCGCGCCGCACCAGGCTGCGGCAGGCGGTCGCGCTGGAGAGCGCCTCGGTCATGTACAGGTGCAGCACGGTGCCGCCCGTGTATTTGCGCTGCAGCTCGTCCTGCAGCTCCAGCGCTTCGAAGGGATCGTCGGTGTAGCCGGCCGGGAGCTGGGACGAGTTGGTGTAATAGGGCGTTTCCGGCGTGCCGGCCTGCAGGATGTCCGGATAGCGCTTGCGGTCTTCCTTGGCGAAGCGGTAGGTGGTGCCCTCGGCCGGCGTCGCTTCTAGGTTTTACATATGGCCGGTCCCGGCCTGGAACTCGATCATGCGCGCCCGGACATGGTCCAGCAAGCGCAGCGCCAGCGCGCGGCCCGCGCCCTCGGCCACGCTGGCGCCGGGCTGGAAGTTGCGCACCATCTCGTGGACGCCGTTCACGCCCAGCGTCGAGAAGTGATTGCGCAGCGTGCCCAGGTAGCGCCGGGTGTAGGGGAACAGCCCGGCGTCCATGTGGCGCTGGATGGCCGCGCGCTTGAGTTCCAGGCTGTCGCGGCCCAGTTCCAGCAAACGGTCCAGGGCCGCGAACAGGCCGGCCTCGTCGCCCCGGTGCAGATAGCCGAGGCGCGCGCAGTTGATGGTCACCACGCCCAGCGAGCCGGTCTGCTCGGCCGAGCCAAACAGGCCGTTGCCGCGCTTGAGCAGCTCGCGCAGGTCCAGCTGCAGGCGGCAGCACATGGACCGTATCATGTTGGGCTTGAGCTCGGAGTTGATGAAGTTCTGGAAGTAGGGCAGGCCGTAGCGCGCCGTCATCTCGAACAGGCGTTCCGCGTTGGTACTGTCCCAGTCGAAGTCCGGCCCGATGTTGTAGGTTGGGATGGGGAAGGTGAAGGCGCGCCCCTTGGCATCGCCCGCCATCATGACGTCGATGTAGGCGCGGTTGATCATGTCCATTTCGGCCTGCAGCTCGCCGTAGCTGAAAGGCATTTCGCGGCCGCCGATATGCGGAACCTGCTGGCGCAGGTCGTCCGGACAGACCCAGTCGAAGGTGAGGTTGGTAAATGGCGTCTGCGTGCCCCAGCGCGATGGCACGTTGAGGTTGTAGACCAGCTCCTGCATGCACTGGCGCACGGCGGCGTAATCCAGGCCATCCTTGCGCACGTAGGGCGCCAAATAGGTATCGAAGGAACTGAAGGCTTGCGCGCCGGCCCATTCGTTCTGCAGCGTGCCGAGGAAGTTGACGATCTGCCCCACGGCGCTGGACAAATGCAGCGGCGGCCCCGATTCGACCTTGCCCGGTACCCCGTTCAATCCTTCGTTGAGCAGGGTGCGCAGCGACCAGCCGGCGCAATAGCCGGCCAGCATGTCGAGGTCGTGGATGTGCAGGTCGGCCTCGCGGTGTGCGCGTCCCACCGCCGGTGGATACACGTGATCGAGCCAGTAGTTGGCGATCACCTTGCCGGCCACGTTGAGTATCAAGCCGCCCAGCGAATAGCCCTGGTTGGCGTTGGCGTTCACACGCCAGTCGCGCCGTTCCAGGTATTCGTCCATGGTGGCGGCGACATCGATGCGGCGGGGGTGCTGTTCCATGTTTGCTCCCTTATCTAGTGGTTTTGGGGAGAATATTGACTAGATATGGTGTGGTCAACTGAGGGTGCGAAATCCTTGATCTGGATTGTCCTTGGCGGCCGGTGTAGTCCTTCCGGGCTAGCCGGCCTATCCGTCATGCCGATGGTCGCGGCCAGCGCGCGCACGTAACCTGACACCGTCCCATAGTCAGGAGAAAAGCTGTGTCAAATAACAAGGCGGTGCGGGTGCTGGCCAGCAGCACGGTGTCGTTCACGATCTGCTTCGCGATCTGGATGATGTTCGCCGTGCTGGGCATCCCCATCAAGAAAATGCTGGGTTTGAATGAAACGGAATTCGGCCTGCTGGCCGCGATGCCGGTGCTGAGCGGATCGCTGGTGCGGGTCCCGCTGGGCATCTGGAGCGACAGGTTCGGCGGCCGCATCGTGTTCTTCCTGCTGATGCTGGCCACGGTGCCGGCCATCTGGCTGGTGGGTGTAGCTACCCAGTTCTGGCAGTTCCTGGTCCTGGGCCTGCTGATCGGCCTGGCGGGCGGCTCGTTCTCGGTTGGCACGCCCTATGTGGCGCGCTGGTTCCCGCCGCAGCGGCGCGGCCTGGCCATGGGCATCTTCGGCGCCGGCAATTCCGGTTCGGCCCTGACCAAGTTCGTGGCGCCGGCCATCATCGCCGCCTGGGGCTGGCAGGCGCTGCCCACCGTGTACGCGGCCGCCATGCTGGTGACGGCGCTGCTGTTCTGGGTGTGTTCCGCCACCGATCCGTCGCACCAGGGCGGCGCCACCGTCACCTTTGCCCAGCAGATGAAGGTGCTCAAGGACCGCCGCGTGTGGCGCTACTGCCAATACTACTCGGTGGTGTTCGGCGGCTATGTCGCCCTGGCGCTGTGGATGACCAAATACTACGTGGGTGAATACGGTTTCGACCTGCGCCTGGCCGCGCTGCTGGCGGCCTGCTTCTCGCTGCCGGGCGGCGTGCTGCGCGCGCTGGGCGGCTGGATCTCGGACCGTTACGGCGCCTACAAGGTGACCTGGTGGGTGATGTGGGTGTGCTGGGTGTGCTTCTTCCTGCTGTCCTATCCGCCCACGGCCATGACCATCAAGACCACCCATGGCGACCTGCAGCTGCAGCTGGCGCTGTCGCCCACGCTGTTTACCGTGCTGCTGTTCGTGGTCGGCACCGCGATGGCGGTCGGCAAGGCCTCTGTCTTCAAATTCATTGCGGACGATTTCAGCGACAACATCGGTGCCGTCTCGGGCGTGGTCGGCCTGGCCGGCGGCCTGGGCGGCTTCATCCTGCCCATCCTGTTCGGCGCGCTGCTGGACCTGACCGGCGTGCGCTCCAGCGCTTTCATGCTGCTGTATGGCGCCGTCTGCGTGTCGCTGGTGTGGATGCATTACTCGTTCCGTCCCGCCGCCGTATCAATTTCAAGGAGAGCAGCATGAGCAAATACCTGATCAGCACCTGGGAGCCGGAGAGCCCGGCGTTCTGGCGCGACGGCGGCAGCACTACCGCCAACCGCAACCTGTGGATTTCGATACCCGCGCTGGCGCTGGCCTTCGCGATCTGGATGGTGTGGAGCGTGGTGGTGGTGAACCTGCCCGCCATCGGCTTCAAGTACAGCACCAACCAGCTGTTCTGGCTGACGGCGCTGCCGGGCCTGTCCGGCGCCACGCTGCGCATTTTTTACTCGTTCATGGTGCCGATCTTCGGCGGCCGCAAGTGGACCACCATCTCGACCGCTTCGCTGCTGATACCGGCCGTGGGCATCGGCTACGCGGTGCAGGACACCGGCACCGGCTATCCCACCATGCTGGTGCTGGCGCTGCTGTGCGGCTTCGGCGGCGGCAATTTCGCCTCGTCCATGGCCAACATCAGCTTCTTTTTCCCCAAGGCGCAGAAGGGCTATGCGCTGGGCATGAACGCCGGCCTGGGCAACCTGGGCGTGTCGGCGGTGCAGTTCGTGGTGCCGCTGGTGATCACGGCCGGCGTGTTCGGCGCCCTGGGCGGCGAGGCCCAGACCGCCGTCAAGGCCGGCCACGGTACGCCCATGTGGCTGCAGAACGCCGGCTTCATCTGGGTGCCCTTCATCGTCGTCAGCAGCCTGCTGGCGTGGTTCGGCATGAACGACCTGGCCTCGGCCAAGGCCTCCTTCGCCGAGCAGGCGGTGATCTTCAAGCGCAAGCACAACTGGCTGATGTGCTGGCTGTACACCGGCACCTTCGGCTCCTTCATCGGCTATTCGGCCGCGTTTCCGCTGCTGATCAAGACCATGTTCCCGGACGTGAACCCGCTGCAGTACGCCTACCTTGGTCCACTGGTGGGCGCGCTGGCGCGCGTGGCCGGCGGCGTGATCGCCGACAAGCTGGGCGGCGCCCGCGTCACCTTGTGGACCTTTGCCGCCATGATCGCCGCCGTCTACGGCGTGATCGTGTTCCTGCCGCATGGCGAGGCGGCCGGCAGCTTCCAGGGTTTCTTCTGGATGTTCATGGCGCTGTTTGCCGGCACCGGCATCGGCAATGCCTCGACCTTCCGCATGATACCGGTGATCTTCCTGACCGAGCACCAGCGCGCCGCCGCCGGCCAGCCGCCCGCCGTGCAGCAGCAGGCCGTGGTCGAAGCCAACAAGGAAGCGGCCGCCGTGCTGGGCTTCACCTCGGCGGTGGCGGCCTATGGCGCCTTCTTCATCCCCAAGAGCTACGGCACCTCGATCGCCATGACCGGCAGCCCGGATGCGGCGCTGTGGTGCTTCATCGGCTTCTACGCCAGCTGCATCGCCATGACCTGGTGGTGCTACGCGCGCCGCAACGCGCCCATGCCGTGCTGACGCCATGGACAAGGGCAAGATCAAGGTGCAGGCCTTCCTGGCGCGGGTACCGCTGTTCGCGTCCATGGGCCGGCAGGAGCTGGACCGCATGGCGCTCGGGACCACCGAGCTGCGGGTGGCGCGCGGCGAGCTGATCTTCCAGCGCGGCGATCCCTGCGTCGGCTTTCACCAGGTGGTGTTCGGGCAGGTCAAGCTGTCCTTCACCTCGCAGGGCGGGGTGGAGAAGGTGATAGAGCTGATCGGCCCGGGCCAGAGCTTCGGCGAAGCGCTGATGTTCATGGACAGTCCCTATATCGTTACCGCCCAGGCCATGGAGGACAGTTTGCTGCTGCATGTCGCCAAGCCCGCCATCTACGGCGAACTACAGCGCGACCCGGGTTTCGCCTGCCGCATGCTGGCCGGCCTGAGCCAGCGCATGCACAGCCTGATGTGCGACATGGAGGCGTATTCGCTACGCAGCGGCACCCAGCGCGTGGCGGGCTACCTGTTGCGCGAACTGGCCGCGCCGGGAGACAGCCAGCTGACGCTGCCGGTGACCAAGGCGGTGCTGGCCTCGCGTCTGAACCTGACCCCCGAACATTTCTCGCGCATCCTGCACGACCTGAGCGCGCAGCGCTTGATTGCCTTCAAGGGCCGCCGCATCGACATCCTGGATGCCGATGCGCTGCGCGCCTGCGCCAACTGAGTGACCCACTGAGTGACCGACATGGAAGACATCGAAAAATTCATCCGCGGCTTCAGCCGCTTCCAGCAGCAGTATTTCAGCGAGGGCCGCAATGTCTACGACAGCCTGCGCGGCGGCCAGCGGCCGGCCACGCTGCTGATAGGCTGCTGTGATTCGCGCGTCGATCCGGCCTTGCTGACCGGCTCCGATCCGGGCGATATCTTCATGGTGAGGAATATCGCCAACCTGGTGCCGCCGTGCACGCCGGATGCGTCGGCCGGCGTCAGCTCGGCCATCGAGTTCGCCGTGTGCGAACTGGAGGTGGCGCGCGTGATCGTGCTGGGCCATGCGCGCTGCGGCGGCATACGGGCCCTGATGGCGCCGCGTGCAGCGGCGCGCGAGACCGATTTCGTCGGCAAGTGGATGCGCATCGCGGAGCCGGTGGCGCAGCGCGTGCGGCGCGAGCTGGCACGCCGCGCCAGCAGCGAGCAGCATCACGCCTGCGAGCTGGCCAGCATCCTGCTGTCGCTGGACAACCTGCTGACCTATCCCTGGCTGAAGCGCCGCGTGGATGAGGGCAAGCTCAAGCTGCACGGCTGGTACTTTGACATGGAACGCGGCGCGCTGCTGGCCTACTCGCCGCGCCAGCAGCAGTTTTTACCTCTCGTCTGCCCGTTGCCGCGCTGAGCTGGCGTCGGCGTCTGCATCGGCGTCGGCGTCGCTATTGTCCTCATCCCTGGCATTCAAGCCGAAACGGTCCCACCCGGGACCGAACAGTTCCACCGGATGCTGGGTGCGGTCGGAGCCATTCCCGCAGGCCATGGCGTCTGCCGCGCAATAGCGGTCGCAGCCCCAGCAGATCAGCTCCGGACGGGACGGGTTCACAGGAAAGCGCTTGGCCATGGCGCCGCCTCAGGCATGGCGCAGCAGGTCGCCGCTGCGGTCGAAGGCCAGCATGCGCTCCATCTGCCCCATGCGGATGGCTTGTACCAGCGCATGCAGGCCATCCTCGGTCTGGCGCGCATCCGGCAGCCGTCCGCCGCTGCCGGACAGGGTGCTGACCAGCACCACGTCCCAGTGCGGGCCCATGGCTTGCGCTTCTTCCACCAGGCGCGGAAAGGTGTCCAGCTCGCCCACCTGCTTGTCCACGCACATCACGGGCACCAGCGTGGTGCGGCCGGCGCCGCCGCCCGGTTCCAGTTCGGCCTGGGCGAAGGCCAGCAGCAGGCGCTGGGGCTGCGCTTGCAAGGCGGCGGCCACCAGCAAGTCCTCGAAAGTTGCAATGTTCATTGACGTCCTCCTCAAATACCACCATGTATACCGCGCCGCGCGGCGCCTGCCCATCGTCAGGAATGACTAGGCGGACTAGTTCTTCCGCAGCTGCGCGCAGCCGTTATTTCATGATGCAAGTCATGGCTGCCGCCATCCGTAGGACGGGACAATGCCTGCAAACCGTAGAGCGAGGAACAGCATGAATCAGGAGTGTCAATTCGGCCTCACCGGCCAGGCGCTGATGGTACTGGCCGGCCTGGTGGCCGCCGTGGCGCTGGGGCCGCGCCAGGCCCATCCGCCACAGCAGGGTGCGGCAGCCGGCGCGGCGCAATGCGAGGCGCTGTCCATCTTCCAGAGCGGGGCCGTGGTGGCGCAGGTACGCTACGAAAGCGGCCAGATCCTGTGCTACCGCAGCCTGGATGCGCTGCTGGCCCAGCTGCGCGGCCAGGAGCATCCCGGCATGGTGCGCGCGGTGCACGTGCTGGACGGCCAGGGCCGCTGGCGCATGGCGCGCCTGGACGGCGGCAATGGCAGGCTAGTCATTCTGGACTAGCGGCCCTAGTTCATCCCCCGTTGCGCGGCCGCCTTCTTGCCGATTCCCACATGCTGCCGCGCTCCGTAGACTGATCCCATCGTCGAATGAGGAGGTAGCATGAGTCATTTTCTGGATCGCCTGAAGTTCTTCAACCATACCAAGTCCACCTTCTCGGACGGCCATGGCGCCGTCGTCAACGAGGACCGCACCTGGGAAAACGCCTACCGCCAGCGCTGGCAGCACGACAAGATCGTGCGTTCCACGCACGGCGTGAACTGCACCGGCTCCTGCAGCTGGAAGGTATATGTGAAAAACGGCCTGATCACCTGGGAAACCCAGCAGACCGATTATCCGCGCACCCGCCCGGACCTGCCCAACCACGAACCGCGCGGCTGCCCGCGCGGCGCCAGCTATTCCTGGTATGTGTATTCGGCCCAGCGCGTTAAATACCCCATGGTGCGCGGCCGCCTGATGGAGATGTGGCGCGAGGCGCGCAAGACCATGGACCCGGTGACGGCCTGGGATTACGTGAGCCAGGACCCCGGGCGCGCCGCCCGCTACAAGTCGGTGCGCGGCCTGGGAGGCTTCGTGCGTGCCAGCTGGGACGAATGCAATGAGATGATCGCCGCCGCCAATGCGCTCACCATCAAGAAGTACGGACCGGACCGCATCGTCGGCTTCTCGCCGATACCGGCCATGTCCATGGTCAGCTATGCGGCCGGCACACGCTACCTGTCGCTGATCGGCGGCGTGGCGCTCAGCTTCTACGACTGGTATTGCGACCTGCCGCCGGCCAGCCCGCAGGTGTGGGGCGAGCAGACCGACGTGCCGGAATCGGCCGACTGGTACAACTCGACCTACCTGATGGTGTGGGGTTCCAACGTGCCGATGACGCGCACCCCGGACGCCCACTTCTACACCGAAGTGCGCTACAAGGGCACCAAGACGGTGGCGGTGTCGTCCGACTTCGGCGAGATGGCCAAGTTCGGCGACATCTGGCTGGCGCCCAGGCAGGGCACCGACGCCGCGCTGGCCATGGCCATGGGCCATGTGATCCTGACCGAATACCACAAGGACGGCCAGTCGGCCTACTTCAAGCAATACGCCAAGCAGTACACCGACTTTCCCATGCTGGTGCTGCTCAGGGAGCAGAACGGCGTGCTGGCGCCGGAATACTTTCTGCGTGCCTCTCACCTGGCCAACAACCTGGACGAAGCCAACAACCCGGACTGGAAAACCCTGGTGATCGATGAGGACAGCGGCCGCATCGTGGCGCCGGCCGGCTCGATCGGCTTCCGCTGGGGCGAGTCCGGCAAATGGAACCTGGAGATGAAGGAGGGCGGCAATGGCGCCCCGGTCGACCCGCAGCTGTCGCTGCTGGGCCGCGCCGACGAGGTACTGCCGGTCGGCTTCCCCTATTTTGGCGGCAAGGACGCCTGCGACATGCTGCTGCGCCATGTGCCGGTCAAGCGCCTGGTGCTGGCCGACGGCAGCAGCGCGCTGGTGGCCACCGTGTTCGACCTGACCATGGCCAACTACGGCGTGGACCGGGGCCTGGGCGGCGCCAACGTGGCCGCCAGCTACCAGGACGATGTGCCGTACACGCCGGCCTGGCAGGAAAAGCACACCGGCGTCAAGGCCGCCGACGTCATCACCGTGGCGCGCCAGTTCGCCGAAAACGCCGACCGCACGCGCGGCAAGAGCATGGTGATCGTGGGCGCCGCCCTGAATCACTGGTATCACATGGACATGACCTACCGCGGCATCATCAACATGCTGATGATGTGCGGCTGCATAGGCCAGTCCGGCGGCGGCTGGGCGCACTACGTGGGCCAGGAAAAGCTGCGCCCGCAGACCGGCTGGACCCCGCTGGCCTTCGCCCAGGACTGGAACCGTCCGATGCGCCAGATGAACGGCACTTCCTTCTTCTACAACCATACCAGCCAGTGGCGCCACGAGAAGTTGCACACCGGGGAAATCGCCTCGCCGCTGGCCGGCGCCGACGTCGCTCCCATGACGCTGCTGGACTATAACGCCAAGGCCGAGCGCCTGGGCTGGCTGCCATCCGCGCCGCAGCTGCAGACCAATCCGCTGGAGGTGACGCGGGCCGCCGCCGCCGCCGGCCTCAAGCCGGTCGATTACGCGGTCCAGCAAATCAAACAGGGCAGCCTGGGCTTCTCCTGCGACGACCCGGATAACCCGGCCAACTTCCCGCGCAATATGTTCGTGTGGCGTTCCAACATCCTGGGCAGCTCGGGCAAGGGCCATGAATACTTCCTCAAGTATTTGCTGGGCACCCAGAACGCCTTGATGAGCGATGAGAACAACTGCATCAAGCCGCGCGACGTCAAGGTGCGTCCGGCCGCCGAGGGCAAGCTGGACCTGCTGGTGGTGCTGGACTTCCGCATGTCCACCACCTGCCTGTATGGCGACATCGTGCTGCCCACCGCCACCTGGTACGAGAAGGATGACCTCAACACCTCGGACATGCACCCCTTCATCCACCCCTTGTCGGAAGCCGTGCAGCCGCTGTGGCAATCGCGCTCGGACTGGGAGATTTACAAGGGCATCGCCAGGAAGTTCGAGGAGATCGGCGGCGCCTGTCTGGGCCAGCAGCAGGACCTGGTGCTGACGCCGCTGATGCACGACACCCCGGGTGAACTGGGGCAGCCTTTCGATCCCAAGGACTGGCGCGCCGGCGAGTGCGAACCCATTCCCGGCAAGACCATGCCCAACTTCACGGTGGTGGAGCGCGACTACACCAGGATCTACCAGAAATACACCTCGATCGGCCCGCTGCTGGAGCAGATCGGCAACGGCGGCAAGGGCATCAGCTGGAAGACCGGCCACGAGGTCGAGATCCTGCGCGGCATCAACCGCACCGTGACCGCGCCCGGCATCGCCCAGGGCCAGCCGCGCCTGGACACGGCCATCGACGCCGCCGAGATGATCTTGTCGCTGGCGCCCGAAACCAACGGCCACGTGGCGGTCAAGGCCTGGGAGGCGCTGTCCAGGATCACGGGCCGCGACCACACCCACCTGGCGCTGCCGCGCGAGCATGACAGCATCCGCTTCCGCGACGTGCAGGCGCAGCCGCGCAAGATCATCTCGTCGCCGACCTGGTCCGGCCTGGAATCGGAGGAAGTCAGCTACAACGCCTGCTACACCAACGTGCATGAACTGATCCCATGGCGCACCCTGACCGGCCGCCAGCAGTTCTACCAGGATCACCGCTGGATGCGCGACTTCGGCGAAGGCTTGTGCGTCTATAAGCCGGCCATCAACACCCGCACCACCACGGCCATGCTGGGCGCCAAGCCAAACGGCAACAAGGAACTCGCGCTGAACTTCATCACCCCGCACCAGAAATGGGGCATCCACTCGACCTACTCGGACAACCTGCGCATGCTGACCCTGTCGCGCGGCGGGCCGCACGTGTGGCTCTCGGAGGATGACGCCAGGGAGGCCGGCATCGTGGACAACGACTGGATCGAGGTGTTCAACGTGAACGGCACCCTGACCGCGCGCGCCATCGTCAGCCAGCGCGTGCCGGTGGGGATGACGCTGATGTACCACGCCCAGGAAAAGATCATCAACGTGCCGGGTTCCGAGCAGTCCGGCAAGCGCGGCGGCATCCACAACTCGGTGACGCGCGCCGTGACCAAGCCGACCCACATGATAGGCGGCTACGCCCAGCTGTCGTGGGGCTTCAACTACTACGGCACGGTGGGCTCCAACCGCGATGAATTCGTATTGGTGCGCAAGATGAACAAGGTGGATTGGCTGGAAGGCCCCCTGAATCAAGAACGGAGCTAAAACATGAAAATCAGAGCGCAAATCGGCATGGTGCTGAACCTGGACAAGTGCATAGGCTGCCATACCTGCTCGGTCACCTGCAAGAACGTGTGGACCAGCCGCGATGGCGTCGAATACGCCTGGTTCAACAACGTCGAGACCAAGCCCGGCATCGGCTATCCCAAGCACTGGGAGGACCAGGAGCGCTGGAATGGCGGCTGGCGCCGCACCGCCAGCGGCAAGATCGAACCGCGCCAGGGCAGCCGCCTCAAAATACTGTCGCAGATCTTCGCCAATCCCAACCTGCCGCAGATCGACGAATATTACGAGCCCTTCACCTACGACTACGAGCGCCTGCAGCACGCGCCGCTGTCGCAGACGCCGCCCACCGCGCGTCCCATCTCCGTCATCACCGGCAAGAAGATGGACAAGATCGAGTGGGGCCCCAATTGGGAGGATGACCTGGGCGGCGAATTCGCCCAGCGCAGCCAGGACCAGCTGTTCGAGAACGTGCAGAAGGAAATGTACGGCACCTTCGAGAACACTTTCATGATGTACCTGCCGCGCCTGTGCGAGCATTGTTTGAACCCCGCCTGCGTGGCGTCCTGCCCGTCCGGCTCCGTGTACAAGCGCGAGGACGACGGCATCGTGCTGATCGACCAGGACAAGTGCCGCGGCTGGCGCATGTGCATCTCCGGCTGCCCGTACAAGAAGATCTATTACAACTGGTCTTCCGGCAAGGCCGAGAAGTGCACCTTCTGCTACCCCCGCATCGAGGCCGGCCAGCCCACGGTGTGCTCGGAAACCTGCGTGGGCCGCATCCGCTACCTGGGCGTGCTGCTGTACGACGCCGACAAGATCGAAGCGGCGGCCTCGGTGGCCGATCCGCGCGACCTGTACCCTTCGCAGCTGGACCTGTTCCTGGACCCGCACGACCCCGCCGTGATCGAGGAAGCGCGGCGCCAGGGCATACCCGAGGCCTGGCTGGAATCGGCCAAGCGCTCGCCGGTGTACAAGATGGCGGTCGAATGGAAGGTGGCGTTCCCGTTGCATCCGGAATACCGCACCCTGCCCATGGTGTGGTACATCCCGCCGCTGTCGCCTATCCAGGCTGCCGCCGAATCCGGCCGCATGGGCCGCAACGGCATCCTGCCGGACACCGCCAGCCTGCGCATTCCGCTGCAGTACCTGGCCAACCTGCTGACCGCCGGCGACCAGCCGCCCGTGATCCGCGCGCTGGACCGCATGCTGGCCATGCGCGCCTACATGCGCAGCAAGAGCGTGGAGGGCAAGCCGGACCTGGACGTGCTGGCCCAGGTCGGCCTGTCCCCGGAGATGGTGGAAGACATGTACCACATCATGGCCATCGCCAATTACGAGGACCGCTTCGTCATCCCCAGCAGCCACAAGGAGATAGCCGAGGACAGCTTCAACGAGAAGGGCAGCTGCGGTTTCAGCTTCGGCAACGGCTGCTCGGACGGCGTCAGCGACGCCAGCCTGTTCGGCAAGCGCAAGCACGGCTCGGAAATCTTCATGATGATGCCCAAGTCACGTAAAAAGAAGGAGAACGCAGATGCCTGATCCCACCATGCAAGGCTACCGGGTGCTGTCCGCGCTGCTGCTGTACCCGGAGCAGGAACTGGTGGCCGAACAGGCCGCCCTCAACCAGCTGCTGCTGGAGACGCTGCCCGAGTGGCACGCCGCGCTGCAGGAGCTGTTCGCCCATATCGGCACCGCGGCGCTGATCGAGCAGCAGCAGGAATATGTGCTGACCTTCGACCGCAACCCCTCGCACTCGCTGCACCTGTTCGAGCATATCCACGGCGAGTCGCGCGACCGCGGCCAGGCCATGGTGGACCTGATGGGCGAGTACGCGCGCCACGGCCTGCAGATGGTGGGAGACGACCTGCCGGACTACGTGCCGCTGTTCCTGGAATTCCTGTCGCAGCGCACGCCGCAGGAGGCCGCGCCGCTGCTGGGCGACGCCATCCACGTGCTGGCCCATATCGGCCGCAAGCTGCGCGCCAGCGGCAGCCCGTACGCCTGCGTGTTCGAACTGCTGCAGACCCTGACGCCGGTGCAGGCCGAGGAACTGAGCGGCCCGCCGGTGCGCGACATGGACGAGGCGCTGGAAACCTTCGGCCCCGGCGCCGACGGCGCCGAGCCGCTGCTCAAGACCATGCCGGGCGGCGTACAGCCAATTAATTTCTACCCCAAGGCGGCCGCGCCGCAGCCTCACTGATGGAGAGCGCCATGAACTACCTGCATCAATTCCTGTTCGGGATCTATCCCTATATCGCGCTGGCGATCTTCCTGCTCGGCAGCCTGGTCCGCTTTGACCGCGAGCAGTACAGCTGGAAGTCGGAATCCAGCCAGACGCTCAACAGCGGCATGCTGCGCCTGGGCAGCCCGCTGTTCCACATCGGCGTGCTGGGGCTGTTCTTCGGCCATGCGGCCGGCCTGCTCACTCCGGTGTGGGTGTGGGATGCGCTGGGCGTTGCGCACGGCACCAAGCAGCTGGTGGCCATGGTGGCCGGCGGCGTGATGGGCAGCCTGTGCCTGGTCGGCCTGCTGATGCTGCTGGGCCGCCGCCTGAGCAATGAGCGGGTGCGCGCCCGCACCACCTTCCGCGACCGCCTGGTGCTGGTGTGGTTGCTGGCCACGCTGCTGCTTGGCCTGTCGTCGATCTTCGTCTCGGCCGGCCACATGGACGGCCACATGATGGTGCTGCTGATGGGCTGGGCCCAGCACATTGTCACCTTCCGTGCCGACGCCGCCGCCCTGATCGAAGAAGCGCCGCTGGTGTTCAAGCTGCACCTGTTCATGGGCATGTCGCTGTTCGCGATCTTCCCGTTCACCCGCCTGGTGCATGTGTGGAGCGGCTTCGGCGCGCTGGCCTACCTGTCGCGCGCCTGGCAACTGGTGCGCACGCGCTGAAAGGAGAGAAGCATGGGAATCGCAGTCAACGGGATAGCCATTGACGACAGCGCCATTGCGGCGGAAATCGGCCACCACCAGGGCGCGGACAACCCGCTGCTCGCGGCGGTGCATGAAGTGGTGCTGCGCCAGCTGCTGCTGCAGGAGGCGGCCCGGCTGGGCATCGCGGCCGGCGACGAGGATGAACGCATCGAGGCGCTGTTCGGGCAGGAGGTTGTGGTGCCGCTGGCCGACGACGCAGCCTGCCGCCGCTACTACGAGAGCCATGCGCAGCGCTTCCGCAGCGGCGACCTGGTGGAAGCGCGCCATATCCTGTTCCAGGTGACGCCGGCGGCGCCGCTGGAACTGCTGCGCGGGACGGCGCAGCTGGTGTTGGCCGAGCTGCAGGCCAGGCCGCAGCGCTTTGCCGAGCTGGCCCGGGAGTACTCCAACTGCCCATCCGGCGCCGTCGGCGGCAGCTTGGGCCAGCTGGGTCGCGGCCAGTGCGTGCCGGAATTCGACGACCTGCTGTTCCGCCTGCAGCCCGGCGAGCTGCATGGGCGCCTGCTGGAAACCCGCTACGGCCTGCACATCGTGCAGGTGGAGCGCCGCATCGAGGGCGTACTGGCGCCATACGAGGCGGTCAGGGCGGGCATCGCCGAGCACCTGCGTTTGCAGTGCTGGCAGCGCGCCTTGCACCAGTACCTGCACCTGCTGGCGGGGCGCGCGGCCATCGAGGGCGTCGAGCTGGAGGGCGCCGCCAGCCCCCTGGTTCAATGAACAACTAGTCATAAAGAACTAGACATGCTACGCCGTCGGGCGCAGTGCCAGCGGAAATGCATATCGCTACAATGGCGGCATGTCCCATGAAAGGAGTGCATCATGCTACGCGACCGGTTTGGCCGCACGGTGGAGTACCTGCGGGTGTCGGTCACGGATCGCTGCGACCTGCGCTGCGGCTACTGCATGCCGCGCGGCTTCAAGGGCTATGAGGAACCGGACGACTGGCTGACCTTCGGCGAGATCGAGCGCGTGGTGGGCGTGTTCGCCCGCCTGGGCACGCGGCGGGTGCGCCTGACCGGCGGCGAACCGCTGACCCGGCGCCACATTCCGCAACTGGCGGCCCGCCTGCGGGCGCTGCCGGGCGTGGGCGATTTGTCCTTGTCGACCAACGGCACCCGCCTGGTGCGCCATGCCCGGGCGCTGCGCGAGGCCGGCGTCTCGCGCGTGAACGTCAGCCTGGACTCGCTGGACCGCGAATGCATGGCCGGCATCACCGGGCGCGACTGCCTGCCTGCCGGCCGTGCTGGAAGGGCTGCGGGCCGCCAGGGAGGCCGGGCTGGCGCCGGTCAAGGTCAATATGGTGGCCTTGCGCGGCGTGAACGAGGACGAAATCGAGGCCATGGCCGCCTTTTGCATCGAACAGCAATTCGTGCTGCGCCTGATCGAGGTCATGCCCATGGGCGAGACCGGCCGCAACACCGCCTACCTGGATTTGGGGCCGGTGCAGCAGCGGCTGGCCGAGCGCTTCGGCCTGCGCCAGGCCGCAGTGGAACTGGGCGGCGGGCCGGCGCGCTACTGGAGCACGGCCGACGGCCGCGCCAGCATAGGGTATATCACGCCCCTGTCGCAGCATTTTTGCGCCACCTGCAACCGCGTGCGGCTGTCGGTGGACGGCACCCTCTACCTGTGCCTGGGCCAGGAGCAGCAAGCTCCGCTGCGGCCGCTGCTGCGCGGCGGCGCCAGCGACGCCGAGCTGGAACAGGCCATACGCGCGGCCATCGAACTGAAACCCATGCAGCACGATTTCGGCCGCCAGCCGCAGAAAATCGTGCGCTTCATGTCGCAGACCGGCGGCTGACGCCGGACGCCGCCGTGTATACTTTGGCTTCGTAAGCTCACCGGGAAACATCATGTCCAACTTCGCCGCCTCCGGGCGCCAAACGCTGTGTTGAAATCGGCCCTGTTCGCGGGCTGGCACCGGCTGTCCACGCGCATCGTCGGGCTGCTGGTCGGCTTTCTGGCGGTGGCGATGGCGGTGATCTGCGCCACCCTGCTGCTGTCCTGGCAGCTGGAGGGCAGCGCGGCCGCCATCAACGTGGCGGGCAGCCTGCGCATGGAAAGCTACCGCCTCGGCATGCTGGCCGGGCAGCTGGATGGGGGAATCGATGCGGCGCGCCTGCTGGCGCGCCAGCTGGAACGCATCGATGGCACGCTGGCGCTGCTGCAGCGCGGCGACCCTCAGCGGCCCTTGCTGCTGCCGCCGGTGCAGCCTATCCGCACCGCGTTCGAGGGCGTGCAGCGCCACTGGCAGGACGCGCTGGCGCCGCAGGCGCGCGCGCTGATCAATGGCGGGCCGCTGCGGCAGGAACAGGTGCGCGCCGTGCAGCAGCGCAGCGAGGCCTTCGTGCTGCAGGTCGAGCAGCTGGTGCAGCGCATAGAACACGACAGCGAGAACCGCACCTTCTGGCTGCGCGCCTCGCAGCTCCTGCTGCTGGCCCTGGCGATGGCGGGTACGGTCAGCATCATCTATCTGCTGTTCGGCATGATCGTGGCGCCGGTCACACGCATGCAGGCCGGACTGGAGCGCATGCGCGAGCAGGACTTCAGCGTGCGCCTGCCGGTCGACAGCCAGGATGAATTCGGCCTGCTGGCGCGCGGCTTCAACCAGATGGCCGACAAGCTGAAGGACTCCTACGCCAACCTGGAACAGCGCGTCAGCGACAAGACCGCCGAGCTGGAACAGCAAAACCGCGAACTGGCGCTGCTGTACGGCTGCGCCGCCTTCCTGCAGCAGCCGCGCTCGGCGGAAGCCATGTGCGAGGGCTTCCTGAGCCGTATCAGCGAGTACTTCCATGCCGATGGCGGTTCGGTGCGCATCCTCGATCCCAACCGCGACAACCTGCACATGCTGGTCCACCATGGCATCTCGGAACAGCTGGTCGAGACCGAGCGCTGCCTGAAAGTGGGCGAGTGCCTGTGCGGCGAAGCGGTGGAGAGCAAGCTGGCCGTGATCCACGACCTGCGCCGCATGGAGCGCCGCCATACCTTGCAGTGCCACCGCGAGGGCTTCTCCACCGTATCGATCTTCCATATCTTCGCGCAGCGCCAGCACCTGGGCTTCTTCAACCTGCATTTCCGCACGCCCACCGGCTTTACCGCCGCGCAGACGGCGCTGCTGGAAACCCTGGGGCAATTGCTGGGCACCGCCATCGAGAACCAGCGCCTGCAGGGCAGGGAGCGCGAGCTTGCCATCTCGGAGGAGCGCAACCTGGTGGCGCAAGGACTGCATGACAGCATCGCCCAGGGCCTGAATTTCCTCAACCTGCAGGTGCAGATGCTGGAGCAGTCGCTGCGCAGCGCCAACCTGGACGAGGTGCGCGACATCGTGCCGGCCCTGCGCGCCGGGGTGGACGAAAGCTACCAGGATGTGCGCGAACTGCTGCACAATTTCCGTACCCGCCTGCAGGAGGGCAATCTGCTGTCTTCGCTGCAGGCGGTGGTGGAGAAGTTCCAGCGCCAAAGCGGCATCACGGTGGACATAGAGGCCGATGGCGAGGGCGCGCCGTTCCCGCGCGAGCATCAGCTGCAGCTGCTGTTCATCGTGCAGGAAGCGCTGTCCAATGTGCGCAAGCACGCCAACGCCAAGCGGGTCTGGCTGCGGCTGGAGGATGGTCCTGATTTCACCCTCAGCATCCGCGACGACGGCGCCGGCTTCGATCCGGATTCGCTGTCCAAGCTGAGCGAATCGCACGTGGGGGTGCACATCATGCGCGAACGTGCGCAGCGCATCGGCGCCCACCTGCACCTGAGCGGCGCGCCGGGCGCCGGCGCCGAAGTGCTGCTGCACCTGCCGCGCGAGCATCGCCGCGCGGCCTGAATCGTATCGAAAGGCAAACCGACATGGAACAAGACACCAAACCGATCAGCGTGCTGCTGGTGGACGACCACACCCTGTTTCGCAGCGGGATACGCTCGCTGCTGCAGCGCCATCCGGACTTCTCCGTGGTGGGCGAGGCGGCCGATGGTGTGGAGGGCATCAAGCGCGCCCAGCAGCTGCAGCCGCAGGTGGTGCTGCTGGACCTGAACATGCCCGGCATGTCGGGCCTGGAGACCTTGCAGCTGATGCGCCAGGATAGTCCGGACAGCGCCATCGTGATGCTGACCGTGTCCGAGGATGCGGACGACCTGGCCACCGCGCTGCGCGCTGGCGCCAGTGGCTACCTGCTGAAGAATATCGACACCGACTACCTGACGCGCGCCATCCGCCGCGCCGCCGCCGGTGAAACCGTGGTGGCGGAAGCGATGACGGCCAAGCTGGTGGCCCAGCTGCAGTCGGGCGTGGTGCCGCCAACCTCCTCGGACCTGGACCGCCTGACGCCGCGCGAGCGCGAGATACTGGACTGCCTGGCGCGCGGCGAGAGCAACAAGACCATCGCCCGCGACCTGGAGCTGGCCGAGAGCACGGTCAAGATCCACGTGCAGAATGTGCTGAAGAAGCTCAAGCTGAGCAGCCGCGTGCAGGCTGCCGTGTATGCGGTCGAGCACCGCATGCAGCGCGGCGCCTGAGCTTCCTGGCCATTTCAGCCACCCTCACGCAGCTGCGGTTTTCTTGATCCATCTTATGCCTGGCGCAAGCCGGCCTTCACAGCCGCCGCCACGGCGCGCAGAATGCGTAGGCAACCTAAAGGAAAGACGATCATGAGCCTGCTGCACATCGACGAACCGGCGCACCGCACCGGCCGCCACCACCCGGTCTGGGGCCTGGGCTTCCGCCCGTTCTACCTGGTCTCGGCGCTGTTCGCGGCGCTGGCCATCCCCTTGTGGATGGCGCGCTACCTGGGCTGGCTGCCGGACGGGGTCCTGGCGGCGCGGGTGGGCTTCCTGTGGCATATGCACGAGATGGTGTTCGGCTTCGCGGTGGGCGTGGTGGTCGGCTTCCTGTACACGGCGGCCTATAACTGGACCGGCTTGTGGACGCCGGTGCGCGGCCACCTGGCGGCGCTGGTGGGCCTGTGGCTGCTGGGCCGCTTGGCGCAGTTGCTGCTGCCGGCGCTGCCGGCGGCCGCGATCGACGCCGCCTTCCTGCCGGCGGCCGCCTGGCCGCTGTGGCGCGTGCTGCAGCGCTCCGGCAACCGCCGCAACTACTTCCTGGCCGGGCTGCTGGCCCTGCTGGCGCTGCTGAACCTGGCCTTCCACGCCATTGCGCTGGGCTGGCTGGCGTGGCCGCCGGCCGCCCCGGTGCAGGCGGCGGTGCTGGTGATCGTGATGATGGAGTCGGCCATCGGCACCCGCATCCTGCCCATGTTTACCCGCAACGGTGCGCCCGGCACGGCGCCGCTGGTGCAGCCGCGCCTGGACCGCGCCTCGCTGGCCCTGCTGGTGGCGGCCTCGCTGGGCTGGGTGGCGGCGCTGCCGGCCTGGCTGTATGCGCCGCTGGCGCTGGCCGCCGCCGCACTGGTGCTGCTGCGCCTGTGGCGCTGGCAGGCGCTGCGCACCGCGCGCGTGCCGCTGCTGTGGATACTGCATGTGTCCTACGCCTGGATCGCGGCAGGCTTTGTGCTGCTGGCGCTGGCGCGCTTCAACCTGGTGAGCGCCAGCGCCGCCTTCCATGCGCTGACGGTGGGGTCGATGGCCGGCCTCATCATGGGCATGATCACGCGCACCACGCTGGGCCATACCGGGCGCCGGCTGCTGGCCGGACGTGCGGAATTGGCCATGTTCGTGCTGATACAGCTCAGCGCCGTGGCGCGCGTGCTGTCGGCGCTGGGCGCCGAAACGCCCTCCGCCCTGGTGCTGCTGATCGCCGCCGTCTGCTGGTGCGCCGCCTTTGCGCTGTACGCGGCGGTGTACTTGCCTTACCTCACCTCGGCCCGCGTCGATGGCAAGCAGGGCTAGTCCAGGTAGCGGGCGAAAATGCGCTGCACGGTGCCGTCCTGGCGCATGGCGTGCAGCTGGCGGTCGAATGCCGCCACCGTGGCGGGGGCCACGCTGGCCGGGTTGAACATGATGTGGCTGCTGACCGATTCGATCGGCGGCCCGATCACCTTGACGTTGGCGCTGGCGCCCATCCGGCGCACGATGGAGTCGCCGGCCGCGCGGCTGCACACGATCAGCTGCACGCGGCCGGCGATCAGCTTGCGGAAATTCGCTTCATGGCTGTTGGAGATGTCCTTGTAGGCGGCGGGCAGGGTTTTGGCGTAGGCGTCGAAACGGCTGCCATAGGAATTGGATTCCACCACCCCGATCAGCACCGGCCCCAGCTTTGCCAAGTCGCCATTGAAGCTCAGGCTGCTGTTGCTGGCGGCATACAGCACGTATTCCTGGTACAGCAGCGGTTCTTTCGAAAAGATGAAATGGGCGGCGCGCTGCGGCGTGACCTTGAGCGTGAAGATGCCGTCGGCCTGGCCCAGCTCCACCAGCCGCAGGGCGCGCTGGAATGGATAGACCGTGATCTCCGCAGCGATTCCGGCGCGCCGGAACGCCTCGCGCACGGTGTCCACCACCGGGCCCGGACCGGCGGCTGCGGCGGCGCCGGACAGCATGTAAGGCGGGTAGTCGAAAGTGGCCAGGCGCACGGCCTGCGGCCATGCCGCCGGGAGGCAGCAGAGGCAGAGCGCAAGGGCTGCGATGGTGCGTAACAGTGGTATCAAGCGCCCTCCCTGTAGTCGGCACTTCCCTGGCTATCCAATTCGTAATGATACCGTCATCTTGCGATCAGGTGGGGCTCATTAGAATGGCGCCGCCAGTCCGGTGGGCTGGCCTGACCCGCATACCGAGAGGCTCACTTGAAGATGACAACCGCTGTCCTGGCCTGCTGGCTGGGCGTAGTCCTGGGCGGATGCGCCGCCGAACGCGGTGCGCCGCTGGATTGGGAGCATGGCGCCCGCCGCGCCAGCGTGGTGGAGCGCTATGACGCCGCCACCCCGCGCGAGCGGCTGCCGGCCTGCCTGGCCGCGCTGCCGCCAGCCGAGCTGTCCCGCTACGCGCGCCTGCGCTACCGCGACGGCCGCCTGCTGCTGAGCGCCGTGGCCGAGCTGCCGGCCGGCGCCGATGCAGCGGGCGTCATGCTCGAACTGTATCCGGAAGACTGCGCCCAGGGCCGGCTGGCCCGTATCAGCCGCATCCTGCCGCCGGCTTCCTGAACCCTCCCAGGCTGGAACCAACATGACTTTATCATCCCTGATGCGGGCGCGCCGCTGGCGCGCCGCGCTGCTGCCGCTCATGCTTGCCTGTGGCGCATGCCACGCCGAGGTACTGACCCTGGCCCAGGCCCAGCAGCGCGCGGCTGCGCGCAATACCGACCTGCGCCTGGCGGCGCTGGGCGTGGAGGGCGCGGCGGCCAACAGCACCATAGCCGGCGCCGCCCCCAATCCTGTGCTGACCGTGCAGAGCGCCAACATCAATCCCGGCCTGGGCGTGGGCGGCGGCAGCCTGCGCGCCAAGACCGTGGACAGCACCGTGCGCATCGACCAGTTGATCGAACGCGGCGGCAAGCGCGCCCTGCGTACCGAGGCGGCCGGCCACCTGGAGCGCGCCGCCCGCGACGACCTGGGCGACAGCCGCCGCCAGCTGTCCCTGCAAGTGACGCTGGCCTATTGCGACTGGCAGGCTGCCGTGGCGCGCCTGGCCGTGTTGCGCGACAGCGCCGCCCTGGCCGAGGCCATGGTGACCGCCGCCCGCCGCCGCCAGCAGGCCGGCGACCTGGCCGCCGTCGATGTGGCGCGCGCCAGCGTCGATGCGTTGCGTGCCCGCAACGATGCCCAGCAGGCCGGCACCGACGCCGTGGCGGCGCGGCTGGCGCTGGCGGCGCTGCTGGGCGGGCCGGAACTGACCGATACCGAACCCGAGCCGCAAGCCGCGCCGGCTGCCCCCCCCGAGGCCCCGGCTGGCGACGCCATGCTGGAACATCGTCCCGACGTGCGCGCCGCGCTGGACCGGGTCGAGGCGGCGCGCAGCGCGCGCAAGCTGGCGCTGGCCCAGCGCAGCAGCGACGTCACGGTGGGCGTCCAGTTTGAGCACTATCCGGCCAGCGCCGCCAATCCCCAGGGCAGCGGCAACAGCTACGGCATCGCGCTGCAGGTCCCGCTGCAATGGCGCTACGCCTACCAGGGCGAGCTGCGAGCGGCCGACGTCGCGCTGCTAAGCGCCGAGGAAAACCTGGAAAAGATCCGGCGCCAGGCCCGCACCGAATTGCTGCTGGGCGCCAGCCAGGCCCGCGACGCCTGGCAGCGCCTGCGCCGTGGCGAGGATGAATTGCTGCCGGCCGCACGCCAGGCCGCCAGCGCCGCCGAATACGCCTTCCAGCGCGGGGCGCTGGGCATCATGGATGTGCTGGACGTGCGCCGCAGCGAGCGCGCCGCCCAGCTCGACGTGCTGGCCTCCCGCAACGATTACGCCAAATCCCTGGCGGCCTGGCGCGCCGCCCTGACTGAAAGCCCTGTGCCATGATCACATCCCCTACCTTGCGCAAACTGGCGCCCGCCGTCGTGCTGGGGGCGGCGGTGGCCGCCGCCGTCCATTTCGTGTATGCCTCGCAGCAGCAGGCTCCCGCCGCCCCGGCCGCCCCCAGGCCGCATGGTACGCTGCGCTTCGCGGCCGGCGCGCCGCAACTGGCCGCGCTGCGGGTGGCCGCCGTGGCCGAAGCGCCGCTGCCGGTGTCGGAACCGGTCAACGGCCGCCTGGCCTACGACGAGGACCTGACGGCCCGCGTCAGTTCTCCGATCGCGGGCCGGGTCACGGTCCTGCATGGCGAACCGGGCGACAGCGTGCGCGCCGGCGCGGTGCTGGCCGTGATCGACGCGCCTGACCTGGCCGCCGCCCAGGCCGACTGGCGCAAGGCGCGCGCCGACCAGCAGCGCAAGCAGCTGGCGCTGGAACGTGCGCGCGACCTGTACCAGGCCGGCGTGTTGCCGCGCAAGGACAGCGAGGACGCCGAGGCCGACGCCGAACAGGCCCGCGCCGAGAGCATGCGGGCTGCCGCGCGCTTGAGAAACCTGCATGCCGACGGCGGCGGCGAGGGCAGCTTCAGCCTGCGCAGCCCGGTCGCGGGCATGGTGGCCGAGCGCCAGGCCAATCCCGGCCTGGAAGTGCGTCCCGACCTGGCGGCGCCGCTGTTCGTGGTCACCGACCCCCGTCACCTGTGGCTGCTGGTGGACCTGCCGGAACGCAGCGCGGCCGCGGTACACCCTGGCCAGGCGGTAAGCCTGGAAACGGACGCCTATCCGGGCCGGCGCTTCGCGGCCGTGGTGCGGCGTGTCGGCCTGGTCCTGGACCCGGCCACGCGCCGCATCCAGGTGCGCTGCGCTGTCGACAACCCCGAGCTGCTGCTCAAGCCGGAGATGTACGCCCGCGTCAGTGTCGACAGCGGGCCTGATGGCGCGCGCGCGCTGCCGCTGCCCAACAGCGCGCTGTTCATGGACGGCGAAAACGAGTACGTGTTCGTCGAGACTGCCGAGCGCAGCTACGCCCGGCGGCGCGTGCACGTGGCCCTGCGCGGCTCGCGCGACAGCTACGTCGACGGCGGCCTGCGCCCCGGCGAGCGGGTGGTGACCGAAGGCGCCTTGCTGCTCAACGCGGAGGCCGACGCCCATGCTGGATAAGCTGATTGATTTCGCCCTGCGCCAGCGCGTGTTCGTGCTGATCCTGACGCTGGCCCTGCTGGGCTTTGGCTACCGCGCCTTCCGCAACCTGCCGATCGAGGCTTTTCCCGACGTGCAGGACGTGCAGGTGCAGATCGTGACCCAGTATCCGGGCCAGGCGCCGGAGGAGGTGGAGCGCGCCGTGACCCTGCCAATCGAGCGCGAAATGAGCGGCGTGCCGGCGCAGACCCAGCTGCGCTCGGTGACCATAGGCGCGCTGTCGGTGGTGACGCTCACCTTCGCCGACGGCACCGACGACTATTTCGCGCGCCAGCAGGTATTGGAAAAACTCGGCAACGTCACGCTGCCGCCGGGCGTGCAGCCGTCGCTGGCGCCGCTGACCACCGCCGTCGGTGAGATCTACCGCTATGTGCTGGAGGCGCCGGCCGGCATGCCCATGAACGAGGTGCGCGCCCTGCAGGACTGGGTGGTGCGCCCCAGGCTGCGCATCGTGGCCGGGGTGGCGGACGTGGTCAGCTTCGGCGGCACCGTCAAGCAGTACCAGGTGCTGCTGGAGCCGGCCGCGCTGCAGCGCTACGGCGTGACCGTGGACCAGGTCAGCGCCGCGCTGGCCGCCAACAGCGCCAACGTGGGCGGCGGCACCGTGCGGCGCGGCGACGAGGGCCTGACCGTGCGCGGCATCGGCATCGTGGCCAGCCTGGACGACATCGGCCAGGTGGTGGTCCACGCCAGCAATGGCAGGACGGTGCGGGTGGCCGACCTGGGCACGGTGCAGACCGGCGCGCAGCCGCGCTCGGGTGTGGTGTCCTACAACGGCCAGGATAACGTGGTCGAGGGCATAGTCCAGATGAGCAAGGGCGGCAATGCCGCCAAGGTGGTGGCCGACGTCAGGCTGGCGGTGGAGCAGGTCAACGCCAGCCTGCCGCACGGCGTGCGTTTGAAACCCATCTACGACCGCACCGAACTGATAGGCCACACGGTGCGCACGGTGGGCGAGAACCTGCTGGTGGGGGCGGTGCTGGTGATCGCCATCCTGATCGTCTTCCTGGGCAACTGGCGCGCGGCCCTGATCGTGGCCACCGTGATACCGCTGTCGCTGCTGTGCGCTTTCATCATGCTGGACGCGCGCGGCATTCCCGCCAACCTGATCTCGCTGGGCGCGGTGGACTTCGGCATCATCATCGACAGCGCGGTGGTGCTGGTGGAGGCCCTGATGGTGCGCCTGGCGATGCAGCCGGCCGCCCCGCCGCCCGGCTGGCGCGAGCGCACCCTGAAGCAGACCGTGCTCGAACTGGGCCACCCCATCCTGTTCGCCAAGGCCATCATCATCGTCGCCTTCATCCCGATCTACACCTTCCAGCGGGTGGAGGGCAAGATATTCTCGCCGGTGGCCTTCACGCTCAGCTTTGCCATGCTGGGCGCGCTGGTGCTGACCGTGACCCTGGTGCCGGCGCTGCTATCCTGGGCCATCGCGCGCGATCCGATGGCCGAGCGGCACAGCGCCTGGATGGCAAACGTCACCGGCCGCTACCGCCGCCTGCTGGCGGCGGCCTCGCCGCGCCGGGTGCCGGTGATCATGGTGTCCGGCGCCTTGCTGGTCCTGACCCTGGCCCTGGCGCCGCTGCTGGGCAGCGAATTCCTGCCCAAGCTGGACGAGGGCAATATCTGGCTCACCATCAGCCTGCCCACCTCGGCCGCGCTGGAAAAGAGCGAGCAGGTCGAGCGCCAGGTGCGCGCCATCCTGCGCAGCTATCCCGAGGTGTCGAACGTGATCTCGCACGTGGGCCGGCCGGATGACGGCACCGATCCCAAGGGCGCCAACAACATGGAGATCCTGGCCGACCTCAAGCCGCGCGGCCAGTGGCGCTTCGACAGCAAGGACGCGCTGGTGGCCGACATGGCGCAGCGCATCCGTCGCCTGCCGGGCGTGCCGACCAACTTCTCGCAGGTGATCGAGGATAACGTGGAGGAGGCGCTGTCCGGCGTGAAGGGCGAGATCGCGGTCAAGATCGCCGGTCCCGACCTGGCCGTGCTGACCGAGAAAAGCACGCAGGTGGCGCAGATCCTGAGCCGCATCCCCGGCGCCACCGACGTGGCGGCGGTGCCGATCGGCGGCCAGGACGAGCTGGACGTGGTGATCGACCGCGGCAAGGCCGGCCGCCTGGGCGTCAGCGTGGCCGATGCCAACACGGCGCTGCAGACGGCGCTGGCCACCACCGTGGCCAATACCTATTACGAGGGCGACCGCCGCTTCGACATCGTGGTCGGACTCAAGCCCGAGTACCGCGATTCGGTCGATGGCATCGCCGCGCTGGCGGTGCCGCTGCCGAACGGCGCCGGCACCGTGCCGCTGGGCGCCATTGCCGATATCCACGTGCGCCAGGGCGCGGCCCGCATCAGCCGCGAGGGCGGCTCGCGCAACGCCTCGGTCAAGGCCAACCTGCTGGGGCGCGACCAGGGCAGCTTCGTGGCCGAAGCCCAGCGCCTGGTGGCGCAGCAGGTGCACCTGCCGCCGGGCTACACGCTGACCTGGGGCGGCCAGTTCGAGAACCAGCAGCGCGCCGTGCAGCGCCTGGCCGTGATCGTGCCGGTCACCGTGCTGCTGATCTTCTCGCTGCTGTTCTGGACCTTCCGCTCGGTGCGGCGCGCAATGCTGGTGCTGGCCATCGTGCCGTTCGCCCTGATCGGCGGGATTGCCGGACTGGCGCTGGCCGGGCTGCATTTCTCGGTGTCGGCGGCGGTGGGCTTCATCGCGGTGGCCGGGATATCGGTGCAGAACGGCGTGATCATGGTGGAGCAGATCCTGGCCTTGATGCAGGGCGGCCTGGCGGCAGGCGAAGCGGCGCTGGAGGGCGCGCTGGCGCGCCTGCGGCCCATCCTGATGACGGCGCTGATGGCCGGCCTGGGCCTGCTGCCGGCCGCGCTGTCGCATGGCATCGGGTCCGAGACCCAGCGCCCGTTCGCCGTCGTGATCGTGGGCGGCATCGTCTCGGCCACGGTGTTTACGCTGCTGTTGCTGCCGCTGGCCTTCCCCTATTTTGCCGGCGACGGGCCATCCGGCGGGCGTCCGGCAAGCGGCTAGCAGGGCATCGGGCATGCGCCTCAGCGGCGCCAGGGGCGCCAGCGGCGGCGCCCGTAGGCCGCCTGCGCCGGCAGCGCCAGCGCCACGCAGGCGCCGGCGCCGTCCGGGCCGGGGCCGACGGACAGGGCGCCGCCCAGGCGCGCGGCGCGTTCGCGCATGCCGGTCAGGCCCCAGTGGCCGGGCGGCGCCTGGCCGGCCGCTACCTCGGGCGGCAGGCCCTTGCCGTCGTCCGTCACCCGCAGCGTGAACTGGTCGGCGCGGTAGCTGAGCAGCACCACGATGCGCTGCGCATCGGCGTGGCGGAACGCATTCATGATGGCTTCGCGCGCGATGCCGTACACTTCGGCGCTGGCGCGCTCGGTCAGGCGGATGTCGTCGCCGGCGGTGTCGAGCCGGAACGCCACCCCGCGGCTTTCCTGCAGCACCTCGCCCACCAGCGACAGGGCGCGGCGCAGGTCGCCGTTGTGCAGCACGAAGGTGCGCAGCTCGTGCACCTGGTCGCGTCCTTCCTCCATCACCCGTTCCGCCATGGCCAGGGCCCGCTCCAGGCGCTGGCGCTGCGGCGAGTCGTGCGCCAGCCCGTGCAGGGTGCTGTGGAAGCTCAGGATCAGGCCCTGCACGCCCTGCAGGAAGCTGTCGTGCAGGGTGCGGGCGATGCGTTCGCGTTCGGCCAGGCGCTCGTCCAGGCGCAGGGTGGCCTGGCGCAGGCGCAACCGGTGCAGGCCGTAGGCGGCGCCCACCCCCAGCAGCAGGCACAGGCCGGTGAACCACCGGGACTGGGTGAAAGTGGGCGGTATGCGCAGGCGCAGGCTGTCTTCGCCGCTGCTGGCCTGGCCCAGCGGATCGACCGCCGCCACCCGGAAGCGGTACTCGCCTGGTTTCAGGTTGGAATAAGAAATGGC
Source organism: Duganella kummerowiae (assembly GCF_053572355.1). NCBI lineage: Bacteria > Pseudomonadati > Pseudomonadota > Betaproteobacteria > Burkholderiales > Oxalobacteraceae > Duganella > Duganella kummerowiae. The sequence goes on from NZ_JBKFEH010000005.1 coordinate 110,534, forward strand.
GCGCCGGCCGCCGGCCTGCTGCCATTCGCTGTCCACGCCCTCCATCTGGTAGCGGAACTGCAGGCCTTCGGCCATGGCGTAGCTGAGCGCCGTGTACTCGATGCGCACGGCGCTGGCGCCGGCCGGCAGCAGCACCGGATAGCTGAAGTCTTGGTGCAGCCGTCCCTGGGCCGACAGGGTTTCGATCTTGACCAGCGGCGGCGCCGGACGGGCGTACTCCCTGGTGCTGTCCAGCCAGGCCAGGCCGCCGGAACCGGCGAACCATAGCTGGCCGTCCGGTCCGGCGGCCGCCGTGGCGCGCCGTGCGGAGGTGGTGGCGGCGCCGGGATAGCCATCCAGCACGCCGTACAGGGTGGCGGCCAGCGGGCGGCCGGGAGTGGCCTTGAACGCGGCCCAGGCGGCCGCCGTGACGCGCAGCGCGCCGCGGTGGCCGTTGAACCAGCGGTCGCCGTTGGGGGCGATAGCCATGCCGCTGACCGCGTGCAGCGCCTCCGGATCGTCCGGCAGCAGGCGCTGGAAGCGGCCGTCCAGGAATGCGGCCATGCCGTTCTCGCCGCCCACCAGCAGTTCGCCGCCGGCATGCAGGAAGGTGATGGCGCCGAGGTCGGCCGGCACGGCATGGCGCGCCACTATCCCGCGCCGGTAGCGCAGCAGCGGCTGGCCGGGGTAGGCCAGCCACATCTCGCCCGCAGCGCCGGGCGCGGCGAACAGCGCGTTCCCGGCTGGCAGCCCGAGCGCCTGGTGGTCCAGCCAGCGGCCGTCGCGCAGGCACCAGGCGCTGCGCCTGGCTTGCCAGATCCACAGGCAGTCGCCGTCGTCCATCAGACGCACCACCGGCGCGTGGCGGCCCGCCTCCGCCACCCCGTCGGGATAGGGGATGCGGGTGGCGCCGCCCGCGCCGCGCCGCTCGATGGCGTCGGCGCCGGCAATGAGCAGGTCGCCGTTGGCAGCGTTGGCGATGATGCCGAACATGGTGCGCGGGCGCTGTTCCAGCAGCCGCGGGCGCCCGCCGCGCAGCGACCATAGCTGGCCGTTGGGGGCCGTCAGCGCAAGCAGGCCACCATCCGGCGCGCGGGCAAAGCTGTACAGGTGTTCGCCTCCCTCCAGCGCCTGCGCCAGCAGGCGGTTATGGCGGAAACGCTCCACCCCGTTCTGGGTGCCGACCCAGATATCGCCTTCGCTGTCCTCGAACAGCACGTTGGCGGTCAGGCTGCCCATCTGCCACGGCTGGTCCAGGCGGTCTCGCGGACCGCTGTTGGGACGCTGCTCGACGGCGGGCGCCAGGCCGGCGCCGCTGGCGCGGCATAATCCGACTGGGCATAACAGGGACCAGTAATTTCCGTCGCGGTCGAACAGGCCGTTTTCCATGCCTTCCGCCTGGGCCAGCCAGGCGGGACGGGGCAGCAGCGGGCCGCCATGCTGGGGCGGCACCGGGACCAGGCGCTCGTGGGTGTCCAGCCACAGGCGGCCATCGGGCGACTCGATCAGGTTGACCGGGTCGATATCGTCCAGCACCGGGCGGAAGCGGCGCGCGCCGCGCGCCAGCACGTACAGGCGGCGCCCTTCGGCCACCCACAGCTGGCCGTACTGGTCGCGCGTCAGGTTGGACACGCGGCCGTTGCCCAGGCCCATGGCCGCTTCCACGCGGCGCCAGCGGTCCCGTTCCAGCCGCAGCAGGCCGCTGCCGGTGGCGGCCCACAGCGTGCCGTCCTCGCCGGTGACGGCGCTGGAGACGGCGCCCAGCGGCTGGCCCTCGACCTCGGACGGGTAATAGCGCAGGTGGCCCTGGCGCAGCAGCGCCAGGGCGCCGCTCTGGTGGCCGACCAGCAGGCCGCCGTCCGGCAGCGCGGTCAGCGCCGTCACCAGGCGCCGCACCGGCGGTTCGCCGGCCAATGGTTCGAAGCGGCGGAAGCGCACCCCGTCAAAGCGGTACAGGCCGTCGGCGGCGCCTATCCACAGCCAGCCGTCGCGGGTCTGCGCCATGGCGGCCACCTCGCCCGGCGCGCCTTCCTTGCCGCCCCAGATGGTGTGGTGGTAGGCTGTCAAGGGTAGCCGCGCGTCGAGCGCGCACACCGCCGCCGGCGCGATGGCAAGTGCGCATGCCATGGACAGTCGGGACACTGCGGCGGAGAATCGTAACATGGAGAAGCAGCGCGACCAGGGAGCGCCGATTCTACCTCAGCCCGCCGGGCGTTCAAAGCGCCGCGGCGTCCAGCCGCCTGCGCAGCCGGGTCAGTTCCAGCGGCTGGCAGATGTGGTTGCCCTGGAGCTCATCGCAGCCGTGCCGGCGCAGGAAATCGGCCTGTTCTTCATTTTCGACCCCTGCCGCCACCACCCCCGCACCCACGCTGCGGCCCAGTTCCAGCAGCATGCGCGCCAGTTCGCCCCGGTCCCGGCCGCTGATGCCGCGTACCGCCTCGCGATGGATCTTGACGCGGTCCGGCCTGAGTTCGTCCAGGCTGCCCAGACTGCTCAAGCCGGAGCCGAACTCGTCCAGCGATAGTCCTATCCCTGCCTCGTGCAGTTGGCGAGCCAGGTCGCCGCTGAGCCGGGCATTGTGCAGCAGGCTATGCTCGGTCACCTCCAGCTCCAGGCAGGATGGCGCCAACCCGGCACGGTCCAGCCGGCGGCGCAGCTCGTCCACGTAGTCTGGATGGCTGAACTCGCGGTAGCTGACGTTGATGGACAGCAGCAGGGGGCCATGCCGCTCGCCCTGCGCCTGCGCCAGGAAGTCCAGCGCCAGGTCCTGCACGCGGCGGCCGATGGCGCGTATCTGGCCGCTTTCCTCGGCCTCGCCCAGGAACGCAGCCGGCCGCAGCACGCCCAGCTCGGGATGGCGCCAGCGCAGCAGGGCCTCGATGCTGCCATGGCCCGGGCCAGCAGACAGGCATGGCTGGAACATGAGGTAAAACTCGTCCCGCTCCAGCGCCGCATGCAAGTCAGTGATCAGCTTGTGGCGGGCCTCGGCAGCCGATTTCATGTCCGGCGAATAGAAGTGCGGGCCGGCTGCGGCGCCGGACTTGGCATGGTACATGGCGGTGTCCGCGGCCTTGACCAGCTCGTCCGGACTGTGGCCGTCGTGCGGATAGATGCTCACTCCCATGCTGCACGCCACGGCCAGTTCCTCGCCATTGACCACGACCGGCTGCGCCAGGCTGTCGCGCAACCGGTCTATCATGCGCAAGGTATAGCGCAGCGACGGCTGGTCGTCCAGCACCAGCACGAATTCATCGCCCCCCAGCCTGGCCACGGTGTCGCTGTCACGCACCGCGGCCTGCATGCGGCGCGCCATCGCGGTCAATACCGCGTCGCCGGCGTCGTGCCCGCGGGTATCGTTGATGTGCTTGAATTTGTCCACATCCAGCAGCACGGTCGCCACCATGGTCTTGTTGCGCTGCGCGATCAACAGTGCCTGGTGCAGACGGTCCCACAGCAGATTGCGGTTGGCCAGGCCGGTCAAGATGTCGTGGTTCAGCTTTTCTTCCAGGTGGGTGGTGTGCTGCCGCACGGCGGTGACATCGCTGATGACGCCGACGTAATGGGTGACCACGCCATCCTGGTCCGGCACCGGGGTGACGGACAGGTCGTTCCAGAACATGCGCCCATCCTTGCGCAAGTTGCGGAACACCACCTTGGCGGGCCGGCGTGCGGCGATGGCGGCCCGCAATGCGGCGCGCTCGTTGCCATCCAGTCCCGGCGCGGCCATGAAGCGTGAATCGCGGCCCAGCGATTCTTGCGCGCTGTAGCCGGTGATGCGCTCGAACGCCGGATTGACGTATTCGATCGGGTTGTCGCTTCCTGCGCAGTGCGTGATGACGATACCGTGGCCGGCCGCGTGCAGTGCGCGCTCCCGCAGCCGCAGGATATGCTCGCGCCCGCCGCTATCGATGGCGGTCCAGAACAGGTAGATCTCGCTGCCGAGGCATAGCCTGGCCCCGGCCAGCAATACGGCGTCCGGCCCCGGGCCGGCGCCAAGCAGCCGGGTTTCCAGCAGCGCATCCTCGCCATGTTCGACCAGGCGGCGCATGGCGTGGACGATACGCTGGCGGTCGCCCGGGACGAACAGCTCGGCTAGCTGCATGCCGTTCGGCCTGGCCGCCATCTGCTCTAGCCTGGGGCTCCACAGGACCACGGCACCCCTGCTGTCCACCACGCAGACCGTACCCGGCATGGCGCCGATGGCGGCCGCCAGGCTGGCTGTGCGAATTGTTCCTCGTGCGCCATCGGCCGGTTCGATCTCGCTATTATCCATGGCAGTTCCCTCCGGCCCGTTGGACCGGCCGCCCGCGCCGGAGTTCCGCGATCATGCACAGCTCTTGTCCTGGACACACTGCTGACCTTTGCCGGTGCAGGCAGCGGGTACAATACGCCCTACTACGGCTGCAGCATGCTTGTCCCGTCCCACGTCCATGACCGAGCAAACACACCATCACAACGACCACGTCGAGGCCGAGCGTTTGCGGCTGTTCATTTCCAGCGTCACCGACTACGCCATCTACATGCTGGCGCCGGACGGCACGGTGGGCAGCTGGAACGCCGGCGCCCAGCGTTTCAAGGGCTACCGGCCCGAGGAAATCATAGGCCGGCACTTCTCCCTCTTCTACACCGTGGAAGACCGCGCCAACGGTCGTCCGGCACGCGCCCTGCGCATTGCCGCCGAGGAGGGCCGCTTCGAGGACGAGGGCTGGCGGGTGCGCCAGGACGGCAGCCGGTTCTGGGCCAGCGTGGTGATCGATCCCATCCGCGACCAGGATGGCACGCTGCTGGGCTACACCAAGATCACGCGCGACATCACCGAACGCCGCCGCGCCCAGGAGGCGCTGCATGCGACCCAGGAGCAGTTCCGGGTGCTGGTGCAGGGCGTGACCGACTACGCGATCTACATGCTGTCCGACCAGGGCCACGTCACCAACTGGAACGAGGGCGCGCGCCGCATCAAGGGCTACCAGTCGGAGGAGGTGATCGGTTCGCATTTCTCGCGTTTCCATACCGATGAGGACCGGGCCGCCGGCAAGCCCATGCGGGCGCTGGAGATCGCCCGCACCGAGGGCCGCTTCGAGACCGAGGGCTGGCGCGTGCGCAAGGATGGCAGCCGCTTCTGGGCCCATGTGGTGATCGACCCCATCCGCGACCAGGCCGGGGAGCTGATCGGCTACGCCAAGGTCACGCGCGACGAGACCGAGCGCCGCACGGCCGAGGACTCGCTGGCCAAGGCCAAGGAGGCGCTGCTGCAGTCGCAGAAGCTGGAAGCCATCGGCAAGCTCACCGGCGGCATCGCGCACGATTTCAACAACCTGCTGAGCGTGATCATCAATGGCATCGATCTGTTGCGCATGGGCGGCGACCGCGCGGCCCAGCTCAAGACCATCGACAGCATGGAGCGCGCCGCCGAGCGCGGCGCGCGCCTGACCCAGCAGCTGCTGGCCTTCGCCCGCCAGCAGCCGCTCAAGCCGGAGCGTCTGCAGATCAACAGCGTGCTGTCCGGCTTCGAAGCCGTGCTGCGGCGCGCGATACCGAGTTCGGTGCAGCTGGAGCTGCACCTGGGCGCCGGCCTGCCCGAGATCCTGGCCGACGGTCCGCAGCTGGAGGCGGCGCTGCTGAACCTGGTGGTCAACGCGCGCGACGCGGTGGGTCCATCCGGCGCCATTACCATCAGCACCGAGCTGGCGGCGGCGCCGCCCGAAGGCAGCGCGCTGGCGGCCGGCCCCTATGTGCGGGTGGCGGTGCGCGACACCGGTAGCGGCATGCCGCCCGAGGTGGCGGCGCGCGCGGTCGAACCCTTCTTCACCACCAAGGCGGTGGGCAAGGGTACCGGGCTGGGCCTGAGCCAGGTGTATGGCCTGGTGCAGCAGGCCGGCGGCGATCTGCGCATCTGGTCGGCGCCGGGGCAGGGCACGGAAATCGCGCTGTACTTCCCGGCCCAGGCCCCCAGCGCCGCCGCCGGCCCCTCGGCTGCGGAAAAGGTGCTGGTGGTGGACGACCAGTCCGACGTGCTGAGCGTGGCGGCCCAGCTGTTCAGCAGCCTGGGCTACGAAGTCCTGGCGGCCAACAATGGCAAGGAGGCGCTGGCCATCTTGCGCCGCCATCCCGAGGTGGCCATCCTGTTCAGCGACATCGTGATGCCGGACATGAGCGGGGTCGAGCTGGCGCGGCGCGTGCGCGCCGAACTGCCGCAGGTGAAGATATTGCTGGCCTCCGGCTACGCGCCGCCGCAGGATGGCGGCGACATGCCGTTCGAGCTGGTGCACAAGCCCTACCGTTTGTCGGATATCATCCGCAAGCTCAAGGCGCTGCATTGAAAGGCGCGCCGCGTTTGCGCGCGGCGGCCTAGAATCGGCCTTCCATCAAACCAGGGAGGCAGGCATGAGCGACAACGACAACCCACCACCATTGAGTCCCGGCGACGAGGCCGAACCGGGCACGCCCGGCAGCGGCGAGGACGTGTGCCCGGTGTGCCATGGCAGCGGCACCCTGGGCGAAGAGCAGCCGTGCCCGAACTGCGGCGGCACCGGCGTGATCACCGAAGGCATAGGCGGCGGCTAGGCCTGGCCTTCCGAGCGGCTGCGCGGATATTGCGGCTTGCCGTCGGCGATCAGGTTCCAGTCCAGCCGGTGGCTGGTCTGGGTATGGTCGTCCGGCGCCACGCTGCCGGGATCGTCCAGGCTGCAAATGGTGACGTCGATCTCGTCGGGGTAGTTGGCGTGCTGGTAGGTCAGCTGGGTGCCGCAGGAGCGGCAGAAGGTGCGGGTGACCTCGGGACTGGAGCGCAGCTCGGCCGGCTCGCCGCTGGTCAGGTGGAAGCCCGAGGCCGGCACACTGAACCACGACACGGCTGCCGCCCCGGCTGTGCGGCGGCAGCTGGGGCAATGGCAGGTGGTGGCGTTGAATACCTCATCGGAACACTGGTAGCGTATGGCCCCGCAAAAACAGCCGCCGGACATGGTCATGAGAGCCTCCATAGGAATTGCGGCCATTATAGCCTGCGCTGTGCCAGCGCAATTGCCCCGCTTTTAATCCGGCTAACCTTATCCCTGCCGATTGATCTTTCAATTGATGGGGATAACATATGGAGATACGCTACGATCCCTCCAAGGACAGGTTGAACAAGCGCAGGCATGGTATTGCGCTCTCGGCTGCGAAAAGGTTTGATTGGTCGTCCGCACTGATTTGGCCGGATGACCGATTTCAGTATGACGAACTGCGCGAGTGCGGTCTTGGTGTCATTGGAGTTCAACTTCATTTCATTAGCTTTGTTGAACAGCCCGAGGTGGTGCGCGTGATTTCGCTCCGTCGAGCGACAAAACTTGAGGAGAAAAAATATGCACGGGAATTTGCCCAAATTTTCAGGCGTGAGCCCTGAGGAAGACCAGGCGATTATCGCCGCCGCGTTGTCCGACCCCGATGCGCTGCCATTGACAGAAGAGCAACTTGCGCAATTTCGGCCGTGGCGGTTGCGCTTGTCGCCCAAGGATACACCGCGCATGCCAGTGACCATTGAAATCGACTGCGATCTGGTGGAAGTGTTCAGACGTACTGGGCAGGGCTGGGAGCAGGGCATGAATGCGGTGCTGCGTGAGTGGGCCATCCGGCGCGGCTACCTGCCGCTGTCCAGTTAGTTTTGCCTTTGGCAAGCGCGCGCCGTCGCGTGCCGCTGCCGCTGGCGCCAGCGCTGTATCAGCCGCCCATGGGCGGGCCGCCGGGACCGCCCGGCGGCGGGCCCATGCGTTCCATGCCTGGTTCCTGCTGGTTGCCGCCGGGGCCGCCAAAGCGGTAGGACAGCCCCAGATACACCACCCGGCCGTCGAAGCGGCGGGTGCTGGTCTCGCGCAGCGTGGCGCTATCGACCACGGTTTGCATCTTGTTGGTGTTGAACACATCGGTCACATTCATCACCATGCTCAGGCGGCCGTTCACGCTGTGGTTGTAGCTCAGGTTGAGCGAGGAATTCGGTGAGCGGTAGCCGGTGCCGGACAGCATCTTGCCCATGGCCATGAGCATGGCCTGGACCTGGTTGGCGCTGTCCAGCTTGTAGTTGAGGCGCACCCGGCCGCTCAATGAGTTGGCGCTGCGTTCCAGTTCCTTGCCGGCCGTATCCTGCACGGTCTGGTTCATGCGCATCAGGTTGCCGCTGGCGTTGATGGTGAGGTCGGGCGTGAGCTTGCCGCTGGCCGTGAATTCCAGGCCGCCCGAGTGGCTGCCGGCGCCGTTTTCCCGGGTGGTCAGCAGCACGTTGTTGGCGATGAAGTACCGGCGGTCGACAATGGCGTCGGTGTCGCGGCGGTAGTAGCCGCGCAGCGCCGTTTCCAGGCCCCATACCTTGGCTTCATAGCCGACTTCGAAGGAATCGGTCTTGGTCGGCTTGAGCCTGGGATTGCCGGACACCACGTTCAGCTCGTCGCGGTACATCACGTAGGGGTTCAAGTCCATCTGGTTCGGACGGCGCAGGCGGCGCGCGTAGGCGAAGCGCAGGTTGGCGTTGTCGTCGACCTTGTAGGTGGCGTAGGCGCTGGGGATAGTGTTCAGGTAGTGGCTCTGCGCCTGGACATGGTTGGTCACCTGCTCGATGTCCATGTCGGTGACCTCGGCGCGCAGGCCGGCCAGGGCGCCCCAGCGCTCGGTCAAACGCATCCGGTAGGTCCCATACAGCGCATACACTTTTTCGTTCAGCTTGAAGGCGTTGCTGCGCGCCGTGTTCAGGGTCTCGGCCAAGGTCAGCGGGTTGATGTCGGTGTAGACCGTGTCGCTGCTGCTGTCGTTGCTGGATGCCTTGTAGCCGGCCTTGAACACGCCGCCGGCCAGCGGGCGCTCGTAGTCGCCGGTGAAGTCGATGATGCGGTTATGGCGGCCGCTGGTTTGCCAGGCGCGGCTGTTGGAGGCGCCGGCCGGCAGCACCGCATACACGTTGGCGTAGGTGCTGGTGTTGTCGTTGTCGGAGGTCGAGACGCGCAGGTTCACCTTCAGGGTTTCACCCGGCAGTTCGCCCTTGTGGTCCCAGCGCGCGCCCCAGGCATAGCTCTTGTTGTCGCCCGTGCGGGTGGTGCTGCGCAGGTAGTCGCTGGTGGCGGCGCTGCCGTTGCCGGCCGCGTATTCCGTGTAGCGGTCGGCGCCGCGCTGGTCGTCGGTGCGGCTGTTGTAGTTCAGGCTGGCCGCCAGCTGGTCGCTGGGGCCGAGGTTGTAGCTGATCGTGCCGTTGGCGCCGGCCATGTCGTTCAGGCCGCTGGCGGTGGAGGACTGGCTGGTGTGGGCGAACTTGCCGGTGGCTGCGTTGAGCTGGTCGCGCTCGGTGGAGCCGGTCGAGTTGCGGCCGTCGTGGCGCACGTTGAGGCCGCCCTGGAAGCCCCAGGCGCCTTCGTTGTAGCTGCCATTGACGGCGCTGTTGTAGCGGCCCGCCGTGCCGCCGTTGGCGCTGACGCTGCCGTAGCCGCCCGGCTTGCGGTTGCGGCGCATCACCAGGTTGAGGATGGGGCCGCCGCCGGCCTCGTTGCCGAACTGGGCGCCGGGATTGTTGATCACTTCCACCGATTCGATATCCTCGGCCGGCATGGATTGCAGCGCCGGGCCGCGGTTGTCGCCCTGCAGCATGGCGGACGGCTTGCCGTCCACCATGACCTGCACATTGCTGTTGCCGCGCAGGATGATGGTGCCGTCCGGGTCCACGTTCACCGAAGGCACGTTGTTGAGGGCGTCGGCGGCGGTGCCGTTGCTGCTGCCGAGGTCGGATTTGACGTCGTACACCTGGCGGTCGATGCGGCCGGTGGGACGCTCGCCGGCCACGGTGACCGAGGGCGTGGCGCCGGCGGCAGGCTTGGCCTCCTTGCTGGCCGCTGCTGGCTTGGCGGCGCTGGCGGCGCTGGTGGCCGCGCCGGTGTTGGCGCTATCGGTGCCGGTGGCGGCGCTGGCAGAGGCTGTGGTGGCTGGTGTGGCCGCTTGGGCCAGGGCGGCGTCGGCGGCGCACAGCAGGGCGCCGCAGGTGAGGCAGGTCAGCAGGGTACGTTGCATGAAGAATCAATGGCGATAGTCAATTTGCCAGAATTTTATGGTCACGACCCCGCTGTTTGCGCCGCTTTTACGTGGATTTACATGGCGGCGCTCACAAATCCACTTTCATTGTCAACTTCACGGTGCGCGGCGCGCCGGCGCCCAGGCGGGTGCCGCCTGCAGCCCAGTACTGCTTATCGGCCGCGTTCTCCACATTGAGCTGCCAGCTGGTGCGCTTGCCGGCCAGCTGTGTGATGTAGCGGCCGCCGGCTGTGTACACGGTCACCCCGCCCAGCCAGGCCTGGTTCAGATCGTTCACGGGACGGCGGCCCGTGTAGTAGGCCCCGCCGTTCAGCGACAGGCCGGGCAGCCACTGCTCCAGCCCATAGGACAGGAAGGCGCTGGCGGTCTGTTTGGACGCATTCTCGGGCAGCTTGCCGTTGTAGCTGGCGTTGATGTTGCGCAATTCCGGATGCAGCCACTGGGCCGAGGTTTGCCAGGCCAGCGCGCGCGTCAGCTGGCCCTGGGTGGACAGCTCCAGGCCGCGGTAGCGCTGCTCGCCGTCGGCGGTGTAGATATTGGCCGTGTTGGTGTAGTAGCCGGGGCGGCTGATGTCGAACAGCGCGGCCGACACCAGCGTCCCGTTGGGAGCGCGCCAGCGCGCGCCCAGTTCCTTCTGGCGGCTGACGCCAGGCGCCAGCCGGGTGCCGACGTTGGCGCTGCCGGTGGGCGCGGTGTCGCCTTCCTCCAGGCCCTGGGCGGCCGAGGCGTACAGCTGCACGTCGGCGCGCGGCTTGTAGATGGCGGCCGCCATGGGCGTGGTCTTGCTGGCGTCGTAGTGGTTGGCGCCCTGGTCGCTGGTGTAGCTGACGCGGCGCAGGCCGGCGATCACTTGCCACTGCGGCGAGAAGGTCAGGCGGTCCAGCGCGTACAGGCCCTGGTCGCTGGTCTCCAGGCCGGCCGTGGTGGGCGTGGCCGGCGCTGCGGTATAAGTGATGGTGGTGATGGGGAGCGGGTGATACAGATTCTGCGATGCCACCGCATAGCTGCTCTGGTAGATCGGGTCCTGGGTCTTTTCGGTGCGGCTGGCGCCCACGGTCAGTTCGTGCCGGATGGCGCCAGTGCCGAAGGCGCCGAACAGTTCGGCGCGCACGGCGTCCGAACCCACCTCCGAATGCTGCGAGGTGCCGGTGATGCGGCCGGCGCCGGTGGCGATGGCGGCATTGCTGGTGAAGCGGAAGATGGCCAGGTTGCGGTCGCGCGCCGTCTCCGAGTGGCCGCCTTCCACGGTCAGGGCCCAGCCGTCGGCCAGCGCATAGTCGGCGCGCAGGGCGGCGGTCTTGCTGGTGGTCTCGAAGCGCGCCATGTCCGGTCCCACCAGCCGGGTGGGATCGACGGCCACCGGCAGCGGGATCACGCCGTTGGCGGCGCTGGGCAGGGCGATGCCGGCCTGCTCGGTGGTCTTGCGGTGATCGTATTCGAGGTCAGCCTTGAGCAGCAAACGGCTGTTGACGCGCCAGTCCAGCGCGGCCGAGCCGAACTGGCGGTTGCCGTCGCCCACGCCGTCGAGATAGCTGCCCAGCGCGCCGCCGGCGGCGTTGACGCGTACCCCGAATTCGCCCCGCTCGCCGTAGCGGCGGCCCACGTCCACGCTGGCGATGGCCGTGCCCTGGTCGTCCAGCACTACGCCCACGGTGCTGACGGGCGTGGCGCCGGCCCGCTTGGTCACGTAGTTGACGATGCCGGACGGCGCCGTGAAGCCGTAATACAGGGCCGAGGCGCCTTTCAGCACTTCGACCCGTTCCTTGTTCTCCAGCGCGATCTGGCCGAAGTTCATCACGGGCACGCTGCCGTTGAGGCGATAGTTGGTGCGGTTTTCTACCGTGATGCCGCGTATCACCAGCTGGTCCCAGGTCTCGCCGCCGTTCTGCTGGCGGGTGACGCCGGCCATGTTGCGCACGGCGTCATATAGTCCGGACGCGGCCTGCAGGTCCAGCACTTCGCGCGTGATGACGTTGACGGTGGAGGGCACGTCCATCACGTCCGAACCACGGAAGCTGCCTGCTTCCACCGTGCTGGGCGCGAAACCCTGGGCCTTGACGGCCGTGACCTTGACCGCCTCCAGCACCTGGTCGTCATTTTGCGCCTGGGCCTGGACCGGCAGGGGAGCGCAGGCCAGGGGCAGGGCGAAGTACAGATAAAAATGGCGCGGGTGTTTGCTGGTCATGGGCTGCTCGGGATAGGCGGAAAACCCATGATGTTAATGCAAATGAGAACTATTATCAATGTCGGCTAGTACGTAGGCGCCCGTTCCGGCCGCAGCCGCGCCAGGCTGGCGGCGGCGCCCAGGACCGCGAACACGGCCGCCGCCGCCAGCGCATAGGTGGTGCCGTCGCGCGCCGACAGCAGCAGGCACCAGGCCACCAGGGCGGCGCCGGTGGCCTGCCCGGCCAGGCGCGAGGTGGCGACGATGCCGCTGGCGCCGCCGGCGCGCGCGGGCGGCGCGCTGCCCATGATGGCTTTCATGTTGGGCGCCTGGAACAGGCCGAAGCCGATGCCGCACATGGCCATGCGCCAGCTTATGTCGATGGCGGACGGCGCGTCCGGCAGCCAGATCAGCGCCAGCATGCCGGCGCACAGGACCAGCAGCCCGGCCCCGCCCAGCAGGGCCGGCGGATGGCGCTCGCACAGGCGGCCGGCCACCGGTCCCATGATGGCGACCAGCACCGGCCAGGGCGTGAGCAAAAAGCCGGTTTCCACCGGCGAGCGGCCCAGGGTGTGCTCGAAATGGAAGGGCAGGGCCACGAAGGCCAGGCTTTGCACGGCGAAGGTGCACACCGAGGTCAGCGCCGACAGGGTGAACATGCGGCTGCGGAACAGGTCCACCGGCAGCAGCGGGGCGCCGTGGCCGCGCTGGCGTCGCAGCAGCAGCACCAGGCACAGGGCGGCGCCGCACAGTTCCGGCAGCAGGCGCGCCGACCCCACGCCGTGGGCGGCGTCGCCCAGGGCCAGCACCAGCAGGCCGAAGGCGCCCACGTTGTAGCCGGCCGCCAGCGGGTCGATGCGGTGCGCGGCGCGCAGCGTGTCCGGCAGGGCGCGCCGCGCCAGCAGCAGGGCGGCCAGGCCCAGCGGCACATTGATGGCGAACAGCCAGGGCCAGGACGACAGCGACAGGATCAGCGAGGCCATGGTCGGCCCCAGCGCGAAGGCCAGCGCCACCACCACCGCGTTGGCGCCGAAGCCGCGTCCCTGCAGCCGGGCCGGGAAGATGGCGCGCAGCAGGGCCGTGTTGACGGCCATGACGGCGGCCGCGCCCACGCCCTGGCACAGGCGCGCGGCCACCAGCGTATTCAAATCCCAGGCCAGGGCGCAAGCCAGCGAGGCGGCCGTGAACAGGGCCAGTCCGGCGCTGAACACGCGCCGGTAGCCCAGGGTTTCCCCGAGCGCCGCGAACGGCAGCAGGGTGGCCACCATGGCCAGCTGGTAGGCGTTGACGATCCACACCGAGTCGGCCGGGGTGGCCTGCAGCTGGCGCGCCATGGCCGGCAGCGCGGTGTTGGCGATGGCCGTGTCCAGCGAGGCCATGGCCACGCCGGCCATCAGCGACAGCAGCGCCCACAGGCGCGGCGCGCCGGACAGGCCGTCGCTTAGCGCTGGCGCCGGGGAGGCACAGGTGGCGGCCATTGCTCAGTCCCGTACCACGCCCGAAGGGCCGATGCGCCGGGCGTTCGGCAGGTCCGAGATGCGGATGCGGATCAGGTGGCGGCGCTCGTCCTCGTAGGTGGTGCGGCCGTGCAGCATGCGGTGGTTATCGGCCAGCATCAGGGTGTCGGCCGGCAGCTGCTCCTTGTAGCGCGCGGCGCGGTGTTCGGCTACGTCGTTCATCACGGCCAGGGCGTCCAGCACCGCCGGCGCGGCCAGGTCGGGGCGCAGCGCCAGGCCTTTCTGGATCGAGTCGTAACGCCAGCGCAGCGTGAAGCGCTCGCCCGGACGCACCGGAGCGCCAAACACCGGGGCCACCAGGTGCTCCAGGGCGGCGTCGCCGGCCGCGTACACGGCCGGCACCCGGAATGGCACCGGGGTGCTGCGCAGCACGTCGTAGGCGGCGCGGCCTTCGGCGCTCGCTTGCAGGCATTGGTAGATGTCTTCGCCGTCGATCAGCAGCGAGTGGCCGCCGTCGCAGCGGGCGCACTCCACCACGTACAGGATGAACTGCTCCTCCGGCATCGGATAGAAGGAGGAATCGGTGTGCATGTCGGCGCTGCCCACGCGCTCCGAAAAGGTGGTGTAGCGGGCGTTTTCGTCGGTGACGGGGCGGGCCTTCACGTCCCAGGCCACGCGGCCGGTGCGCTGGTCGGTGGAGGTGGGGTAGCCCAGCATCAGGGTAATGGCATACAGGGCGGCGTTGCGACGCTCCTCGGGCAGGCCGGCCAGGCCCAGGTTGGACAGCACCACGCCGTTGGCATCGAGGGCGCGCAGGTGCTCGGCCAGGCGGCGCAGCTGGCGCACTTCGCGCAGCTCGTCGCGCAGCGCCACCTCATCCGGATGGACATAAAAGCCATTGCCATTAAAATGCTCGAAGCGCCGCGACATAATGTCAAACATGGTGTTCAGATCATTTCCCCAAGAGAAATCCGCATTGGCGATTACTATTTTTCCGCGATAGGAATTCGTTACCAGCATAATCATGCTCCGGTTATGTGAAAAATCACGTTGGTTTTTCAATCGAGCAAATTCTAAAACAGTTTTATTTGCGGTTTGTTGTTTTGTGGAATGATATTTTGTATGGACAGGGTTGCCTTGTTTTGAATGCAAAGATTGGCTTTTTGACTGTGGCGCAAGCCCAACAGCCCGCGTCTATGCTTGCTTTGCGGCGGGTTTCCTTGCGGTATCATGCTTGCCTCGGCTGTGATTTGGCGGCATGGACTAGCAAAAAAGGACTAATGATGAACGCACTAAGAAATCTCAGGATGGCAAGCAAACTCGGTATCTCATTTAGTGCCGTGCTCGCCCTGACGGTGATAGTTGGTGTATTTTCGATTTGGGAATTGTCACAGATTAATGATATATCCAAGCGCCTGTCGTCGCACTGGATGCCCAGTGTGAGAGTTATTGAGGATATCAAGTCGCAAATAGCGCGAATACGCACGCGAGAGTTTCAATATATTATTTCCAATGACGCGGCGGAAATGGATAAATACGACAAGGTGATTGCCAAGGACCTGGAAGACTTGAAAAAAATGCAGGATGAATACGTCCAGCTGCTGGAGTCGCCCGAGGAAAAGCAGATGTACGCCCAGCTGCTGGAACTGTGGGGCCGCTACATGGAGGAGGACGCCAAGATCCGCGCCGCCGCCCGGGTGGACGACGACGACAAGGCCAAGGCGCTGATACGGGGCCAGTCCAACAAGCTGATCGTGGACATGCGCGCCCTTGTCGACAAGCAGGTCGACCTGTACAGCGCGGGTGGCCGCGCCGCGGCTGCGCAAGGCCACGACAGCTACGAGTCGTCCAAGGTCTGGATATTGTCGCTGATCGTGGGCAGCGTGGGGCTGGGCGCGCTGGGCGCCTTCCTGATCACCCGTTCGCTGATGCGCGGCCTGGGCGGCGAGCCGGAATACGCGGCCGACATCGTGGCCCGGATCGCGGCCGGCGATTTGTCCGTGGATGTGCGCACCCGCGAAGGCGACCGCGCCAGCCTGCTGTTTGCCATGAAGTCCATGCGCGACAGCCTGGCCCGCATCGTGGGCGACGTGCGCGGCGCCACCGGCACCATAGCCAGCGCCTCCAGCCAGATCGCGGTCAGCAATGTGGATTTGTCCTCGCGCACCGAGCAGCAGGCCAGCTCGCTGCAGGAGACCGCCGCCTCGATGGAGGAACTGACGTCCACCGTGCGCCAGAATTCCGAACACACGGAACAGGCCAACCGCCTGGCCGGATCGGCGGTGGACGTGGCGCGCAAGGGCAGCGCGGTGGTGGACCAGGTGGTGCATACCATGGGGGCGATCAACGAAGCATCGCGCAAGATCGCCGACATCATCGGCGTGATCGACGGCATCGCTTTCCAGACCAATATTCTCGCCTTGAATGCGGCGGTGGAAGCGGCCCGCGCCGGCGAGCAGGGACGCGGCTTCGCCGTGGTGGCCTCCGAGGTGCGCAACCTGGCGCAGCGCTCGGCGGCGGCGGCCAGGGAGATCAAGGAGCTGATCGGCGCCTCGGTGGCCGAGGTGGCCAATGGCAGCAAGCTGGTGGAGGAAGCCGGCGCCACCATGCATGAGGTGATGGCCAGCGTGCAGCACGTGACCGGCATCATGGCCGAGATCACCCATGCGGGGCAGGAGCAGACTTCCGGCATCCAGCAGATCAACACCGCGATCTCGCAGATGGACACGGTCACGCAGCAGAACGCCGACCTGGTGCAGCAGGCGGCATCGACGGCGCAATCGCTGCAGGACCAGGCGGCCGCGCTGGAGCAGTTGGTGAGCATCTTCCGCCTCGGCCACAGCGAGGCCGCCGCGCCCAAGCGGACCATGCTGGCGCTGCGCTGATCGCTGCTGTCATCTCTCCCATTTCGCATATGCCAGAGGCCACCCCTTGGCATGCGACGGGCTGCGGGCTTTTTGGTTCAATAGGGACTGGCACGGACCAGGAGAGCACAGCCATGATGAGCACGAGCACGAGCGCGGCGTCGCAGGCGGGCGAGGAAAAGATCGAGGTGGCCCATATCCGCATACAGCAGGCGCAGCAGCAAATTGCCAAGCTGGGCGCCTTCCGCGAGGCGGACCGGCTGCTGACGGCCTGGGTCAATTGCGCCAGCGACTACTTCGAGTTCGATTTCGAGGTGACCTTCATCGACGGCTACGTGTATCGCGGCCGTTATGAATTCTGGCGCGGCACACGCAGCCGTCCATCGCTGAGCCGCCACGTGCGGCAGGCCTTCGCCCGCTTGCAGTCGCAAGCCGGCGGCTGGCCGGACTGGTCGCGCTATGCGCTGGAGGAGGCATGAAGCCATCCACTACAATGAGGGCTTTTGCCGCCCATGATGCGCACCGAAACCATCGTCATCGAACACCAGCGCCTGGACCGCGCCGCGCTGGAGGCGCTGCTGGCTGACAGCGGCCGCAGCTACCACTTTACATATTGCGACTTGCAGGACTCCGACCTGTCGCGCCTCAAGCTGGCCGACAGCCGCTTCAGCCATTGCCAGCTGGCGCAAGCCTCCTTCTACGCGGCCGACCTGGCGCGCACCAGCTGGGAACGCTGCCGTGGCGCCGGCGCCGATTTCGAATCGGCCGAGCTGGTGGACGCCAGCTTCCGTGGCTGCGACCTGAACAACAGCAGCTGGCGCCGCACCCGCCTGGCCTCGGGCGCCTTCCGCGACTGCAAGCTGACCGGCGCCGCGTTCGAGGAAGTGGGGCAGCTGGGCCTGAGCTTTACCGACACCCTGCTGGTGGGCGCCGACCTGCGCCGCATGTCGTTCCGTAAGGCGCACCTGGTGGGGCTGGACTTCTCCGACGCCGATTTGTCCGGCTGCGACTTCCGCGAAGCCGTGTTCGAGGGCGGCAGCCTGCGCGACGCCCACACCCGCGACGCCCGCTTCGACGGCGCCGACCTGCGCGGCGCCGACATCACCGGCCTCAAGCTGCTGAACGCCAAGCTGTTCAAGGATGCCATCATCTCGCCGCGCCAGGCCGCCGCACTGATGCAGGAAATGGGACTGCAGGTTGGCTAAGCTGACAAGGGTTGTCAAATAGCTTATAGTCAGCCATCTTCATCAACGAGGAATGGCTATGAGATGGCTGGCGGCCCGCTGTATCCTGCTGTTTCTGTGCATGGCAAGCGCACATGCCGATACCTTGCCAATGGAAAGAACCCGGTCGGAAAAGACCTTCACCTTTGGCGACGTCATCATCACGCAGACCCACGATTCCATGAAGGACCCGCAAAACCCGCGGTTCACGGTGCGGGTGTTCAACAAAAAAGAGCTGGTGCTGCAGCTCAGCGATGCGGCCTACGATGCATTTTTCGCTTCCGCGAACGGCCAAGGTTTTGTGGGCTTGTCCAACGGCGGATGGCCGGGCACGGCCGTGATCCTGTTCGACAAGAGCGGGCGGATTTTGCTGCAGGCCGAGCATCAGTACGCGCGCTTCGGCTATTGCTGGGAGACTTCGACCTTCATGAAGGTGTGGTACGACGCCAAGGACCCGCAAGTGCGGTTTCCCGAATGGCTGCCAGGCAGTGAGGCCGGCATCACGCTCAGGGATTGCCACGGCAAGACCATAGACTTGCAGGAGACCGTGGAACAGGCCAAGCGCGATGCGCAACTTTCGCTGCGCCAGCAAATCAATCAGTTTTACGGCACGCGATGAAAACCAGGATATCGTGCCTTATCCTCGCGGCATGCATGGCGTCAGGCTGTACCGGACGCGCCCGCGCGGAAAGCGAGGCCGAGCTGGTGCAGTCCTTCAAGTATCTTTATCCGGCTTCCCGCCTGGCCCACAAGCTGGCCGCCTTCGGCGGCACCTTGTATGGACTCGATGGCGGCGAGTGGGGCGGGGCGCTGGTCTTTCGCGACCGGGACGGCCGCTCCAGCAAGCTATATGCGGAAAACATCCTGGGGATCGTCAATCTGGACGGGCGCGTGCTGGTGTTTTCGGGGCTGGCGCATATGGACGTCAACCAGGGTGTCGTGCTGGAGTTGCAGCATGCCGCTGGCGGCACGGTCACGGTGCGCGGGCTGGCCCGCCTGCCCGGCGCGCCCCTGTGGCCGCGCCAGGTGGATGCGCAAACCGTGGTATTCGAGGTGTTTGCCGGCCACGACAATCACAGTCCGGTCTACCTGTGCAAATCCTACGTCTATAACGTGATATCCAGTTCGGACCGCTGCAAACGATAGCGCATGCAAAAAATCCAGGAAGATTATACAATCGTGTTAATTCACACGTTTGTGTAACCTAACCCCGGAAGAAAGCCTGGCATGAGCGATCCTGAACAACATGGCAATAACAAGGCGGAAGCGCCTGCGAAGAAGCGCAAGGTGCGCGTGGTGATGATGTCGCTGGCGGCGGTGGCGGTGCTGCTGGGCGGCGGCGCTTTCCTGTACCACCAGCTGGTCGGCCAGTATTTCGAGGACACGGACGACGCCTACCTGCGCGCCGACGACGTCACCGTTGCGCCCAGGATCAACGGCTATGTGGCCCAGGTGCTCGTCAGGGAAAACCAGGACGTGAAGGCCGGCCAGCCGCTGGCGCGCATCGACCCGCGCGACTACAGCGCCCAGGCCGAGCAATACCAGGCGCAGATCGCCGTGGCGCAGGCCAATGCGGACGCGGTGCGGGCCCAGATCGCCGAACAGCAGTCCACCGTGGACCAGATGCGCGCCCAGCTTGCCGCCGCCCGCGACAGCGCGGCCTACGCCAAACGCGAGATGGAGCGCTATGCGCCGTTGGTGGAGATAGGCGCCGAAAACGCCGAGGCGCTGGCCACGCGACGCAATCAGGCGGAGCAAAGTGCGCGCCAGGTGGCCTCCCAGCAGGCCGCGCTGGACAACGCGCAAAAGCGCATCGCCTCGCTGCAGGCCCAGGTGCGCCAGGCCGAGGCGCAGTCCGGCACGGCGCGCGCCCAGCTGAAGGCGGCCGACGTCAACCTGGAATCGACCCAGCTGACCGCCAGCGTGGCCGGCCGCATCGGCGACCTGACCGTGCGCCAGGGCCAGTTCGTGCAACCGGGCGCGCGCCTGATGTCCATTGTGCCGCTGGGTACGCTGTACATCGCCGCCAACTTCAAGGAAACCCAGATCGGCCGCATGCGTGTCGGCCAGCCGGCAGAAATCCGCATCGACGCCTTGCCGGGCCTGAAGCTGCACGGCCACGTGGAAAGCCTGGCGCCCGGCACCGGCGCCCAGTTCTCGCTGCTGCCGCCACAGAACGCCACCGGCAACTTCACCAAGATCGTGCAGCGCGTACCGGTGCGCATTGCCATCGACGCCACGCCGGAAACGCGGCAGGTGCTGGTGCCCGGCCTGTCCCTGAAAGTGAAAGTGGATACCACCAGCGCCAAGGACGCCGTCAAGCAGATACGCGCCCGTGAAGAGGCGCGCTCGTGAGCGAGCCAGTCAGCGGAGCGGACAGTGCGCCAAGCAGCGGGGCTGTAAGCGGACCAGGAGGCGCGCCGGCGGGCGGGCCGGAACGCGCCTCGGCAATTGGGGCTGCAAGCGTGCCGCCCGCGGCGGCAGCCGGCGCGGCGCACGGCGTGCCGCACGGCGGGCCGGCGCCGGCCGCGCCGCCGGCCCAGGCGCCTGAGCGGGCCGACGCCGCCGCCTGGCTGGCGGTGGCCGCCGGCACCCTGGGCGCGCTGATGGCGACGCTGGACATCTCCATCGTCAATTCCTCGCTGCCCACCATACAGGGCGAGATCGGCGCCAGCGGCACCGAGGGCACCTGGATCGCGACCGGCTACCTGGTGGCCGAAATTGTCATTATCCCCCTGTGCGGCTGGCTGGAGCGCGTATTCGGCCTGCGCACCTTCCTGCTGGTGGCGGCCGCGCTGTTCACCGGCTTCTCGGTGTTGTGCGGCGTGTCGACCTCGCTGGCCATGATGATCGTGGGCCGGGTCGGGCAGGGCATCACCGGCGGCGCCATGATCCCCACCGCGCAGACCATCATCGCCACCCGCCTGCCGCGCAGCCAGCAGGCCATAGGCACGGCCATGTTCGGCGCCACCGCCATCCTGGGACCGGTGATAGGCCCCCTGATCGGCGGCTGGCTGACCGAGCACCTGAGCTGGCACTACGCCTTCTTCCTCAACATCCCGATCTGCATCGGGCTGGTGGTGCTGCTGCTGGTCGGCCTGCCCTATGAAAAGCCGCAGATGCGCCAGCTGTCCGAGGCCGACTGGCTGGGCATCGGGGGACTGGCGGCCTTCCTGGGCGGCCTGACCGTGGTGCTGGAGGAGGGCCAGCGCGAGCAGTGGTTTTCCTCGCCGCTGATCATCTGGCTGTCGCTGCTGTCCTTGACCGGCCTGGTTCTGCTGCTGGCCGGGCAGATGACGGCCAAGCGCCCCGTGATACGCCTCAAGCTGCTGCTCAGCCGCCAATTCGGCAGCGTGGTGGTGATGGGCACCATGATAGGCATGGTGGTGTACGGCACCTCCTATGTGATCCCGCAATTCCTGGCCACGGTGGCCGGTTACAACTCCATCCAGGCCGGCCAGATCGTGGCCCTGTCCGGCGTGCCCAGCCTGCTGCTCATGCCCTTCATTCCCATCCTGTTCCGCACCTTCGATATCCGGGTGGCGGTGGGCTTCGGCCTGTCGGTGCTGGCCTTGAGCGCGTGGATGGAAACCAGTCTCACGGCGCTGTCCGGTGGCGCCGAGTTCATACCCTCGCAGCTGCTGCGCGGCCTGGGCACCATTTTCGCCATGATGTTCCTGAGCCAGGCCGCGATCCAGTCGGTGAGCCGGGAATTCGCGGCCGACGCCTCCGGCTTGTTCAACGCGGCCCGCAACCTGGGCGGCTCGCTGGCGCTGGCCGGCGTGGCCGTGGTGCAGGACCAGCGCCTGTGGTTGCACCAGCGCCGCCTGGAGGAAACCCTGAACGCCAACCGCGGCGGGGTGCAGGACTACCTGGCCGACCAGGCCCATGCGCTGGGCGGCGTGCCGCAAGCCTTGCGCAGCCTAGCCGCCACCATACAGGTGCAGGCCCTGACCATGACCTATATCGATCTGTTCTGGATACTGACGGCCGGCATCTGCTGCGTGATACCGCTGGTGCTGTTCCTGCGTCCACTCAACAGGAATGCCAAGCTGGAAGCCGGCCACTAAGGAGAAGAAGATGAAGTTACGAATGATCCCGCTGGCGCTGCTGGCCGCATTGGGCGGCTGCGCCACGGTAGGCCAGGATTACGCCGGGCCGCCGGCCATGCCGCAGGGTACCCAATTCGCCCGCGCCGATGCCGGCGCCGCCGGCGGCAAGGTGCTGGCGCAATGGTGGACCGCCCTCAACGATCCCTTGCTGGACCGGCTGGAGCAGCGCGCGCTGGATGCCAATCCCAACCTGGCGCTGGCCTCGGCGCGCCTGCGCCAGGCGCGCGCCGGGCTGCGCATCGAACAGGCCAACGCCAGGCCCAAGGGCGGCGCCACCGCGCTGGCCGCGCACGCGCGCCTGCCTACCCTGGGCGACAGCAGCGGCGACGGCGAGGGCTTGTCGCTGCCGTCCTCGCTCAACCTGTACAGCGTGGGCTTCGACGCCAGCTGGGAAATCGATTTGTTCGGCGGCCAGCGGCGCGCCACCGAGGCCGCCGGCGCCGCCGCCGAGGCGGCCGAAGCGCGCCTGGCCGATGCGCAACTGAGCCTGGTGGCGGAAGTCGCGCAGGCTTACGTCAACCTGCGCTCGGCCCAGGCCCAGCTGGCCCTGAGCCAGTCTGCCCTGGAGCGGCAGCAGCGCGCGCTGGACCTGGCCGCACGGCGCTCCCAGGCCGGCACCGCCTCTCAGCTGGACCTGGCGCGCCTGCAGGGCCAGCTGGAAACGACGCGCTCCCAGTCCGAGCCGCTGCTGGCGCAGGTCGACGCCTACCGCGACGAGCTGGCTACGCTGGTGGGCCAGGCGCCCGGCGCCCTTGACGCGGAACTGGGCCAGGCCGCCAGCGCGGCCGCCGCCGTGCCGTTGCCGCCGGCGCAGGTGGCGGCCGGCGATCCGGCCGCCATGCTGCGCCGCCGTCCCGATATCCGCGCCGCCGAGCGCACCCTGGCCCAGCGCCAGGCCCAGATCGGCCAGGCCGAGGCGGCGCGCTTTCCCAAGCTGTCCTTGCTGGGATTGATAGGCATAGGCGGCACGCGGGTCAGCGACCTGACCCACCTGGACGATTTCACCGCCGTGGCGGCGCCCCAGCTGAGCTGGAACATGCTGGACTTCGGCCGCGTCAAGGCCAATGTCGCGAAGAGCGAGGGCGCGCGCGACGAGGCCGAGGCCCAGTACCGCATCGCCGTGCTGGGGGCATTGCGCGATGCGGAGGACGCCCTGTCGCGCTTCCGCCAGCAGCGCGCGACAGTGGCCGCCATCGCCCGCGCCAAGGCCAGCGCCGACCGCGCCGCCACCCTGACTGCGGCCCGCCAGCGGGCCGGCACGGCCAGCCTGATCGATGTGCTGGACAGCGAACGCCAGCAGCTGGGCGCCGAACAGAGCCTGGCCCAGGCCCAGGCCGCGCTGACCAGCGATTTCATCGCCCTGCAGAAGGCCCTGGGACTGGGCTGGAGCGCTTCTTTATAATAGCGGCTTCACTGACTGCGAAATAAAGAAGATGGGGGATGAAGCCACTGCCGAGCGCAAGCTGCGCACCGATGGCGCGCAGGCGCGCGAGCGCATACTGTCGGCCGCGCTGAAGCTGTTTGTGGCCCAGGGTTACCACGTGGCCTCGGTGCGCGATATCGCCACCGAGGCCGGCGTCAATAGCGCCGCGATCCGCTACTACTTCGGCGACAAGGCCGGCCTGTACAAGGCCGCGCTGTACGAGCCGGTGCAGCATCACTTCGAGGACGACAGCGAGCCGTTCGACGAGCCGGGCCTGGCGCTGGAGGAAGCGCTGCGGCGCTACACCCGCAAGCGCTTGCTGCCGCTGGCGGGCGGCGAGGATATCCTGCTCAGCGTGCGCCTGCGCATGCGCGAGAGTTTCGAACCCACCGGACTGCTGGAGGATGGCCAACGTTTCAAGGCCGAGCTGGAGCAGCGCTTCGCCAACACCGTGATGCGCGCGCTTGCTATCGAACAGCCGGACCGCGAGTTCCAGTCGCTGCTGTTTTCCCTGCGCGGCCTGACCGCCTATGTCTACCTGGGCCGCGACCACCTGTGCAAGACCGGCGCCGACCTGTTCGACAGCCCGGAAGCGCTGGAAGGCTGGGTGACACGCCTGGCTTCCTATGCCTGCGCCATGGTGGAGCAGGAAAGGGCGCGCCGGCGGGCGCCGCCATCTCCTGGCAACTGAACCCTGCAGCCGCGTGCGCGCCGCACCAGCGCCAATTGACATTGTTAACGTCAGGCCACGCCGGATTCGGCCAGCAGGGGCGGGGCCGGGATGTAGCGTGCGGCGCAGTCGGCCGGCGCCATCGGGCGGCCGTAGTAATAGCCCTGGATCTCGTCGCAGCCGTGCAGGCGCAGGGCGTCCATCTGCGCCGCGTGCTCCACGCCCTCGGCGATCACGCGCAGGTCCAGGCTGTGCGCCAGCGCGATCACGGCACAGGTGATGGCCAGGTCGTCGCCATCGCCGGGCAGGTCGCGCACGAAGGCGCGGTCGATCTTGAGCGCGTCCAGCGGGAAGCGCTTCAGGTAGGCCAGGCTGGAATAGCCGGTGCCGAAATCGTCGATGGACAGGCCGATGCCGGCCGCCTTCAGGCGTACCATGGTGGCCTGGGCGGCGTCCGGGTCGCTCATCAGCATGGTCTCGGTCAGTTCGAACTCCAGCATGGACGGCGCGATGCCGGCCGCCCGGGTGGCGGCCAGGATGGTCTCGACCAGGTTCTCCTGC
Source organism: Duganella kummerowiae (assembly GCF_053572355.1). Taxonomy (NCBI): domain Bacteria; kingdom Pseudomonadati; phylum Pseudomonadota; class Betaproteobacteria; order Burkholderiales; family Oxalobacteraceae; genus Duganella; species Duganella kummerowiae. The sequence continues at coordinate 135,028 of NZ_JBKFEH010000005.1, forward strand.
TGGAACTGGCGCGCCGACAGGTTGATCGCCACCGGCACCGCCGGCATGCCCAGTTCGCGCCAGACCCGGATCTGGGTGCTGACGGTGTCGATCACCCAGGCTCCGACCGCGACGATCAGGCCGCATTCCTCCAGCACCGGGATGAATTCCGTGGGCGGCACAGGCTCGCCCTGCAGAGTCCAGCGCAGCAGGGCCTCGAAGCCGGTCAGGCGGCCGTTGCCCAGGTCCTGCTTGGGCTGGTACACCAGGCTGAACTCATGTCTTTCCAGCGCGTTGCGCAAGCCCGTCTCCAGCATGGCGCGGCGCGCCAGGCGCGCGTTCATGGCCGGCTCGAAACGGCAGGCGCGGTTGCGGCCCTGCTGCTTGGCGCTGTACATGGCGGTGTCGGCGTTGCGCACCAGCTCGTCGCCGCCGGCGCCGTCGCGCGGATAGAGGGCGATGCCCACGCTGGCCGCGATGAACACTTCATGGCCGTCGATGCGGAACGGCGCGCGCAGCGCCTCCACCACGGCGTGCGCGCACTCGTCGATGGCGGCGCCGGCCAGCCCGGGCGGGCCGATCACGGAGAATTCATCGCCGCCCAGGCGCGCCACGAAGCAGCCGGACGGCAGGGCTGCGCGCAGGCGGCGCGCCGCCTCCAGCAGCAGCATGTCGCCGGCCGCGTGGCCCAGGGTGTCGTTGACATTCTTGAAGTGGTCGAGGTCGATCACCAGCAGCGGCACCCGCTGGCTGCGGCTGCGCGCGGCGGCGATGCTGGCCGCCAGCCGCTCGCCGAACGCGGCGCGGTTGGGCAAGGCGGTCAGCGGGTCGTGCGTGGCCAGGTAGTGCAGGCGCTTGCCGCTGCGCTGGCGCTCGGCGGCGTTGGCGCAGGCCGCGCCCAGGCTGTCCAGGAAATGGCGGTCGTCCTCGGACCACTCCTGGCCCTGGGCCGGATGGACCACCAGCCGCGCGCGCTGCTCGCCCCACGGCAGTTCCGACTCCAGCGCCTGGTGCGCGCCTTCGCCGTCCGCCATCGCCAGCAGGGCCGCGGCGCAGGCCGGGCCATCCTGTTCCGGCAGGCCCGGACGCCAGGCCGCCAGGCAGGTGGCGCCGCCATCGGGCCCCTGGCACAGCAGCACGGCGCCCTCGGCCTGCAGGCCGGCGGCGGCGGCGGACACCAGCAGCGCGGCCAGGGCGCTGTCGCTGGTGGCGCCCTGGGCGTCGCGCGCGAAGGCGGCCGATTGTTCGTGCATGCGGGCGTGCGCCAGCGCGGCCTGCTCGCTGCGCTTGCGGTCGGTGATGTCGATCTCGATGCAAATGAATTTTTCGACCTGGCGGCTGGCGTCGAAGATGGGCACCACGGTGCGGCGCCGCCAGCGCTGGCGGCCGTCGCGGTCCAGCAGGCGCACTTCGCCGGTCAGGGCCGCCACGCTGTCGTCGGCGCCGCCGGCCGGGGCCTGCACCTCGCCCAGCTGCGTCAGCGACATGGTCAGCAACTCCTCGCGGCTGTAGCCGGAGGCGCTGACATAGCGTTCGTTGGCGGCGATCAGGCGTCCGGACGGATCGAGTTCGCACACATTGCAGGCCTGGTCCAGTGCGCTCTTGTGCTGCACCAGGGAATCGATCAAGGTATCGATGCGCTGGTCGAACTGGCTGCGGATGCTGCTGGCGATACGGTCCACGGCGGCGATGGCCTGTTGGATCTCCAGCGGGGCGCCGTCGGCGCGCGGGGCGGCGGCGTCGGTGCGGCCGGCGCTCAGGTCCTGCTGGTAGCGCTGCAGGCCGCTCAACTGGCCCAGCCAGCGTCCCAGCAGGCGCTGCAGCACGGCCACGCTGATGATCAGGCACACCGCCGCCAGGAAGGCGGCGTCGCGCACCATCAGCCACAGGCGTTCGGCGATGGCGTTTTCGTTAAAGCTCAGGCGCAGCACGCCGTAGTCGCGTCCGCCCACGGAAATCGGGCGGTTGACGTCGTACAGGCGGCCGTCCACCAGTTCGCGGATGAAAGCCGGTGAGCTGGCCACCTGGCGGCCATTGTGCTGCACGCGCAGCACGTGGCCGTCGCGGTCGATGAAGCTGGCGCTGTCGAACGGCGAATTGTGCAGCACCTTGGACAGGGTGCGCTGCACCGTGTCGTAGTCGCCGATCACCACGCTGTCCTCCACCGTCTGCGAGGCCACTTCCACCAGCATGCCGGCCATGTCCTGCACTTCCTCGATCTCGCGCAGGAATTGCAGGCGGTAGTAGGTGCCCAGACCCAGCGCCAGGAAACACAGCACGGTCAGGCTGTACAGGGCCAGCACCCGGCCCCACAGCGAGCGCGGCGTCAAGCGCCGCAGCGGATTGCCGGACCAGCTCACCGCAGCTTCGCCGGGGCCCGGCTGTAGAAGTCATGGTAGGCGTCGTAGTCGCCCTCGCGCACCGGCACGAAGCTGAACGGCGGGGTTTTCACGGCGGCCGCCGCTTCGGCCAGCACCCGCTTGCCGCGTTCGTCGCCGGCCATGCCGATGAAGGCGCGCGCCACCGCCTCGGCCTGGGCCGCCGGCACCCGTGGCGACACCATCAGCGCCAGGTCGGCAAACGGCGCCGACTGCCACAGCACCCGCAGGCGCAGGCCGTTGCGGGCGGCGACGGCCGCCGCCAGCTGGGAGTTGGCGCCCACCGCCTTGACCTTGCCGCTGGCCAGCTGGGCGAAGGCGCCGTCCATGTTGCCGGCGTAGATGACGTCCACCGGCACGTTCTGGCGCAGCAGCTCGGCGTAATTGACCTTGTAGGCGACCAGCGCTTCCGGACCGGGGAAGGCGACGTCGGCCCCGGCCAAGTCGCGCAGCTCACGGATGGGGCCGTCGGCCAGGGTGACGATCTGGGCGCGTACCGGCGCCGCGTCGCGGCGCGCCAGCACGCGCCAGCCCATGCGCATCCGGTCCGGGCTGAACAAATGGTTGGTGAAGGCGAAATCGACTTCCTGCGCCAGCACGTAGCTGGTGGTGTCGGCCGAGGTGCGCCCGACCTTGAGCTGCAGGCGCACGCCGCTCTTTTCCGACACATATTGCATGATGGGATTCCAGTAGGCGGCCGTCAGCTGCAGGTTGTACTGGTTAACGGGTGAAAACTGGTAGACCGGCGCGGCGCCCGCATGCGGGGCGGCCAGGGCCAGCATGGCGGCCGCCGGCAGGCGCCACCGGGCGAAAAAATAAACTGGGTGCATGCGCGGGCTGAGTGGCAATATCGATGGCTACATAGTCGGCGGGCTGCCTTGACCAAGGAGCAATTTTATCCTAGTTTTTCCCGAGTAAGATGGGTATTTCGGCAGAGGGCTTGGCCGGCGCGGCGGCCCGCGCCAGCCCGGCCAGCGCGCCCAGCATGACTGCGGCGTGCAGCCCGAAGGCGGCCGCCACCGTGACCGAGGCTAGTGGGCCGGATAGCAGCAGGTAGGCCGGCGCCGCCAGCAGCGGCGCCACGGCGTACCCGGCCCGCGCGTAGGCCGCCGGCCGGGCCCCCTGCGCTCCGGCATGGGCCAGGCGGCGCAGCTGGCGCCCGTCATGCAGCATCCACAGGGCGGCGCCCAGGCTGAACAGTATCCAGCCGGCGGCAGTGGCGGACAGCATGCCGGCGGCCGTGGCCAGTGCCATCAGCACGGCGCTGGCAGGGAGAGGGGTGGGTTGTTGGGACATGGCGGTCTTCCTTGGTAAGGTGGAAAGGTGAATGGCCCAGCATAATCCCGGCGGCCCTATAGTTAAATTTTATTGATACTATTAAATCGATAGATTTTTTCCTCTACCTGAGCCATAGCGCTTTCGCTAAGCTAGCAGCCATGAAGACATCACTCCACCTCCTGGGCATGGCGGCCCTGGGCCTTAGCCTGAACGCCCACGCCGACAGCTTTGTCTCGTCCGCCTCCAGCGCCGGCTCGGCTTCCAGCGGCAGCATTTCCGATTCGCTGAACGGTTCCAGCAATTCTTCCAGCCGGCGCGACCGCGTGGCGGACGCCGAGTACCGCATCATCCAGGTGGCCGACGCGCCCGGGCGGCCCGGCTACGCGCGGGTGACCATGGTGGCCGGCCAGCCCGAGGACCGGGTGGAACTGGACTTGCCGGCCCAGACCCTGGCGCGCCAGGCCCTGGCCAGCGGCGACCGGGTGCGGGCCCAGAACCGCGCCTACGGCATCGAATTCGCCCGCGCCGACAATGGCGCCGCCTTCTTCCTGGTGCTCAAGGACGAGTGGTACGGCGAACTGGGCGCCCGTCCGGTCGCCATTTGACCGCGCGCCAGGCCTGGGCCGCCGGCCTGCTGGCGCTGGCCGGCGCGGCCCAGGCCACCAGTTCCGGACATTCCTCCGCCGCTTCGCAATTCTGCGAGCGCCACCATGAGCTGAGCGCCGCCGAGCAGGACCGGGTGCTGCGCTTTGCCGCCGTGGTGCGCGAGCAGCTGGCCGCCGTGGCGGGCGAGGTGGCGCTGGTCAGCCGCTCCGGCCTGGACCTGTCCCGCTTCGGCCTGCGCTATTCGCATGGCGCCATCGCCTGGCGCAGCGCGCAGGGCGCGTGGTCGGCGCGCCAGCTCTACTATGCCTGCGACGAAGGCCGCCCGCGCATCTATGACCAGGGCATGGCCGGCTTCGCCATGGGCATGGACAATGCCGACACCGGCTATATCTCCATCGTCAGCCTGCCCGCCGGCGCGGGCGCGGTGCTCAAGGCCGCCGCGCTCGACACCCCGCGCGTGCTGCACCTGCTGGCGGCCCGCTACAGCGCCAATGCCTATGCCTATGGCACGCGCTACCAGAACTGCAACCAGTGGCTGATCGAATTGCTGGCTTCCGCCTGGGGCGGGCTGGACGACGGCGACGGCTTGCGCGAGCGGGCGCAAGCCTGGCTGCGCGGCGCCGGCTACGATCCCGAGCCGGTCGAGGTCGGATCACGCTGGCTGATGCTGGCCGCGTATTTCGTGCCGCTGCTGCACCTGGACGACCATCCTGCCGAAGACCGGCAAGCCATGCGCTTGCGCGTCAGCCTGCCGCCCGCCATCGAGCAATTCACCCGCCAGCGCCTGCCGGCCAGCAGCCGGGTGGAAATCTGCCATAACGCGCGCCAGGTGGTGGTGCACCAGGGCTGGGATGCGGTGGCGGACGGCTGCCTGCCCGGCGAGGGCGACCGCGTCATCCCGCTCGATTGAGCGGGCCCGAAACAGGGGTATAACCAAATTGCGGATGTCAATAAACGTTAGTTATCGTAAATTTCTGTAAAGACAGGCATTCAGAGTCAAGTATCAAAATGTAGCTTTGCGCTTTTTTCATGGATCTGACTGAAACTGCCCAAAAAGCGTGGTTTTTGACTCACAAGACCCGTTCGCGGCGCAATAGCTGCGCAATCAACAAGTTGACTATTTCACTTCCCCCTGCTCCGGCGCCAAAAGTTCAACTTTAAAATTTTTAACACCTGACGCGGGCTGCCCAGACAGCAAGTTTCATAGCCGCGCAGAACAAGAAACGCAGTATCAAAAATTTTATTGGTGAATAGAGGAGAGTTGGATCATGCATTCCCCCCGGAAGGACCAGTTACGTCCGAAGTATTTGAGCTATGCCGTCTCGGCCGCCCTGGCCACCCTGATCAGCGGCAACCTGGCCATCGCGCAGGAAGCCCAGCCCGCCAAGCAGGATGCCGCCCAGGCGGATTCCCAGCCCAGCGGCGAGATCCAGAAGGTCACCGTGGTGGCCACCCGCAAATCCCAGCAGTCCAGCATAGAACGCAAGAAAAACGCCGCCACCGCCATGGATTCCATCGTGGCCGAGGACGTCGGTTCCTTCCCCGACCGTAACGTCGGTGAAGCCATCTCGCGCATTGCCGGCATCGGCCTGGACCGGGGCGATTATGGCGAGGGCGTCAGCGTGGCGGTGCGCGGCAACTCGGCCGACCTGACCCGCGTCGAGATCGACGGGCAGGGCGTGCAGGCCGGCGGCGGCACCGACCTGAATAACGGCGGCAGCGGGCGCGGCGTGGAATTCCGCGAACTGCCTGCCGACTTGATCAAGAGCGTCGACGTGGTGAAAGGCTCGACCGCCGACCAGACCGAAGGCTCGCTGGGCGGCGGCATCCTGATCAAGACCCGTACCGGCCTGGACTTCAACAAGCCCTTCGTCTCGGTGCGCGTGGCCGGCACCCAGAACTCGCTCAACAAGCAGTGGGGGCCGGACCTGAACCTGGTCGCGGCCGACAAATACCTCGATGGCCGCCTGGGCGTGGTGCTGAACGCTTCCAAGTCGACCGTGTACAACGAGGCCCACTCGATTCAGAACAACACCAGCGGCACCCAGGGCTATGCGCGCGCGATCGACTTCGACAACTCGCCCAACAAGACCTTCAGCTACCAGCCCAGCACCCTGAACACGGCCGACCCGACCGTCAACACGCCCATCGTGCGCTCGCTGCTGACGGCCGGCGGCTACTTCAATTCCGCCACCCCGACCGAGATCCTGACCAAGTCGGCCGCCGCCCAGAGCAAGGCGGACTGCTATTCGGCCTTCCCGGCCCTGACCACGGCGCAGACCAACCTGATGGTGTCGAACCAGCGCAACGCCGCCATCCAGGAGCGCGGCAATGAGCTGATCAGCTGCCTCAACCAGTGGAACGACTACACCCCGTCGCTGGTGCGCTACTTCGAGAAAAAGCAGATCGACGCCAAGAACGCCATCGACCTGCGGGCCGACTTCAAGGTCAACAACAACCTGACCATTTACGGCAAGGTCGACTACAACAAGCGCCACATCGACGACAACCAGCAGACCTATACCCTGGGCGGCATGAACGTCAACCCGGCCACAACCACCCAGCCCGGCTACTACGGCACCGCCTTCACCGACGTCAACGGAGTGCGCACCATCACCCCGGGCTCCGGCTACTACCTGTACAACACGCCGTCCTACCTGGCCAATGTGTATCCGCTGGCGCAGTCGGCGGTCAACATCAATCCGGCCTCGGTGACGGTGGACGCCAACCACCACGTCACCAAGTACACCATCACCGATGGCACCGCCACCACCGACCAGATCCACAACATCATCGAAACCAGCAGCCGCTACCTGCAGCTGGGCGGCACCTACAAGAATGGCCCGGTGACGCTGGAGTTCATGGCGGGCGACGCCAAGGCCGACTGGAGCCGCGGCGACAAGCGGGTCAGCTGGAGCACCAACTACGGTCCGGCCACCATGAGCGTGCTGCCCGATGGCCTGTGGACCTACAGCTTCCCGGCCGGCAGCACCTTCAACCAGGCCGATCCCACCCAGTACTCGCAAGTGCGCCCGGCCACCGCCGCCGCTGCCGCCGTGGCCGCCTCGCGCTACGTCACCAAGGCGACTCCGGCCTACACCATCGCCCAGCAGCCGTTGCAGACCCAGGCGGTGGCCTTGTCGTACTCGCCGCAGGCGCGCGAGACCGACGAAAAGACCGCCAAGGCCGACCTGACCATTGCCCTCAGCGACAAGATCCCGTTCCTGACCCACTTCAAGACCGGCTTCAACTTCCGCCAGTACACCGGCAGCTACTGGGGCGGCGGCGGCGCCATCATTGCGGACGACGTCGGCACCTATGGCACCGCCACCTACCAGCCCGGCATCTACCTGCCGGCCGCCAATGTGCGCAGCACCCTGATCGGCTGTACCGACACGGCCGGTTCGCTGGGCGCCGGCGGCGCCAACTGCAAATACGGCTACAACCCCAGCACCGACCCGCGCGCCGCGCTGTCGGGCACCACGGTGGTGACCCAGCAGCAGTTCCAGAACATCATCGCGCAATCCATGACCCAGCCCAACACGCCGTTCTTCACCGGCGCCTCGGACCGGCCGGCAGGCCTGATCAACGGCTGGAACCAGATCGATGTGGAAAAAGTGTTCGCCATGGTGGGCACGCCGAACGTGAATACCGATTGCCTGAAAAGCTGCACTGCCAGCGACGGCAAGGTGTACCAGCAGCCGGTCACCAAGTGGAAAGAGCGCACCATGGCCGGCTACCTGATGACCGATTTCGACATCGACCATCTGCCGTTCACCAACCGCGCCCTGCCGTTCGGCCTCAGCATCGACGGCAACGTCGGCGTGCGCATGGTGCACACCGATGTCAACGGCACTGGCTTCATGTCGTTCACCTCGATCACCAAGACCGCCGCCTTCGATCCGGCCAACCCGACCGCCGCTGCCGGCATCGTGACCAGCACCTACCGCCAGAACACCAGCCTGGACGCCAGCACCAACGACTACATGCCCTCGCTGAACCTGGCCACCTGGATACTGCCTGACCAGCTGGTGCTGCGCTATAACCATGCCAAGACCATCGCCCGTCCGCCCATCACCTCGCTGCTGCCGTCCGGCACCTGCACCTATGACCAGCGCCTGGCCGATGCCGGCCTGTCCCAGTCCTGCAGCACCACCGCGGTGGGCAATCCGGCCCTGCGTCCCCAGGTCAACTGGAACGACAACCTGAGCCTGGAATGGTATCCGAACCGCGACTCCATGTTCACGGTCAGCGCCTTCAAGCAGCGCGGCATCGTCGGCCCGGCCATCACCCAGGGCGTGAGCGGCGTCAAGGTATTCGACGGCTCGACCGTCGTCGATCCGCAAACCGGTATCGCGCTGGGCGACCTGAACTTCGATTACACCACCTGGATCAATGGCGCCGCCACCACCCGCAAGGGCATCGAGTACTCATCCAAGACGGCGTTCACCTTCCTGCCCTGGTATTTGCGCTACACCGGGCTGGACGCCAACTACACCCGCCTGCGCTCGGCCACCTCGGCCGTCAACGTGGTCGACCTGCTGACCGGCACCCCGCTGCCGCCGCAGCGCGAATCGAAATATACCTACAACCTGTCGCTGTGGTATGACGATGGCGCCCTCTCGGCCCGCGTGGCGCTGCAGGCGGTGGCGCAGTCCTTCACCTGCATCGCCGCCTGCGGCGGCACCACGGTGAACAACTACCCCAACGTGGCCGGCGGCCGTACCACCGTGGTGCCGTACAACCCCGGTTCGCCGTACTTCAAGGACACCACCCGCTTCGTCGACGCCAAGATCGCCTACCGCATGAAGAACGGCCTGGAGTTCTTCATCGAGGGCCGCAACCTGGGCAATGCCACCACCTCGGACAGCATGGGCAGCTTCACGCCGTTCGCCGACGGCACCCCGGCGCTGCAGGACCTGGCGTATTCCGGCCGCCGCATCACGGTCGGCCTGACCTACCGCAATTGATGAATGGGCGGCGCCGGCCCCGGCGCCGCCTCCATCGCAGCGACCATGGGTGAGGGCAGACATGCTTAACCATCACAGACGCAAGCATCTGATGAAGATACTTGCCAGTCACGACCATCTCAGCGTGCATGAACTGACCAGCATGCTGAACGTATCGGAAGCATCGATACGGCGCGACATCGCCTGGCTGGCGGCGCAGCACCTGGTGGCGCGCACGCGCGGCGGCGTCGAGCGCCTGCGCCCGGCGGCGGCCCAGGCCCTGGCCGACCAGGCCTTCGCGCGCCAGGCCGGCCAGCGCGCGGCGCACAAGCGCGCCATCGCGGCAGCCGCCGCCGCCATGTGCGAGAACGGCGACACCATCATCATCAATGGCGGCACGACCACCTTCATGATGGCGGAGTTCCTGGCCGACAAGCTGCTGCGCATCCTGACCAATTCCTTTATCGGCGCCAGGGAATTGATGCGTACCGGCGCCAGCGAGGTGTTCCTGCCGGGCGGCACCGTGCACCGCCAGCAGAACGTCATCCTCAGCCCTTTCGAGAACGACGTCACCGACCACCACTATGCCAGCCGCATGTTCATGGGCATCCATGGCCTGTCGGAGCAGGGGCTGGTGGAGGCCGATGCGCTGCTGGTGCAGTCCGAGCAGCGCCTGATGAAGCAGGCCGAGCAGCTGGTGGTGCTGGCCGACAGCAGCAAGTTCGAGCGCAGGGCCGGCTTGCTGCTGTGCGCCCTGAACCGGGTGCACACGGTGATCACCGATACCGAGGCGCCCGAGCGCGCCGTGCAGATGCTGGAGCGGCACGGGGTCGCGGTGCGCACGGTGGCGCCGCTGGCGCCGGATGCGCCACTGTCCGGCATGCACTAGGCGCGCGGACGCCGTCCGGCCGGATGGCGTCCGCTGCTGCGATCCTTGCCACGGGCGGCCTGATTTCGATCAAATTCTTGATTTATTGCAGGCAAGACAAGCTTTTGCCACATCGAACGATTGACGCAGCGCACAAGCTGGTTTTAACTGGCGTTAAAGCGCCCAGCTATAACCAAATCAATATCGATAGCAATAATTAAGGAATCGGAGACGGTCATGCTCAACCACGACAGACGCAAGCATCTGATGCGGATACTTGCCAGTCACCAGCACATCAGCGTCAAGGAATTGACCAGCATGCTGAACGTGTCGCAAGCCTCGGTGCGGCGCGACATCGCCTGGCTGGCGTCGCAAAACCTGGTGTCGCGCACGCGCGGCGGGGTGGAGCGGCGCGCGCCGTCGGCGGTGGAGCAGGAGCTGCCCAGCCAGGCGTTCCGCCTGCAGGCCGCCAGCCGGGCCGCGCCCAAGCGCGCCATCGCGGCGGCGGCGGCCGCCATGTGCCAGGATGGCGAAACCATCATCATCAACGGCGGCACCACCACCTACATGATGGCCGAGTTCCTGGCCGACAGGCAGCTGCGCATCCTGACCAATTCCTTCCTGGGCGCGCGCGAGCTGATGCGCAGCACCGACTGCGAGGTGTTCCTGCCGGGCGGCACCGTGCACCGCGAACAGAACGTCATCCTCAGCCCGTTCCAGAACGAGGTCACCGAACACCATTACGCCAGCCGCATGTTCATGGGCATCTACGGTTTTTCCGAGCAGGGGCTGGTCGAGGTCGATCCGCTGCTGATACAGTCCGAGCAGCGCCTGATCAAGCAGGCCGACCAGTTGGTGGTGCTGGCCGACAGCTCCAAGTTCGAGCGCAAGGCCGGCCTGCTGCTGTGCGCCCTGAACCGGGTCCACACCGTGATCACCGACACCGACGTGCCGGAGCGCGCGGTGCAGATGCTGGAGCGCCACGGCGTGCAGGTGCAGGTGGTGGCGCCGGGACCGTCAAGCGGCGTGCACTGAGGGGCGGCTGAGGATGCTGCCGTCGATCTGGGCGATGCGGGTCACGCCGGTCAGGGTCATGGCCACCTTCATTTCCTTGGCAAAGATGTCCAGCATGTTTTCCACCCCGCGCTGGCCGTCCGCCGCCAGCGCGTAGGAAGGCGAGCGGCCCAGCAGCACGCCGCGCGCGCCCAGGGCCAGCATGCGCACTACGTCCAGGCCGGAGCGCACGCCGGAGTCGGCCAGCACGGTCAGGTCGCTGCCCACCGCCTGGGCGATGTCGGGCAGGGCGCGCGCGCTGGACAGCACGCCGTCCAGCTGGCGGCCGCCGTGGTTGGACACCACGATGCCGTCGGCGCCGAAGCTGACCGCGTCCTTCGCGTCTTCCGGGTCCAGGATGCCCTTGATGATCATGGGGCCCTTCCAGAAATCGCGTATCCACTCCAGGTCCTTCCAGCTGATGGAGGGGTCGAAGTTGTTGGCCAGCCAGGCGATGTAGTCGGCCAGTTCGGTCGGCTGGCCACGGTAGGCCGAGATATTGCCCAGGTCGTGCGGACGGCCCATCACGCCCACGTCCCAGGCCCATTGCGGCTTGAACATCGATTGCAGCAGGCGGCGCCGCGGGCCGCTGGCGCCCGACATGCCGGAATGGGCGTCGCGGTAGCGCGCGCCCGGGGTCGGCATGTCGACCGTGAACAGCAGGTTGCGCACGCCGGCCGCCTGGGCCCGTTCCAGCACATTCTTCATGAAGCCGCGGTCGCGCAGCACGTACAGTTGGAACCAGATCGGCTGCGGGCTCTGGCTGGCCACTTCCTCGATCGGGCACACCGACACGGTGGACAGGGCGAACGGGATGCCGCGGCTGGCCGCCGCCTTGGCCGCCTGCACCTCGCCGCGGCGGGCGTACATGCCGGTCAGTCCGACCGGGCTCAGCACCACCGGCATGGCCTGCTTCTGGCCGAACAGCTCGGTTTCCAGGTTGAGGTCGGAGACATTCTTCAGGATGCGCTGGCGCAGGCTGACGCCCGACAGGTCGGCCACGTTGGCGCGCAGCGTATGCTCTGCATAGGCGCCGCCGTCGATGTAGTCGAACAGGAAGCGCGGCAGCTTGCGGCGCGCCGCTTCGCGGTAGTCGGATGCGGACGAAATGATCATGGGCGTGAGTTGAGATGAAAGTTGCCCGCTAGGATAATCCCGTTTGCGCTATGATGGAAACAACTTTTTTACTTCCTTCCCAGTCCGAAATGGAATACCCATGAATTTGCGTACCCTGCGCGCCTTTGTCGAAGTGGTGAGGCAGGGCGGTTTCACCCAGGCCGCCGAGGTGGTCAGCGTCACCCAGTCCTCGATCAGCAAGTCGGTGCGCACCCTGGAGCAGGAGCTGGACACGCCGCTGCTGCAGCGCGCAAGCAACAAGGTGGAACTGACGGCGGCCGGCCAGATCGTCTACCGGCGCGCCCTGGCCATGCTGGGCGAGCGGGCCGGCATGGCAGCCGAGCTGGACGGGCTGCGCGGCCTGACCCAGGGCGTGCTGCGCATCGGCATTCCGCCGGTGGGCAGCGGGGCCCTGTTTGCGCGCCTGTTTGCCGAGTACCGGCGCCGCCATCCGGGCATCGAGATCGAGCTGGTCGAGCACGGCAGCCAGCGCCTGTACGAGCTGCTGGCGGCCGGCGAAATCGAGCTGGCGGCCCTGCTGGCGCCGGTCGGCCCCGAGTTCGACAGCCAGGATGTGCGCATCGAGCCGCTGGTGGCGCTGATGGCGTCCGGCCATCCGCTGGCCGGCAGCGCCAGGGTCGATTTCGCCGCCCTGGCCGGCTCCTCCTTCATCCTGTTCGAAGCCGGTTTCGCGCTTAACCGCATCATCCTGGACGCCTGCGAGCGCCGTGGCGTGCGGCCGCACGTGACGGCGCGCAGCGCCCAGCTCGACTTCATTGCCGACCTGGTGGCGGCCGGGGTGGGTGTTGCTTTCTTTCCACGCCTGCTGGCCGGCATGCACGCCCGTCCGGACGTGGCCCAGGTGCCCCTGGACGAGCCGGGCACAGACTGGCATTTGGCGCTGGCCTGGCGGCGCGCGGCCCATTTGTCGCCGGCCGCCAGGGCCTGGCTGGAGCTCGCTTCCGCATAATCGCAGTCATGCTTGGTGATTTTCATAATTGAAGCGAACTCGGCAGGAATGCAAAATACATAAAACTTTGGCATTACAATTGGAAAACATTGGAAGCAACAGCGCGGCACAGACCGCGTCTTGAGAACCGCCAAGGAGACAAACACCATGCTGATGCCCAAGACGCATCGTATCGCCCTGCTGTTCAACGCCAACAAGATGTTCGACCGCGAGGTCATCACCGGCATTGCCGCCTACCTGTCCAGCACCCGCACCTCCTGGGACCTGTTCCTGGAGGAGGATTTCCGCTTGCGCCTGCCCGGCATCGAGGCCTGGCAGGGCGACGGCGTGATCGCCGACTACGACGACCCGGCCGTGGCCGCCGCCCTGGCGCGCAGCCGGGTGCCGGTGGTGGCGGTGGGCGGCTCCTACCAGGACACGGGCGATTATCCATCCGGCGTGCCCTATGTGGCGACCGACAATTTCAAGCTGGTCAAGCTGGCCTATGACCACCTGATCGAAACCGGGCTGCGCAACTTCGCCATGTTCAGCCTGCCGGAATCGCAGGAAAACCGCTGGGCCCAGGAACGCGAGAAAGCCTTCCGTACCCTGATGCAGCGCGACAACCTGGCGGCCGAAGTCTACCGGGGCCACTGCACCAGCGCCCCGGCCTGGGACGAGGCGGTGCAGCAGCAGATCGCCTGGCTGCGCAGCCTGCCCAAGCCGGTGGGCGTGATAGCCGTGACCGACGCCCGCGCGCGCCAGCTGATGCAGGCCTGCATGATCGCCGGCATCGCGGTGCCGGAGCAGGTGGCCCTGATCGGCATCGACAACGACCCGCTGGCCCGGGTGCTGACCCGCATCCCGCTCAGTTCCGTGATCCAGGGCGCCCAGGAGATGGGACGCACGGCGGCCCACCTGCTGGACCAGATGCTGCACGGCGTGCGCCTGGCCGACCACCGCATCCTGGTGCCGCCGGCCGGCATCAACGTGCTGGCCTCCAGCATGCACGAGCCGGCCAAGCATCCGCACGTGATGCGGGCGCGCCACTTCATCCGCCAGTATGCCTGCCAGGGCATCAAGACCGACCAGGTGGCCGATTACGTGGGCATTTCGCGTTCCTCGCTGGAATTCCATTTCCGCCAGGAGCTGGGCTGCAGCGTGCATGACGAAATCCTGCGCTTCCGCCTGGACGCCGCCATTGCCAGGCTGCGGCGCGGCGATTGCAACCTGTCCGACGTGGCGGCCAGCTGCGGCTTCACGTCCAGCCAGTACATGCATTCCGTGTTCAAGCGCGAGCTGGGCTGCACGCCGCGCGCCTACCAGGACCAGGCCCGCGCCCGCGAGCCGGACGCCGCCGGCCACCTCTCATGATGGCCGACGACGTCAGCGCCGGCTATCCCCTGTCCTCGGGCCGGCTGCATACCCTGCGCAATGCGCGCGGCATGCGGCTGACCATCAGCGAGCAGGGGGCGGCGCTGGTGTCATGGTGGGCGCCGGACCGCTACGGCCGCATGGCCGACGTGCTGCTCGGCTATGCCGGCGGCGGCCAGGTTGCAAGCCAGGGCGGAACCCGGGGCGCCGCCGTCGGCGCCTGGGCCAGCCGCATCGCCCAGGGCCGCTACACGCTGGACGGCGCCACGCTGCAGGTGGGCGCGGACGGCGGACCGACGCTGGGCGGGGCCGGGCTGCGCGGGGCGCGCTGGCAGGCTGCGGCCGACCAGGACGGCCTGGTGCTGCGGCTGGAAACGGCGCATGGCGACAGCGGCGCGGACGGCTTGCCCGGCCGGCTGCAGGTGCAGGTACGCTACCGGCTCGACGATGACGGCAGCCTGACCGTCGCCTGCGAGGCGGTGGCGGACGTGGCCACCACCATCCACCTGAGCGTCCATCCGTATTTCAACCTCAATGGCGGCAGCGCCGACGTGGGCGACCACATGCTGCAGATCGCCGCCGACCACTATTTGCGCATCGATGCCGGCGGGCTGCCGGTGGGACGGGCGCCGGTCAGCGGCACGCCCTTCGATTTCCGCGAGCCGGCCGCGATCGGCGCGCGCCTGGGCTGGCCCGATCCGCAACTGCGGCTGGCGGGCGGCTTCGACCACTGCTATTGCGTGGATCTGCCGCAGGAAGAAGGTGGGGGCGGGGGCGCTTGCACGGTACCGCGCGAGGTGGCGCGGGTGGTCGATCCCGGCTCGGGACGGCGGCTGCAGGTGTCCACCACCGGGGCCGGGCTGCAGTTCTACAGCGGCAATGTGCTGGAAGGGGTGCAGGGACGCGCCGCGCGGCCCTATGTGCGGCACGACGGCTTCTGCCTCGAGGCCCAGGCCGGCGCCGGGCCGGCCGGAGTGCTGCTGCAGCCGGGCCGCGTGCACCGCCAGGTCACGGTGTACCGCCTGTCGCTGCAGGCGTGAGGCGCTGCGTGGAATCATGATCGTGCTTGGTGAGTTTCGCAATTGCGCCGCAGGCCGGGGCGCGGCACCATGACAGGAACATAGCAGGCCGCGCCCACAGCGGCCCACCACAACGGAGACTGAAGCATGAAGAAACTGATAGCCGCCACGCTGATGCTGGCTGCCTGCGGCAGCGCCAGCGCCGACGCCAGGAATCCCAAGATCGGCTTTTCCATCGACGACCTGCGCCTGGAGCGCTGGGCGCGCGACCGCGACTACTTCGTGGCGGCCGCCTCGCAGCTGGGCGCCAAGGTGTACGTGCAGTCGGCCGACGGCAGCGAGCAGAAGCAGCTGTCGCAGATCGAGAACCTGATCTCGCGCGGGGTAGACGCGCTGGTGATCGTGCCCTTCAACGCGACCGTGTTGAGCAACGCCATCCGCGAGGCCAAGAAGGCCAACATCAAGGTGATTTCCTATGACCGCCTGGCGCTCAACGCCGACATCGACGCCTACATCTCCTTCGACAACAAGGCGGTGGGCGAGATGCAGGCCCAGAGCCTGGTGCAGATCAAGCCCAAGGGCAATTACTACCTGCTGGGCGGCGCGCCCACCGACAACAACGCCAAGATGCTGCGCGAAGGCCAGCTGGCCGTGCTGCAGCCGCTGATCGACAAAGGCGACATCAAGGTGGTCGGCAAGCAATGGGTCAAGGAGTGGAGCGCGTCCGAGGCCATGGCCATCGTGGAAAACGCCCTGACCGCGAACGGCAACAAGATAGATGCGGTGGTGGCCTCCAACGACGCCACGGCCGGCGGCGCGATCCAGGCGCTGGCGGCGCAGAAGCTGGCCGGCAAGGTGCCGGTCTCGGGCCAGGACGCCGATATCGCGGCGGTGCGGCGGGTGCTGTCCGGCACCCAGGCCATGACCGTGTACAAGCCCCTGAAACTGATCGCCAGCGAGGCCGCCAAGCTGTCGGTGCAACTGGTGCGCAACGAGAAGCCGGCCTACAACGCGCAGTACGACAACGGCTACAAGAAGGTCAGCACCGTATTGCTCAAGCCCACCCCGCTGACCAAGGCCAATGTCGACCTGCTGGTGGCCGACGGCTTTTACACGAATGCTCAGTTGAGCGGCAAGTAGTCTCCTGCGGGGTTATCGGGGCAGGGGGGCCTGTCCCGATTTTTTTCGCCAGCTCATGAAAACCTTTTCATAAATGAGATACCGTTTTTTGTCCGTGACCATGCTGTGCGCGGTGCTTGCCGGCGCTGCCGCCGCCGCGCCGGGTCTACCATCGCTGGACCTGGGCCAACGCTATGTGTGGGACAGCGTGGCCATCGGCGGCGGCGGTTTTGTCTCGGCTATCATCCCTGCGCGCGACGGGTCCGGCGTGCTGTATGCACGCACCGACGTGGGCGGCGCCTACCGCTGGGACGCAGCGGCGGCGCGCTGGCAGCCCTTGCTGGACTGGCTGCCGGACGACAGCACCGGCTACCTGGGCATCGATGCGCTGGCCGTCGATCCGCACGATGCCGCCCGGGTCTACCTACTGGCCGGGACCGGCTACCTGAACGGTGGCAAGACGGCCATCCTGCGCTCCTCGGACTACGGCCGCAGCTTCGCCGTCACCGACGTGACGGCGCAGTTCAAGACCCACGGCAATGGCATGGGGCGCGGCAATGGCGAGAAGCTGGCCGTCGATCCCGGCGCCGGCGAGGTGCTGTACGCGGGCACGCGCTGGAACGGTTTGTTCCGCAGCGTGGACGCCGGTCTGACCTGGCAGCGCCTGCCGGGACTGGACGTGACCGCCACGCCCAACGGCGCCGGCATCAGCTTCGTGCTGCCCGATCCGGCCAGCGTGGCGCACGACAGGGCCCAGCGGCTGTATGTGGGCGTGTCGCGCGACGCCGCCGTGGGCCCCAACCTGTACCGCAGCGACGACGGCGGCGCCAGTTTCGCGCCCGTCGCCGGTGCGCCCCGGCTGATGCCGCAGCGTGCGGCCCTCGATGGCGCCGGCCACCTCTACCTCAGTTATGCCAATGGCGCCGGACCGCATCCCAGCCAGTCGCCGCCGGAACCCATGGACGATGGCGCGCTGTGGCAGTACCGCATCGCGGACGGGGCCTGGCGCAATGTCACGCCGCCGGGTGTCAAGGCGGCCTTCAGCGGCATCGCCGCCGATCCGCGCAATCCGCAGCGCCTGCTGGCATCGACCATCAGCGCCTACCTGCCGCAGGGCAGTGGCCGGGGCGACCGCCTGTTCCTGTCCAGCGATGGCGGCGCCAGCTGGACCGACCTGGTGGCGCGCGGCTTTGCCAAGGATGCCGGCGGCGTGCCCTGGATCGCCGGCCGCCACGCCATCCATTGGGCCAGCAGCATCGTATTCGATCCGGCCGACTGCAGGGCGGCCTGGGTCACCTCGGGCAATGGCGTGTTCCGCAGCGCCGATCTCGGCGCCGTGCCCACCACCTGGACCTTCACCGTGGCGGGGCTGGAGGAAACCGTGCCGCTGGCCATGGCCAGCCTGCCGGGCGGGCCGCTGGTCACCGCCATTGGCGACTACGACGGCTTCCTGCACACGGAAGTGAGGCGCTACGCGCCCATCCACCAGCCCGAAATGGGCACCACCACCGGCCTCGATTACGCCGCCGCCAGGCCGTCGGTGCTGGTGCGGGTGGGCGCGGCCATGTACACCTCCAGCGACATGGGCCGCAGCTGGCGCAGGACTCCTGCCATGCGCGGCGCCAAGGGACAGGTGGCCTTGTCGGCCGACGGCGCCGTCATCCTGCACAGCCCCGAGGACGCTACGCTCAGCTACCGCTCGGACGATATGGGCGCCAGCTGGAGCGTGGTGCGCGGGCTGGAAGGCCGGCGGATGCGCGCCGTGGCCGATAGCGTCAATCCGCGCCGCTTCTACGCCTACCAGGACGGCGTGCTGCTGGCCAGCAGCGACGGCGGCGTCTCGTTCGCGCCGCGCGCGCGGCTGGCGCCCGGCGGCTCGGACCTGGTGCGCGCCGCGCCCGGCCACGAAGGCGATGTGTGGGTGGCCTTGCGCGCCGGCGGCCTGGCGCGTTCCACGGATGCCGGCGCCAGCTTCGCGCTGCTGGCGGCGGTGCAGGATTGCGGCGCGGTCGGCTTCGGCAAGGCGGCCCCCGGCGCCAGCTATCCCGCCATCTACATCTGGGGCACGGTGGGCGGGGTGCGCGGCGTGTTCCGCTCCACCGACACGGGCGCCAGCTGGGTGCGCGTCAACGACGACGCCCACGCCTACGGCGGCCCCGGCGACGGCCATTTCATCCTGGGCGACATGAACAGCTATGGCGTGGTCTACATGAGCACGGCCGGCCGTGGCGTGGTGGTGGGACGGCCCGCACAGCAGGCCGCCGCGCCGGAGCGCACTGTGCCGCACTGACATGACAACGATTTCACGGCGCCACGGCGCCATCGCAGGACCGTATCCACCGCGTGGGGGTGCCACGCATAAAAAAGAGAAGGGGAGACCAAGTGAAACAACTCAACAAGACCGCCATTGCCATCGCCGTGGCCCAGGCCACGCTGATGCTTGCCAACAGCGCCACCGCGCAGGATAGCGCCGCCGCCGGACAGGGCGCGGTGGTGGTGGTGACCGGCCAGCGCGCGGCGCTGAACTCGGCCCAGAAGATCAAGCAGGATGCCGATGAAATCGTCGACTCCATCGTGGCCGACGATATCGGCAAGCTGCCGGACCGCTCGGTGACCGAGGTGCTGCAGCGCGTGGTGGGCGTGTCCATCGACCGCACCATGGCCAAGGGCGATCCGGAGCACTACTCGGTGGAAGGCTCGGGCGTGACCATCCGCGGCCTGAACTACGTGCGCTCGGAGTTGAACGGGCGCGATTCGTTCTCGGCCAACGGCGGCCGCTCGCTGAACTTCGAGGACGTCCCGCCCGAGCTGATGGCCGGGGTGGACATCTACAAGAACCCGTCCGCCGAACAGATCGAGGGCGCCGTGGGCGGCCTGGTCAACCTGCGCACCGCCATGCCGTTCGACTTCAAGGGCTTCAAGTCGGTGATTTCCATCCAGGACAGCTACGCCACCCTGAAGAAGGGCAAGGCATCGCCCTCCGCCTCCGGCATGATCTCCAACCGCTGGAAGACCCCGATCGGCGAAGTGGGTGCGCTGCTGGACCTGGCGTATTCGGAAAGCGCGGTGCGTACCGACGCCTTCCAGGTCGAACCCTACTACCCGCGCACCGACATCGTCAGCGGCAAGACGGTGTGGATACCGAAAGGCGCGCAGTGGCGCACGCTGGAATTCGACCGCAAGCGCGAGGGCGCCTACGGCGCGCTGCAATGGCGTCCCAGCACCGAGCTCAATACCTCGCTGACCTACTTCAAGTCGCGCTACCGCATGAAGTGGGACGAGCAAGCCATTTTCGCCCAGTCCAGCCCCTACAACATCCAGGTCAGCAAGGACGCCACCTATGACGCCTATGGCGCGCTGCTGACCGGCACCCTGACCGATCCGGCCGACGGCGGCATCAACTTCGGCGACGACACCCGCACCGCCACCCGCAAGTCGGACACCACCGATATCTCGTGGAATGTGCGCTGGAAGCCGGCCAGCCAGTGGACCGTGACTTCCGACCTGCAAAGCATACGGGCCCACACCAACAGCCTCGATTCCACCGTGGCCACCGGGGTCCAGCTGCCCAAGGAGAATATCGATTTGCGCGGCACCGTGCCGCGCCTGAATTTCGACGCATCCGACCTGGCCTACCTGGCCAATCCGAACAACTACTACTGGGCCTTCACCATGGAGCACATGGACCGCAGCAAGGCCACGGAGAAGGCCTGGAAGGGCGACGTCAAGTATGACTTCGACCATCCGGTGCTGCGCGACGTGCGCTTCGGCGCGCGCCTGACCCAGCGCGACTCGGTCACGGAAAACTCCAATCCCAGCTACAACTGGTCGCCCATCAGCCAGACCTGGCAGCTGGGCTGGGACATCAGCAAGCTCGCCTCGCTGGGCGATCCCCGCTTCTCCGGCAACACCAATCTGCACAGCTTCGACAACTTCTTCAACGGTGGCGTGTCGGTGCCCTCGGTGGTGTTCCCGGACGTGTCGCTGGCCAACGGCTTCCCGGGCAGCTACGCCGCCCTGCACAAGTACCACGACATCCTGTGCCAGGAACTGGCGGCGCAGCAGAACCGCGCGCCCAACTGCACCCCGTGGGCGGCCGCCACCTTCGGCACCGACCCGGCCGGCCGCAACGAGCAGGATGAAAAGACCAAGGCCCTGTACGGCCAGCTGCGCTTCGGCTTCGACAACCTGGCCTACCCGGTCGACGGCAACATCGGCGTGCGCTACGTGAAGACCGATACCACGGCCCACGGCTACGTGGTGTTTACCCAGACCATCCCGGCGATACCGGCCGGCGCCAACGTGACCGGCCCGACCTGGACCAGCATCCTGCCGTTTTCCAAGTCGCAGGACTTCGAGAACAGCTACCACAACGTGCTGCCCAGCCTGAACCTGCGCCTGAAGGCCAGCGACAGGCTGCAATTCCGCTTCGCCTTTGCCGGCGCGCTGTCGCGGCCTGATTTCTCGCAGCTGCAGGCCTACACCACCATGTCGCAGACGGTGGACGCCACGGTCAACGCCGCCAACAACAGCGTGGTGGTCAACAGCGTCTCGCGGTCCGGCACGGCGTCCGGCAACCCGCTGCTGCGCCCCACCACTTCGCGGCAGATGGACCTGAGCACGGAATGGTATTTCGCGCCGGCCGGGGCGATCACGATGGCGGTGTTCAACAAGCAGCTGAAGGACATCATCATCAACCAGACCTATAACTACCAGCTGCCGGACGTGAACGGCAATGCCCAGAATTTCACCATCACCGGCCCGGTGAACGGCGCCCGTGGCCGCGCGCGCGGCGTGGAGCTGGCCTACCAGCAGTATTTCGACAAGCTGCCGGGCTGGCTGTCCGGCTTTGGCGTGCAGGCCAACTACACCTTCGTGGACAGCAAGCAGGACCTGTACAACCCGGTGTACCAGGCTTACTGCACCGGTTCCAACACGGCGGCCAACCTGAACCTGAATCTGAACGGCTGCGACACCAACGGCCAGACCTTCGGCAACCTGCCGCTGCAAGGCCTGTCGCGCAACGCCTACAACCTGGCGCTGATGTACGACAAGGGCAAGCTGTCGGCCCGCGTGGCCTACAACTGGCGCTCCAAGAGCCTGCAGGCGGTCAACGTCAACGGCACCCAGGGCAGCGACGGCACCGACACCAATCCGGCCAGCCCCACTTACGGCCAGCACGTGGTCACCTGGGGCTTGCCGACCTACGCCGGTTCCTACGGCCAGCTGGACGCATCCATTTTCTACCAGATCAACGACAATCTGTCGATTGGCCTGGAGGGACAGAACCTGACCGACGCCCGCTACACCCAGCTGATGGACCAGCATATCGGCACCAAGGGACGGGCCTGGTTCGTGTCCGGCCCGCGCTATACTGCCCAGCTCCGATACACCTTCTGAAAGGCGCACACATGAAGCAGTCCACCGGCCGCAGGCTGTCGATCCTGACCCTGGCCACCCTGACCCTGGCGGCGCTGGCCGCTGCCGGCGCCGCCGCCGCGGGCGCGTCCGAACTTCCACGCATCGTCAAGCAGGACGGGCGCTACGCCTTCATGGTCGATGGCGCGCCGTTCGTGATGCTGGGCGCCCAGGTGCACAACTCCAGCAATTATCCGGCCGCGCTGAAGAAGGTGTGGCCGGCCGTGAAGGACATGCACGCCAACACGGTGGAGGTGCCGGTCGCGTGGGAGCAGATCGAGCCGGTGGAGGGCAAGTTTGACTTCAGCTTTGTCGATACCCTGGTCAAGGAGGCGCGCGAGAACAAGGTGCGCCTGGTGCTGCTGTGGTTCGGCACCTGGAAGAACACCGGGCCGTCCTACACCCCGGAATGGGTCAAGTTCGACAATGCGCGCTTCCCGCGCATGCTGGACAAGGACGGCAAGCCTATCTACTGCCTGTCGCCGCATGGCGAGGAAACGCTCAAGGCCGACCGCAAGGCGTTTGTCGAGCTGATGAAGCACATCAAGAAGATCGACGAGGCGCAGCGCACGGTGATCATGATGCAGGTCGAGAACGAGGTCGGCACCTATGGCTGGGTGCGCGACTTCAGTCCGAAGGCGCAGGCGGCCTTCCAGCAGCCGGTGCCGCAGGCGGTGCTGGACCATAAAAAATCGCCGGTGCCGCTGGCGGCGTCGGGCAGCTGGTCCCAGGTGTATGGCGACTATGCCGACCAGTACTTCCACACCTGGGCCATCGCCAGTTACATCGAGGAGATCGCCAAGGCGGGACGCGCCGTGTACGACCTGCCCATGTACGTCAACAACTCGCTGCGCAATCCGCTCACGCCCATGGCCCCGTGGAACAACGATTTTTCCAGCGGCGGCCCGACCTATGACGTGATCGACATCTACAAGGCGGCCGCGCCCCACATCGATTTCGCCGGTCCGGACGTCTACAGCCCGGACTCGAAGAAGTTCCACGCCACGCTGGACAAGTTCCAGCGCCCCGACAATCCGCTGGTGGTGCCGGAAATGAGCAATGGCGCCGACTATGTACGCTACAGCTGGCTGGTGCTGGGACGCGGTGCGCTGGGTTTCGCGCCGTTCGGCATCGACTACGCCGACTACAGCAATTTCCCGCTCGGCTCCAAGGCCAAGGACAAGAGCATGGTGGAACCGTTCGGCAAAATCTTTGCCGTGTTCCGGCCCATGGAGCGGCAGTGGGCGCGCTGGGTGGCGGAAGGCCGCACCTACGGCGTGGCCGAGGGCGACGACCGCGCCGCGCAGAGCGTGGAGATGAAGAACTGGAAAGCCAACGTCACTTTCCGCGAATGGCAGTTCGGCGACCGCTCCTGGTTCAAGGATGTCAAGGAAATGCAGGCCGGGACCGAGTCGCCCAACGGCGGCGTGGCCATCGCGCAGATCGCCGACAATGAATTCATCATCGCCGGCCAGAATGCGCGCGTGCGCATCGAGGGTCTGGGCGCCAACGGCGGCAAGGAAGTGCTGTGGGCGCGGGTGGAGGAGGGGCAATTCAACGCCCAGGGGAAATGGGTCATGGAGCGCAACTGGAATGGCGACCAGACCGATTATGGCCTCAACCTGCCCGCGCAGCCCACGGTATTGAAGGTCAAGGTAGGCACCTGGTAAGCCCGCCATCACACAAGAACGGAGACAGCAAGTGCGATACATCCCTATGTCCGCGGTGACCTGTTTGGCCCTGGCCGCATCCAGCCTGGCGCTGGCGTCCAGCGTGGAAAAAACCGCCAGCGGTGTGGTGGTGCAGCCCGACCAGGGCGCGGTGAAGGAAGTACGGCTGGAGCTGATGGCCGATAACATCATCCACGTGGTCAAGACCGACCGCGCCGGCAAGCAGCTGACGCCCTCGCTGATGACCATCGCCCAGCCCTGCGCCTGCCGGTTCACGGTGGAGAAGGCGGCCGGCGCGGTGACCCTGAAGGCCGGCGCCATCTCTGCCACGGTGGCGCTGGCGGACGGACAGCTGCAGTTCCGCGACGCCGGCGGCAAGGTGTTCCTGCGGCAGGCGTCGGAAAGCCTGGCGCCGGTCGACGTCGGCGGCAAGCCCTTCCTGGCCATCAAAGAGGGCTTCAACCACGGCACCCGCGATGCGTACTACGGCCTGGGTCAGCACCAGAACGGGCAGATGAACTTGAACGGCGAGGATGTGCTGCTGGCCCAGCACAACATGGACGTGGCGGTGCCCTTCCTGGTCTCGGACAAGAACTACGGCCTGCTGTGGGATAACAACTCGATCTCGCGCTTTGGCGACCCCAAACCCTACGGCCCGCTGGTGCGCGACCTGAAGGTGGTGGACAGCGAGGGCAGGGAAGGCGGCCTGACCGCGCGCTACTACGTGGGTGGCAAGCTGATGCTGACGCGCCACGAGAAGGATATCGCCTACCAGTACCTGAAGGACGTGGCCGAGAACTGGCCGGCCAAGGAACTGGGCGACATCAAGCAGCTCAAGGATGTGAAGGTGGTATGGGACGCCACTCTCAGTTCGGACCAGCCGGGCGAGCACAAGCTGCAGCTGTATTCTTCCGACTACGCGACCCTCAGCATCGATGGCAAGCAGGTGCTGGACGTATGGCGTCAGGGCTGGAATCCCTGGTACCACAATTTTGAGGTGAAGTTCGAGAAGGACAAGCCGGTCCGGCTGCACCTGGAATGGAAGCCGGCCGGCGGCATGGTGGCCATCACCCACAACAACCCGCTGCCGGCGCCGGAGCGCCATTCGCTGACCATGTCGTCCGAGATCGCGGAAGCCATCAATTACTACGTGATTTCGGCGCCCAGCATGGACCAGGTGATCGCCGGCTACCGCCTGCTGACCGGCCAGGCGCCCATGATGCCGAAGTGGGCCTACGGCTTCTGGCAGTCGCGCCAGCGCTACGAGACCCAGGAGCAGTTGCTGGAGACGGTGCGCGAATACCGCAAGCGCGGCTGGCCGCTCGATAACATCGTGCAGGACTGGTTCTACTGGCCGGAAAACGCCTGGGGTTCGCATGACTTCGACCAGAAGCGCTTCCCCGATCCGAAAGGCATGGTGGACGAGGTGCACCGCAACCATGCGCGCATCATGCTGTCGGTCTGGGGCAAGTTCTACGACAGTACCGCCAACTACAAGGAACTGCTTGCCAAGGGCCATATGTGGACAAGGAACGTGGAGGATGGGGCGCTGGACTGGGTCGGGCCGGGCTACAGGAACAGCCACTACGATCCCTACACCCAGGAGGCGCGCGACATCTACTACCGCCAGATGAAGACCAAGCTGGTCGACCTGGGCTTTGACGCCTGGTGGATGGACAACAGCGAGCCTGATGTGCTGTCCAACTCGCGCCCTGAGGATTTCAAGAAGCTGATCGGGCCCACCGTGTATGGCGCCGGCGAAATCACCTTCAATCCCTACAGCCTGGTGCACACGCAAGCCATGTATGACGGCTTGAAGCGCGACCAGCCGGACACGCGCCAGTTCATCCTGTCGCGCTCCGGCTTTGCCGGCATACAGCGCAATGCGGCGGCGGTGTGGAGCGGCGACACGGTGGCGCGCTGGAACAACCTGTACGACCAGATTTCGGCGGGCGTGTCGTTCTCCATGTCGGGGATTCCGAACTGGACACACGATATCGGCGGCTATGCGCAGGAGGAGCGCTTCCAGTTCGGCGAGGTGGGCAGCGCGCAGGAGAACCGCGGCACGGGCGCCAAGGTGGTCAATCCGGCCGACGTGAAGGAATGGCAGGAGATGAATGTGCGCTGGTTCCAGTTCGGCGCCTTCTCGCCCCTGTTCCGCTCGCATGGGGAAGTGGTCAAGCGCGAGATCCACAAGATTTCGCCGGAAGGCTCGGAGATGCGCGACACCATGGTGTGGTACGACCAGCTGCGCTACCGCCTGATGCCCTATATTTACACGGCGGCGGCCGCGACGCACTACGACTCCGGCACCATCATGCGCGGCCTGGTGATGGACTTCCCGGGCGACGACAAGGCCAAGGACATCAAGGACCAGTATTTGTTCGGGCATGACCTGCTGGTGGCGCCGGTGTATGTGTACGGCGCGCGCGAGCGCAGCGTGTATCTGCCCAAGGGCGCGTCCTGGTACGACTTCCATAGCGGACGGCGCTACGCGGGCGGCGCCACCGTGACCATACCGGCGCCGCTGGCGCGCATGCCGCTGCTGGTGCGGGCCGGCGCCATTGTCCCGCTGGGGCCGGTCATGCAGTACGTCGATGAGCAGCCGGACGCGCCGCTGACCCTGCAGGTCTACACTGGCGCCGACGGCCAGGCCAGCCTGTACGAGGACGACGGCGTCAGCAATGCCTACCTCAAGGGCGAAGCGAGCCGCATCCCGTTCCGCTACCAGGAGGCCAGCGGCACCCTGACCATCGGTGCGCGCAGCGGCGCCTACCGTGGCATGCCCGAGCGGCGGGTGTTCCGGGTGCAGTTCATCGGCCCCGGCCAGGCCCCTGCCGCGCAACTGGACCAGGGCGGCCGCGAGGTGCGCTACGACGGCCACGCCGTGGTGGTGAAGCGCTGACGCAACGGTAGCGCTGGCTTGCAGTCCGCAAGCCGGCGGCCGCCGCGCCGGCGCTGCTTGCCGGGACAATGGCGCCCGCAGCGCATGTCATGCCTTGCGTCAAGTTTATTTGGCGTGTTGCAGCTGCGCAAATCGTGATTATTGGTGACTATTCCCGTGTTTTCACCCGCTACCATGGAAGTCGATAACGATTTCATGTCCATGGATGCCTGAAGCGGGGGAAAGTATGAAACTGAGTAATTTAAGCGTGGCCAAACGGCTGGGCATAGGGTTTGGATTGGTGTCGCTGCTGTTGCTGGTGGTGATAGCGCTGGGTTTGAGCAGCATGCGCCAGATCCAGGGGCGGATGGTGGAAATCACCAAGGTCAACGGGGTCGAGACGCGCCTCGCGCAGACCATGGACCTGACCGTCACCGAGCGCGCCCTGGCGCTGCGCAACCTGATCCTGCTGAAGGACGCCAAGGAAATCCAGATCGAAACCAAGCGCATCGGCGACCAGAGCGCCAAGTACGGCGACGCGCTCGACAAGCTGGCGCGGATGTTTCGCGAGACCCAGGGTACCACGGATGAGGAGCGCGGCCTGCTGGACGCCATCCGCAAGCAGGGCGAACTGGCCGCGCCCTACATACAGCGCGCCCAGGACATGGCGCTCAATCAGCAGCAGGACGAGGCCTACAAGCTGCTGCGCTTTGAATTCCGGCCGGTGCAGAAGCAGTGGTGGGAACTGATACGCAAGCTGGTGGCGCTGGAGGAGCAGCAGAACAGCGAGGCGGTGCAGAATGCCGATGAAGCCTACGAGTCGGCGCGCCGCCTGATGCTGCTGGTGGGAGCGCTGGCGCTGCTGTGCAGCGCCGTATCGGCGTGGCTGATCACGCGCGGC
This sequence comes from Duganella kummerowiae, assembly GCF_053572355.1. Taxonomy (NCBI): domain Bacteria; kingdom Pseudomonadati; phylum Pseudomonadota; class Betaproteobacteria; order Burkholderiales; family Oxalobacteraceae; genus Duganella; species Duganella kummerowiae. Next base: position 162,589 of record NZ_JBKFEH010000005.1, read on the forward strand.
GTGGTGCGCCAGCTCGGCTGCGAGCCGGGCGACGCGGCGGCCATCGCCGCCGAGATCTCGGGTGGCAACCTGGTGGTGCCCATCAGCGTTGGGCCGGACGACCGTGGCAGCCTGCTGTACGCGATGCACGCCATGCGTGAGGGCTTGCTGCGCATAGTCAGCCAGGTGCAGGAGAGCAGCGCCACCATTTCCAGTGCGGCCCAGCAGATCGCGGCCGGCAACCTGGACCTGTCGGCGCGCACCGAGCAGCAGGCCAGCACGCTGGAGGAGACGGCCTCGTCGATGGAAGAGCTGACCAGCACCGTGCGCCTCAATTCGGACCGGGCCAGCCAGGCCAACGGCCTGGCGGAATCCGCCTCCAACGTGGCCGCCAAGGGGGGCGCGGTAGTGGCCGAGGTGGTGCATACCATGGCCGCCATCGATACCTCGGCGCACAAGATCGTCGACATCATTGCCGTGATCGATGGCATCGCCTTCCAGACCAATATCCTGGCGCTGAACGCGGCGGTGGAAGCGGCCCGCGCCGGAGAGCAGGGGCGCGGCTTCGCCGTGGTGGCTTCGGAGGTGCGCACGCTGGCGCAGCGCAGCGCGGCGGCAGCCAAGGAAATCAAGGAATTGATCGGCAATTCCGTCAACCAGGTCCAGATCGGCAACCGGCTGGTGGAGCAGGCCGGGGCCACCATGCAGGACGTGGTGGGCAGCGTGCGGCGGGTGACGGACATCATGGCCGAGATCATGATGGCCAGCCGCGAGCAGTCGGCCGGGATCGAGCAGATCAACCAGGCGGTGATGCAAATGGATGATGTGACCCAGCAGAACGCGGCGCTGGTGGAGGAAGCGGCGGCCGCGGCGCAGGCGATGCAGGTGCAGGTCAACAACCTGAACCAGGCGGTTGGCGCATTCCGTACCGGCCAGGCGCTGCCGGTGGCACTGCCAGCGGCGCCGGCCCGCGCCGCGTTGCCCGGCAAGTCCGCGCCGCGCCTGGCCCCGGCCGCAGCGCGCAGCCAGGAGTGGGAAGAGTTCTGACGCCGCAGCCAGGCCAATAACCCTGGCGTCGGTATCTACCCCGGTGTCACCCCGGGGTGTCACCCCGGTGTCAGGTGTCACCCCGGTGTCAGGTCTGCCAATGGTACATGAGCTCGCCTCTGAAGGCGGACCCATGTACTAATGGCAGATCTGACACCGGGTGGGTGGACACCGGGTGGGGCGCGACAGGCCGGGGGGCTGGGCGCCGGGAGTATCAGCCCTGCTGGCCCAGCACCGTGCCACCACGGGTGTCAGGTCTGCCAATAGTACATGACCTCGTCTTGCCACCACGGGTGTCAGGTCTGCCAATAGTACATGACCTCGTCTGGAAAAGCGGACTCATGTACCAATGGCAGATCTGACACCGGGGGGCGGACACCGGGGGACACCAGGGGAGGTCAGACACCGGCGGGCTGGACGCCAGGAGGGGTCAGCCCTGCTGGCCCAGCACCGAGCGGTGGCGCGAGTAGCCGAAGTAGACGGCCAGGCCGATCACCAGCCAGATGGCGAAGGCGATCCAGGTGGTCAGGGTCAGGTAGGCCATCAGCACCACGCAGAACACCACCGCCAGCGCCGGGATCACCGGCACGCCGGGGCAGCGGAAGGCGCGCTTCAAGTCGGGGCGCTTCTTGCGCATGATGACCACCGCCACCGACACCAGGCAGAACGCGGCCAGGGTGCCAATGTTGATCAGCTCGGTCAGCACGTTGAGCGGCACCACGGCGCCGATCAGGCCGAACACGATGCCGACCATCCAGGTGGCGAAGAACGGGGTCTGGAAGCGCGGGTGCACCGACGACAGGCGCTTGGGCAGCAGGCCGTCGCGCGACATGGCGAAGATCACGCGGGTCTGGCCATAGGCCATTACCAGGATCACGGTGGTCATGCCGAGTATGGCGCCCAGGTCGACAAAGCCGGCCACCCAGTTCTCGCCCGCGTATTGCAGGGCCAGGGTGACGGGATGGTCGATGCCGAGGAATTGCTTGTACGGCACGATACCGGTCATGATGGCCGACACCACCACGTACAGCACGGCGCAGGCGGCCAGTGAGCCGATGATGCCGATCGGCAGGTCGCGCGCCGGACGCTTGACTTCCTCCGCCGCCGAGGTCACGGCGTCGAAGCCGATGAAGGCGAAGAACACCAGCGCTGCCGCGCTCAGCATGCCGTGGGTGCCATAGGGCATGAAGGGCTGCCAGTTGGCCGGCTGCACATGGCGCGCGCCCACCACGATGAACAGCAGCACCACGCCGATCTTGATGGCCACCATGATGTTGTTCAGGCGCGCCGATTCACGCACGCCCCAGCTCAGCATGGCGGTCAGCACCAGCATGATGCACAGCGCCGGGAGGTTGATCCAGGTCGTGACGCCGGGGATGGCGCCGGGCGCCGCCGTCAGCACCACGGGCAGCTTGACGCCGAAGCCGGCGATCAGCGACTGGAAGTAGCCGGACCAGCCCACCGACACCGCCGAGGTGGCCAGGCCGTATTCCAGCAGCAAGTCCCAGCCTATCATCCAGGCCGCCAGCTCGCCCAGGGTGGCGTAGGTATAGGTGTAGATGGAGCCCGCCACCGGCACGGTGGAGGCGAATTCGGCGTAGCACAGGGCCGCGAAGCAGCAGGCGATGGCCGCCACCACGAAGGACAGGGTCAGGGCCGGCCCGGCCGTCACGGCGCCGGTGCCCGTCAACACGAAGATGCCGGTGCCGACAATGGCGCCTATGCCCATCAGGACCAGGTCGAATGGTCCCAGGACCTTGGCCAGTCCGCCCGGCTTGTGGCTGGCGGCGACCATCTCATCCAGATTTTTTGTTCTGAAAATACCCACTTCAGTTCTTCTCCACGAGTTGACGTTGTAATAAATTTTTAGCAACCAGACCTGGCGGTAGCCGGGCGCTGCGGGATACTAGCACGGCCAGCGTGGCTGGTGGCACCGTTCTATAATGTCAGGCTTGCTTCCGTTGCAATCAGAGGACGTTTCAACATGACCATGGTGTCGTTGCAGCTCCTCGCCGTGCAAGTGCACTGTGTTCGGAGCTGCGCCTGGCCACGCCCATGTTGAAACGTCCTCTTATGCCGAAACCATGACCGCTTCCCCCTCGCGCCGCAGCCTGTGGCTGGCCCTGCTGGTGGCCGCCGCCTTCTTCATGGAAAACCTGGACGGCACCGTGATCACCACGGCGGTACCCGATATCGCGCGCTCCTTTGGCGTGCTGCCGCTGGACCTGGGCGTGGGCGTGAGCGCCTACCTGCTGACCCTGGGCGTGTTCATCCCCGTCAGCGGTTGGGTGGCGCAGCGCTACGGTGCGCGCCAGGTGTTCGCGGCCGCGCTGGCCGTGTTCACCATCGCCTCGGTGCTGTGCGGGATGGCGGACGGCCTGGCCGAATTCGTGCTGCTGCGCGCCCTGCAGGGCGCGGGCGGGGCCATGATGGTGCCTGTCGGGCGGCTGGTGGTGCTCAACAACACGCCCAAGGACAGGCTGATGGCGGTGATCGCCACCCTGACCTGGCCGGCCCTGGTGGCGCCGGTGCTGGGGCCGCCCATCGGCGGCTACATCGCCAGCCATGCCTCGTGGCGCTGGATCTTCTACCTCAACCTGCCGCTGGGCGTAATCGCTTTCGCGCTGGCCTGGTGGCTGGTGCCGCCAGGGATGAAAGCCGAACGCCGTCCGTTCGACTGGCCCGGCTTCGCGCTGGGTGGTGGCGCGGTGCTGGGCCTGACCTGGGCGTCCGAGCTGCTCAGCCACCCGCAGGCGCCGTGGAGCGTGGCGCTCGCGCTGCTGGCCATCGGACTGGCGCTGCTGGCATGCGCCGTGCGCCACTGGCGGCGCGCCGCCCACCCGCTGATCGACCTGGATACGCTGGCCATCCCCACCTTTGCCGTAACCATCCATGGCGGTTCGCTGTTCCGCATGGCCATCGGCGCCGTGCCCTTCCTGCTGCCGCTGATGTTCCAGGTCGGCTTCGGCCTGGACGCCTTTCATTCCGGCCTGCTGGTGATCGCCGTCTTTGCCGGCAACCTGGGCATGAAGCCGGCCACCACGCCCATCCTGCGCCGCTACGGCTTCAAGCGCGTGCTGCTGGTGAACGGCCTGGTGAACGTGGCTGCGCTGTTTGCATGCTGCCTGCTGACCCCGGCCACGCCGCTGTGGGTGATCGTGCTGGTCCTGTTTGTGGGCGGGCTGACCCGCTCCATGCAGTTCACGGCCTTGAACACCATCGCCTTTGCCGACATGCCGCAGGCGCGCATGGCGGCCGCCAATACCCTGTTCAGCACCGCCTTCCAGGTGGCCATGGGACTGGGCGTGGCGCTGGGCGCGGTGGGGGTGAGGCTGGGGCAGTGGCTGACGGCGCAGGCCGGATGGGAGGCGGTGCCGGCGCTGGAATTCCGGCTGGCCTTCGTGCTGGTGGCGGCCGCCAGTCTTGCGGGCCTGTGGGATGCCTGGAAGCTGGCCGATGGCGCGGGCGACCATGTCGCCCGCAGGCCGGCGGCCTAGGCTTGCCGCCTCAAGCCTGGCGTGAGCCGCCGCGGCGGCGCATCCAGCCCAGCAAGCCCAGGCCGGCGGCCAGCATGCCCCAGGTGGACGGTTCCGGCACGGCCGAGACGCGCACGGCGTCGATGTCGGGCGCGCTCCACCCGCTGCTCTTGTTGGCGGTGGCGAAGGAGTAGTAGCGCACTTCGTCGATGCCGCTGGCGTCCGCCAGGCTGAGCAGGGTGCCGTTGCCGCCGGTGAGGTTGCCGCTGCCGGTCAGCACGCCGTCGTTATAGGTCTGCCAGTAGCCGTTTGCGGTCAGGTAGCCGGAAGCCACCGCGAACTGGATGGCCTGGAAGTCGCGGCCGCTGGCCAGCGCGATGCTGATGTAGGCGTTGTTGCCGGAGGCGGCGAAGTAATTGCCGGCAAAGGCGGAGCTGATCTCGCTGCTGACGTTGTCGTAGCAATCGAGGCCGCCAAAGCCGCAGCCGTTGGTGCTGTCGGCGGCGACGCCGTTGACGATGTTGAACAGCAGGCCGTTTTCCGTGTAGCTGGTCGCAACCGTGCTGTTGAGTTCGAAATCGGCGCGGTTGCTGTAGGCGGCCAGGGGCGTGGTGCCGGTGGTGACGTTCACGGCGGCGCTGGCGTCCAGCAGGGCGCCGGCGGCGGCGATGGCCAGGGCGCATCGGGTCAGTGCGTGTTTCATTTTATTCCTATCGGTGGGATGGGCCGGCGGGGCGCCGGCCCGGGTTGCATCAAGGGGTGGGGATCAGGTCGACCGCGTCATACGCATAGCCGGCGCTGAGGTATTGCGACGCGCCGCTGCCGCTGATGGCGGTCAGGGTCACGACGTTGGTGCCGGCCACGAAGGCGCTGGCCGGCACGGCAAAGCTGTAGGTGGTGTTGTTGCCACGGTAGGTGCCCACCGTCAGGCTGCGCGTGCTGGGCTGGGTCGATGGCGACGGATTGGACGAGGTCCAGCTGTTGACGGTCAGCTTGGGCCGGCCGCCGGCATAGGCGGTGGTGATGCCGGCGCGCAGGGTGTAGGCCTTGACCTGGGCGGCAGTCAGGTTGAAGCGGATCACGATGTTGCCGTTGATATCCTTCCACTGGTAGGCAGGGAAGCCGGTGGCGGCGGACGAGCTGCCGACGATGAAGTCGCCCGGGGTCCAGGACGCCATGCGCACGTCGGACGGATGCATGCTGGTGACCTTGTCGCCGTTCAGGAACTCTGCCGGCGAACCATCCCAGTTGCCGATGCGCCACTGTGCGGCGGTGGCGCTGGGGTCGCCCGTGATGGTGATGGTGTTGAGCGCGGTGGTGCCGCCGGCGGAGATGGTGACGCTGCGGGTGTCCACCGCCAGCTCGTTCTTGTAGATCGTCATGGTGTAGGTGCCGGGGATGACGCCGCCCAGGTTGAAATAGCCGTTGCTGGCGGCCGCCGTGGTCCAGTATTGGGCCTTGCTGTTGGACAGTCCCACCGTGTAGGTGTAGTTGGTGTCGCGGCCGTTGATGCCCACGCCGGCCACGGCGCCGCGCGCATTCGGCGCCACGTAGCCGGTCAGGCCCATGCCGGAGAACCAGGACGTGTCCACCGCGCCGGGCGCGGCGCCATTGGTAAACACCATGGTGTAGGTATTGAGGATGCCGGTGCGCAGGGCCTCGGTCTGGCCCTCGCCATAGTTGATGATGTAGGTGATTTCCTGGTTGGTGTCGGTGCCCTGGTTGAGCAGGCTGCGGTAGAACGGGCCGCCCGAGTTGCCCTCGTTGTTGTCGCGGACTATCCACAGGCCGGCGGTGCTGCTGGTGGCGCCGATATAGCTCCAGTCCTTCAGGCGCTGGTTGGAATAGTGCTTGGAGCGGGTCTGGCCGTTGGCCAGGCCAAAGATGTCGCTCGATTCGATGGCGCCCGTATTGTTGCGGATGTCGGACGGGGTGGGGCCGTTGGGCAGGGCGGCGATCGGCACCCGCACGATGAAGCGGGCCAGGTTCAGTGTGTCCGGCTCGGTGGTGAAGTAGGTGCCCATGTAGATCCTGGGCTCGCCCTTCTTGGCCATGTAGTAGTGGGTCAGGTTCCCGGCCTGTACCGTGACCTTGATATAGTCGGTGCCCACGGTGGCGGCGGTCACGGTGACGGCCGAGACGCCGCTGTACAGGTAGTCGAAGCCGGAGTTGAGCTGGCTGCCGCGCGACTGGTCCTGGTACTGCACGCCGTTGTACACCAGCGAGGCGATGTCGCCGGCCGACTGGGTGCTCACGCCATTGTCGGTGCGGCGTATCTTGAACACCAGGCCGGCGCCCGTGTCCACCGTGTAGAAGTTGGTATCGGAGCTGAGCCCGAAGGTGCTGGTGTCGGCCGTGGTGGCCAGCAGCTTGGCGGAAGTGGAGGAAGTGTTGGCGTCGAGGTTGCCGCCGCAACCGGCGAGCAATAGGGTGCCCGCCGCGCCCAGGCACAGGGCGCGCAGAGTCCATGAGGTCATGTTGTCGTCTCCGTGATTTATTGGTATGTTTTTTTGTGCGTTCGATAACGCCAGGCCAGTATTGATATTTCCAGCCCGGGCGGTCAACCGGCTACCTGCAACAATGGCCAATAAATCACGGAGTTGAGCAGCGCGCGTTGCGGCCGCGCGCCGACCGATATCAAAATCAGTATAGGACCACGGAGCGTATCGATTCCCCGGTTTTCATCAGGTCGAAGCCTTCGTTGATGCGCTCCAGCGGCAGGCGGTGGGTGATCAGGTCGTCGATATTGAGCTTGCCCTCCATGTACCAATCGACGATTTTCGGCACGTCGGTGCGGCCGCGCGCGCCGCCGAAGGCCGAGCCTTCCCACTTGCGTCCGGTGACCAGCTGGAACGGGCGGGTGGAGATTTCCTGCCCGGCCGCCGCCACGCCGATGATGATCGAACGGCCCCAGCCCTTATGGCAGCACTCCAGCGACTGGCGCATGGTGGTGGTGTTGCCTATGCACTCGAAGCTGTAGTCGGCGCCGCCATCGGTCAGTCCGATGATGGTGTCGACCACGTTTTCCACCTCCTTGGGATTGATGAAGTGGGTCATGCCGAACTGGCGCGCCATGGCTTCGCGGGCCGGGTTGATATCGACCCCGATGATCTTGTCGGCGCCCACCATTTTCGCGGCCTGTATCACGTTCAGGCCGATGCCGCCCAGGCCGAACACCACCACGTTGGCTCCCGCTTCCACCTTGGCCGTGAACAGCACGGCGCCCACGCCGGTGGTGACGCCGCAGCCGATGTAGCAGACCTTGTCGAACGGCGCATCGGAGCGGATTTTCGCCAGCGCGATTTCCGGCACCACGATGTAGTTGGAGAAGGTCGAGGTGCCCATGTAGTGGTAGATCGGTTTGCCGTCCAGCGAGAAGCGGCTGGTGGCGTCCGGCATCAGGCCACGGCCCTGGGTCGAGCGTATGGCCTGGCACAGGTTGGTCTTCTGCGACAGGCAGAATTTGCACTGGCGGCATTCCGGCGTGTACAGCGGGATGACGTGGTCATCCTTCTTCAGGCTTTTCACGCCGGGGCCGACGTCCACCACCACGCCGGCGCCCTCGTGGCCCAGGATGGCGGGGAAGATGCCTTCCGGGTCGGCGCCGGACAGGGTGTAGTAATCGGTGTGGCAGATGCCGGTGGCCTTGATCTCGACCAGCACCTCGCCCTCGCGCGGGCCGGCCAGGTCGACTTCTTCGATGGTCAGCGGTTGGCCGGCCTGCCAGGCCACGGCTGCTTTGGTTTTCATGCGCGCTCCTTTGTGCGGTAAAAGCGCCGATTGTGCCGTTTCCACGGCCATCCCGGGGCGGGCGCGCCTGCGCGTGGCCGGATATGCTGCGATAATGACCGGATTTTCACCATCCCCTACCGCATGCAGCCGCGCACCATCGATATCGTCGTCTACCCTGGTTTCAAGGCCCTGGAGGCCATCGGCCCCATGTCCGTGTTCGAATACGCCAACCTGCACCTGCGCCGGCGCGGCCAGCCGGATGGCTATGACGTGCGCATCGCCGCCACGGCGGCGGGGGCGGTGGCCTCGGACACCATGATGTCGCTGCAGGCCACCAAGGTCCTCAGCCCGCTGGCGCTGCCGGACGACGTGATCATCGTCGGCGCCCGCCATATCGAGGCCGCGCTGGCGGCGGCGCCGGGCATCACGGCCTGGGTGGGGCAGGCCTGGCCGCGCATCCGGCGCCTGGCGGCGCTGTGCTCGGGCGCCTTTTTCCTGGCCTCGGCCGGGGCCCTGGACGGCAAGCGCGCCACCACCCACTGGGGCGTGGCGGCGCGGCTGCAGCAGGAGTTCCCTGGCATCGAGGTGGATGCGGACGCCATCTTCGTGCGGGCCGGGAACCTGTGGACCTCGGCCGGGGTCACGGCCGGCATCGACCTGGCGCTGGCCTTCGTGGAGGAGGACCATGGGCGCGAGCTGGCGCTGGAGGTGGCCACCGAGATGGTGGTCTACCTCAAGCGGCCCGGCGGGCAGTCGCAATTCAGCTCGCATTTGATGAGCCAGAAGACGGCCCGTCCCGGCATCCGCGAACTGCAGGCCTGGATACTGGACAACCTGCAGCAGCGCCTGACGGTGGCCCAGCTGGCGCAGAAGGCCATGATGAGCGAGCGCCATTTCACCCGGGTGTTCCAGCAGGAGGTGGGCGTCAGTTCGCAGGAATTCATCGAACGCGGCCGCTTCGAGGCGGCCAGCCGGCTGCTGGCCGACCTGGCGCTGCCGATGAAGGCGGTGGCGGCCCGCAGCGGCTTCACCGACGAAGCGCAGATGCGGCGCGTGTTCCAGAAGCGGCTGGGGATCACCCCCCGCCTGTACCGCGAGCGTTTCGCCACCACCGGGGTGGGGCAATAGTGCGCTGGCCGCCCGGGACCGCCGTCACCCCAGCAGGCGGGTGGCGGCATGCATGTACAGCGGTATCCCCAGCAGGATGTTCAGGGGGAAGGTGACGCCCAGCGACAGGCTGAAATAGATGGACGGGTCGGCCTCAGGGACGGCATGGCGCAGGGCGGCCGGCACCGCGATATACGAAGCGCTGGCCGCCAGCACCATCAGCAGGGCGCAATTGCCGACCGACAGGCCCAGCACTTTGGCCAGCGCCAGCGCCGCGCAGGCATGCGCCAGGGGAGCGGCCACGGCGTACATCAGCAGCCAGGGCGACTGGCTGCGCACATTGCCCAGGTTGCGCGCGGTCAGCAATCCCATATCGAGCAGGAAGAATGCCAGCATTCCCTTGAACAGGTTGATGGAAAACGGCGCCAGCGCCGCCTTGCCCGCCTCGCCGGTGGCCAGGCCGACCACCATGGCGCCGATCAGCAGCAGTTGCGTGCCATCGGTCAGCGATTCGCGCAGCAGCTTGCGCAGGTCCGGCGACGGGCCGCCGGCCCCGGCCATGCCGGCCAGGGCCATGCTGCCGCCGCCTGCCGGCAGCGCGGCGGCCGGCGCCGGCCGGCGCAGCGCATGGGCCAGCAGCACGGCGATGACGATGGCGGGCGACTCCATCAGCGCCATGGCGGCCGCCATGTGGCCACCGTAGGCAATCTGGTGGTTGTCGAGGTACTGGGTCGCGGTGATGAAGGTCACCGCGCTGACGGACCCGTAGGTGGCCGCCACCGCCGCCGCATTGTAGCCATCGGTAACCCGTTTGAGCAGGGAATACGCAATCAAGGGCAGCGCCAGCGCCAGCAGGACTGCCGCGCCCAGGCTGAGCGCCACGTCGCGGTTGAGGCCGGACTGCGACAAGGCAAAGCCGCCTTTCAGCCCCAGCGCCATCAGCAGGTACAGCGACAGGAAGCGCGAGATCTGCGGCGGAATCTCGAGGTTGGATTTCAGGCAGCCGGCCAGGATGCCGAAGGCGAAGAACAGGATGGCTGGATCGAGGAAGTTATGCATATTTTTGTATGGAAACAATCGGACCCTCATGCTACCCTCGGGCGGATATAAAGAAAAATCGATTATTCAAATTCGATCCATAGATAAAATACTATGAATGCCACCTTTCGCCAACTGCGCCTGTTCCTTGCCTTTGCCGAGCTGCGTTCCGTGACCGCCGCCGCGCGCGCCTGCCACGTCACCCAGCCCACCGCCTCCATGCAGCTGCGCGAGCTGTCCGACGCGGTCGGCGTGCCGCTCTACGAGCAGCTGGGCAAGCAGATGTACCTGACTGCGGCCGGGGAGGCGCTGGCGCGCACGGCGCGCGCCATGATGAACGAGTGGGCCGGCTTCGAGCAGGCCATTGACGAAATGAAAGGGGTGGAGAGCGGGCGCCTGAGGCTGTCGATCGTGAGCACCGCAAAGTATTTTGTGCCGCGCTTGCTGGGCGCCTTCTGCGCCGCGCATCCCCAGGTCGACATCGCCCTGGAAGTGTTGAACCGCGACCGCGTGGTCCAGCGCCTGGCCGAGAACCTGGATGACCTGTATGTGATGTCCATGCCGCCAGAGGGCATGGCGCTGGAACGCCAGGAATTGATGGCCAATCCGCTGGTGGTGATTGCCGAGCGTGGCCACGCACTGGCCACGCGGCGGCGCCTGGCGCCGGACAGCATGGCGGGGAGCCGCTTCATCCTGCGCGAACAGGGGTCCGGCACCCGCCTGGCCGGCGACCGGCACCTGCGCGCGCTGGGCCTGGCGGTGGACGTGCGGATGGAGCTCGGCAGCAATGAAGCAATCAAGCAGGCGGTCGCGGCGGGCCTGGGCCTGGGCATCATTTCGCGCTATGCCCTGGCCGCCAATCCGGCCGAGGAGGGACTGGCCGTGCTGGATGTGGACGGCTTCCCGATCCGCTGCAGCTGGTGGATACTGTATCGGCTGGGGAAGAAGCTTACGCCGCTTGCCTCGGCGTTCCTGCGCCATGTGAGCGCTGCGGCAACATAGCGGGAAGCACCACTTTTTTGTGGCAAGGACGGCATCATGCGTCCCAATTCTCACACTTTCTAACAAATAATTTTAGTTTCCGTTTGGAATTTATCGACAGTTGGCCCCAGTCGGGGTACAGTTCAGTCATTCCGTAAAGCAATACGGAACCCGCACCCAATACCTGTGCGCCGCGCCGCCAGCCCTGACAGTGGACAGGACGGCGCCCAGTTTCACCCCTGATTCACTCCGCCCAGTAGCGCCGGATGCCGGTGGCGCGCGGACCCGCTCGCCCACACTGACAGGAAGACCGACCATGCCTACCCCCGCCACCCGACACCGACGCCGTTCCAGCGCCTGGCCGCGCCTGGTCCTGTGCGCCTGCGCCCTGCTGGGCGGGGCGGCCCGGGCGCAGCAGGGCGCGGCCGGGGAAACGCCCGGCGCCGGCTGGAGCGTGGGCGGCTTCGGCACCGTGGGCGTGGCGCACTCGAACGAGCGCGCGGCCGACTACACCGGCAGCTATTTGAATCCGGCCGGCGCCGGCCACAGCCGGGCCTGGAGCCCGGACGTCGATACCCGCCTGGGCCTGCAGGCCGATGCGCGTCTGGCGCCGGCCTGGTCGGCCACCGTGCAGCTGGTGGCGGAGCGTAAGCTGGACGGTGGCTACCGGCCCGACGTGGAATGGGCCTACGTGACGTACCAGGCCACCCCCGACCTCAGCCTGCGCCTGGGACGGGCCGCGATACCGCTGTTCCTGTCCGGCGACTACCGCAAGGCCGGCTATGCGCTGCCCTGGGTGCGGCCGCCGGTGGAACTGTACGACGCCATCCCCATCGGCCGCAGCGACGGCCTGGACCTGGGCTACCGCTGGCAGGCCATGGGCATGAGCCAGCTAAGCCAGCTGGTGGCGGGGCGCACCAGCGTGTCGCTGGGCGGCGGCAAGCGCGCCACCGGCCGCCACGCGCTGGGACTGTCGCATACGCTGACGCGGGACAAGTTGAGCGTGCGCGCCAGCGTGCTGTCGAGTGTGCTCTCGGTGGACATCATGGACGAGCTGTTTGACGCCCTGCGCGCCTTCGGCCCGCAGGGCGGGACGCTGGCGGCACGCTACGAGATCCGGGCCAAGCGCACCACCATGGCGGCGCTGGGCTTCAGCTACGATCCGGGCGCCTGGTTCCTGATGGGCGAGATGGGCCACCTGACTGCCAATTCCATGCTGGGCGACAAGCTGGCGGGCTACCTGAGCGCCGGCTACCGCCACCGCAACCTGACCCCTTACCTGATCGTGTCGGCCGCGCGCGCCGGGATGGAAACCGCCAGCCCGGGCCTGGACCTGGGCGGGCTGCCGGCCGCGCGGGTGGCCGCGGGCGCGGCCCTGAACGCGGGCCTGAACCAGGGCCTGTCCGGCATCACGCGCCAGCACACGGTGGCGGCCGGCGTGCGCTGGGACTGGCGCCGCAACCTGGCGCTCAAGCTGCAGGCCGACCGCGTCACGCCGCACGCCGGCTCGACCGGCACTTTCATCAATGTGCAGCCGCAGTTCCAGTCCGGCCGTCCGGTCGCGGTGGTGAGCGCGGCGCTGGACTTCGTATTCTGACGGGGCCGGCATGGGTATCCTCCGTTTACTGGCCACGGCAGCGCTGCTGGTTGCGCTGGCGGCGCCGGCGCAAGCCGCCGACCTGGTGGTGGTGGTCTCGGCCCACAGTCCGGTCAATGCCCTGCGCGCCGACCAGGTGGCCGAGATCTTCCTGGCCCAGAACGGCCACTTTCCCGGCGGCGAGGATGCCGCCGCGCTCGACCTCCCGGTGGGCCATCCGCTGCGCGACGAGTTCTACGCCAAGGTGGCGGGCAAGACCCCGGCCATGATGAAGGCGCACTGGACCAAGATGGTGTTTACCGGACGCGGCCAGCCCCCGCGCGAGGTGGCCAGCAGCGCGGCGGTGCGCAAGCTGGTGGCCGACAATCCGGGCATGATCGGCTATATCGACCGCTCGGCGCTGGACGCCAGCGTCAAAACCGTGCTGGTGCCGCGATGAGGGCCCTCCACAGCCTGCGCCGCTGGCTGCGGCGCGGCATCGACACCCATGTGTCGGCGCCGCTGTTCTCCCTGCTGCTGCTGGGGGCGATCTGGGGCCTGACCTGGCACATGATAGAAAACGACCGCGCCACGGCCCAGGAAGCGGCGGCCGACTCGCTGCGCGAGCTGCTCGATACCTACGAGGCCCAGGTGGCGCGCGGCCTGGCCGGCATTGACCAGAACCTCAAGGTGCTGAAATACGCGGTCGAGCTCAAGGGCGCGCTGGGCGCGCTGCCGGAGCTGCAGCGCGAAGGCCTGCTGCCGCCCGGCGTGGTGTTCGTGGTCAGCATCGTCGACCGCGAGGGTCGCACCGTGGCCAGCAATCCGGCCGCGCTGCCGCTGTCGGTGGCGGACCAGGATTACTTCAAGTTCCACCGGAACCATGACAGCGGCGCCACCTACGTCAGCCAGGCCCGCCGCGACCAGGCCAACCTGGAGTGGCATCTGCATTTCACGCGCCGCCTCAACGACGCGCGCGGCCAGTTCGCCGGCATCGTGATCGTGGAGGCCGATCCGGCCTATTTCACCAGCAGCTACGAGCATGGCCGCCTGGGCGAGCAGGGCCTGCTGGCGGTGGTGGGCGCCGACGGCGTGGCGCGCTCCCTGCGGGTGGGCGACAAGGTCAGCTTCGGCCAGTCCGAGCGTTCGCGGCCGGGCGCCGGCGTGGAAGCGAGCGGCTGGGATTACGTGCGGCGCTACGGCGCCTCGCGCGAACTGTATGGCAGCGGACTGCGGATCGAGGTGGGCCTGGCCGAGAGCGAGCAGATGGCCGGTTTCGAGCGCCAGCGCCGGGCGCGCCTGTGGGAAGCGAGCTTCGCCAGCATCGGCCTGGTCCTGCTGGCGGGGCTGGTGTGGCTGTGGGCCTGGCAGGGCGCGCGCAACCGGCGCCGCGTGCGGCGCGCGCAGGAGAACTATGCGGCCGCCTCCGAAGCCAGCATGGACGCCTTCTTCATGCTGCGCGAGGTGCGCGACGGGCAGGACCGCATCGTCGATTTCATCGTGGTGGCGGCCAACAGCCGCGCCGAGCGCATGACCGGCTACAGCAAGCAGGAGCTGCAGGGCATGGCGCTGCTGCACCTGCTGCCGGAGGCGCGCGCCAACGGCGTGTTCGACCTGCTGGTGCGCGGCAGCCGGGCCGGCGGCGTGCACGAGGCGGAGTGGGACCACTATGCGCACCGCACCGGCAAGCGCTGGCTGCACCAGCAGGTGGTGCGGGTCGAGGACGGGGTGGTGGCCATCGTGCGCGACATCACCGAGCGCAAGCTGGCCGAAGAGCGCATGCTGCACATGGCGCGCCACGACACCCTGACCGGGCTGCCCAACCGCAGCCTGATCGCCGATCGCCTGAGCCAGGCCATCCTGCAGGCGCAGCGCAGCGGCGGCGCGGTGCTGGTGGCTTTCATCGACCTGGACGGCTTCAAGCTGGTCAACGACGGCCTGGGCCACAACGCCGGCGACGAATTGCTGAAGGTGGTGGCGGGACGCATGGACGGCTGCGTGCGCGGCGCCGACACGGTGGGCCGCTTCGGCGGCGACGAGTTCGTGCTGGTGCTGCCGGAGCAGCCCGATGGCGCGGCCGCCACCGTGATCGAGCGCATCCGCCAGGCCGTGCTCAAGCCGATACAGCTGGGCGGCCAGGAAGTGCAGGTCAGCTGCAGCATCGGGGTGGCCGTCTATCCGCGCGATGGCGCCGACACCGACACCCTGCTGATGAACGCCGACTCGGCCATGTACCGGGCCAAGGAAACCGGCAAGAACAATTGCCAGTTCTATACCCAGGAGATGAACGCCAGCCTGGAGGAAAAACTGGCGCTGCTCGACGGACTGCGCTGCGCGCTGGCGCAGGGCCAGTTCCGCGTCGTGTACCAGCCCAAGGTGGAATTGCGCACCGGCCACATGTTCGGCGCCGAGGCCCTGGTGCGCTGGCAGCATCCGCAGCATGGCATGGTGGGGCCGGACCGCTTCATTCCGCTGGCCGAGGAGAGCGGCATGATCGTGGCGCTGGGCGAGTGGGTGCTGCGCAGCGCCTGCCTGCAGGCGCGCGCCTGGCAGGAGGCGGGATTGCCGCCCTTGCGGGTGTCGGTCAACGTATCGGCGCGTCAGTTCGAGGATGCCCAGCTGGTGCAGCGGGTGGCGGCGGCGCTGGCCCATAGCGGACTGGAACCGCGCTGGCTGGAGCTGGAGGTGACCGAGTCGCTGATCATGCGCGACATGCAGAAATCGGTGGCCAGGATGGCGCAGTTGAAGGACATGGGGGTGTCGCTGTCGATCGACGATTTCGGCACCGGCTACTCCAGCCTGTCGGCGCTCAAGTCCTTCCCGATCAGTACCCTGAAGATAGACAAATCCTTCGTGCGCGACCTGGCCACCAATGCTGACGACCAGGCCATCGCCAGCGCCATCATCGCGCTGGCGCACCGCCTGCACCTGCGCGTGATTGCCGAGGGCGTGGAGACCGAGCAGCAGCGCGGCTTCCTGCACGATAACGGCTGCGACGAGATGCAGGGCTACCTGTTCAGCCGCCCGCTGCCGCCGGAGGCGCTGGGACAGCTGCTGGCCCGCCAGGTGGCCGGCGCGCCGATGATGAAGGTGCTGGCGCCGCCCGGCCCGCGGCTGGTGGCCTGAGCGCCTGCCAAGCTGGCGCGTCCTCCTGGGGAGGAGCGGTCCCCTGCGTCCTAGTAGACGTCGCGGCGGTAGCGGCCTTGCGCGGCCAGCTGTTGCATGCCGTCCTGGCCCAGTATCTGCGTGAGGGCGGCGTCGACGCCGGCGGCCATGCCTTGCAGGCTGCCGCATACATAGACCACGGCGCCCTGGTCCAGCCAGGCGCGCACTTCGGCGGCGCGGGCGCGCAGGCGGTCCTGCACGTACTCGCGGTGGGCGCCATCGCGCGAATAGACCAGGTCCAGCTGCGGCAGCATGCCGGCCGCCTGCCAGGCCGCGATCTCGTCCGCGCACAGCTGGTCGTGGGCCTGCTGGCGCTCGCCGAACAGCAGCCAGTTGCGGGACTGGCCGGCGGCGGCGCGGGCGCGCAGGTGGGCGCGCAGGCCGGCCAGGCCGGAGCCGTTGCCGATGTAGATGGCGGGCAGGCCGGCGTCGGTACCGGCTGCGGCGCGGAAGCCGGGATTGGGGCGGTGCCGCAATGGTATTGCTTCGCCCATGGCGGCGGCGTCGGTCAGCCATCCGGAGCACAGGCCCAGGCCGTCGGCGTGGCGTTCCTGGCGCACCAGCAGGCGCAGCGCGCCGTCGGCCGGCAGCGAGGCCACCGAATAGCTGCGCGGCGCGGCGCCGGCCTGCGGCGGCAGGATGTCGACCAGGTCGCCGGCCTGCCAATCCCGGGCCGGGCCATGCAGCGCGATTTCAAACAAGGGGCCGCCCTGGCTGCCGGGGTTGAGCAGCGTGCGTTCCACCAGCCGCCAGCTTTGCCATGCACTGGCCGGCACGGTATCGGCCAGCGCCACCTGGCGGGCGCCCATGCCGGCCAGCCGGGCGCTCCAGCGCTCCAGCGCGGCGGGATCGCCGTTGTCCACTTCCACCATGGGGAACAGCGGCTGCGCGCCCAGCGCCTGCAGGCGCTGTTCCAGCTTGCGGCCGAAGCCGCAGTAGTCGCTGTAATTGCGGTCGCCCAGGGCCAGCACGCCGATGCTGACACCGGCCAGCGACGGCGCGCCCGGCTGCGACAGGCGCTGCCAGAAGCGGCGCGCGCCGTCCGGCGCTTCGCCATCGCCATGGGTGCTGACCGCCAGCAGGATGCGGTCATAACGGGCCAGCTCGGGCGGCTCCAGCTGCTCCAGCGGCCGCAGCTCGACCGCGCCGCCCGCACCCACCAGCGCGGCGGCGCTGCGCGTGGCCAGGCGTTCGGCGGTACCGGTCTGGCTGGCCCATGCCACCAGCACGGCGCCGGGCGCCACTGCGGCGCCGCGCGCACCTGCTGCGGCGGCCTGCAGCCCGGCCCGCTCGGCCAGCACGGCGCGCTTGCCGGCGCGCCGTTTCAGGTACAGCGTCCAGCCGGTGACGCCAAAGCCGGGCAGGGCCAGCGCCGCCAGCATCATGGCGATGCGGCCTGGCAGGCCGAAGTAGGTCCCCATGTGCAGCGGATAAATGGTGCTCAGGGCGCGGTCGGCCAGGCCCTGGGCCGCGTAGCGCTCATCCTGGGTGACGCGGCCGTCGGCCTGGATGACCATGCGGCTGCGGGCCCGTTCATGCGGCGCGTCCTGTTCCAGCCAGTTGATCTGCAGCGCCTTTCCCGGCTGCTCCGGCACCCGCAGCGTGGCCTGCTGCCAGCGCGGAGCGCGCTCGAGGAAGGCGCGCCAGGCCGGTTCCAAATCCGGTGCACCGGCCTTGGCGGGCAGCGCCTTCCTGTCCTTGGCCTTGGCCGGGCCGGCGCGGGACGCCTCGCGCGGCGGCCGGCCGGCCCAGGCGTCGATATTGTCCCGCACCACGTCGAAGCTCCAGTAGATGCCGGTGGCGGCCAGCACCAGGTACAGCGGCAGCACCCAGGTGCCGGCCACCGCGTGCAGGTGCCACAGGAAGGGCCGGCCGCGCAGTGCGGGATCGAAGGTCAGCCAGGTGCGCCAGTCCAGCGCCCGGCGCGGCCAGCGCAGGTACAGCCCGCTGGCCGCCATGCCCATCAGCAGCAGGGCCAGGGTGCCGGCCACCATCCGGCCCGGTTCGCGCGGCAGCAGCAGCCAGCGGTGCAGGTCTTCCACCCACTCGACCACCTCGGCGCCACGCAGCGCGGGCTGGCGCGCGCCGCTGTAGGGATCGAGATAGACGCTTTCGCCGCGCCGCTCACCGGGCGGCGGGGCATAGATCACGCGCGCCGCCGCGCCCGGCGCATTGCCGAGCATGATGGTATTGACGCGCTGCCCATGGCCGTCGCGCAGGGCCGCCGAAAGCAGCTGGGCCGGCGTCAGCACCGGCGCGGCGCGAGGCGCCACGTGCCGCACGCCGGGGTTGACGGCGTCCAGTATCTCTTCGCGGAAGGCCAGCAGCGCGCCGCTCAAGCCGATCAGCATCATGACGCTGCCGGCCGTGATGCCGATCAGCCAGTGCAGCTGGAACCAGGCCTGGCGCCAGCCGGGCAGGCGGACAGTGCGCCGGCGGGGGGCGGCGCGCGTGGCGGCGGGGCTATCGGGCGGCGTGGCGGCGCGCGCCTGCGGGGAAGTGGGGGACAGTGCGGGCATGGACGTGGAATTCCGGACAATGCGCCATCATACTATAACTGAGAATGATTATCAGTTATGTCGTAAGCCCCGGAATTGTTGCATGCGTACAGGGAAAAAACCATGGCGTCGGTATAATCATCCGAACCGCCACCATGACCGCCTCCATGACCATACCCGCCGCTCCCCACCCCCATCCCTTCCTGCATGGCGGCGGCCAGATGGGCGAGCTGATCGCCGCCCACGACTGGGGCGCCACTGCGCTGGGCCCGCTGGCGGACTGGCCGGGCTGGCTGAAGAACCACGTCGCCATGCTGCTGCGTTCGCGCGTGGCCATCATCATCCTGGTGGGCGAGGGCGGCGTGATGATCTACAACGACAGCTACCGCGACATCGCCGGCGGGCGCCATCCGGACATCCTGGGCGCCGAGGTGCGCGCCGGCTGGCCCGAGGTGGCCGAGTTCAATGACCACGTGATGAAGACCTGCCTGGGCGGCGGCACCCTGGCCTTCCGCGAGCAGGAGCTGGTGCTGCTGCGTTCCGGCGTGCCGGAGCGGGCCTGGCTCAACCTCGATTATTCGCCGCTGCCGGACGACCAGGGCCGCCCGGCCGGGGTGATCGTGATGCTGGCCGAGGCCACCAGCCGGGTGCTGGCCGAGAACGCCGTGCGCGCCAGCGAGAAGCTGTTCCGCAGCATGGCCTCGTCCATGCCCAACCAGGTATGGGCGGCCGGCGCCGACGGCCGGCTGGACTGGTTCAACCAGCAGGTCTACAGCTACAGCGGCAAGCAGGAGGGCGAACTGGATGGCGCCGGCTGGACCGACATCGTCCATCCCGGCGACGTGGCGGCTGCCTCGGTCCTGTGGCAGGCCGCGGTGGCGGCCGGCCGGCCCTACGAGACCGAGTTCCGGGTACGGCGCCACGACGGCGCCTGGCGCTGGCACCTGGTGCGCGCCACCCCCATCCTGGGCGAGCACGGCGCCATCGTGCGCTGGGTCGGCAGCAATACCGACATCCAGGACCAGAAGGAAGCGGCCCAGCTGCTGCTGCACATGAACGAGATCCTGGAGCAGCAGGTGCAGCGCCGTACCGCCGAGCGCGACCGCATGTGGCAATCGTCCTCGGACGTGATGCTGGTGACGCGCATGGACGGCACCGTGGTGGCGGTCAACCCGGCCTTCACCCGGTTGCTGGGCTGGAGCGCGGAGGACCTGGTGGGACGCTCGGCCCTGGAGCTGATCCACCCGGACGACCTCGACGCCTCGCGCGCCGAGCTGGCCCGGCTGGGACGCGGCGAGAGCACCTTCAAGTTCGAGAACCGCAACCGGCGCAAGGGCGGCGGCTACGCCATCCTGTCATGGACGGCGGTGGCCGAGCAGGAATTCGTGCACGGCGTGGGGCGCGACATGACGGCCGAGCGCGAGGCCGCCGAGGAGGTGCGGCGCACCGCGCTGGCGCTGCAGCAGGCCCAGAAGATGGAAGCCATCGGCAAGCTGACCGGCGGCGTGGCGCACGACTTCAACAACCTGCTGCAGGTCATCGCCGGCAACCTGCAGCTGCTGGGCGCCGACGTGGCCGGCCAGCCTGCCGCCGCGCGCCGCGTCGAACAGGCCCTGGCCGGGGTGCAGCGCGGCGCCAAGCTGGCCAGCTACCTGCTGGCCTTCGGCCGGCGCCAGGCGCTGGACCCGCGCGTGGTGCGCATCGGCCGCTTCATCGCCGGCATGGAGGATATGCTGCGGCGCAGCCTGGGCGAGGCCATCGAGATCCGGACGGAGATTGCCGACGGCCTGTGGAACACCCTGGTGGACACGGCCCAGGTGGAGAACGCGGTGCTCAACCTGTGCATCAATGCGCGCGACGCCATGGACGGCGTCGGCAAGCTGTCCATCGAGGTGGGCAATGTGCTGCTGGACGAGCAGTCCGTGCTGGAGCATCCCGAGCTGCGGCCCGGCCAGTACGTGATGATCGCCGTCTCCGACACCGGCAGCGGCATGACGCCCGAGGTGCTGGAGCAGGCCTTCGATCCATTCTTCTCGACCAAGCCGGAAGGCAAGGGCACCGGGCTCGGACTGTCCATGGTGTACGGCTTTGTCAGGCAATCGGGCGGCCACGTGAAGATCGACAGCACGCCGGGGCAGGGCACCACGGTCAGGCTGTATCTGCCGCGCTCGTTCGAGGCCGAGGACCGCTCGGCCCAGCCCGAGCCGCAGCCGGTGGTGGGCGGCGACGAGACCATCCTGGTGGCCGAGGACGACGAGGGGGTGCGCGCCACCGTGGTCGAGCTGCTGCGCGGGCTGGGCTACACGGTGCTGGAGGCCGGTGACGGCGCTGCCGCGCTGGCGCTGCTGCAGGACGGCGCGGCGGTCGACCTGCTGTTTACCGACGTGGTGATGCCGGGACCGCTGCGCAGCCCCGACCTGGCGCGCCTGGCGCGCGAATCGCGCCCCGAGCTGGCCGTGCTGTACACCTCCGGCTATGCCGAGGACGCCATCGTGCACGGCGGCCGCCTCGATCCCGGCGTCGACCTGCTGGGCAAGCCCTATACGCGCGAGGCCCTGGCGCGCAAGATCCGCCATGTGCTGGCCAACCGCCGCCAGCGCCTGCAGGGTGCGGCGCTGCTGGCGGAGGCCGCGTCCGCCGCCGCGCAACCAGCGCCCGCCGCCATCGTGGCCGGCGCAGGCCCGGCCGACGCCATGCCGGCCGCCATGCCCGACGCCGGTGCGGCCGCCGCCATACCGGCCGGCGGTCCGGACGTGCTGCTGGTCGAGGACGATCCCGAGCTGCGCGCCACCACCGCCGAGCTGATGGAACTGCTCGGCCATCCGGTGCTGGCGGCGGCCGACGCCGCCGGCGCCCTGGAACTGCTGCGGCGCCATCCGGTGCGCCTGATGCTGACCGATATTTCGCTGCCGGACCTGGGTGGCGAGGAACTGGCGCGCCAGGCCCGCCAGCTGCACCCCGGCCTGCGCATCGTATTTGTCAGCGGCCAGCAGCCGCGCGTGCAGCTGGCTAACAGCAGCGTGCTCCTGAAACCCTTCAGCGTGGACAAGCTGATGGGCGTGCTTGGCGCCACGGCAAGCTGATCCACAGGCCCAGGGCCTGCGCTTTGACGCCGCGCAAGGCGCGCTCCCTCGACCGTTTTACCCTGCTCAGGTCACGGTCAAAAAAAGGAGCGGCCATGCGCTTTAGCAAGATGATGAAGGTCGCGTCCAGGACGGCCTCCACGGCGGTTCTGCCGGCCCTGCTGTCAGTCCTGCTGCCCGGCTGCGCCAGCCAGGCCCCGGTAGCGTCCGGGCCGGTGCTGGCGATCACGCCCCAGCTGCTCGATGCGGAGCAGGCCCGGCGCGCTTCCCCACCTGCCGCCGGCGTCGGACTGCAGGCGCTGGCCGCCGTATCTCCCGCGCCGTACACCATCGGCGTGGGCGACGTGCTGGCGGTGGTGGTGTGGGACCATCCCGAACTGAGCTCGGCGTCGCTGCGCGAACAGGGCGACGGCGTGCAGGCCGGGCCCCAGGTCGGCTTCGTGGTGGACCAGCAGGGCCGCATCGAATTTCCCTATGCCGGCACGGTGGCGGTGGCGGGCCTGACCCGCGAGCAGGCGCGCGCGGCGCTGGCCACGCGGCTGGCGCGCTACTTCCGCGAGCCGCGCGTCACGCTGCAGGTGCAGGCCTACCGCAGCCAGCGCGTGTACGTGGACGGCGAGGTCAAGACCCCCGGCCTGCTGGGCATGGACGACATCCCGATGACGGTGCTGGAAGCCCTGAACCGCAGCGGCGGCCTGCTGCCCACGGCGGACCAGAGCCGCATCACGCTCGAGCGCGGCGGCGTGCGCCACCGGCTCGACCTGCGCGGGGCCGGCGCGCTGCCGTCCGCCGTGCTGCTGCGCGACGGCGACCTGCTGCGGGTGCCGCCGCGCGACGAGAGCAAGGTATTCGTGGCTGGTGAGGTGCTGGCGCCGCGCTCCCTGCCCATGCATGACGGCCGCCTGACCCTGAACGAGGCCCTGGGCGAGGCCGGCGGCCTGCAGCCGGGCGCCGACGCCAGCCAGGTCTACGTGGTGCGCCACACGCCGGACGGGCCGCGCGTGTACCGGCTGGACGCGCGCCGCGCCGAGGCCCTGGCGCTGGCCGAACGCTTCGAGCTGCAGGCGCGCGATGTCGTCTACGTGGCGGCCTCGGCGCTGACCAACTGGCACCGCGCCATCAGCCAGCTGTTCCCGGGCGAGCTGTCCTCGGCCGTGGGCGTGGGGCGGCCATGAGCGCGGACGGCGCCATGGCCCCGTCCGGGGCGGGACTGCCGGGCCATCCGCTGCGCGGCCTGGCGGCTGCCCCGCCGCCGCTGGCGCGTCCGCCTGCTCCGCCGCCACCCGATCCGGGCGTGCTGGAGTGGCGCACGGTGGCGGCCCAGCTGGCCGCGCAAGGCTGGCTGATCGCGGCCGTGGCCCTGCTGTGCACCCTGGCCGCGCTGGCCTATGCGCTGGCGGCCCCGCCCGTGTACGAGGCCAACATGCTGATCCACGTGGAAGAGGAGAGCCCGAACGCGTCCAAGAACATCCTGAACGAAGTGTCTTCGCTGTTCGAGACCAAGAAAGCGGCCATCGCGGAAATGGAGCTGATGCACTCGCGCCTGGTGGTGGCCGGCGCGGTAGACCGCCTGGGACTGGAGATCGAAGCCGTGCCGCGCTATTTCCCGCTCGGTGGTTACTGGCTGGCCTCGCACCAGCCCGGGCGGCTGTCGCGTCCCGGGCTGCTGGGACGCGGTGGCTATGTGTGGGGCGACGAGCGCATCGAGGTGGACCGCTTTGAGGTGCCGGCGTCGCGCTACGGGCAGGAGTTTGCCCTGATCGCGCTGGGCGGCGGCCGCTACCGTCTGGCGGACGCAGCAGGGCGGGAGCTGTTCCAGGGTGACGCCGGACGCGCGTGGCGCTGGAATGGTCCCGGCGGCCCCATCACGCTGGACGTGGCGCGCCTGGACGGCCTGCCGGGCGCCCGCTTCAGCCTGCGCCGCATCTCACGCCTGCAAGCCGTGGAGCAAATCCAGCGCGCCCTGCGCATTGCCGAGCAGGGCAAGCTGTCCGGCGTGATCGAGGTGCGCCTGGAGGGGCGCGATCCGCGCCGGGTGCACGCCATCCTGAGCGAGATCGGGACCCAGTACCTGCGCCAGAACCTGGCGCGCCGCACCGAGGAGGCGGAAAAGGCGTTGGCCTTCCTCGACCAGCAGCTGCCTGGCCTGCGCCAGCAGGTGGAGAAGGCGGAAGCCGCCTACAACCGTTTCCGCAGCGCCAACCACAGCGTCAACCTGGACGAGGAAGTGCGGCTGGCCCTGCAGCGCGCGGCCCAGTTGCAGGGTGAACAGTCGGCCCAGCGCCAGAAGCGGCGTGAGCTGCTGGGCAAGCTGACCCCCGAACATCCGCAGGTGGCGGCGCTGGACGCCCAGCTGGCCGCCACCGGCGCCGAGATCGCGGCGGTCGAGCAGCGCATCCGCCAGCTGCCGCTGCTGGAACAGGAGGAGGCGCGGCTGGCGCGCGAAGTCAAGGTCAGCACCGACCTGTACACGGCCCTGCTGAACACCTCACAACAGATGCGCTTGCTGGCCATGGGCCGCATCAGCAATGTGCGCCTGGTCGACCTGCCGCAGGCGCCGGAGCGGCCGATCCGGCCCAACCGGCCGATGGTGGTGGCGCTGGCGCTGGTCACCGGGCTGTTCCTGGGCGCCGTGCTGGCCTGGGCGCGCGGCGCCTGGCGCGCCGCCCTGGCCGGCCCCGAGCAGGTCGAATCGCTGCTGGGCGGCCAGGCGGTGCACGCGGTCATCGCCCACAGTCCGGTGCAGGCCCGCCTGCGGCGGCGGGCGCGGCGCCGGCCGCAGCCGCCGCTGGCCCTGGCCGCGCCTCACGAGGCCGCCATCGAACAGTTGCGCGCGCTGCGCGCCTCCCTGGACTTTACGCTGCCGCACAGCCGCAACCAGGTGCTGTGCCTGGCCGCGCCCGCGCGCCGCAGCGGCGCCGGCTTTCTGGCTGTCAACCTGGCCCTGCTGTGCGCGGCGGCCGGACGCCGCGTGCTGCTGGTCGATGCCGACCTCGGCGGC
The DNA here is from genome assembly GCF_053572355.1 of Duganella kummerowiae. Taxonomy (NCBI): domain Bacteria; kingdom Pseudomonadati; phylum Pseudomonadota; class Betaproteobacteria; order Burkholderiales; family Oxalobacteraceae; genus Duganella; species Duganella kummerowiae. The sequence continues at coordinate 187,272 of NZ_JBKFEH010000005.1, forward strand.
GGGCGCCTGCACCTGGCCTTTGGCGCCGATCCCGGCCACGGCTTGGCCGACGTGCTGGCCGGCGTTGTCGCGCCGCAGGCTGCGGTGCGGCGCGGCGTGGCCGGCCAGCTGGATTTTTTGCCATGCGGCAGTGTCCGGCCCCACGCCGACCTGCTCCAGCACGGACCGCTGGCGGCCGCCCTGGAACCGCTGGCGGGCCGTTACGACCTGGTGCTGTTGGCGGCGCCGCCGGTGCTGGCCGGCGGCGGCGCCATGGTGGCGGCGGCCCACGCCGGCAGCGTGTACCTGGTGGCGCGCGCCGGCCACACCACGCCGGCCATGCTGGTGGCCTCGCTCAAGCGCCTGCAGCAGTCGGGCGTGGCGCCCCAGGGCGTGCTGGTGAACGGCGTGCGCGGCGCCATGCCGGCCCGCGGCGGCAGTGCCCTGGCGGCCTGTTGAATATCGGTCGGTCTTTATCTTAACCAAGATTTTTCCGAAATCCATTGAACTATAGAATTTGATTCAGATCAAACCTTGCCCATTCACTTGAAGAAGGCAAGGAACTCTGATGAAAACTCAGTTCAATCCATCATCGGCTCTTTCTCATCAACGGCGGCTGCGGGCTGCACAGGCCAGCCGCGCGCTTGCCGCCTGCAGCGCCTGGGCGGTATTGTTGTCCGCTTGCGGCGGGGGCGGGACGGGCTCCGCGCCGCAAGCGGACAAGTTGCTGGCCGATACCAACGGCGGCGCCGGTGTGGCGGAGGCCGGCTATAACGCCAGCGCCACGGTGGCCACGCTGTACGTGGCCACCAGCGGCTCGGACAGCAATCCCGGCACGCAGGCCGCGCCGCTGGCCAGCATCGCCAAGGCGGCCAGCCTCGCCGGGCCCGGCACTACGGTGGTGGTGGCGCCGGGCCGCTACCCTGGCGGCATCCTGACCACGGCCAGCGGCACGGCCACGGCACGCATCCGGTATGTGTCCAGCACGCGCGGTGGCGCCGTCCTCGTGCCGCCGGCCAGTTCAGGCAGCGCCATCGGCTGGGAGAACCGGGGCGCCTATGTCGACATCGAAGGCTTCGAGGTGGATGGCAGCGCATTCCAGGCGGGCACGCGCTGGACCACCGGCATCCACGCCAGCGGTAGCTACGATGTACTCAGGAATAACCATGTGCACCACATCGCCAGCAGCGGCGCCTGCTCCGCCGGGGGCGGCATAGGCGCCGACAGCTATTATGGCGGCGTGGCCATCGACGTGCTGGCCAATGCGGTGCACGATATCGGGGCGCCCGGCTGCATGACCATGTATGGCATCTACAGCTACGCGGCCAACAGCGACGTCAAGAACAATCTGGTGCATGGGGTCTCGTATGCCGGTGTGCGCCTGTGGCGTGACGCCGCGCACGACAATGTGATCAACAACACGATCTTCGCCGTCCACACGGGTATCGTGGTGGGAGGCGGCGAGCCCTACCAGGGCGGCACGCTGAACGACTATACCCGGGTCGCCAACAATATTGTGTACGACACCGTGTATGGCGTGATCGAACTCGGCGCCGTGGGCGCCCACAACAGCTATGCCAACAACCTGATGTCCAAGCAAAGCGCCTATCCCTACTTGCTGTTCGGCGGCGCCGTGGCCAGCGCCACGGTGGCGGCCGGCCCTGGTTTCGTCAACTATGTGCGCGCCGGCGGCGGCGACTACCGCCTGGCGGCGCTATCGCCCGCCATCGACGCAGGGGCCGCCCTCGAAGCCCCTGCCACCGACTTTAGCGGCGCCGCCCGGCCGTCAGGCGCCGCATTCGATATCGGCGCTTATGAATACGCGGCCGGACCGGCCCCCACGCCCGCCCCCAGCCCGGCGCCCGCTCCCGGCCCGGCGCCCGCTCCCAGCCCCGTGCCGAATACGCCCTATCACCTGTATGTGGCCAGCAGCGGCTCGGACAGTGCGGCCGGGACCCAGGCCGCGCCGCTCAAGACCATCGCGCGCGCGGCCGCGCTGGCCAAGCCGGGCACCACGGTGCACGTGGCGCCCGGCACCTATCCGGGAGGCTTCAAGACCACCGCCAGCGGCACCGCTTCCGCGCGCATCTACTATGTGTCGACCACCCGCTGGGGCGCCAGGATAGTGCCGCCGGCCAGCTCCAGCAACGACTCGGCCTGGGACAACCGGGGCAATTATGTCGACATCGTCGGCTTCGAGATCGACGGCAGTGCGCGCCAGGGCGGCACCGCCTGGCTGCACGGCGTCTACAATGGCGGGTCCTACGACGCCATCCGCAACAACCATGTGCACCACATCGCCACCGCCGTGCCCTGCAATGGCGCCGGCGGCTCGGCCATCGGGGTGGACAGCTACTACCACGGGGTCAAGGGCGATGTCATCGGCAACCTGGTGCATGACATCGGCCCGGCCGGCTGCAGCTATGTCCAGGGCATCTACATGAGCACCTCGGGCAGCGTGCAGAGCAATGTGGTGTACCGCGTGGCGGAGGCCGGCATCCACCTGTGGCACGACGCCACCGATGTCATCATCGCCAACAACACGGTGGTCAATTCGCACACCGGCATCATCGTGGGGGGCGGCGACTTCTACTTCACCTCGGCTGGCGCCGACAACACGCACGTGGTGAACAACATTGTGTATGACAACGTGTACGGCATCTCCGAGCAGGGCAAGACCGGGACCCACAACACCTATAGCAGCAACCTGGTCTACCAGAACAGCAGCTACAACTTCAGCCTGCGCAATGGGCTGAAGGCGACCGCTACCGTGTCGGCCGATCCGCAGTTCGTGGCTTACAGCCGCACCGGCACGCCGGACCTGCACCTGCGCAGTACTTCGCCCGCCCGGGGGACCGGCACCACCAGCTACGCGCCCGCCACCGACATTGATGGCGCGGCGCGCAGCCCGGTCGGCATGGGCGCTTACCAGTAGCGGCTGCGGCGGGCAAGGTGGCTAGGGCGTTGTCGGCGCTGCGCCGGCGGCGGACCAGGGCGTAGCTGCCGTCGCTGCCGTACTGCCGTGGCTGGCGGCCTGCGGGCAGGGATGGACCGGACCGCCGCTCAGGGCGCCGCCCGTCCGGCGCGCGCCGCCGCGCCGGCCAGGCGGCTGCGCAGCCAGTTGCGCAGGGTCCCGGTCTGGGCCTCGAACGGCAGGTGCACCAGGTAGCACAGCAGTACGGTGGCGGCCAGCATGGCGGCGTAGACCGGCAGGCTGCCGGCCTGGTCCGGCGCCAGCGGCTGGCCGCCGCGGTAGGCCCACAAGGCCCGCATCAGCGGCAGGTGCAGCACGTACAGCGTGAACGAGAAGCCGGCCAGGAAGGTACCCGCAGCGCGCAGCAGCCGCACCGGGGCGGACGGCGCCGCGCGCGCCGGCAGGCTGCACAGGGCCAGCGCCAGCAGCGCCCCGAACAGCAAGTCCTGGGGCAGCGAGGCCAGGCTCTGGTCGTCCTGGTATCCCAGCACCCGCAGTGCCGTGGCGGTGGCTCCCAGCAGCAGCCACAGGGCCAGGCAGGTGCGCGGCCCGGCCTCGACCCGCATCCGCGATGCACCGGCGCCCAGCAGCCACAACAGGAAGTAGGCGCTGATGGCCGTTCCCAGCAGGGCGGCGTAGGCCAGCGCCGCCGCCAGGGCCGCCGCGCGCTGTCCGGTGGCGCGCGCCGTGGCCGCCCACAGCAGCAGCGGGAATAACAGGTAATAGGCGGTCTCGTTGGCCAGGCTCCATAGCGGGAAATCGTCGCCAAAGCAGGGCAGCAGCACCGTCTGCAGGCCCAGCAGATTGCCCAGCAGGGTGGCGCCCGACCACAGCCCGTCCGGGGCGAAGCTGGGCCTGCGCGGGTCCAACGTGCCGTCGCCCAGCTTCAGCGCCAGCATCAGCAGGAAGCAGGGCAGCAGCACGGTCCATAGCCGCGTCAGCCGGTCCAGCGCATAGTGCCGGTAGGCGCCGGGCTGGCGGTGGCGGTCCAGCAGGCTGCCGCCCACCAGCCAGCCGCTGATCACGAAGAAACACACCACCGCCAGGTGGCCGAAGCCGGTCCAGAACGCCAGTCCCCAGTACCACCAGGCCGCATCGCGGGCCTGCTGCAGGCCGGGATAGGCCAGCGCCCGCAGGTGGGCCGCCGCCACCTGCAGGGCGGCCAGGCCGCGCAGCAGGTTGAGCGCCAGGTGGCGCCAGTCGCCGTTCTCCAGCCGCCCCTCGGGCAGCCAGCGCAGCGGCGGCCGCCACGGCAGCAGCGCCGCCACGGTGGCTGCCAGGATGCGCAGGTCTGTCCACAGGCTGCGCTGGCGCACATAGGCCAGGTAGTGCGCCAGCTTGGCTGGCAGGATGGCGTGCAGGTAGACCTGTTCGGGATCGGCGGCGCCGGCCAGCAGCGCCGCTTCGTCGCGGTAGGCCAGGGCGGCGCGGTCGGTGATGCCGGGCGCCACCGACAGCACCAGGCGGCGCTGCGGCGCCGGATAGCGCGCCACGTAGCGCGGCACCTCGGGACGCGGACCAACCAGGCTCATGTCCCCCAGCAGCACGTTGAACAGCTGCGGCAGCTCGTCGAGCTTGTGGCGCCGCAGCCAGCGGCCGGCGCGCGTGACACGGGCGTCGCCGCCGGCCGTCAGCGCCGGGCCGCCGCAGCCGTCGCGCATGGTGCGCAGTTTGTAGATGCGGAACGGCACGCCATGGCGTCCCACCCGCCACTGGCGGTACAGCGCCGGCCCCGGACTGTCACAGCGCACCCATGCCGCCAGTGCGGCCAGCACGGGCGCCAGCAGCAGCAGGCCGAGCAGGGCCGCCGCCAGGTCGAACAGGCGTTTGGACGATAGGCTTAACATAGCAGCTCCTGTAGCGCCGCCACCACGCGCTGCTGGTCGGCGTCGCTCATGCGGGTGTACAAGGGCAGGGTGACCAGGCTGGACCAGGCCGCCTCCGCGTGGGGAAAATGCTCCGGCCGCAGGCGGTAGCGTTCGCGCCAGTAGGGCTGGCGGTGCAGCGGAATGTAGTGCACGCTGGTGCCGATGCCGCGCGCCGACAGTTGTTCGATCAGGGCGTCGCGGCCGATGCCGGCGCCGGGCAGCAGCCGCACCGGATACAAATGCCAGGCGTGCTGGCCGTCCGGCGGCGCGTCCGCCGGCAGGCGCAAAGGCAGTCCGGCCAGGCCGGCCGCATAGCCGGCCGCCAGCGCGCGCCGGCGCGCCAGGAAGCGTTCTATCTTGGCCAGCTGGGCCAGCCCGATGGCGGCCGCCAGGTCGGTCATGTTGTACTTGTAGCCGGGCGCCACCACCTCGTAGTACCAGGCCGGGCGCGGCGAGACGTAGCGCTCGAAGGCGTCGCCGGCGATGCCGTGCAGGCGCATCAGCCGCACCCGCCGCGCCAAGGCGGGATCGCGGGTGAGCACCATGCCGCCCTCGCCGGTGGTGATGGTCTTGTTGGCGTAAAAGCTGAACACGGCGGCATCGCTGTCCAGGGTGCCCACCAGCCTCCCATGGTGCATGGTGGGAAAGGCGTGCGCGGCATCCTCCACCACGCCCAGGCCATGGCGCCGCGCCAGCGCCAGGATGGCGTCCATGTCGCAGGCCAGCCCGCCGTAGTGCACCGGCACGATGGCCCGTGTGCGTGGCGTGATGGCGGCCGCCGCGGCGTCCGGGCAGATATTCAGGGTGGCCGGGTCCACGTCCACGCAGACCGGATCGGCGCCCAGGTAGCGCACCACTTCGGCGGTGGCGGTGAAGGTCATGGTGGGCACGATCACCTCGTCGCCAGGCCCCAGGCCGAGCGCTTCCAGCGCCAGGTGCAGTCCGGCTGTGGCGGAGTTGACTGCCAGCGCATGCAGGCCTTCCCCGCCCAGGTAGGCGGCGAAGGCTTGTTCGAAGCGGCGCATGGCGGGGCCGCTGCTGAGCCAGCCGGAGCGCAGGCAGGCTAGTACGGCCTCGGATTCCTCGGGGCCGAGGTCGGGCAGGGCGAAGGGCAGGAAGGCGGGCTGGTTCATGGCATGGCTCCATAGTCGGGTCCGGCGCAGGCATCCAGGAAACGCTGCGCCAGTACGGTGTAATCGAGGTGGGTGCGGGCGTGGCGGGCGCCGCGCTGGCCCATGGCATGGCGCTGCGCCGGCCCCATGCGCAGGAGAGTCTGGATGGCGGCGGCCAGGGCGGCCGGGTCGGCCGGCGGCACGCTCAGGCCGCAGCCGGTTTCCGCGACCGGGTCGTTGGCCGCCTCCACCGCATGCACCACGGGCAGGCCGGCCAGCATGTAGTCGCCCAGCTTGTTGGGGGCGATGCCGTAGCGGTACAGCATGCTGCGCGGCCAGCCCAGGTAGGCCATGTCGAGCTGGGCCAGCAGGGTGGGCACGGCCGCGCGCGGCAGCGGATCGAGGAAATGGACCTGGCCCAGGCCCTCGCGCAGGGCGCGCCTGCGCAGGGCTTCCTTGTCCGGCCCGTCGCCGGCCAGTACCAGGCTGAGCGGCTCGTGGCGCAGCCGGACGGCCGCGTCCAGCAGGGTGCCGAGCGCGTTGGCGGCGCCATGGCTGCCGGCGTAGCCCAGCACCGGGCCGCGCCGCCGCAGGCCGTCCAGCAGTTCCTGGACGGCGGCTGGCAGCGCTGCGCGCCGGCGCCAGCCGTCCAGGTCGACGCCGTTGGGGATCACGTGCAGGCGGCGCAGGTCCAGCCCGTGCGCGGCCAGGTGCGGGCCGGCGTGCGGCAGCAGCGAGATAACCCGCTGGGCGTGGCGGCAGGCATGGTCCTCGGCCGCCTGCAGCCAGCGGATGAAGGGGTGGTACGCCGGCATGCCGCCCAGCTGCATGGGCGTGAGCGGCCACAGGTCGTGCAGTTCATACACTAGGCGCGCGCCGCAGCGGCGGGCGATGGCGTGGGCGCTCCAGATGTCGGCCGGGTAGGTGCTGGAGGCGATCACCAGTTGCGGCCGTTCGGCGGCCAGGGCGCGGCGGTCGCGGTGCAGGGCGGCCAAAAAGGCCGCCATGTTGCAGGCCCGCCGCAAGCCGTTGCCCTGATAGGAGGGCGCCGAGTACCAGCGGTAGGCGATGCCGTCGATCTCCTGGTCCAGCCGCGCGGCCCGGCCCAGCTCCGGCTGGCGCGCCCGCAGGTGCGTATGCGCGGCGGCCACGATGCGCACCCGGTGGCCGGCCAGCGTCCAGGCCCGCGCCAGGTAGTAGGGCCTGAATTCCATGCCGTGGCGCGGCGAGCCGGCATAGTGGTTGATGAGCAGGATGTCCATGGGTCACCAGCGCCATTCCTCGGCCAGGCGCAGCAGGTTGTGGCGGCTGCGGTCCAGCCAGTTGGTATGCCATTGCACCGGGTGGGTCAGCAGGCAGATGCGCTGCAGCCGCCCCAGCGCGGCCTGCGGCGGCTGCGGGTGGAACCAGCGCGGCGGCGGCCGGTCGCTGATGTAGCCGTCCAGGCTGTCGAGCAGGCGCGCGTCGTAGCACTCGCAGGCTATGCCGCAGCGCCGCCGCAGGGCAGGGTCGGCCAGCAGTTCGTGGTTGGCCACGCCCAGCCGGCGGTTGGCGAAGTCGCCGTGGCTGGCCACCGTGTGCAGCTTGCGGCCCAGTGCCTGCTCGATGCGGTGGAAATTGGCTTCGAATTCGGCCCGCATCTCGGGCAGGCGGGCGCGCACGGCGCCGGCCTCGCGCAGGCCCCAGCGCTTGGCGCAGGTGGCGATTTCCTCGTAGTGGTAGCTGGCCTCGCCGCCGTAGTCCTCGATGGCCCGCATCAGGCCGTAGTCCAGCGTGCACAGGCGGAAGTAGTAGCTGGCGCGCACGCCGTGGCGCTGCTCCAGCGCGAACAGCTTGCGCGTGGTGCGCAGGTCGCTGTCGATATCGTGGCGGTGCACCAGGTAGCGCCGGCCGGCTTCGCCGCCATCGAGGGCGCGCAGGTAGTCGCGCACCGGCAACTGGCGGTAGCCGGCCGCCTCGGCCTGGCGCAGCAGGGCCGCGTACTGCGGCAGGCGCGAGGGCATCAGGTAGTCGCCATACAGGCGCAGCAGCAGGGCCTTCATAGCAGGCTGTACTGCACGCGGTAGGGTTGGAAGCCGAACATGCGCTTGAAGTTCTGCAGTCCGGGAGGGGCGCCGAAGAAGGTGTCGTACATCAGGTAGTCGGGGCCGGCGCCTGCGCTGCGCTCGGCCACCAGGCCCGCCGCGATGCTGGCCACCAGCAGATGCATGATGCCGTCGTTGTTGCGCAGCCCCAGCAGCTGGGAGAAGGCGGCGAAGTTGCCGTAGCGGCCCACATTGCAGTAGGCGCATAGTTGCCCGTCGCGGTTGAATACGCCCAGGTAGCGATAGTTGGGCATGCTTTCATAGTGCTCGACCCTGCGCAAATACTGTTCTGCCATGGGGCGGCCCTGGCGCTGCAGCAGGCTGGTATTGATGGCGTGGATCTCGTCCACGTAGGCGTTGCGGTCGACGTCGGCCAGCACGTAGCCGCGCTGGCGCGCGCGGCGCAGCATGTTTTGCGGGCTGGGCTGGAGCAGGCGCAGGCTGTCCAGGTAGGCCGCGTCGCTGGCGTGGACGCGCAGGTCCAGCAGCGCCGCCCCCATGGCCTTGTGGCGGAACACCTTGTAGCGCGGGTGCGGGCGGGTGAAATTGTGGTAGGTGGCGCGCACTTCCTCCGGGTTGAGGGCGGTGTCGAAACACAGGCGGGCGTGCGGCAGGCGCGCCACCTGCACGGCCAGCTGCCAGGCCTGGCGCATGGACGGCCAGATCGGGATGTCAGAGTTGTTCATAGAAGGAGATCAGTTTGTGGGATTCGGTATGCCAGTTGTAGTGGGCGGCCACGGCCTGGCGGCCGTTGTCGCCCATGCGGCTGGCGAGCTCGGGGTGGTCCAACAGGTAGTCGATGGCGGCGGCTATGGCGGACGGTTCCAGCGGATCCACGCACAAGCCGCAGCGGGCCCCGTCCACGATGGCGCGCCAGCCGGCGAAGTCGGAGGCGATCACCGGGATACCGGCCGCCATGTATTCGAACAGCTTGACGGGCAGGGCGTCGCGGTGGTGGGCCAGCGGATGCAGGGTGACCAGGCCGGCGCGCGACTGTCCCAGCAGCGCAGCGACGGCCTCGCGTCCCAGGCGGCCGTGGGCGTCGACCCGGCGCCAGCCGGGCGCGGCGCGCATCTGCGCCGCCAGCGCCGGTTCGCTGAATTCGCCGGCCAGGACCAGCCGCGCCGGGCTGCGCAGCAACTCGCAGGCGCGCACCAGCTCGCGGATGCCGCGGATCTCGCTCAGGCCGCCCACGTAGCAGACCTGCACCGGTCTGGCCTCCCAGGCTGGCCCGGGCGTGAACTCTTCCAGCAGCGGGTAGTTGTTGACGTCGATGGTGCGGGGCTGTAGCGGCAGGAACCAGTCGCGGATGTGCGGCGTGGCGGCCACCACGCCGTCCAGGCGCGGGCAGGCGTGGCGCAGGTAGCGCGTGGCCGCCAGCGCGGCGGCGCGGCGCGCCCACGGCGGCAGGTAGGGCTTGCCCAGCAGCTGCAGCGGCAAGTCTTCGTGGGCGTCATACAGCACGGTCTTGCCGCGCCGCTTCAGGCGCAGGGCGGCCGGCAGCAATTCCGGGTCGTGCACGTGGTAGACCTGGGAGTCCAGCGCCACGGCTGCTTCCAGCACGCGCGCGGTGGCCAGCGCCATGCGCCGCCAGCGCCCGGGCGCGGCGCCGGCGTCGACGATGCGCACGCCATCGCTCCAGGCTGGACCGCGCCCGTCCGCCACCACCAGGCTGACGCGGTGCCCGTGCGCAGCAAGGCTGCGGCACTGCTTGCCGAAGATGCGCACGTCGTCACGCGGATGAGCCGAGCTCATGTGGACTACGTCAGCCATGGTGGCCTCCCGTCTGGTAGCGGCCGTAGGCGCCCAGGGCGGCGCCGATCAGCATGTCGGTGAAGTAGTGCGAGGTGCACAGCAGCAGGATGGTGATGGCCAGCAGCGACCAGGGCAGCAGGAAGCCGGGCGCTGCGGAACGGCGCAGGTAGCCGCTGGTGGCCAGCCGGGCGGTCGGCACGGCCAGCAGGGCGGCCAGGTACAGCATGCCGGCCAGCCCCAGGTCGACCCAGGCCGACAGGCCGTTGTGGGCATAGTAGCCGCTGTGGTAGCTGGCGTAGTCGCCCAGCAGCGGGTGCGCTTCGATGGTGCGCCAGGCCTGCAGGCTGAGCTGGTGGCGCAGCTGGGCCGAGGTCGAGTGCGACAGGTCGAGCAGCTCCAGGGTGCGGTTGTTGGGCAGCAGCCTCAGCACCGAGGGCAGGGCGGCGTGGGCGGCGCCAGCCAGCGCCGCCATGCCGGCCAGCAGGCTGATCTTGTGGCGCACGCAGTGCAGCTCGACCAGCGGCAGCAGGAACAGCAGGGCGGCGAACTCGCTGCGCGCCGTGTTGACGAACAGGGTGGGCAGGCCGAGCGCGTACAGCAGCCAGCGCTGGCGCGCCGACGGCGCCCAGGCCAGCACCGCCACCAGGGTGGTCAGGTAGGAACGCGAGAAGCCCTGGTAAGTGGCCACGCTCTCGGGATCGCGCGCCGCGCCCAGCGCCCCCAGGTAGAAGGCGCCGTCGACGGCGAAGCTGAACACGGTGGCCGACATGCCGAACAGGCTTAGCAGCAACAGCAGGCGGAAGCGCGGACGGCCGAAGTCGGCAGTCCTGAAGATGATGTACAGGTCTACCAGGAACACGATGCCGAGCAGGTGGTGGTTGACGATGGTGGGATTGGCGCCGCTGGCCGCGTGCAGGGCGATCAGCACCAGGAAATAGGCCAGGAAGCCCAGCAGCGCCAGGTCGGTGTGGCCGGGGCGCGGCGCCAGGCGCCGGTAGCGCAGCAGCAGGGGAGGCAGCAGGGCCATGGCGACCACGGCGAAATAGCCGCCCAGCACGGCCCGCATCAATCCCAGTCCGAGCAGGGTGTGATAGGCGAAAAAGCCGGGGAACAGCAGCCAGAACCCCAGCTCGGCCACGTTGTAGCGTTCATCCGGCCGCATGGCGCCTCCCGGCCGCGCCGGCTGGACCCGCATAGCGGTAGGACAGCTGCAGGTAGCGCAGGTAAAGCAGCGCATAGCCGGCCGCATAGGCCAGCACCGCCTGGCGCAGGGTGAGCGGGGCCAGGAATACGGCGGCCGTCATGGCGAACAGGGCGACCTGCCACAGCAGCTCCGCGCGCTGCTGGCCGGCGATGTAGAACACATAGCTGAGCGGCCCGGCCACGAAGTTCAGATAGTACAGCGGCGCCAGCAGGCGAGCCAGTTCGCCGCCCTCGCGCCATTGCGGCCCGAAGACCCAGCCGAACAGGGCCGGGGCAGCCGCCAGCAGCAGCAACAGTGGCGGGAAACCCAGCAGCAGCAGCGCGCGCAGGGCCTGGCGGTAGGCCGGCCGGCAATGCCCGTACTCGCGGTATTGCTGCACCGATTCGCGCTTGAACACTTCCAGCACGGAGGCCGCCAGCAGTCCGACCGGGGCGCCCAGCACCCGCTGGGTGAGAGCCAGCAACCCGGCGGGGGGGGGGGGGGGGGGGGG
>NZ_JBKFEH010000006.1:0-31841 GCF_053572355.1 Duganella kummerowiae
CCCCCCCCCCCCCCCCCCCCCCCCCCCCCGCCAGGCTATGAGCAGCACCGGCAGCTGGCTGACGGCAGCGTTGAGCAGGCCGGACCACAGCGCGTAGCGCCAGAACCCCTGGTGGCGCGCCAGGTAGCTGCGCTGGGCCGGGCTGGGCAGCATCAGTCGCAGCAGGCAGTTGGCTGTGCGGGACGCCCAGGAGGGCAGGCGGGGGGGGGCGCCGGTAGCGCCTGGCCAGACCGCCGTTTCCTCTTCGGCCGTCGCATGCCGGGCGCCGGCGACCAGGCCCGCGCCGGACCCGGCGGCGCCCGGGACAGCGGGTGAAAGGGCTGGCATGGCGCCGGCCGCAGCCGCGTCCGCACCCTGGTCCGCACCGCGGCGGACCGCGCGCGCAGCGCACGGCGGCCAGGACAGGGTGCGTGGCAAGGGCGGGCGCAGCAGGTAGCGGGCGGCCAGCAGGCCGGCCGCGCTGCCGGCCAGGTGGCCTGCCAGCAAGGCTGGCGCACCGGCCCCGGCCGACAGCAGCCCGACCTGGGCCAGGGCGATGGCGGCGGCGGCGCACACGCGGGCGCGGGCGGCGGCGGCGAAGGCGGCGTGCGAGGTGGCATAGCCCAGCATGGTTTGCATGGCGGCCATCAGCCAGGCCGCCAGCCCGACGCTGGCCACGCCGGCCCAGGACAGGAATTCCCAGCCCAGCAGGCGGGCCAGCGCACAGCCCGCTGTCAGCAGCAGCGCCAGCCAGGTCGCCGACCAGGCCACCGTGCTGAAACACACGCGCTGGCGGCTGCGGCGCGGCTCCAGCACCATGGCGTGTTCCAGCCGCAGGGTGGCCGCCACCGAGGCGATTGCCGCCACGCCGAACCAGACGCTGAAGGCGCCCACGTCCTCAGGGCCGCACAGCCGCGTGATGATGGGCGCCGCCAGCATGGGCCAGGCCTGGGCCGCCAGCGACCCGCCCAGTACCGTGAGGGTGGCGCGCCAGAAGCGGCCCAGTCTCACGGTGCGCTCCACGGGCCGCAGCCCGCCGGCGCCGGCGCGCCTGGCGCCGCCACGGCGGCCAGCACGGTGTCGGCCACGCGGTCGACGTCGGCCGGGTCCAGGTAGGGACTCATCGGCAGGCTCAGCACCTCGGCGGCCAACTGGTCGGCCACGGGACACGGCTGGCCGGCGTAGTGCTGGTAGGCCGGCTGGCGGTGGATGGGCAGCGGATAGTGGACCGCGCTCGGTATCCCGGCCGTCCGCAGCGCTTCCTGCACCGGCGTGCGCCGCGCCAGCCGCACGGTGTACTGGGCGTAGGCGCTGCGGCAGCCGGACGGGACAGTCATAGCGGAGACCCGTCCCGCGAAGCGTTCCTGGTAGCGCTGCGCCACTGCCTGGCGCTGCGCCAGTTCCTGCTCGAACACCTCCAGCTTGGCCAGCACGATGGCGCATTGCAGGGTGTCCATGCGGCCGCCCACGCCGATCCGGGTGTGGTGGTAGCGCTGCGACTGGCCGTGCACGCGGATCTCGCGCGCGGCCCGCGCCAGCCTCTCGTCGCTGGTGAACAGGGCGCCGCCGTCGCCATAGCAGCCCAGCGGCTTGCTGGGGAAGAAGCTGGTGCAGCCGATCAGGCTGAGGTTGCCGCTGCGCCGTCCGTGGTAGTGCGCGCCCAGGCTTTGCGCGCCATCCTCGATCACCGGCAGGCCGTGGGCGGCGGCCACGGCGGCGATGGCGTCCATGTCGGCCGGCACGCCGTACAGCGATACCGGCAGGATGGCGCGCGTGCGCGGCCCGATGTGGCGCTCCAGCAGGCCAGGATCGAGGTTGCCGGTGTCGGGGCTGACGTCGGCGAACACGGGGCGCCCGCCCAGCAGCACGATGGCCTCGGCGGTGGCGATGAAGGAAAACGGCGTGGTGACGACCTCGTCCCCCGGGCGCAGGTCCAGCGCCATCAGCGCGATCAGCAGCGCTTCCGTGCCGGAGGCCACGGTGATGCAGTGGCGCGCCCCGGTGTACTCGGCCAGGCGCTGCTCCAGTTCGGCTACTTCCGGGCCCAGGATGTACTGGCCATGTTCCAGCACGCGCGCGATGCGCTCGCCTATGCTGCCGCGCAGCAGGCGGTACTGGGTTTTCAGGTCTATCATGTCCATGTCAGCCTCCATGCGGGAGCGGGGTGCAGGCATCGGCGCTGATGCGGTAGGTGTCGCCGCTGTGCGGACAGCGGGCCAGGCCGTCCGCATCGGGCCGCAGGCGCAGGCCGTGGCGGCTGATCCAGCCGATGCGCCGCGCCGGCACCCCGGCCACCATGGCGTAGGCCGGTACGTCGCGCGTGACCACGGCGCCGGCGCCCACCAGCGCATGCTCGCCCACCGTCACGCCGCAGACGATGGTGGCGTTGGCGCCCAGGGTGGCGCCGCGCCGCACCAGGGTGGGGCGGTATTCGTGCTTGCGCTCAACCGCCGCACGCGGGTTGTGGACGTTGGTGAATACCACGCTGGGGCCGCAGAATACGTCGTCCTCCAGGGTGACGGCGTCGTAGACCGAGACATTGTTCTGGATCTTGACGTTGGCGCCGATCACGGCGGCAGCGCCCACGTACACGTTCTGCCCCAGCGAGCAGCGCGGGCCGATGCGGGCCCCGCCGCACACGTGGCTGAAGTGCCAGACCCGGGTGCCGGCGCCCAGCAAGGCGCCGTCATCGACGATGGCGCTGGAATGGATGATGGCGGCCGGGCTGTCCTGGTTCAGCAGGCGGCAGGCGGAGCTATTGGCTTGCTTGTCCATGGGCTCCTCCTCAATAATCCAGCGGCAGGGCCACGCGGCGGCCGTCGCGCGCCGAGCGGTAGGCCGCGATCAGCACTTCCAGCGACTTCAGGCCTTCGCGCCCGTCGGTTTCCGGTTCCGCCTCGCCGCGCAGCACGCGGATCACGTTGTCGTAGTACAGCGGGTGGCCGTGGCCGTACACCGAGGTGGTCTGGTAGCTGGCGTCGCGCACCAGTTCGTCGTCCTCGTCCGGCTCGGCGAACTGCCATTGCTGCACCTCGTTGACGGCCACCCCGCCGATGCGCACCGTGCCCTTTTCGCCCAGCACCGTGATGCTGCCCTCCAGGTTGTGCGGATAGGCCAGCATGGTGACGTTGAGAGACCCGAGCGCGCCATTGCGCCAGCGCAGGCTGAGTACGCCCGTATCCTCGACCTCGATGTCGCGCGCCAGGGTGGCCGTGTAGGCCTGCAAGCTTTCCACCGGCCCCACGATCCAGTCGATCAGGTCGACGTAGTGGCTGGCCTGGTTCATGAAGGCGCCGCCGTCGAATTCCCAGGTGCCGCGCCAGGCCGCGCTGTCGTAGTAGTCCTGCGGACGGCTCCAGAACACGTTCAGGGCCACCATGTACAGGCGGCCGAAGCGCTTCTTGTCGATGGCGCGCTTGAGCAGCTGCAGGGTGGCGTTGCGGCGGTTCTGCTTGACCACGAACAGCCGCACCCCTGCCGTGTCGCAGGCGGCCACCATGCGCTTGGCATCCTCCCAGCGCGTGGCCATGGGCTTTTCGGTGACCACGTGCCGGCCGCTGCGGGCGATCTGCACGGCGTGCTGCGGATGCAGGCCCGATGGCGTGGCCACCACGCAGGCATCGGCGTCGCAGCTGGCCAGCATGCGTTCCAGGCTGCCGTAGGGCGCGGCGCCGGTGGCCTCGGCCGCCCGCGCCAGGCGGGCCGGATCGATGTCGCACACGGCGGCCAGCTCGCAGCGCTCGGCGTGCGCGCGCAGGGCGCTGAAATGGTTGTCGGCGATGCGACCGCAGCCGACGAGGGCAAAGCGGATCTTGCGGCCGTTGATGGCCGGAGCAAACTGGTGCATGGATTTCTCCTGGATCAGGACAATGGGACGGCGGCGGACTCGGTGGCCGGGGTCTGGGGGGCGGGGGGAACGGCGGCCGGCGAGGTGGCCGGCGCGGCGGTGGCGCCGGGCGGGCGGAAATCGGCCATGATGGTGCGCAGCACGGACTCGATCCGGCCGCGCTGGCCGCTATCGCATGCGCGCAGCAGCAGGGCCAGCGACTGTTGCAGCGCGGCGGCGTCGGGCGCGGCCTCCTTCATGCGGCGGATGCGCGGATGGGGGCTGGCCTCGGCCTCGCCGCAGGCGAGCAATTCCTCGCGCAGCTTTTCACCGGGCGCCAGGCCGACGTAGCGGATTTCGATGTCGCCGTCCGGGTGGCGGGCATCGCGCTCGCTGAGGCCGGCCAAGGCCATCATGCGCCGCGCCAGGTCGAGGATGCGCACCGGCTGGCCCATGTCGAGCACGAATACTTCCCCGCCTTCGGCCATGGCGCCGGCCTGTATCACCAGCTGGGCCGCCTCCGGTATCAGCATGAAATAGCGCTCCATGGCCGGATGGGTGATGGTCAGCGGGCCGCCCTCGGCCAACTGGCGGCGGAACAGGGGCAGTACCGATCCGGACGAGCCCAGCACGTTGCCGAAGCGCACCATGCTGTACACGGTGCGCGTGGCGCCGGCGGCTGCGGCCAGGAACAGCAGCTCGGACAGGCGCTTGCTGGCGCCCATGATGGTGGTCGGGTGCACCGCCTTGTCGCTGGACACCAGCACGCAGGTGGCCACGCCGTGCCTGGCGGCCGCCGCGCTGACGGCGCGCGCGCCCAGCACGTTGTTGCGCAGGCCCTCGGCCGGGTTGGCGTCCACCAGGCCGACGTGCTTGTAGGCGGCGGCGTGGTAGATGCTGTCCACGCCGTCGGCCAGCACCCGGTCCAGCACCGTGTCCGAGCAGGCCGAGCCGAGATGGGCGCGCAGGTCCAGTGCCGGCCAGCGCCGTTCCAGTTCCTGGCGCACCGTGTACAAGGCATATTCGCAGTGGTCGAGCAGATGCAGGCGGCGCGGCGCCTGGCTGGCGATTTGGCGGCACAGCTCGCTGCCGATGGAACCGCCGGCGCCCGTCACCAGCACGCTGCGCCCACGCACGCAGCGGCTGAACAAGGCCGGGTCGGGCGGCACCGGAGCCCGGCCCAGCAGCTGTTCCGGTGCGAAGTCGGGCTGGGCCCCGGGGCGGTCCGGCTCATCCAGCGCGCGCAGGCGGCGCACCGCCACGCCGGCCGCGCGCGCCTGGCCGACTATGGTCCGCAAACGCACCGCGCCGATCTCGGGCTTGGCCAGCACCAGCAGGCGCAGCGCATCGGAGGCGGCCAGCACCGGCAGCTGTTCGGGCGGCAGCACCGGCAGGCCGGCGATGCGGCTGCCATGCTGTTCGTCGAAGATGCACACCGGCCGGTAGCGGCTGGCGCGCAGGGCGTGGGCGGCCAGTGCGCCCTGGTCGCCGCCGCCGTAGATGGCGGCGGCCGGGCGCGCTGTTGCGGCGCCGTCCGGCCGCCGCAGCAGCCCCCGCATGGCCAGGCGCGAGCCGCCCAGCCAGGCGCCGGCCAGCAGCCAATAGGCCAGCAGCCGCACCGGGGCCGCATATGGCAGGCTGAGCAGGTGCACGCACAGCACCGCCGCGCTGAGCGCGCCGCTGGCCCACAGCAGGGCCTGGGACTCCAGCTGGCGCACGGCGGCGCGGTACAGGTCGGCTACGGCCAGGATGGATATCGTGATGCTGGCCAGCAGCAAGGTCAGGGGCAGGGTGGCGTCCAGGGCCGAGCCTGGCGCCGCCTGGGGGCGCAGCGCCAGCTGGGCGCAGGCCGGCAGCGCCAGGCAATCGGCGCCCAGCATGAGGAGGATTTTTTCTGTACGGTTGAGGCCGGTTAGGCGGTGAAGCAGGGTGTGGGGCAGCATGGCGCGCAGTCCTTCCGAAGGCTATCGGTCCTGGAATCCCGGGGGGGCGGGTAGGTCGATTGTCATCCGATAGGCGCTGCGCGGTTTGACAGCGATCAAACAGCCGGGCGGGACCGGGCTGTTGTGCTTGACTTCTGGATTTCTTTAAGTCATTTGATTTTCTGTGGGCAGTTTATTGACCGAACTCAATGATCCACCCAGGCATGCTAGTGCTTCCAGGACAGGGTCACGCTGGCGCTGCGCGGCGCCGCGTAATAGCTCTGGGTCCAGTACAAGCTGGTCAGGTACTTCCTGTCGGTCACGTTGTCCAGGTTCAGGGACAGGGCCAGGTTCTTGTCGATGTCATAGCGCGCCATCAGGCCGAGCGTGGCGTAACCGCCCTGGCGGATGGTGGCGTCGCCGTCTGCCACGCGGATTTTGCTTTGGGCCGACAGGCTGGCGCCCACTTTCAGGGCCGGCAACCCGGGCAGCTGGTAGGTGGTGGCCAGGCGCAGGGTGCGGCGCGGCACATAGGTCTTGACGTCCTGGCCGTCGGCGCCTTCGATGGACAGCTGGTTGAAGCCGGCCGTGCCCTGCCAGCCCTTGGCGAACTCGCCCGACACCTCCAGCTCCACGCCCTGCGACCTGGCATCCACGCCGCGGTAGTAGGCGCGCGTGCCGACGTAGCCAGCCTGCTCGGCGGTATGGTCCTGGCGCGTCTTGTAGATGGCGCCGGACGCGTTCAGCTTGCCGTTCAGCAGAGCCGCCTTCACGCCCAGCTCGGCGGTGCTGCCTTCCGTCGGCTTGAGCGTGGCGCCGCTGGCGTCGGTCTCGCTTTGCGGGTTGAAGATGCCGGTGTAGCTGGCGTAGGCCGACCAGGCGCGGTCGATGTCGTAGACCAGGCCGGCGTAGGGCGTGGTCTTGCTGGACGAGCTGGCCTTCGGGGTGCCGTAGGAGGCGCCGGTCTGCTCGTCCCTGGTGGCGTTCAGGCCGGTAAGCAGCTTGAGGTCGTCCGCCAGGGCCCAGCGCGCCGCCGCATACAGGCCGTGGCGCTTGTCTTCGTAGTGGCTGCCGTCGGTGGAGGCGTCGAAGATGGGTTCCGGGAAGGAGCCGTCGAAGGCCGCATTGCCATCGAGTGGGGTGCCGATGCCGCGCCCGTAATAGGAATGGTCGTCCAGGGTGGACTTGGACCAGCTCACGCCGATGCTGGCGTCGTGCTGGCGGCCGCCGAGGCTGAACTTGCCGGACAGGCTGGTGTCGACCAGGGTCTGCTTGTTGTCCGAGTCATACATGGAGGGATAGGCGTACAGCCCGGTGCCGCTGCTCTTGACCGGGGTGCCGTACACGTATTCCAGCTTGGAATCGCTCTTGGCGGTGTTGTAGCTGGCGTTGGTCTTCCACTGCCACCCCTGGCCCAGCTCGTGCGCCAGTTCCACGAAGGTGTTGTGGTTGGTGGTGTTCCATTGCGACCAGTCGGCCGAGGTGCTGGCGCCGACCGGGTAGTCGGTCGGGCTGCCGTCCGCGTAATGCAGCGGCAGGGCGCCCCACATGGTGCCCTTTTCCTCGTTCTTTTGCCAGGCGTGGCCCAGGGTCAGCAGGGTGGAGGGGCTCAGCTGCGCTTCCAGGATGCCGTAGGCCACGGTTTTCCTGGGGTGGTAGCGGTCCAGGTAGGATTTGTCGTCCTCGTGCGCCAGCACGGCGCGGCCGCGCAGGGTGCCGCTTTCGTTCAGGGCCGAGGAGATGTCGGCTTCGGCGCGCTTCTGGCTCCAGGAACCCAGGGTCAGCGAGGCCGAGGCCTGCAGGTCCCTGGTCGGACGCTTGCGGATGAAGTTGACGGTGGCCGAGGGATTGCCGGTGGAAGCCATCAGGCCGTTGGCGCCGCGCACGATGTCGATGCGCTCGTACAGGGCGGTGTCGAGGTCGCCCTGCTGGTTGCCGAACACCAGTGGCAGGCCGACACCGTCGTACTGGAAGTTGGTGATGTCGAAGCCGCGCGCCGTGTAGTAGGTGCGGCTGGTTTCCACTTTCTCCACCGTCACGCCGGTGGTGGCGGCCAGCACCTCGTTGATGTTGGTGAGGCCGAAGTCCTCCATCTGGGCGCGGGTCACCACCGACACCGATTGCGGCGTCTCGCGCAGGCCCAGTTCCAGCTTGCCGGCAGATGTGGTGCTGCGCGCCGTGTAGCCCTGCTCGCTGTTGCTGCCGGTGACGGTCACCACCTGCATGGTCTGGCCGGCAGCGGTGTC
Organism: Duganella kummerowiae; assembly: GCF_053572355.1. Classification (NCBI taxonomy): domain Bacteria; kingdom Pseudomonadati; phylum Pseudomonadota; class Betaproteobacteria; order Burkholderiales; family Oxalobacteraceae; genus Duganella; species Duganella kummerowiae. Next base: position 7,974 of record NZ_JBKFEH010000006.1, read on the forward strand.
GGCCGGCGCGCTGGCCGTTGTATCGGCTGCCGCTGCGATGCCCCCATGGGCCAGGGCGACAGCCAGCACCAGCGGGCGCAGGCGGGTGCGGGAAACGGGGGAGGGGACGGCGTAACGAGGCATGCGTGCTCCAGATAATAAAAATGATAATGAGAATGATTATCAATTATAATTGGAGCGCGATGCGCAGGGCAAGCGCGCCGGCGCTCAGCTCTTGCCCACCGGTTTGATCACATACACGCAGCGGCGCGCCCCGCCCAGCAGGTGCTCGATTCGCCCCACGCTGCAGTCCGGCCCCAGCACGCGCTGGAACAGGTCCAGCTCGGAGCGGCAGAAGCCCTGGCAGCTTTTGGCGGCGGCGCAGATCGGGCAGTGGTTTTCCACCAGGCGCAGGCTGCCGTCGCCATCCTGTTCGATCTCGGCCATGTAGCCTTCGGTGCTGCGCGCCTGCACCAGGGCCGCGACCCGTGCCGCCAGCTGGGGGCCGGCGGCGGCCATGTGTTCCCGGTACTGCAGCTCGCTGGCCGCCTCGCGCGCAGCGATCAGCCGCTCCAGGCCGGCTTCGCCGAACAGGCTGCGCACCTGGTCTATCAGCTGCACGGTGAGGTCGGCGTGGCGGTCCGGAAAGCGTGCGTGGCCGGCCTCGCTCAGCAGCCAGCGCCGGGTCGGGCGGCCCACCTTGTCGGCGTTGTCCTGGTACAGCACCATGCCCTTGTCCTGCCAGGCTTCCAGCTGGCGGCGCGCGCCCATGGAGGTCATGTCCAGCAGCGCGGCCAGTTGCTGGGCCGTCTGCGGGCCGCGGGTCTTGAGCAGGAACAGCACCTGGTCGGCGGTGTTCATGGCAGCACCTGCAGCAGGGCGTCGTCGGCCTGCATGCGGCCGTGCCAGCGGTGCATGCGCCAGGCCGACCATGCGCTCAGGGAGGCGCCCAGGAGCAGGATCAGGCGGGTGTCGACCAGGGTCAGCACGGCGCCGGCCAGCGCCATCAAAATATTCGCCAGGCAGAAGGTGGTCGAGATCAGGCCCATCACGGCGCCCTGGCCATGGCTGCCGAAACGCTCGGCGCACCAGTTGGGGACGATGGCGTTGTAGTACGAGTGCGGCACGCCGAACAGCACGATGGCCGCCAGGCCGACCCAGGCGTTGCCGGCCGCCAGCAGCGCGATCATGGCAGCCGTGACGGTGGCGAAGCGGCGCGCCCGCAGCAGCGGCGCCCCGGGCGCGGGGCGGCCGGCCACGATGGTGGTGGCGGTCATCACCGCGCACATGGCGGCCGTGGTCCAGGCGATGCCGCGCGCGTCGTAGCCCGGCACTTCCACCAGCCACAGCGGGTAGAACTCGTAGAAGGCGGTCACGCCGCAGGTATAGGCCAGGCTGACAATGAACAGTTCGCGCAGGGGCGGTTCGCGCAGCAGGTTGAGGGCATGGCGCTGGCGCGCCACCTGCCACCAGGAGGTGGTGGCGGCGGACGGCGTTTCGCGCGGCAGGGCCGCCGCCACCAGGGCCGCGTTCACCAGCAGCGCCGCCACCGCGACCCAGAACGGCATGGTCAGGCCCCAGGCCAGGGTGAAGCCGGCCAGCAGCGGTCCAGCCAGCCAGCCCATGTAGAAGGCCCCGTTCAGCCAGGACATGGCGCGCTGGCGCAGCTCGCCCTCGAGCCGTTCGGCCAGCAGGGCGCGCGCCACCGAGCCGTTGCCCTCCAGCAGGCCGGTGGCAAAGCGCGCCACGATGAACAGGGGATAGGATTCCAGCAGCAGGGCGGCGGCCGTGACCGCGTGGCCGATGGCGGCGCCGACGCAGGTCACCAGCAGCACCGGACGGCGGCCATAGCGGTCCGACATGGGCCCCAGCAGGGCGGCGCCGATCAGCAGGCCGAGCGGATTGATGGTCAGGGCCAGGCCGAACAGCAGCTTGGGCGGCAGGCCCATGAACTGGTTGAGGCCGTTCTGGACCCCGGCCGCGAACAGCGGCGGCAGGATGGGGTAGGGCAGGGCGGCGCCTATGGTGGACAGCAGGGCCAGCAGGCAGGCGGAACTGATCAGCAGCGGTGATTTCATGGGGACGGGCGTGCGGTGGCAGGGACTCCACTGTAGCCCGGCTTGCTATATAAGTAAACGAAAATGTTTATCTATTGAGGGCGGTTGACAATGGGCGTGGCTAGGCGCGGTGACGAAGACAGTGCGCCTGCACGGCAAGGAGCCGTAACGACGCCACGGCCATTTTGAAGCGCCCTCTAATCGCGCTGGCGCCGGAAGGCCAGCCAGCCGGCCACCACCGTAAAGGTGGCCACGATGGCCACCACCACCCAGAAGCCGTGCGCTTCTTGCGCCAGCGGGATGCCGCCCACGTTCATGCCGAACAGGCCGGCAATGATGTTGATGGGCAGGGCCAGCACGGTCACCACGGTCAGCACGAACAGGCTGTGGTTGTTGGCTTCGCTGGCCAGGGCGGCGATCTCCTCCTGTATCAGCTTGATGCGTTCCTGCAGCGAAGCCAGGTCGGCCAGCACCATCGAGAATTCCTCGGTCGACTGGCGCAGCTCGGCCGCGTCGATGTCGGCCACCCAGGACGGCGGCCGCTGCAGCAGGCGGAACAGGGCGGCCGGTTCCGGCGCCAGCAGGCGCTGCAGGCGCACCAGCACCCGCCGCAGTTCACCCAGGCTGGCGCGTTTGGTGGTCAGCTTGCCGGCCAGGAGATTGTCCTCGATGCCGTCCACCGTATTGATGGCGTGCCGCACGATCTTGATCAGGGCGTCGGCCTGGTCGCGCAGCAGATGGATCAGCAGTTCCACCGAGGAGCGTACCGGCTCGCCGTTGCGCACCGCGTTGCGCAAGGCGTCGACCGCGCGCAGCGGCTTGCGGCGGGCGCTGATGACGATCTGGCGGTCCACGTTCAGCCACATGGTCGAGACGTCGGACGGGTCGAAGGAAAAATCGTGCACCACGTCGTTGATCACCGCCACCAGGGTGTTGTCGGCCAGCTCGATGCGGGTCGAGCGCGGGCCTTCGTGCAGGCTGTCGTAGAATTCCTCGGGCAGGGCGGTGTGCTCGTGCAGCCATTTCTCGGCCGCCTGGTTGGCCAGGTTGAAGTGCAGCCAGATGAACTCGCCCGGACGCTGCTCGCGCGTGGCCAGCCACAGGCGCGCTTCGTCCGAGCCCAGGGCCAGCGCCTGGTTGCCTGCCGTGCGGCCGAACAGGTAGCCGCACACCAGGCCGGACTGGTCGGAACCGTAGTTCAGGGCGGCGTCCTGCACGGTCAGACCAGCAGGGCCGCGTTCATGTCGGCCGCGTCGGCCTTGGCCTCGGCCAGCATGCGCGCCAGCCGCTCATCGTCGATGAACAGTTCCAGCGCCGATTCCGAATGGGGCGGCAGCTCGCGCTCGGGCTGCTGCAGGGGCGAGGGCACCGGCGACAGCTGGTTGGCCAGCAGCAGGGTGTCGAGCAGGGTGTCGGGCGGGATGGACATGAAGGCGTCGCGCAGGCCTTCCACCGCCTCGGCCACCGGTTCCGGGATGCACAGCTTGTTCATCACTTCGCGCGTGATGATTTCCTCGCTGGCCGCGTGCCAGTTCTCGGGATCGTCCTCCAGCAGGCCGGGGAATTCGTCGGCGCGCGAGAGCAAATAGAAGCCGCCCACCTCGTGCACGATGGCGGCGAACAATGCGGTGTCCGGATTGACGCCGGTGACCTGGCGCGCGATCAGGCGCGCCATGGCCGCCACGTGGATGGTGTGGTCCCACAGCTGCTCGGCCTTGGCGCGCACCGCCGGATTGCTGATCTTGCTGCCGAACTGGCGCACCACCATGGCGGCCGCCAGCGCGTACAGGTTCTGGTAGCCGATGCGCATGATGGCGCCGCGCACATTGGTGATCACCGGGCCGCCGCCGCGGTTGAACATGGCGGAGTTCGAGATCGCCACGGTCTTGGCGGCCAGCACCGGCTCGGCCAGGACCAGGGCGATGGCCTGGTCGATCGGGCAGTCGGGGTCGTCCAGGGCCAATTGGACGCGCAGCGCGGCATTGACGCTGGTGGGGAACACCAGTTCGCCGCGGATGGCCAGGGCCGCGATGTGGCCGTAAGCTTCGAGTTTGTTCATGGACAAAATTATACGCAGGGTATCGCCCAATCTCAAACGCATTCCCGCAGCCGCCGCCGGATGAGGGCGGCGGCCGTGGTTCAGGCGCTGGCCAGGCGCGGCTGGCTGGCCCCGGCGGCGCGGCTGTAGCGCGCCACCGACAGGTCGTCGGCGCGGATGGCGGGGCGGCGCGAGGAGATCAGGTCGGCCAGCAGCTGCGCCGAGCCGCAGGACATGGTCCAGCCCAGGGTGCCGTGGCCGGTGTTGAGGTACAGGTTGCGCAGCCCGGTGGGGCCGACGATGGGCGTGCCGTCCGGCGTCATGGGACGCAGGCCGGTCCAGAAGCTGGCGGCGGCGGTGTCGCCGGCGCCCGGGAACAGGTCGTTGACCACCATTTCCAGGGTGGCGCGGCGGCGCGGGTTGAGGCGGTGGTCGAAACCGGCGATTTCCGCCATGCCGCCCACGCGGATGCGGTCGTCGAAGCGGGTCACGGCAATCTTGTAGGTTTCGTCCAGGATGGTGGAGGTGGGCGCGGCGGCCGCATTCACGATGGGCACCGTGATCGAATAGCCCTTGAGCGGGTAGACCGGAATGTCCACCAGGTCCTTGAGCAACTTCGTCGAGTAGGCGCCCATGGCCACCACGTAGCTGTCGCCCTGCACCAGTTCGCTGCCGCACTGGACGCCGTGGATGGCGTCGCCGGCCGTGACCAGGCCGCCGATCTCCGCGCCGTAGCGGAACTTGACGCCGAGATCGGCTGCCATGGCGGCCAGTCGGGTGGTGAACAGCTGGCAGTCGCCGGTTTCATCGTTGGGCAGGCGCAGGCCGCCGGCCAGGTGGGCGCTGGCGCTGGCCAGACCCGGCTCGGCGCGCACCAGCTGTTGCGGCGTCAGGAGTTCATAGGGCACGCCGGTTTCCTCCAGCACGGCGATATCCTTGGCGGCGCCGTCCAGCTGCTGCTGGGTACGGAACAGCTGGGTGGTGCCCTGCTGGCGGCCTTCGTAGGCGATGCCGGTGGCGGCGCGCAGGGCCTTGAAGCAGTCGCGGCTGTATTCGGCCAGACGCACCATGCGTTCCTTGTTGACGGCGTAGCGTTCGGTCGTGCAGTTCTGCAGCATCTGCCACATCCATTGCAGCTGGAACAGGGTGCCGTCCGGCGTGATGGACAGCGGGGCGTGGCGCTGCAGCATCCATTTCATGGCCTTGAGGGGGATGCCGGGCGCGGCCCAGGGGGAGGCGTAGCCGGGCGAGATCTGGCCGGCGTTGGCATAGCTGGTTTCCAGGGCGGGGCCGGGCTGGCGGTCCAGCACGGTGACTTCGTGCCCGGCCCTGGCCAGGTAGTACGCACTGGTGACGCCAATGACGCCGCCGCCCAGGATGATGACCTTCATGACCGCCCCCGATATGTTATGCCATAAGTACCACTATGGTATTCTTGATCTGCCAGTGTTTGTTACTGTAAAAATTAACTTATTTAGTGGAAATTCATGCGTACACAGAAAGAATCGGTGCGTGCCCTGGACAAGCTGGACCGCAAGATCCTGCGCATCCTGCAGGACGATGGACGGATCTCGATGAAGGACTTGAGTGAGCAGGTCGGGCTGTCGGTGACGCCGGCCATCGAGCGCGTCAAGCGCATGGAGCGCGATGGCGTGATCACCGGCTACCACGCCCGCATCCACCCTCCGGCGCTGGGGGCCAAGCTGCTGGTGTTTGTGGAGATCACGCTGAACGCCAAGTCGGCCTCGGCCTTCGAGCAATTCCGGCGCGAGGTGCTGCGCATTCCGGAGGTGCAGGAGTGCCACCTGGTGTCGGGCGACTTCGATTACCTGATCAAGGCCCGCATCCACGAGATGGCCGAATACCGCAAGCTGCTGGGCGACATGCTGCTGCAGCTGCCCGGCGCGGCGCAATCGAAAAGCTATGTGGTGATGGAGGAGATCAAGGAGACCCTGTTTCTCTCGACCGACGCGCTGCAATAACCCCGGCGCGCTTTGCGCTGCGTCAAAGCGCGTGCGTGGCGCATGGCTGCGGTGCGGCCTATACTGGTGTGCATGACTGCCATCTTCGACTCCCTCAGCTATAGCAACCGTTTGCAGCAGGCCGGCGTTCCGGCCGAGCAGGCGGCTGTGCACGCGCAAACCCTGACCGAGTTCATCCAAATGCAGCTGCTGACCAAGGCCGATACGGCGATATTGCTGACCAAGGCCGATACGGCGATATTGCTGACCAAGGAAGATGGCGCCAACTTCGCCACCAAGGCCGACCTGGCCAACTTTGCCACCAAGGCCGATCTGGCCAACTTCGCCACCAAGGCCGATCTCGCCAACTTCGCCACCAAGGCCGACCTTGCTGAGCTGGAGGCGCGCCTGACCCTGCGCGATATCGCGCTCGATGCCAAGATCGACAGGGTCGCTGCCGATCTCAATGAAAAAATAAACCGTCTGCGCCGCGACATGATGCTCTGGATAGCCGCGTCCACCGTGCTGCAAATGGGGTTCACACTGTTCGCGCTCCAGCATTTCCATCCCTGAGGTACTACCAAGGCGCACCGCTTCGGCTAGAATGCCAGCACCGGCACTCTACAGGAACTGGAGCAGACGTGAACAGCAAGCTCGGCATCCCATCCACAGCCCCGTCCGACGCGCATAACGTGCACGTGCTGAGCGTGCGCACTTTGGACGAGCACCTGTCTTCCGACCAAAGCTTCAGCTCGGCTTATGCGCGCGCCATCGGCGCCATTGCCAGCAGCGCCGGGCCGCTAACGCTGGCGCAGTTCGCCGCCGTTACCGACCTGGCGGGCGAAGGCAAGGCCTCGGCCGTGTTCACCGCGCTGGTACTGAACGCCATCGAATCGGGAGTCGACCTGGAATGGGCCTTGAATGCATTGGCGCGCGCCAGCAGCGGCGTCGAGCCGGCCGCGCGCGAGGACGCCTTGCATCAAGCTATCCCCTTGCTGGTGCTGCACGGGGCCGATGCGCGCGTGCTGGCCCAGCGCCTGGCCAAGGCGCTGGCGGTGCGCCTCAGCCTGGATGACATGGAGCGTTTGCCACCGGGCGAGGAGCGCGGCCTGCTGGCCAACCTGGGCGAGCAGGCGCGGCGCCTTGTGAAGGGCCGCAACCTGGCGGACGCCGTGGCCGACTTCGGCCGTAGCACCGGCCAGCAGAGTCTGGTCGAGCACGCCCGCCACTTCCAATCCGGCCAGCTGGACCACCGCCAGTTGCGACAGCTGGTGGGCGAGGCCACCGCCGCCATCAGCCAGGATATCGAGGCCTACCTGGAGCAGGCCCGCACGCTGGCCCTGGCCGAAGCCGGCGCCGCCAGCGTGGAGCGGGCCGCGCAGGAATTGAAAAGCCAGGTGCTGCAGCGCCTGACCCTGATCGACGAGCGCATCGCCTACGAGCGCCGCCTGCTGGCCGAGGAAATCGACGACGCTGTCCACGACGCCGGCAACGCCATCGAATTGGCCATCACGGACCGCCTCGACACCGACCAGTGGAAGGACGAGGATGTGTGGGCCAGCATAGGCCGCAACCACTTCGGCCAGGAGATGGAGCGCCGCCTGGATCGCGTGGTGCGCCGCAAGGAACGCGCCCTGCTTCTGCTACAAGAGGATTTGCGCCTGTTCCAGTCCGCCATGCGGCTGAGCCAGACCACGGCCTTCCAGCGGCAGCACCACACGGTGCTGGCGCGCCTGATGCCACGGCTGCGCATCGGCACCCGTATCGTCAACAGCGCCGACACGGCCGCCAACGTGACCTTGATGGGCGGCGCGGTGGCAGCGGCTGGCACCGGCACGGCGGCCTATCTGTTTGGCGCGGCGGCCATCCTGCCGGCAGTGGCCCCGGTGGCGCCCTTTGTCGGCGGCGCCGTGCTGCTGGCGGGCGTGTTCAAGTGGTTCACGGATGGCGGCAAGCGCAAGCGCACGGAAATCCGCGACAAGCGCAAGGCCTTCGAGGACGAACTGCGCCGGCAGCTGGGCGAGGCCGAGCTATCCTTCCACGCCCAGCTGGACCTGGTGGCGGACGGCTTCCATGCCTCGGCCCTGGAAATGCTCACGCCCATCCTGCTGGAAGCCGAGGCGGCCAGCCGGGTGCAAGGCATGCGGCAGCGCGTGGCAGACCGCGTGATCGCCCAGGCCCAGTCCGCGATACGCGAGCTGGACAGCGAGCTGCGCAAGGTATGAAGGCCGGTCTGGCCTGCCGCCGCAGCGCCGCCCAGCGGCCAGGCCGCCGATCCGCCCGGCGCCCGGCGCAGGCGTCAGGGCGCCGCGCTGCCTGGCCGCCAAGCGGCGCCCGGTACTAGCGCACCAGGTTGCCGGTGATGATGGCGTCAGCGGCCGCCGCCGCCTGCTGCAGCGGCTGCGCCAGCGCCTGGGTGCTGTAGACCGGCGTGGAGGCCACCGGGCTGCCCAGCACCGGGCCGTCGGTCTTGCTGACATCCACCGTCACCGTGGTCGACAGTCCCACCCGCAGCGGGTGCGCCGCCAATTCTTTGGGATCGAGGGCGATGCGCACCGGCAGGCGCTGCACCACCTTGATCCAGTTGCCGCTGGCGTTCTGCGCCGGCAGCAGCGAGAACGCACTGCCTGTACCGGCCGACAGCCCCACCACCTTGCCGTGGAATTCCACCTTGCCGCCATACATGTCGGCCTCCACCCTGGCGGGCTGGCCGATGCGGATATTGCGCAGCTCCGATTCCTTGAAGTTGGCGTCCACCCACAGCTGGTCCAGCGGAACGATGGACAGCAGGGCCGTGCCCGGCGTCACGCGCTGGCCGACCTGCACGCTGCGCTTGGCCACATAACCGCTGACTGGCGCCAGCAAGGTGTTGCGGCGCGCCGCCAGCCAGGCTTGCTCGTAATCGGCCTTGGCCGCCTGCACCGCCGGATGCTGCGCCACCGGCACCCCGGCCACGCCGCTTTGCGCGGCCTCGGCCTGCTTTTGCGCCACGGCGATGGCGGCGCGCGCGTTGGCCACGGCCTGGCGCGCATGCTCGACTTCCTCGCCGGAGATGGTGGCGTCGGCCGCCAGCGGCAGGCGGCGCGCCAGGTCGGCTTCGGCGTTCTTCAGCACCAGGCGGCGTTCGGCCAGGGTGGCGTCGTACTGGCCGACGTCGGCATAGCGCTGGCGCTGCTGGCGGACGGCGTTGCCCAGGCGCGCTTCGGCCTGGCGCAGGGCGACTTCGGCGTCGGCGCCGTCCAGGTGTATCAGTGGCGTGCCGGCCTGCACCATCTGGGTTTCGTCGGCGGAAATGTCCTGCACGTTGCCGGCCACCTGGGACGACACCGTCACCAGGTTGCCGCCCACGTAAGCGTTGTCGGTTTCCTGCTGCTTGACCAGCACGGTTTCGTAATAGCCCGCGTAGGCCGCGCCCGCCACGATGAACAGCAGGGTGATGCCGAGCAGGACTTTCTTGCGCTTGCCGTCATTCGGCGTGTTGTCAGTCGATTTGTTGTCGCTCATGATGATTCCGTGATCGTGTTTATGGGGCGGCAGGGGCTGCGGCGGCGCGGTAGCCGCCGCCCAGGGAATTGACCAGGGCCACTTCGGCCAGCAGTTGCAACTGGCGCAGGTAAAGCTCGTTGTCCTGCTGTTTGAGCAGGGCTTCCTGCGCCATCAGCACGGTATTGCGGTCGGCCAGGCCGCGCGCCAGCCTGGCCTGCGCCGAACGCAACTGGCCCGCAGCGCTGCCGCTGGCGGCAGCCTGCTCGCTGATTTGCTGTTCCAGGCCCTGCAGCTGGATACCGTCCTGCGCCACCTCGCGCACGGCTTGCACCACGGCCTGGTTGTACTCCGCGACCAGCTCGTTGCGCTCGCTGCGCGCGCCTTCCAGCTGGGCGTCCAGGCGCTTGCTGTCGAACAGCGGCAGGGTCAGGGTAGGGCCGATAAACACGGTGCGGCTGGCGGCTTTCAGCAAGTCCTCGAACTTGATGGTGTCCAGGCCCACCGAACCGGTCAGGTTGAGGTCCGGGTAGAAGGCGGCCCTGGCCGCGTCAATGCGGCTGAGCGCGGCTTCCACCTTCCAGCGCGCCGCCTGCAGGTCGGGCCGGCGCGCCAGCAATTCCACGCCCAGGCGGGCGGGCAGGGCGTGCGGCGCGCTGCCCAGCGGGCGCGGCTGGAGGCCGGCCAGGGCGGCGGCGTCGGCGCCCAGCAGGGCGCGCAGGGCTTCGCGCTCGGTGGCCGCCTCGGCCACGAACTGCGCGCGCTGTTTTTTCAGCTGTCTGAGCTCGGCCTCGGCGGCGCGCTGGCTGTCGGCGTCGGCCAGGCCGCGCGCGATGCGTTTGGCGCGGTCCTGCACCACTTCCTGCTGGGCGGCGATCAGCCGGTCCAGGTTGGCTTGCCGGGCCCAGGCGCCTTGCAGGCTGAAATAGTGTTGTGCGATGGCGGCCGTCAGCGCCTGTTCGGCCTCGGCCTGGGCCGCGCGGCTGGCGTAATCCTGGCCGATGGCCGCCTTGATCCGGGCCTTGTTCTTGCCCCACCAGTCGAAGTTGTAACGCAGGTCCAGGCGCAGGGTCTGCTCGCTGAAGTAGGCGCCGCCTATGGGCGCGGGGAACAGGCCGGTGCCGGAATAGCGCTGGCGGTTGGCCGCCGCGTAGGCCGAGGCATCCACGCCCAGGTCGGCCAGGCTGCGTGTCACAGCCGCCTGGGCGGTGCCTATGCGGGCCGCCGCCACTTCCAGGCTGGGGGCGCCGGCCAGGGCTTGCTGCATCAGCGCGTCCAGCTGGTCGTCGTGATAGACGCTCCACCAGCGCGCCTCGGGCCAGCCTTCGCGCGCCAGCTTGATGTCGGGCGCCAGTGCGGTGTTGGCCACGTCGCGCTGCGCCAGTGGGTGCTGGTCGGGCGCCACCTGGGCGCAGCCGGCCAGGGCCAGGGCGGCGGCTGCAAAAGCGAGGCGGCGCCAGCGCACACTGGAAGGAGGAGTTGGAATGCTCAAGGGTAGTCTCATGCGTGGTCTCACGTCATAGTCCATCATTAATCCATGGCCGCATGGTCAACCTGCGCCGGGGCGGAAGATTTGGCGGGCGGACGCACCAGCAGCAGCAGGGGGATCACCAGCAGTGTCAGGATGGTCATCAGCCAGAAGTCGTCCACGTAGGCGATCATGGACGCCTGCCGGGTCAGCTCGTTGTTCAGGGTGGCTGCCGCTTCCGGCGTGGCCACGCTGTAGGCCTGGCTGGTGGCCAGGCCCACGTTGGCGCTGGTAATTTTCTCGGCCAGCGCGGCGTGCACGGTTTGCGTGTTACGCACCAGCAGGGTCTGCACCAGCGCGATGCCGATGCTGCTGCCGATATTGCGTATCAGGCTGTAGATGGCGGTGCCGTCGGCGCGCATCTCCGCCGGCAGGGTGGCGAAGGTGGCGGCGCTTAGCGGCACGAACACCAGGCCCAGCCCCAGGCCCTGGATCACGCCCGGCCACACGATGTCGCTGCGCGACAGCACCAGGGTGTAATTGCTCATCTGCCACAGCGAGAAGGCGGTGATCAGGAAGCCGCCGGCCAGCAGCACGCGCAGGTCGATCTTGCCGACCAGCCGACCCACCACCATCATGGCCACCATGGTGCCTATGCCGCTGGGCGCCGTCACCAGGCCGGCGATGGCGGCCGGATAGCCCATCAGGCCCTGCAGCATGGAAGGCGTCAGCGCGCGGGTGGCGAACAGCACCACGCCCACCACGAAGATGAACAGCAGGCCGCTCACGTAGTTGGCGTTCTTCAGCAAGCGGTAGTCGAAGAAGGACTTGCCGGCCGGGCGCAGCGCCGTGTGCGCCACGAAGTAGCAGAAGCTGAGCGCCAGGACGGTGGCCTCGACCCAGGTTTCGGTGGAGGCAAACCAGTCGTTCTGCTCGCCTCGGTCCAGCAGCATCTGCAGCGCGCCTATGGACAGGCTGAGGGTGGCGAAGCCGAAGCCGTCAAAGCCCATCTTGCGCGGCGCCGGCGTGGGGTGGATGTATTTCCAGATGCCGTAGAAGGCCACGGCGCCTACCGGCACGTTGATGAAAAATACCCAGCGCCAGTTGTAGCTGTCGGTCAGCCAGCCGCCCAGGGTGGGGCCGAGGATGGGGCCTATCATCACGCCCATGCCCCACACGGCCATGGCCGAGCCGTGTTTCTCGCGCGGGTTGATATCGAGCAGGGTGGCTTGCGACAGCGGCACCAGGGCGGCGCCAAACACGCCCTGCAACAGGCGCGCCGCGACGATCTGGGCCAGCGAATTGGACAGCCCGCACAGCACCGAGGCGATGGTGAATCCTGCCACCGAGGACAGGAACACATTCTTCAGGCCAAAGCGGTCGCACATCCAGCCGGTGAGGGGCGTGGCGATGGCGGCCGCCACGATGAAGGAGGTCAGCACCCAGGTGATCTGGTCCTGCGAGGCCGACAGGCTGCCCTGCATGTGCGGCAGGGCCACGTTGGCGATGGTGCCGTCCAGGGCCTGGATCACGGTGGCCAGCATGATCGATACGGTGATCATGGGCCGGTTGATCCCTGCCTGCTCTGGGGCAGGTGCGGCGGCGCTGCTCACTGCTGGGCCTCCACCGCTGCCTGCACCGCTTCCAGTACGGCGGTGGCGGTGCGCAGCGCCTCGGGGTCTAGGCCGCCCAGCAGTTCCAGGCGCATGGCGTCCGCCTCGGCCTTCAGGCTGCGGTAGATGTCCTGGCCGGCCGGGGTCAGGCTGACCAGCTTGACGCGGCGGTCGGTGGGCGAGGGCGTGCGCTGCATGTAGCCGGCCTTCACCAGGCGGTCGATGGTGGCCACCATGGTGGCGTCTTCCACGCCGACGCCGCTGGCCAGCCGGGTTTGCGACGGCGGCTCCTGCTCCTTGGCGGTGAGGGCGATGGCCATCCAGCTGGCCTGGCTGATGCCCAGGTGTTTGAGGCGGCGGTCCAGGGCCTGGCGCCAGGTACGCGCCGTATTGTGCAGGGCCGCGCTGAAGCGTTCTTCGATAGAGGGCAAAAGATTTACCTTCAAATGATTAGAGATCGAACTATTAGTCTAGCATGCTTGTTTTTTGGACGGCAAGCAATAATGGCGCGGAAATGGCAATGTTCGTTAGCGTACAGACAGCTGCCGCCCGTGGGCCCACTATGGAGGCGCAGGCAGCCAGCTGTCGCCAGCGCCTGCGTTCATCCAGAAAGAGAACGTCATGAAAACTGCCATCCTTGCCGCCAGCCTGCTGGCGCTGTCCTGTTCCGCCATGGCCACCAATGTGGGTGTGTCCGTCACCGTGGGCCAGCCCGGCTTCTACGGCCGCCTCGACCTGGGCGACTTCGGTCCCCCGCCGGTGCTGTACCAGCAGCCCATCATCGTGCAGCGCCCGGCGCGTTACGTGCCGGTGGAGCCCATCTACCTGCGTGTGCCGCCCGGCCACGCCAGGCACTGGTCCAAGCACTGCCGCGCCTATGGCGCCTGCGGCCGTCCCGTGCTGTTCGTGCAGGACAGCTGGTATGTGAACGAGTACGCGCCGCGCTACCGCGAGCGCCACGGTCCCGGCCCCCGCTGGGAGGGTCATGGCCCGGGTCCACGCCATGAACGGTTTGACGACCGCCGCGACGACCACGGACGCGGCCATGACCGCGGCCCCGGCAACGGCCACGGGCGTGGCCATGACAACGACCACGGCCCCGGCCGCCACTAACCGATAAAGGAGCGCCGCTTGCACAGTAAATTCGTCATCGTCGGAGGTGGTGCGGGCGGCCTGGAACTGGCCTGCAAACTGGGCCGCAAGCTGCCGGGCCGGGTGACCCTGGTCGACAGCCGCCTGTACCATATCTGGAAGCCGTCCCTGCACGAAGTGGCGGCGGGCACCCTGGACGTGCACCAGGAAGGCCTGTCCTACCAGATGCTGGCCCACGACAATGGCTTCACCTTCGTGTACGGCCCCATGACGGCGCTCGATCCGGCCGCCAGGACGCTGACCGTGGGCGCCATCAGCGGCGAGGGTGGCGAGACCGTGCTGCCCGAGCGCAGCCTGGGCTACGAGGCGCTGGTGATCGCAGTCGGCAGCACCTCCAATTACTTCGGCGTGCCCGGCGCCGAGCAGCACACCATCTCGCTCAACGCCACCGAGGACGCCGAGCGTTTCCGCCTTACCCTGTTGAAACTGCTGACCATGGCCGAGCTGCAGGCCGAAGGCGCGCCGCCGGCCGGGATAGACATCGTCATCATCGGCGGCGGCGCGACCGGCGTGGAACTGGCGGCCGAGCTGCGCGAAGCCAGCGGCGTGTACGCGGCCTACGGCTTCCAGCAGCTGCAGGCCCTGCGCGACGTGCGCATCACCCTGCTGGAGGGCGCGCCGCGCATCCTGGCGCCGCTGCCGGACAAGGTGGCGGCCGCCGCGCTGGCGCTGCTGCACGAGCGCGGCATCAAGGTGGTGGCCGGCACCCGCGTGACCGCCATCGGCGACAAGCAGGTCAGCACGGCCGAAGGCGCCGTCTATCCGGCCGACCTGGTGGTGTGGGCGGCCGGGATACGGGCGCCGTCCTGGCTGGGCGGGCTGGGCTTGCCCGTCACGCGGTCGGGGCAGCTGGACGTGGATGCCCACCTGCAGGTCAAGGGCCACAGCGATATCTATGCACTCGGTGATTGCGCCGCCTGCGCCGGACCGGACGGCAAGCTGGTGCCGCCACGCGCCCAGGCCGCGCACCAGCAGGCCGATTATCTGCTGCAGGCCCTGGTGCGGCGCGACCGTGGCCAGCCACCGCAGTCCCAGCCGTATGAATACCGCGACTACGGTTCGCTGGTGTCGTTCGGCCAGACCACCTCGGTGGGCAGCCTTATGGGCTCACTCAAGGGCTTGAGCTGGTTCGTGGAAGGCTTCGTCGCGCGCCTGATGTACGCCAGCCTGCACCTGATGCATCACCGCGCCGTGCTGGGCACGGTGCGCACCGGCGTGCTGGCGCTGGCGCGCTTCCTGATCAAGCGCAGCACGCCGCTGGTCAAGCTGCATTGAGCGCCTGACCGGGCAAGGGCATGGCGCGCTTCCCTATCAAGCGCGGCACGCCCTTGGGCCTGCCGCACTGAGCGCCTGTTCCGGCACGGCGTGATTGCGGCGTCATGCCGCGCAGGCGCACCGGCTGCGGCGCCACGGCCCAGGCCCGCGCCGGACCTGCCCGCTTGCAGCGGATACGCTATACGGCGGCCTTGGGCAGCGTGACGGTCAGGATGGTCCCGCTGTCCGGGTTGGGACGCAGGGTCAGGCTGCCGCCCAGGTGGGCGCAGCGCTGGCGCGCCACCCGCAGGCCGAACTTGCCGGGCGTATCCGGGCCGACGCCGTTCAGGCCCACGCCATTGTCCTTGACCGTCAGCGTGACCTCATCCTCGTTGTCGTCCACGATCACGTCGACCTCGCTGGCGCTGGCGTGGCTGGCGATATTGCGCAGCGCTTCCTCCAGCGCGTGCAGCAGCACGATGCCGTAGCTGCGCGGACAATCGAGCTCGTCGTCCGGCAGGCTGCTGCGCGCCGTGATCTGCTGCTGGGCGCCGAACTGGCTGACGGTCTCGCCCAGCGCCACCCGCGCGCCCAGGAATTCCAGCTTGTCGTTCCACAGCCGGTGCTGCATCTGGCGGTTGCTGTCGACGATCTGCTGCAGCAGCTGCTTCATCTGGCCGGCGCGCTGCTGCAGGGCGGGATCGTCCGGCAGCTTGTGGGTCAGCAGTCCCAGGTGCATGGACAGCGCGGTCAGCGAGGAACCCAGGTTGTCGTGCAGCTGGCGCGCCAGGCTGCGGCGCTGCTCGTCCCAGCTGCTGTGGACGTGGCCCAGCAGTTCGCTGAGATCGGCGCTGCGCTGCGCTTCCAGGGCGGCGGAATCGGGCTGGGACATAGGCGGCTCAATAGGTCGGTGGAAGTTGGTTTGCTCGGGGCCGATGATACCCGAGCCTGGCGGGAGGCGGCGCATGCATCATGGCGACAGCGGCACCTGGGCGCAATTGTCGATGGCTTCCATCAGCTGCCCTATCTCCACCGGCTTGACCAGGTGGCGGTCGAAGCCCGCTTCCTGCACGCGCCGGGTATCCTCGGCCAGGCCGTAGCCGGTCAGGGCGATCAGCTTGATGTGGCGGGTGGCCGGGTCGGCGCGCAGGCGGCGCGCCACCTCGTAGCCGTCGATGCCGGGCAGGCCGATGTCCACCAGCGCCAGGCCGGGCTGGAAGCTGTGCGCCAGCGCCACCCCGGCCAGGCCGTCGGCGGCCTGCTTGACCTCGTAGCCGTAGCAGCCCAGCATCATGGCCATCATGTCGCGGCCGTCGTCGTTGTCCTCGATCAGCACGATGCTGGGCTTGCCGTGTCGCGCTTCCGGGGCGGCCGCCGGGATGGCCGGCGCCGCGTGCTCGATGCGCGGCAGGCGCAGCGTGAAGGTGCTGCCCCCACCCGGCCCGCGGGACTCGGCCTGCACGGCGCCGCCATGCAGCTCGGTCAGGCGCCGCACCAGCGACAAGCCGATGCCCAGCCCGCCCTGGGAGCGGTCCAGGGTGCTGCTGCCCTGGACAAACACGTCGAACACGTGGGGCAGCAGGTCGGCGGTGATGCCTACCCCGGAATCGCGCACGCACAGCACCACGTCATCGTTCTCGGTCCAGGTGCGCACTTCGATGCGGCCGCCGGCCGGCGTGTACTTCAGGGCGTTGTCCAGCAGGTTGCTGGTGATCTGCTCCAGCCGGGTGCTGTCGCCGCTGACCCAGCCGGCGTCCAGTTCCTGCACCAGCTGGTAGTCGGCGGCGCGGCCGGTGGCGCGGAAGGTCTCCAGCACCCCGGCGGTCAGCGCGGCCAGGTCCAGCGGCTGGCGGTTGAGCAGGATCTTGCCCGACATGGCGCGCGACAGGTCCAGCAAGTCGTCGACGATGCGGCCCAGGTGCTGGCTCTGGCGCTGGATGATCTTGCGGGCCCGCGCCACGCCCTCGGCCGACACCCCGGGCAGGCCGATCAGCGAGGCGGCGCTGCTGATGGCGGACAGCGGATTGCGCAGCTCGTGGCCCAGCATGGCCAGGAACTCGTCCTTGGCGTGGTTCTGGCGCTCGGCTACCTGGCGCTCGGCCATCTCGCGCGTCAGGCGCTGGTTGGTGGCGGTCAATTCGGTGGTGCGCTGGCTCAGTTCGCGCGCCTGCAGCTTGAGCTCCTCGTTCTTCATGGCCAGCGCCACGAATACCGAAATCTTGGCGTACAGGACCTGCGGAATCACGGGGGTGAACAGGAAATCCACGGCGCCGCGCTGGTAAGCCTTGAGGCGGTCCAGTTCATCGGCCAGGAAGGCGGTGATGAAGATGATGGGGATATCGGCCGAGCGGGCGCGCTGGTGGATGGCCTCGGCCGTCTCGAAGCCGTCCATGCCGGGCATGTTCACGTCCAGCAGGATGACGGCGAAATCGTGCATCAGCACTTGGCGCAGCGCATCCTGGCCGGAACGCGCCGCCAGTACTTCATAGGATTCCTGCTCGGCCCACTGCGACAGCAGGCTGGTCAGGGCAAACAGGCTGTTGGCGTCGTCATTGACGACCAGGATTTTTGGTTTGTCGAGTGTAGGCACGATCTGGGTACCGGCATGTCCTGCATGGGTCTAGCGGCCCGGTAGCTGCCACGTTGCGGTCCGGCTGATCATAGCAATTGCTTATATGAATGTCAAAAGCCCTCCGGGCAATCGCGCGCGGGGTGTGTACGATGCCGCACAGACCGGGGCCGGCCACGCCTGCACACTGTATCCATCCCCATTGAAAGGACCCCATCATGAACATCGATACCGTAGTGGACAAAGAATACGTGGGCCACAGCTTCCGCTCCCTGGCCGACGCTCCCGTCAGCGCGCTGCGCGGCGTCAGCGCCAAGGACGCCCAGGCGCTGGCCCAGGCATTCCAGGTGCACACGGTGCGCGACCTGGCCAACCTGCAGTTCGTCAAGTGGGCGGTCGCCATCGCCACACTGGCCGACCACGAACAGGCCTCGCCGCAGGAACAGGCCAAGGAAACCCTGCTGGACGACGCGGTCGAGATGACCTTCCCGGCCAGCGATCCGATCTCGGTCGATTCCGGCATCACCCGCATCGAGGTGCCGCCCGAGAAAGTGGACGCGCACAGCGACCACCAGCACGCGGCCAAGGTGGCCGAGTGCACCGAGAGCGGCGTCAAGGAAGCGGAGGCGGCCCACTGATAGCGGGCCCGCCCATGAAGAAAGGCTGCCGCGGCAGCCTTTTTTTTACGCGGGTTTCATGCCGGTTGCCTGCTGCGGCCGGCCCGGCCTGCGCAGCCAGGCCTGGCGCGGCCCGGCCAAGCTCATACCAGGCTGGACGCCTTGGCGGGGGAGGCCGCGAGCGGTGCGGCCGCGCCGGCGCAGCTGTAGCGGTTCTTGCCGGCCCGTTTGGCGTCATACAGGGCAGCGTCGGCGCTGGCGATCAGGGCGTCGACGCGGTCGGCGTGGTCGGGGAAGATCGCGATGCCGATGCTGGTCGACAGCTTGAGCGTGACGCCATTGACCACGTAAGGCTCCGAGACCGCCTCGATCAGCTTGTTGGCAGGTTCCTGGGCGTCGCCCATGGCGTTGATGTCGCCCATCACGATGACGAATTCGTCGCCACCCACACGCGCCACCGTGTCCTCCTTGCGCGAACAGCCCACCAGGCGCTGCGCCACCTGCTTGAGGATCTCGTCGCCATAGGCGTGGCCGTAGGTGTCGTTGACCGGCTTGAAACCGTCCAGGTCCAGGTACATGACGGCGGCCTTGTTCTGCTGGCGCGCCGCGTGCTGCAGCACGGTGGCGATGCGGTCTTCCAGCAGGCGGCGGTTGGGCAGGCCGGTGAGCGGATCGTGCAGGGCCAGTTCCTGCTGCTTCTTGCTGTATTGGGCCAGTTCCTTGTACAGCAGGCGCACTTCCAGCATGTTGTGGATGCGTTTGTGCACTTCCAGCAGGTCGAAGGGCTTGCTGATGAAGTCACGCGCGCCCGCTTCCAGGGCGGCGATCTTGAAGCTGGGCTGGGCGGTCAGGGCCAGCACCGGCAGGTAGCCGCCCTGTTCGATTTCCTTGAGTCCCTTCATGACCTGGAAGCCGTTCAGTTCCGGCATCTGCAGGTCCAGCAGGATCAGGTCGTAGCAGTGCTGGCGGTGCATGGCGCACACCTGCTCCGGCAGCATGGTGGAGGTCACATCCGTGTAGCCGAACTCGCGCAGGATTTCCAGCATCAGGTCGATGTTGTCCGCGCAGTCATCCACCACCAGGATCTTGGCGTTCAGGATGTCATCTCGGCTCGGCATAATGGTCTCGCTCAGTACTCAAATCTGCCTCCCAGTTAAGCAGGCGGGTTTTGTTAACGATAATGCAAGCACTGTTGTTGCGCTGCACACTACCGGGGAAATTATTTCCATGTGGAAATTAATTGTACCCTGTTTTTCTGATTTTCCAAGTGTATCAAGAGACTTTAAGATTGCTTGTAGGACAGTGCGCCGTGCCCGGGTAGGAGTTGCAACACCATCTTCCTGGAAAGTGCCCTGGCGGACTGAGCAACTTGCAATATAGGTAAGGATTATAGCGTAATCAAGTCTCATTACCTGTGTTTGGCGTCACGCATGGCGCGCCGCAGCATGGCGGCTGGCAGCCACCTTGGCCACCAGCTCGGCCGGCTCCACCGGTTTGGCGATGTGGGCCAGGAAGCCGCTGGACAGCACCCGCTGGCGGTCCTCGGCGCGGGCGAAAGCGGTCAGGGCGATGGCCGGCAGGTCGCCGCCGTGGGCCGGTCCCATGGCGCGGATGCGGTCCAGCAGGCCGTAGCCATCCATCTCCGGCATGCCGAGGTCGGACACCAGCAGGTCGGGGCGGCGGTGCTGCAGCAGGGCCAGGGCTTCGCTGGCGGTGGCGGCGGTCAGCACCTCGGCGTTGCAGTCGGTCAGGATGCGCTTGATCAGGTCGCGCGCATCGTCCTCGTCGTCCACCACCAGCACTTGCAGGCCGCTGAGGTCGCAATCGGCATCCACTGGCGCGGCCGGCGCGCGCTGCGCCGGCCGCGCCGGGGACGGCGCCGGCACGGCCGCCACGCTGTGCGGCAGACGCACCGTGAACAGCGCGCCGCAGCCTTCCCCGGCGCTGGCGGCCGACACCGTGCCGCCGTGCTGCTCGACCAGGTGCTTGACGATGGCCAGTCCCAGTCCCAGGCCGCCGTGGCGGCGCGTGGCCGAGGCGTCGGCCTGGCGGAAGCGCTCGAACACGTGGGGCAGGAAGGCCGGGGCGATGCCTATCCCGCTGTCCTGCACGGCGACCGCCACCTGCTCGCCCTCGCGCGCCACGCTGACCCGTACGGCGCCGCCGCGCGGCGTAAACTTGATGGCGTTGGTCAGCAGGTTCCAGAAGATTTGCTGCAGGCGGCCGGGATCGCCGGTGACCAGGCCGGCGTCCGGCGCGATCTCCTGTTCGATGCGGATATGCTTGGCCTCGGCCGCCAGGCGCACGCTGTCGATGGCGTGGGCCACCGCCGCCTCCGGCGCCAGGGTAGCCATGCTCAGCTGCACTTGGCCGGTGGTGATGCGGCTCATGTCCAGCAAGTCCTCGATCAGCTGGGCCTGGGCGCGCGCATTGCGTTCGATGGTGGACAGGCCCTTTTCCAGGTCGCCGTGGTCGCGTCCGCCGCGCCGCAGCACCTGGGCCCAGCCCAGGATGGCGGTCAGCGGGGTGCGCAGCTCATGTGACAGCGTGGCCAGGAATTCGTCCTTGAGCTGGCTGTTGCGCTCGGCCTCGGCGCGCGCTTCGCGTTCGCTTTCGAGCAGCACGGCGCGCTCCTGGGCCGCCTGCTGTGTGGCCTCGAACAGGCGCGCGTTGTCGATCGCGACCGCGGCCTGGGCCGCGATGCCGCCCACGATGCGCTCGGTACGCTCGCTGAACATGTTCGGTTCCGGGTGGCCGAACAGCAGGTTGCCGATCACCTCGCCGGAGCGCGATACCACCGGCACCGCCAGGTAGCTGCGCACCGGCGGGTGGCCGCGCGGCACGCCCAGGTGAGGCGGATTGGCGCCGTAGCGCGGGTCGGCCAGCACATCGTCGCAGCGCAGGGTGCCGTGGCCGAGCAGGCTGGGGCCCAGCAGGGCGGTGGCGCGCGGCACGCCCAGGCCGGCGAAACCGGATGGCGCATTGCTCGACAGCGTATGCAGCAGCAGGGCCGCGCCGTCCGCCCCCACGCCGGAGTAGAAGAAGGCGCCGAAGCGCGCGCCGCTGATGTGGGTGGCGGCGTCCGTCACCTCCTGCAGCAGCGACTGCAGGTCGCGGGTCCAGGCCAGGGCGGCGCCGGTGTGGTTCAGGGTTTCCAGGATGTCGCTTTCGTCGCGCAGCGCCTCCTGGGCGCGCTTGACCTGGTCGACGTCGGTGCAGGTGCCGAACCAGCGCAGCACCTTGCCGCCGCTGCCGCGCACCGGGTTGGCGCGGGTCAGGAACCAGCGGAACTGGCCGTCGGCGCCGCGTATCGGCAGTTCCATCTCGAACGGCTGGCCGCTGTGCACCGACTGGCGCCAGCGCTGCTCCATCAGGTCCACGCAATCGGGTGCATACACCTGCTTCCAGCCGTCGCCCAGCAGCATGCCGTCGCTGGCGCCGGTGTAGTCGTACCAGCGGCGGTTGTACCAGACCTGCTGGCCGTCCGCCTCGGCGATCCACACCAGCTGCGGGATGGTGTCGGCCAGTGCGCGCAGGTCGGCCTCGCTCTGGCGCAGGGCGTCGTCGCCGCTGCGGCGCTTGGAGGCATCCTGCACATAGCACAGCAGGCCGTCGGCCGAGGGCAGGGCGCGCAGCGCCAGCCAGCGCTCGCGCGCCGCATGGTAGAAGTCGCACTGCACCGGCTGCTGCCTGGCCAGGGCGTGGCGCAGCTGGCTTTCCAGGATGCCGCCGCGCAGGGAAGGCAGCACCTGCCACAGGGACTGGCCGGCCAGCTCCTGTCGCGGCGCGGCGCGCAGCAGTTCCTCGGCCTGGGGATTGATCTGGGTTATGGTCCACTCGGGGCTGATGATGAGCAAGCCCTCATTCATGGTGGCCAGCAGCAAATGCATGCGCTCGTTGCTGGCGCGGCGTGCGGCCTCCGGCGTCGGCGGCGTTGGGCTGGGGCTGGCGGTCGGATCTGGCAAGGTCATAAAACTGGAGCCGCGCATGCAGGGCGGCGCGGAATGGAATGAACCATTGTAGCGTCCGGAGCGGAAGCGTGGCGGCTGGCGCGGCGCGTCGTCATGCCGGACTACTACCCTTGGCCTTGTAGGCCTTTGCCGATATCGTCCAGGGCGGCTTGCAGCTGGTCGATGTCGTACGGCTTTTGCAGCGAGCGCGAGGGGAACTCCAGGTGGCGGGTCAATTCGTCCCCGTAGCCCGAGGCGAACATGATGGCGATGGCCGGATGGCTGCGCAGGGCATGGCGCGCCAGCTCCACGCCAGACATGCCGGGCAGGCTGACATCGGTGAACAGCACGTCGTAGGCCTCGGCCAGCAAGGGCAAGGCGTCCTCGGCGCTCAAGGCCGCGCGCACCTCGTGGCCCAGGGCGCGCAGGGTTTCGCACACCAGATATTGAGCATCGGCATTGTCTTCCACTACCAGGATGCGCAAGGCGCCGCCGGCTGCAGATGCGGAGGGCGCCAGCTTGGCGGGTGCCAGCGCGCACAGGACGCCGGCCACCTCGCCATCCTGGCCGCGCACCGGGGTGTAATGCAGGTCCAGCGCCAGTGTTTCCGCCGCACCGCTGCGCCACACCGGCAGTTCGGTGGCCGGACAGACAGCGGCCTGGCCTGCCCATACGTCGCCGATGGCGGCGCTGTTCCAGCTCCATGCCGGAGGCTGCAACGTGGGAAGGATGGCGCCGGCCTGCTTCTGCGTGCCGGGCAGGGCCAGTTCGGCGTAGGCGGGGTTGTAGACCATGATGTGTTGACTGCCCCACATGAGCAGCATGGGCAGCGGTGTGTTCAGCATGATGTCCACCGTGAGCCGCAGCGCAGGCGGCCAGGCCTCCTGCGGACCGAGTGGCGTACGGGACCAGTCGGGAGCGGCAGGGACGATGCTGTGAGTCTCGGTCATTGCGATATACCCGTCTTTCTTATTGATATTATTGATTTAACTGAAACGCAAAGGCATGCTACACCAAAAGCATGGTTGTCTGATGTGCGGTGGCGTACAGTCCGGCGGGCGGCGCAAAAAAAAGCCCGCTCTGGGAGCGGGCTGAATCTATTTCCTTGGAGGAGAATAGAGGAGACGTTTCCATCATGCTGCATCGCGCAATAAAATGCAAATTCTTATTTGTAATGTGCCCCATAAGCCACGTGAATAAGATGGGTGGCCAACATAGACAGGAGGTTGCATGGCGAAAGTGATCAAGCACAGGAAGGTGAATATCGTCGTGCTGGAGCCTGGCGAAGGGCTGGAACAGCACGCCCGCGCGGGCGACATCGTGTTGTTGTCAGACGACGAAGGCTGGTGGGTCAGGTTCGTGGGCGGGGACGGAAAAATCGATTGCTATGGTGAACCGTTTCCGTCAGAGAAGGAGGCCTTGTGGACTGCCAAGGCGGCGGCTGAATACGGCCTCGACTAGGGGGCTGGACAAGGGAGAAACACCTCACTATAATGCTGCTTCTTTCAAACGGGGAACCGTTGTGAGGGATGCAGCAAGTGGCATGTGTTGTGATGCAAGTTGATTCGGTGATTTATTGACCCGACCCAATAAAACGATAGAAATATCGAACTTTGCAAAACAAAATATGTGCGCTATAATGTTGCTCGGGCGGCTGTAGCTCAGCTGGATAGAGTACTTGGCTACGAACCAAGGGGTCGTGGGTTCGATTCCTGCCAGCCGCACCA
>NZ_JBKFEH010000007.1:0-530172 GCF_053572355.1 Duganella kummerowiae
TTGCGGCTGTAGCTCAGCTGGATAGAGTACTTGGCTACGAACCAAGGGGTCGTGGGTTCGATTCCTGCCAGCCGCACCAAGGTTTTTGTGTTCCTTAAAAACGCAAATGTTGTTATGATGTTGTGACGTTGCGGCTGTAGCTCAGCTGGATAGAGTACTTGGCTACGAACCAAGGGGTCGTGGGTTCGATTCCTGCCAGCCGCACCAGGGTTTTTGTGTTCCTTAAAAACGCAAATGTCGTTATGATGTGCGATGTAGTATTTGCGGCTGTAGCTCAGCTGGATAGAGTACTTGGCTACGAACCAAGGGGTCGTGGGTTCGATTCCTGCCAGCCGCACCAGAATTGTGGGGTCAGATCTTCGGGTCTGGCCCCTTTTTCTTTTCCGCGCCGGTGTCCTGAGGCTGGAGGTAGATCACGATCGGTGCCGGCGCTGCCGCCGGCGCAGGTTTGGGCACTGCATTGTTCAGCACAAAGGTCATTACCGTGATACCGCTCACCGTGATGCCGATGGCGGTTCCAACGATCCATCTGACAGTGTCCGCTGCGTTTTTCTGCATCTCCCGGTGCAGTTCAGAGATATCCGCCCTGGTCGCCGTATGTTCCAGGCGTTCTTCGATACGTGCCAGGCGCTCCCCGGCTTGCGAAGCAAAACCCTCCAGCTGGCCTATTCTGGTGTCGATATGATCGAGCCTGTGATCTATCCGGTGTTGGTCTGCTTCCATGTCTTCCTCCACGCCGTGGTCACGCCAGCATACGCCGTTGCCACGGTGATGGCCTGCGCTACATCAAGCCACCACGTTGCGCGGTGCCCCGGTCTGCCACGCCTCGATATTGTCGATCAGCTGGTCGGCCAGCACCTGCATGGCCTGGCCGCTGGCCCAGGCCGTGTGCGGCGTGAGGATGAAATTCGGCAGGCGCAAATTCAGCAGCACGTTGCTGGGCGGCGGCGGTTCCTGCGCCAGCACGTCGAACCCGGCGCCGGCGATCACGCCGCGCCGCAAGGCGTCGGCCAGCGCCGCTTCGTCCACCAGCCCGCCGCGCGCCGTGTTGATCAGCAGGGCGCTGCGCTTCATGCGCGCCAGCTCGGCGGCGCCAAACAGATTGCGTGTGTGCTCCGTCAACGGCAGGTGCAGGCTGATGATGTCCGAGCTTTCCAGCAGTTCATCGAAGCCGACCTGGGTCACGGCGGGGTCGTCCACCGGTGAACGGGTGCATACCACCACTTCCATGCCGAAGGCGCGCGCCAGCGCCGCCACCGACTTGCCCAGCGCGCCATAGCCCATCAGTCCCAGGCGGCTGCCGGCCAGGTCGGCGATCGGGTGGTCGAGCAGGCAGAAGCGGTCGGACTGCTGCCAGCGTCCGGCCTCGATATCGGCGCGGTAGGCGATCAGGTTGCGGCGCAGGGCCAGCATCAGGGCGAAGGTATGCTCGGGCAGGGTATGCACCGCGTAGTTGCGGATGTTGCTGACGATTATGCCGCGCTCGCGACAAGCCGCCAGGTCGATGATGTCGGTGCCGGTGGCGGCTACCGCGATCAGCTTCAGGTCCGGCAGCTGCGCCAGCTCCGCCGCCCGCAGCGGCACCTTGTTGGTGATGGCGATGGTGGCGCCGGCCAGGCGCTGCACGGCCTGGGCGGCCAGCGTGGCCGGGTATTCCTCCCAGCCGTGCTCGAAGGCGGGACGGCGGATAGTCGCGATCACGCTGTCGCGGTCCAGGAAAACAATGCGGTGCTTGCTCATGCTGCGGCCTCCAGGGCGGTGAATGGCGGCACGCCGGTGCGGGACAGGCGCATGCCGGGATGTTGCGAAAACAGTTCGGCCACCCATTCCACGAACACCCGCACCTTGGCCGACAGGTGGCGGTTCTGCGGATAGACGATATGGATGGGCAGGGGATCGGACACCCAGTCCGGCAGTATCATTTCCAGCTTGCCGGCCTTGATATAGGGCTCGAACATGAAATTGGGCGACTGCACGATGCCCAGCCCGGCCAGCCCGGCCGCGATATAGGCGTTGGAATCGTTCAGGGCGATATGGCCAGGCAGGGCCACCTGCACCCGCTCGCCGTTGCGCGAAAAATCCCAGTCATAGATCTTGCCGGTGCGCGCAGAAAAATAATTCACGCAGCGGTGCCGCAGCAAATCGTTGGGGTGGCCGGGACGCCCGTAGCGCGCCAGGTAGCTGGGCGCGGCGCAGCTGACGAAATGCAGGATGGCGACCCGGCGTGCGATCAGGCTGGAGTCGCCCAGCTCGCCGCCGCGCACGGCGCAGTCCACCCCTTCCTCGATCAGGTCGACCGGACGGTCGCTGCAGCCCAGCTCGAGCTGTATGTCCGGATAGCGGGCGAAGAAATCGGGCAGGGCGGGGATCAGCACGTCGCTGGCCAGGCCGGTGGGAGCGTCCACGCGCAGCCGCCCGCTGGGACTGAGGCGGGTGCGCGACAGCGATTCCTCGGCCTCGCGCACATCGGACAGGATGCGCAGGCAGCGTTCGTAATAGGCGGCGCCGTCGGCCGTGACGCTCACATGGCGGGTGGTGCGGTTGAGCAGCTTGACCGACAGCGCCGTCTCCAGCGACTGTATCAAGGTGGAGACGGTGGCCTTGGGCAGCTGCATGTTTTCCGCCGCGCGCGTGAAGCCGCCGGCATCCACCACCTGCACAAATACTTCCATCGCTTGCAGTTTATTCATTTTGACCCATCATTGTTCGGAATCCTGAACAATCAATTCGACATAGACGACTTTATCAGATTGTAGATCATGTTTATCATTGTTGTACTGCAGCATAAGACAGGAGAAGATCATGGGATACCGTAACGTATTATTTGCCGCCCTGGCACTGGCGGTCAGCTCGCTGGCGCTGGCCGGCGTACTGCACACGGACGCCTACAGCCAGGCGGCGCGCAGCGAGGCCCTGGGCCTGCAGGCGCTGACCGAACGCCTGCAGGGCGAGGCCATGATCTGCGACGCCGACCAGGTGGTGCAGCCCGCCGCCCAGCCAGCCGCTGAAGCGACGTTGTTGTCCTCGGCCGTCTCCGCCACGGTGCAGCGATGAACCAGCCCGCCGCCGGCCTGCTGCCCCTGTCGGACACCCTCAAGGTACGCGACCTCGAGGTGCGCGGTGCCGAGCAGCCGCTGGCTGCCCGCCTGTACACCTGCGGCGCGGCGGGCCAGAAGCGCGACGGCCTGCTGGTGTTCTTCCACGCCGGCGGCTTCGTCGGCGGTGACCTGGACGACGCGGATATCTTCCTGCGGCACCTGGTCAACTGCCATGAAAACCTGGCCGTGCTGGCCTCGAACTACACCCTGGCCACCGTCAAGCCGTTCCCGGCGGCGGTGGAGGACGCCCATGCCGTGCTGCTGTGGGCAAAAAAGAACAAAAGCAAGCTGGGTTGGACCGGCAAGCAGCTGCTGGTGGCCGGCATCGAGGCCGGCGCCAACCTGGCGGCCGTGTGCGCGCTGATGTCGCGCGACCGGGGCGGTCCGGCGCTGGCCGGGCAGATCCTGATCATGCCCATGCTGGACCCGGGCCTGACCACCTGCTCCATGCGCGACCTGCCGGCCGCGCCGGAAATGGTGGAGGTGGCGGACGCCTGCGCGGCGGCCTACCGCGGCTACCTGCCCAACGCGGCCGACCGCACCCATCCGTACGCATCGCCGCTGCAGTCGAGCCGCCTGAAGAACTTGCCGCCGGCCCTGATCCTGTCCGCCGAGGACGACCCGCTGCGTGACGAAGCGGAACAATACGGCGCCAAGCTGATTTCCTGTGGCACCAAGACCACGGTCAGGCGCTTGCAGCCGGCGCCCCTGCATGAATCGGGGGCCCGCAACGAATGCGCGTGCAGGCAAAGCGCGCTGGGAGAAATGACCAGCTTCATTGCTGGCCTGGAACGGACCGAGACACCTCCAGCCATATAAGGTTTCCCCAACACCCAAGCAGTCTCTGAAGCAACACGCCACCGGCATGCTGGTGAGCGTGAAGTACCGTGTCATCTCGTATTTTTATCCGGGACGCCCGGTGCCGCCATCTTTATTAATTATTTTCATATAAAAAGGGATTAACATGAAAAACATTAACTCAATGACCGCCAAGGCAAGGCCGCTCGCCGCTGCCCTGGCGCTGGCGGGACTGGCCGCGTTCGGCCTCTCGGGTTGCGAGGAAGCAACCGGCAAGACAGCCGAGGCGCCTGCCGCCGGCGGTCCGCCGGTATCGGCCGCCGTGGTGGTCGAGAAAACCATCAATGAAACCCAGGAATTCTCGGGCCGCCTGGAAGCCATCGAGCAGGTGCAGATCCGTCCACGCGTGGGCGGCTACATCACCGCCATCAACTTCAAGCAGGGCGGCACCGTGCGCAAGGGCGAGGTGCTGTTCGTGATCGACCCGCGCCCCTACCAGGCCGAAGCCAACCGCGCCGAAGCGGCCGCCCACTCGGCGCGCGCCAAGGCCGACCTGGCCAAGCTGGAACTGGCGCGCTCGGAAAAACTGCTGGCCGACAAGGCCATCGCCCAGCGCGAATACGACGAGAAAGCTTCCAATTTCAAGGAACTGGACGCCAGCGCCCGCGCGGCCCAGGCCCAGTACGAGGCGGCCGCCCTCAACCTTAGCTACACCAAGGTCACCTCGCCCATCGACGGCCGCGTCGGCAAGGCGGAAATCACCCTGGGCAACCTGGTGGACGCCTCGGCCGTGCTGACCTCCGTGGTTTCGCTGGACAAGATCTACGCCAGCTTCGACGGCGACGAGGACACCTATCTGCGTGTGGGCGCCGCCGCCCATGCCGGCAAACCGGCCGTGGTGCGCATCGGCCTGGCGAACGAAACCGGCTTCCCGCACGAAGGCAAGCTGGAATTCGTGGACAACCAGCTCGACACCAAGAGCGGCTCGGTGCGCATGCGCGCCACCCTGGCCAACAGCGACGGCGCCCTGGTGCCCGGCCTGTTTGCCCGCGTGCAGCTGTCCGAGGGCGAATCGGCCAAGCCCGCGCTGCTGATCACCGACCGCGCCGTGGGCACCGACCAGAACCGCAAGTTCGTGTTCGTGGTGGGCGCCGACAGCAAGGCTGAATACCGTCCCGTGCAGCTGGGCCCGCAAGCCAACGGCCTGCGCGTGGTGCGCGACGGCTTGAAACCGGGCGAGAAAATCGTGGTCAACGGCCTGCAGCGCGTGCATCCGGGCGCGCCCATCACGGCCCAGACCGTGGCCATGGACTTCGATCCGCTGGCCCCCGCCGCCGCCAAGCCGGAAGCGAAAAAAGACGACAAGGTGGCCGCCGCCGCGCCGGCCGCCAAGAAGGAATAAGGGAATAACAATATGAACATCTCACGATTTTTCGTCGACAAGCCCATCTTCGCTGGTGTGCTGTCCATCCTGATCTTCGTGGCCGGCCTGATTGCCATCTTCAAGCTGCCGATCTCGGAGTATCCGGACGTGGTGCCGCCCTCGGTGGTGGTGCGCGCCCAGTACCCGGGCGCCAACCCCAAGATCATTGCCGAAACCGTGGCCGCGCCGCTGGAGGAGCAGATCAACGGCGTCGAGAACATGCTGTACATGTCCTCGCAAAACACCTCGGACGGCGCGCTGGCGCTGACCGTCACCTTCAAGATCGGCACCAATGTCGAGCAGGCTGAAACGGCGGTGCAGAACCGCGTGCAGCGCGCCTTGCCGCGCCTGCCGGAAGAGGTGCGCCAGATCGGCGTGACCACCGTCAAGTCGTCGCCCAACCTGACCATGGTGGTCCACCTGCAGTCGCCCAACGGCCGCTATGATGACCTGTACCTGCGCAACTACGCGGTGCTGAACATCAAGGACCAGCTGGCGCGCCTGCCCGGCATGGGCGAGGTGCAGCTGTTCGGTTCCGGCGACTACGCCATGCGCGTCTGGCTCGATCCGCAGAAAGTGGCGGCGCGCGGCCTGACCGCCGGCGACGTGGTGAACGCCATCCGCGAGCAGAACGTGCAGGTGGCTGCCGGCGTGATCGGCCAGGGTCCGACCAAGAATGCGGACTTCCAGCTGACCGTCAACACGCAAGGACGCTTGCAGAGCGAAGAGGAATTCGGCAACATCATCCTCAAGACCAACGCCGATGGCGCCGTGACCCAGCTGCGCGACGTGGCGCGCCTGGAAATGGGCTCCAACTCCTACGCCCTGCGTTCGCTGCTGAACAATAACTCGGCGGTGGCCATTCCCATCTTCGAGGCGCCCAACGCCAATGCCCTGCAGCTGTCGCACGACGTGCGCGAAACCATGGCCCGCCTGTCCAAGGACTTCCCGGAAGGCGTGACCTACAGCGTGGTGTACGACCCCACCCAGTTCGTGCGCGAATCGATCCGCGCCGTGATCCACACCCTGATTGAAGCCATCGTGCTGGTGGCGCTGGTGGTGATCGTGTTCCTGCAGACCTGGCGTGCTTCCGTGATCCCGCTGCTGGCGGTGCCGGTGTCGGTGGTCGGTACCTTTGCCGTGATGCTGGGCTTCGGCTTCTCGATCAACACGCTGTCGCTGTTCGGCCTGGTGCTGGCCATCGGTATCGTGGTGGACGACGCCATCGTGGTGGTGGAAAACGTGGAACGTAACATCCACAACGGCCTGTCGCCGCGCGACGCCACCATCCAGGCCATGAAGGAGGTGAGCGGTCCCATCATCGCCATCGCCCTGGTGCTGTGCGCCGTGTTCGTGCCGATCGCCTTCGTGTCCGGCCTGTCGGGCCAGTTCTACAAGCAGTTCGCCCTGACCATCGCGATTTCGACCGTGATCTCGGCCTTCAGCTCGCTGACCCTGGCGCCTGCGCTGGCGGCATCGCTGCTCAAACCCGTGGGTGCGCCCAAGGATGCGCTGACCCGTGGCATGGACAAGATCTTCGGCGGCTTCTTCGCCTGGTTCAACCGCTTCTTCAACCGCGCCTCGCACAGCTATGAAACCGGCGTGACCGGCGTGCTGCGCCGCAAGGGCGCCTCGCTGATCGTGTACGCAGTGCTGGGCGTGGCCGCCGGCTTCATGTTCAAGGTGGTGCCGCCGGGCTTCGTGCCGGCCCAGGACAAGCAGTACCTGATCGGCTTCGCCCAGCTGCCGGACGCCGCCTCGCTGGACCGCACCGACGCCGTGATCCGCAAGATGTCCGACATCGCCAAGGAAATCCCCGGCGTGGACAGCTCGATTGCCTTCCCCGGCCTGTCGATCAACGGCTTCACCAATGCGCCCAACGCCGGCATCGTGTTCACCAGCCTGAAACCGTTCGACGAGCGCACCAAGAAAAGCGAATCGGCCGAAGCCATCGCCGCCGAGATCAACAAGCGCATGGGCGCGATCGAAGGCGCGTTCGTGATGGTGCTGCCGCCGCCCCCGGTGAACGGCCTGGGCACCACCGGCGGCTTCAAGCTGATGATAGAAGACCGCGACAACCTCGGTCCCGATGAGCTGTACAAGGCGGTGCAGGCGGTGCAGATGAAGGCCTGGCAGAATCCCAAGCTGGCCGGCGTGTTCTCCAGCTACCAGATCAACGTGCCGCAGCTGTTTGCCGACATCGACCGCGCCAAGGCCAAGCAATTGGGGGTGCCGCTGCAGACCATTTACCAGACGCTGCAGATCAACCTGGGCTCGCTGTACGTGAACGACTTCAACCAGTTTGGCCGCACCTACCAGGTGCGCGTGCAGGCTGACCAGCAGTTCCGTTCGCACGCCGAGGATATCGCCCAGCTCAAGGTCCGCAACGACAAGGGCGAGATGATCCCGTTGTCCTCGCTGATGCGCATCAAGGACAGCTATGGCCCGGACCGCGTGCAGCGCTACAACGCCTACGTGGCGGCCGAGATCAACGGCGCCCCGGCTCCTGGCGTGTCCTCGGGCGAGGCCCAGGCCGAGATCACCAAGATCGTGCAGGACACCCTGCCGAAAGGGATCTCCTACGAATGGACCGAGCTGGTCTACCAGGACATCCTGTCCGGTAACACCATGATCTACGTGTTCCCGCTGTGCGTGCTGCTGGTGTTCCTGGTGCTGGCCGCCCAGTACGAAAGCTGGACCCTGCCGCTGGCCGTGATCCTGATCGTGCCGATGTCCATCCTGTGCGCCCTGATCGGCGTCAAGCTGACCCACGGCGACAACAACGTGTTCACCCAGATCGCCCTGTTCGTGCTGGTGGGGCTGGCCTCGAAGAACGCCATCCTGATCGTGGAATTCGCCCGCGAACTGGAACACCACGGCCGCAGCATCGTGCAGGCCGCGCTGGAAGCATGCCGCTTGCGCCTGCGTCCCATCCTGATGACGTCTATCGCCTTCATCATGGGTGTGGTGCCGCTGGTGTTCTCGCACGGCGCCGGCTCGGAAATGCGCCATGCCATGGGCGTGGCCGTGTTTGCCGGCATGCTGGGCGTGACCTTCTTCGGCCTGTTCCTGACGCCGGTGTTCTACGTGCTGTTGCGCACCCTGGCGGTCAGGCTGGAAAAGAACAAATCCCCGGTGGTGGCCGCCGATGGCGCCGCCGCCCAACTGGAAGGGACCCATTGAGATGAAAACCATGATTGCAAAAGGCGTGGCCCCGCTGGTGGCCGCCTTGCTGCTGACCGCGTGCGCCGCACCGGAATTCAAGCAGCCCACGATCGAGGTGCCTGCGGCATTCAAGGAACCGCAGGCGCCCGCCAACAACGCCGTGCAGACGGCGGCCGACGGCAGCACCTGGAAACAGGGCCGTCCGGCCGAAGCGCAGCCGCGCGGCGAATGGTGGCTGGCCTTCAACGATCCAGCCCTGAATGAGCTGATCGCCGAGGCCACCCGCGCCAACGCCAACCTGGCGGTGGCGGCAGCCCGCGTCAAGCAGGCGCGCGCCATTGCCGGCATCGCCGAGGCGGACCGCATCCCGCAGGTCGGCGTCAACGTAGGCGCCCAGCGCGTGCAGCAGTCGCCGCTGGAGGCCAACCTGCCGCCCGGCACCCGCGTACCGATCGGTAACGCCTACTCGGCGCGGCTGACGGCCAGCTACGAAGTCGATTTGTTCGGCCGCGTCTCGTCCAACGTGGCGGCGGCGCGCAACGACGCGGCCACGGTGGAAGCCAATTACCGCTCGGTCCTGCTGTCGGTGCAGGCCGACGTGGCGCAGACCTACTTCCGTTTGCGCGCCACCGACGCCGAGCTGGAAACGCTGGAACGCACGGTCCGCACCCGCGAGGAAAACGTCAAGGTCAACCAGCGCCGCTTCGACCTGGGCGACATCGGCGAATTCGACCTGTCGCGTGCCAAGACCGAGCTGGCCACAGCGCGCGCCGAGGCCATCGGCCTGCAGCGCCAGCGCGTCAACACCGAGCATGCGCTGGCGGTCCTGCTGGGCAAGCCGGCCGCCAGTTACACGGCCGGCGCCAGCCCGCTGCTCGATACCGCGCTGCTGCCGGTGATTCCGGCCGGCCTGCCGTCCACGCTGCTGGAGCGCCGCCCCGACATCGTGGCGGCCCAGCGCACCATGGAAGCATCCAATGCGCGCATCGGCGTGGCCCGTTCGGCCATGTTCCCGGCCCTGACCCTGAACGCCAACGGCGGCGGCGTGGCCGACGGCTTCGGCGACGTGTTCAAGTGGAGCAGCCGCTCCTGGCTGCTGGGCGCGCTGATGTCCATGCCGCTGGTCGATGGCGGCCGCAACAAGGCCAACATCACGCGCAGCGAAGCGGCGCTGGAGGAATCGGTGGGAACCTACCGCCAGAGCGTGCTGAATGCGTTTGCCGAAGTCGAGGACAACCTGGCCGGGTTGCGCATCCTGTCCGGACAGACGGCGCAGATCGAGGATGCGCTGGTGTCGGCGCGCCGCTCGGCCGAACTGGCGCAGAAGCTGTATGAGGCCGGCCGTTCCAGCTACCTGGACCTGCTGGACGCCCAGCGCAACCTGGCGGCGGTGGAACGCAGCGCGGTGCAGCTGCGCGGCAGCCGCGCGGTGACCACGGTTGCCCTGATACGTTCGCTGGGCGGTGGCTGGGGCGATTCGGTGCCAGCCCAGGCCCAAGCGCAACCGCAGGTGCAGGCCTCCGCGCTCGCGCGCCAGTAGCGGCACCAGGCGCCAGTAAGGTCCACTTAGCGCCGCCAAACGGCGCTAAGTGGTACTAAGCGGCAAAAAGCGGCACCAAGCGGCACCAAGCGTTACCAAGCGTTACCAAGCGCGCCAGGCGCCAACACTGCAATGAAAAAGGCGGGCCCGCGCAAGCGGCCCGCCTTTTTTGCGTGCTGCGCACGCCCGCCTGGCTACGGCGGCGGCAAGGGCGTCCGGCAGAACTCCGCCGCGCGTTGATGCGGCGGTCTGCCAGCGCGTCCGTGCCGTTGCCGGCCGCGTGCTGGCGGCCGGCGACTGCCCTGGCTTACTTGGCCGGAGCGGCTTCGGCGGCGGCGCTGGCCTTGGCTTTTTCAGCCTTGGCGTGGGCCTTGGTTTTCTTCAGCTTGGCGTCGGCCTTGGCGCTGGCGACTTCCTCATGGGCGCTGGCGACGGCCTTCGCTTCCTTGGCGTCAGCCTTGGCCACTTCCTTGGCTTCCTTGGCGTCGGCTTTGGCGGCAGCCTTGGTTTCCTTGGCTTCGGCCTTGGCAGCCGGCACGGTGGTGGGGGCCGGGGTCTGTGCGAAGGCAGCGGTAGCGAACAGGCCAGCGATCAGGGTAGCGACGATTTTGTTCATGATGAAGTCCTCCAGTGGTTTATCAGGTTTCGGGCCCGGGAGTTTTCCCGTGTCTCTGAGCAAAAAACGCTGTCCGCTACCCCATCGTTGACCCTGATTACAAACGCTTACAAACAGTGCCAGCGCGCCCCAGCGTGGCTGGCTTGCCACAATCCAGGTAGTGCTTGCGGTTCAATGGTGCGCATCCTACCCTGCATGCACAGCGCGCTCATGTCGAGCATAGGCTGGCTGAGGATGGTGCTTCCATGAACTATGTCCCGCACGCTTACATCTTTGCGCTGACGTATGCGCTTGCGACTGTTACGGCATATGCGGCCGATCCTGTGAAGATAGTGAGCAGCGCATCGCAGCGCTGCCTGGACATTACCTACGGCAGCCAGGAGCCGCGTACCCCCGCCATTATTTTCGATTGCCATGGCGGCATCAACCAGCAATGGGAGTTCACGGCGGCGGGGGAGATGCGCACTTTCGGCGGCGCCCGCTGCCTGGATATCCGCGCCAATAGCTCGCAGCCACAAGCTATCGTGCAGTCCTATCCCTGCAATGGCGGTGGCAACCAAAAATGGGTGCTGAGATCGGACAAGACCATCCTCAATCCGCAGTCTGGCCTGTGCCTGACTGTGATAGGCGGCGCCACCGCCAATGAAACGGGGATCGATATATGGCGCTGTGAAGCCAGCACCCATCAGCAATGGTCCGCCGTTCCGCTGCGGACGCCGCCAGCCGACACCCAGGCGCCAACGCCGCCCAGCGGCCTGGCGCTGGCCGGCCTGACCTGCCGTTCCGTGCAACTCAGCTGGAAGGCATCGACCGATAACGTGGGCGTGGCGTATTACGATATCTATCACGACGGCCAATCGCTGGGTACCGTCAACGCCAGCGCGCTGGCCGCCTCGCTGGCACTGACGCCGGGCGCGAGCTGGGGCTTGTACGTCAATGCCCGCGATGCGGCCGGTAATGTGTCGCAGGCCAGCGCCTCGCTGCAGGTCAAGGTGCCGCAATGCCAGTCCGACACCCAGGCGCCATCCGTGCCCGGTGACCTGCGCGGCACCGTGTCGGGCACGAGCGTGAGCTTGAGCTGGGCCGCCTCGACCGACAACGTCGGCGTGGTCGCCTATGATATTTACCGCAACAACGTGAAGGTGGGCTCCACCAGCGCGCTCGGCTATACCGACACCGGTTTGGCGGCCAACACGACTTATCAATACACATTGGCCGCGCGCGATGCCCAGGGCAATGTCTCGCCACGCGGGACTACCTTGTCGTTGACCTCGGGCAG
This sequence comes from Duganella kummerowiae, assembly GCF_053572355.1. NCBI lineage: Bacteria > Pseudomonadati > Pseudomonadota > Betaproteobacteria > Burkholderiales > Oxalobacteraceae > Duganella > Duganella kummerowiae. Next base: position 11,920 of record NZ_JBKFEH010000007.1, read on the forward strand.
CGCCTGCGTGGATGTCATTTGCTCGGTGGCTCAGGCGGCGGCCGAGACCGATATTCCGTGGGGCCTGGTGGCGCTGCCGGACGGTACAGTGATGTACAGCCGCCGCGACGCGCAGGACATCATCCTGTTGAACCCGGTATCCGGCGCGAAACGTAGCCTGGGCATGATCCCCAATGTCCAGGGTACCGATGGCGAAGGCGGCTTGCTGGGGTTGGCCATCCCGCCCGGATTCCCGGACCAGGATACGTGGCTCTACATTTATCACACCAGCGCCACCGACAACCGCATCGTACGCATCCGCTACCGCAACGGCGCACTCGATACCACAACGCTGGAAGTCCTGCTGCAGGGTATCAGCCGTAACAAGTTTCATAATGGCGGACGCCTGCGCTTCGGCCCTGATGGCAAGCTGTATGCCAGCACCGGCGATGCCCAGAACGGTGATTATGCACAGGACATCAAGCACTTGAACGGCAAGATATTGCGCCTCAATCCGAACGGCACCGTACCGGCGGACAATCCTTTCGGCAACTATGTCTGGAGCTATGGCCACCGCAATCCCCAGGGGCTGGCTTTCGATGCGCGAGGCCGTTTGTGGGAGCAGGAATTCGGCGATACCCAGGATGAAACCAATCTGATCGTCAAGGGCGGCAACTACGGCTGGCCCAATTGCGAAGGCGTCATGTGGCACGGCGGTAACGGCTGCGGCATCGCGGGCTATATCGCGCCCAAATATACGTATCCCAATGTGGATGGTTCATGCAGCGGCATTGCCATCGTGCGCGAATCCTTGTACGTGGCCTGCCTGTTCGGCAAGCGGCTGTACCGCAGCGATATCAGTGGCGACAACCTGGCCAATGTAAGGCAGTTCTTCGCCGGCACCTATGACAGGTTGCGCACGGTGGAGCCGTCCATCGATGGCAACCTGTGGATGACGAGCAGCGATGCCGCCGGCGACAAGGACAGCATACCCAACAACACAGTCACCAGGGTATTCAAGGTGATCCTGAAGCAGTAAGCGCGGTGTGCCGCCAGGCGCTTTGCTGGCTGTGTGTGCTGTCGCACGGTGGGTCCAGGATGGCGGCGCTACCGTAGGCCCATGAAAGACGCACTCAAGACATACAAGGCCAAGCGCGACTTCGCCATCACCCCCGAGCCGTCCGAAGGCGGGGAGGAGGGCGGCGAGACGCTGTCCTTCGTGATCCAGAAGCACTGGGCCAGCCGCCTGCATTACGACTTCCGGCTGGAGCTCGATGGCGTGATGATGAGCTGGGCCGTGCCCAAGGGCCCCAGCTACGACACCCACGACAAGCGCATGGCCGTGCACGTGGAAGACCATCCGATTTCCTACAACGATTTCGAGGGCACCATCCCGCCCAGGCAATATGGCGCGGGCAAGGTGATCATCTGGGACAAGGGCACCTGGCGCCCGCTGGACGATCCGCACCAGGCGCTCAAGGCCGGCAACCTCAAATTCGAAATCAATGGCCACAAGATGCATGGACGCTGGGTGCTGGTGCGCATGCGCGGCAAGGGCGAGAAGCAGGAGCCCTGGCTGCTGATCAAGGAGCACGACGAATACGCGCGGCCCGCCGATGAGTTCAGCGTGGTCGATGAAATGCCGGACAGCGTCAAGGCGCTGCCCATGCCGGGCAAGGTGGCCGCGCCACGTGTGGCGGCGGCCAGCGCCGGCGCTGGCCAGGACGATGCCGGCGCCGCCGCCAAGGCCAGGCCGCGCAGCCGCCGCGCCAGCGCCCGGGCGGCAGAGCAAACCGAGGCTGCGCTGGAGGACATGGCGCCCAGGGTGGAGCTGCCGGAAACGCTGGCGCCGCAACTGGCCACGCTGGTGGACCATGCGCCCACGGCGCCCGGCGACTGGCTGTTCGAGATCAAGTTCGACGGCTACCGCCTGCTGGCCCGTATAGCCGGCAAGGATATCCGCCTGATCACCCGCAATGGCAACGACTGGACCCACAAGCTCAATCCCTTGCACGATGCGCTGGCGAAGATGAAGCTGCCGCCAGGCTGGTACGATGGCGAGATCGTGGTCCACGATGAAAACGGCCGGCCCGATTTCGGCCTGCTGCAAAACGCCTTCGACGGTTCGGAAACCAGCAGGATCGTGTACTTCCTGTTCGACGCGCCGTATCACGCGGGGCGCGACCTGCGCGGCGTGCCGCTGGAACAGCGCCGCGCCGTATTGCTGGCGGCGCTGGAACAGGCCCCGGCCTCGGAAACCGTGCGTTTCAGCGCCACCTTGGACGCCGGCCCGGATGAGATGATGGTCGCGGCCTGCCGCATGGGGCTGGAAGGCATCATCGGCAAGCGGCGCGATGCGCGCTATTCCTCGCGCCGCAATGGCGACTGGATCAAGCTCAAATGCGGGCAGCGGCAGGAGTTCGTGATAGGCGGTTATACTGACCCGCAGGGTTCGCGCCAGGGCTTCGGCTCGCTGCTGCTCGGCACCTATGATGACGAGGGCACGCTGCATTATGCCGGCAATGTGGGCAGCGGCTTCAATGCCGAGTCCCTGGCCGGGCTGAAGGCGAAGCTGGACCAGCTGGGCGCCGACAGCAGCCCGTTCGCCCCCAGCAAGGACATCGCCAAGCGCGCCCACTGGGTCCAACCCAAGCTGGTGGCGGAGGTGGCCTTCGGCGAGTGGACGCGGTCCGGGTCGATACGCCATTCCGTGTTCCAGGGACTGCGCACCGATAAAAAAGCCAAGGATATCCGCAGGGAGTCTGCCGTGCACTTGAAACAGAACGTGGAAACCGAAGCGCCGGCCAGGCGTGGCCGCGCCGCCGCACGATCGGCGCCAACCAGCGCGGACGGCCCCGATGGGGCGCCAGCAAAGAGCGGCCGCGGCGCCGCCGGCAGGGGCGAAGCGGTGCGCGCGTCGGGTGCAGGGGCGGCGCCGGGACCGCACGCGCCGGCGCTGCACAGCAAGCTGCCGGCCTCGCTCAAGGTCACCAATCCCGACCGCCTGATCGACGCCGCCAGCGCGACCACCAAGATCGAGGTGGTGCGCTACTACGCCCTGGTCAGCGCGCTGATGCAGCCGCACATGAAGGGCAGGCCGGTGTCGCTGGTGCGCGCCCCGGCCGGCGTGGGCGGCGAGCTGTTCTTCCAGAAGCACTCGGAGGTCGGCAAGCTGCCCGGCGTGAAGCAGCTACCGCAGGCCCTGGACGCCGGTCATCCGCCCATGCTGGAAGTGTCGACCACGCAGGGCTTGCTGTCCTGCGCCCAGTGGAACGTGCTGGAGTTCCATACCCAGAACGCCATTGCCTCCAGCTATGAAAAGCCGAACCGCATGGTGTTCGACCTCGACCCCGGCAAGGGCGTCAGCTGGGAGCAGATACAGGAAGCGGCCCAGCTGATGCGCGCCTTCCTCGACCAGCTGGGCTTGCCCGCTTTTCTCAAGACCAGCGGCGGCAAGGGACTGCACGTGGTGGTGCCGGTCAAGCCGGGCTACGACTGGGACACCGTCAAGGGCTTTTCGCAGGCCGTGGTGGCCCACATGGCCGAGACCATCCCGGAGCGCTTCGTGCAAAAGAGCGGCGGCAGCAACCGGGTCGGCAAGATCTTCATCGACTACCTGCGCAATGGACGCGGCGCCACCACGGCCGCCGCCTGGTCGGCCCGCGCCCGGCCCGGCCTGGGCATCTCGGTACCAGTATCGTGGGATGAGCTGGGCCACCTGCGCGGCGGCGACCACTGGACCGTCAAGACCGTGCATACCCGGCTAGACGTGGGCAACACGCCGTGGGACGGTTACGCCAAATCCGCCAGGGGACTGGCGCCCGCCATGAAAAAGCTGGGTTTCAAGGCGCCCTGACCATCGGGCGCTCCAGGGCGCGCGATGGTCAGCGGATTTTCTTCAGGGCGCTGGCCTTGTGCGCCGCCTCGGCGCCGGTCTGGTCGCTGACCACCAGGTATTCCGGATGGTCGGGCGAGGCCGCCACCTGGTGGCCCTTGATGTGGGTGGGCGCGGTCAGCTTGCGCTTGACGGTGCCGTGCACCGCTCCCTGGGATGCATGCCACTCGACCTTGTCGCCCGGTTTGAATTCGCTGGACATGTTCATGCCGGCTCAAGCCGCCTTGCTGGTGGGGTGGGAGGCGGAACGGCTGCGCGTGGCGGCGCCGCTTTTTGCCGCCGGCTTGGCCGCGCTGCCGCCAGCGGCCTTGCCGGCAGCCGTGGCCTGCGCCTTGGCGCTTGCGCGGGCGCCGGACTTGGCCGCCGGCTTGGCGGCGGCCTTGGCTGAGGGTTTGGCGGACGGCTTGCTGCGGCGCTCGGATGGCTTGCTGCCGCCGTCTTCATCGGCATCGTCGGACTCGCCATCCTGGTCCTGTTCTTCTTCGGCGGCGGATTTGGCGGGCGGTTTCGCCTTGCCCTTGCCGCCCAGGCTTTGCTGCAGCAGCGCCACCAGGTCGACCACGTTGCCAGACGTGCTGTCGCGCTTTTCCTTCTCCGGCGCGGTGATGGTCTTGGTCTGGCCGGCCTTGATCTTTTTCTTGACCATGGCCAGCACGTCGTCCTTGTAGGTGTCGTGGTACTGGTCCGGGTTCCACTCGTCGCTCATGCCTTCCACCAGCGAGACCGCCATCTGCAGTTCCTTGTCGCTGATGCCGGCCGCCTTGGCGGTCCTGGGCGGCAGCTTGAGTTCCTCGGTGGAGCGGATCTCGGCCGCGTAGCGCAGGGTATTGAGGACGATCTTGTCGTCGATGCAGACCAGGGCGCACAAATGCTGCTTGGTGCGTATCACCACGGTGGCGATGCCTATCTTGCCGGTCTTGCGCAGGGTTTCGCGCAGCAGGGCGTAGACCTTGGCGCCGCCCTTGCCGGGCGCCAGGTAGTAGGGCGTTTCGTAGTGGGTGAGGGGAACCTCGGCGGCGTCCACGAAGGCCTGGATATCGATGGTGCCGGTGGCCTCGGGATTGGCGCGGCGCAGGTCCTCGTCGCTCAGCACCACGTATTCGTCGTCCTCGTATTCGTAACCCTTGATGATGTTGTCCCAGGAGACTTCCTTGCCGGTGCTTTTGTTGTAGCGCTTGAAGCCTATCGGCGAAAAGTCGCGCCGGTCCAGCATGTGCAGGTCAAGGTCGTGCTCCTGCACGGCAGAATACAGCTCGACCGGAATGTGCACCAGGCCGAAGCTGATCGCGCCTTTCCACATCGAGCGCGCCATGGCTCAGCTCCCGACGCTGCCGGTCACCGGCAGCACGATGCCGGTGATGTAGCTGGAACACACGGCCGAGGCCAGGAAGACATAGGCCGGCGACAGTTCCTGCGGCTGGGCCGGACGGCGCATGTCGGTCTGCTGGCCGAATTCACTGATTTTTTCCGGCGGCTGGTCGGCCGGATTCAATGGCGTCCACACCGGCCCCGGAGCGATGGCGTTCACGCGTATGCCCTGGTCCAGCAGGTTGGAGGCCAGCGACATGGTGAAGGCGTGGATGGCGCCCTTGGTGGTCGAATAGTCGAGCAGCTGCTTGGACCCCTGCAGCCCGGTCACGGAACCGGTGTTGATGATGGCCGCGCCGCGCTTGAGATGGGGCACCACCGCCTTGGCCATGTGGAAGTAGCCATACACATTGGTCTTCATGGTCAGGTCGAAGCGTTCCTCGGACAGGTCGGTGATCTTTTCCGCGTGTTCCTGGAAGGCGGCATTGTTGACCAGGATGTCGATGCGGCCAAAGCGCTCGGCCACCTGCTGCACGGCGGCGCGGCAGAAGGCCGGGTCGCGCACGTCGCCGGCAATGGCCAGGCAGGCCTGGCCCTCGGCTTCCACGTAGCGCTTGGTTTGTTCCGCATCCTCGTGTTCGTCGAGGTAGATGATGGCTACGTCGGCGCCTTCGCGCGCATACAGCACGGCCACGGCCCGGCCTATGCCGGAGTCGCCGCCCGTGATGATGGCGACCTGGCCGGCCAGCTTGCCGCTGCCGCAGTAGTCCGGCGCCAGGAATTCGGGTTTTTGCTCCATCTCCGCCTCCAGCCCCGGCTTGGCCAGGTGCTGCGAGGGCAGCGGTGTGCCCGGATAGTTGTGGGACGAGGTTTGCACCGGCCCTTTTTGCTCCTGGCCGCCGCCCGCTCCCTGGTGCTGCTGGTCGCGCTGGTCCTGTTGCTGTTGCACCGCGCGCTGCTGGCTGCCCGCGCCCGGGTCAGCCTTGTTCTCTGATTGCGTCATTTGATGTCCTCCCATGCCAGACCTGAGTATCGGCGCGGGCCGCAGGGGCGACGGTGCGCTCCTTCACATAAAACGATACGTATAACCGTGATCAGAAAGACAAAACTGTGATAGAAAAAATACTGTTGGCCATGCATACAGGCCGCCACTTGCGCATATACTTACAGCTATCACGGCAGAGGAGATCACAGATGGCGGAACTGCAGAGCCGGGTCGTACATACCGGTATTTACATGAGTACCAGCGGCGACCACCGGGCCCGATTCCAGGGGAATATAGGGGAGCAGTTCGGCCGGGTGATACTGGCTGAGGATGTGGACATGGCGGCGGCCGCGGTGGCGCGGCATCCGGCCGACATCGTGGTGCTGGACTTGAACGGCTACCAGAGCCTGCCCGAGCTGGCCGGCATTGGCGCGCTGATACGCGGCCGCAACGGCGCGCCCACCCTGGTGCTGTGCCCGTTCCAGCACTCGGCCTGGCTGCCGGAACTGATGGCCTACGGGCCCTTCCAGTACCGCATCACGCCCCTGCTGGACGAGGAGCTGCGCCAGGCCATCGCCCAAATGCTGGCGCCGGCCAGCGATCCGGTCGCGGCCGCCCAGCAGCAGCTGCTGGACAAGGAAATCGAGCTGCGCGACCTGCTGACCCTGCAGCGCAGCGTGCAGCGCGCCCTGGGCGGCATGGAAGAGGTGCCGGCCCTGGCCTCGCAAATCTGCCGCGCCCTGTGCAGCTTCCCAGGCGTGCGCCACACGGCGCTGCTGTACCTGAAGGAGCGCGGCGACCTGCAGCTGGTGGCCCAGGAGTCCCGCAACCACCTGGACCTGGGACGCCTGATGCAGCGCAGCGACCGCCTGTTGCAGTCGGCCCTGCGCGACGTGTTGCCGCCGCTGCTGGCCTCCGCCAACGGCGAGCTGGTGCTGCTGGACGCGCCTGAAAAGGCCGGCGACCCGGAGTTGGCGGTCAGCCTGCACGGGCGCGACGTGCGCATGCTGCTGGCCCTGCCGCTGCGGGCCGAAGTGGGCGGCCCGGTCACCGGTTCCATCAGCGTGATGTTCGACCGCCACATCCAGTTCTCGCGCGAGCAGTTTGCCGCCTTCGGCAGCCTGGCGCAATTCATCAGCTTTGCGCTAGGCATGAGCGAACTGAAATACCGCAATGACAGCCTGGCCGCGCAGCTGAGCCAGGCCAGCACGGTGGACGCCCTGACCGGGGCCGCCAACCGCCGCAAGGGCGAGGACTTGCTGGACGCGGAAATCGCGCGGGCCCGGCGCTACGGCCTGCCGCTGTCGCTGCTGAGCTTCCAGGTCGATCATTTCCGTTCTGAGAACGAGCTGTACGGCGCCCCGGTGGGCGACGTCGCCCTGCGCATCGTGGCCGAGCACGTGGGCGCGCGCCTGCGCGGTTCGGACACCCTGGCGCGCATGCGCGGCGAGGAATTCCTCGTGCTGGCCACCCATACCCGGGCCGAGGACGCCGCCAGGCTGGCCGCCAAGCTGCGCGACGCCGTGGCCGGCCTGGAGCTGCCCGGCTGCGGGCAGGTCAACATCAGCCTGGCCGTGCTGCAGGTGGGCGGCGAGGAGAACGGCGCCGCCGCGCTGGACCGCCTGGACGCTTCCCTGCAGCGCGCCAAGCGGTCCGGGCGCAACAGCATGGACCTGTCGCCCATGGCGGAAACCCAGCCGATCTGAATCAGACCGCTTCCAGGATGGTGGCCACCCCCTGGCCGCCGCCTATGCACTGGCTGGCCAGCGCATAGCGCCCGCCCGTGCGCTGCAGCAGGGCGGCCGCCTTGCCCGTGATGCGGGCCCCGGTAGCGCCCAGCGGATGGCCGATGGCCATGCCGCCGCCATCGATATTCAGGATCTCCGGCGCGATGCCCAGTTCGCGCACGCAGGCCAGCGCTTGCGAGGCGAAGGCTTCGTTGATTTCCGCCACCGCCAGGTCGGCCGCCGCCAGGCCGGCGCGCTGCAGCGCCTTGCGGGTGGCCGGGATCGGTCCTATGCCCATCACGGCCGGATCGCAGCCCACCGCCGCCATGGCGATGATGCGCGCGCTGGGCCGCAGGCCGTGGCGGCGCGCGAACTCCTCGCTGGTCACCAGCACGGCCGAGGCGCCGTCGGTCAGCGGCGAGGAGGTGCCGGCCGTCACCGTGCCATGCTCGGGATCGAACACCGGTTTCAGGGCGGCCAGGGCTTCCAGCGTGGTGCCGGGGCGGATACAGCCATCCTCGGCCACCACCTCGCCGTCAGGCGTGGTGATGGGGATGATCTCGCCCTGCAGCAGGCCGGCGGCGCGGGCAGCCGCCGCCTTCTGGTGCGACTGCAGGGCCAGCGCTTCCTGGTCGGCGCGCGCCACCTGATAGTGGCGCGCCACGTTCTCGGCCGTGTCGCCCATGCTGATGTAGGTGTCGGTGCGGGCCAGCAGCTCCGGATGGGGCGAGAAGTTGAAGCCCCCTTGCGGCACCATGGTCATGGATTCCACCCCCACGCACAGGTAGGCCTCCCCCAGCCCGGCTTCGACCTGGGCCGCCGCGATGTGGATGGCCGACATGGACGAGCCGCAGAAGCGGTTGATGGTCATGCCACTGACTTCGAACGGGAAGCCGGCCAGCAGGCTGACGATGCGGGCCAGGTTGTTGCCCTGGGCCGCTTCCGGATAGGCGCAGCCGAGGATCACATCGTCCAGCCCGGTGGGCGCGATCCCGGTGCGCCGCATTAATCCTTGCACCACCTGCGCGGCCAGGTCGTCGGGCCGCACCCCGGCCAGCTTGCCCTTGCGGGAGAAGTGGAAGGGCGAACGGGCATAGGCGCTGATGACTGCTTTCATGACTGCTCCTTTAAATGACGTTCATAATCAAAACGTTGATATATTACGCCTGTCATGTATACTGTCAACTCCACATAAGACAGAGACAGCCATGAAAGTCAGCAGGGAACAGGCGGCGCAGAACCGCGAACGGGTGGTGGAGACGGCGGCCAGGCTGTTCCGCGAGCACGGCTATGACGGTATCGGCGTGGCCGACCTGATGAAGGGGGCCGGCCTGACCCATGGCGGCTTCTATGGCCAGTTCGCCTCCAAGGAGGAATTGCTGGCCGAGGCGTGTGAGCGGGCGCTGCAAGTGTCCGTGCAGCGCTGGCAGGACGCGGCGCGGCAGGCCGCGGAACAGGCTTTGGAGACCATCGCCCATAGTTATTTGTCGGAGTATCACCTGCAGCATCCGGGCACCGGCTGCGCCGTCACCTCGTTGGGGGCCGACGTCGCGCGCCTGGGGGCCAAGGCCAGGGCGGCCCTGACCGGCGGCGCGCGTGGCCAGCTGGCGGTCCTGGAACAGCTGGTGCCGGGCGCTTCGGCGCAGGAAAAGCGGCGCCGGGCGCTGGCCGTGTATGCCGGCATGGTCGGCGCCGTGGTGCTGGCGCGCGCCGTCGATGACGAGGCGCTGGCGCAGGAAATCCTGCAGGCCCAGCTTGCGCAACTGCTCGATATGCAAAAAACGAATATATAAGCATAAAAAACGCATGAAGTTCTGGACCCTGCGGCCGGGATGGCGTAGGCTGGCGGTTTCGTTTGAGCACGACAGAACATGATGTTGCAATGGGCAAGACAGTACCGGCGTGCGTACCTGCCGGGCGATATCAGCGCCGGCCTGGTGGTGGCGATGATGATGATCCCGCAGGGCATGGCCTATGCGATGGTGGCCGGCCTGCCGCCCGTGGCCGGCATCTACGCCAGCATCCTGCCGCCCATGGTGTACGCCCTGTTCGGCACCAGCATGACGCAGTCGGTGGGGCCGATGGCCATCGTGTCGCTGATGACAGCGTCCGTGATCGCGCCGCTGGCGGCGGCCGGCTCCGGCCTGTACACGGTGCTGGCGGCCCAGCTGGCCCTGGTGGCGGGCATGGTGCTGCTGCTGTGCGGTGCGCTGCGGCTGGGCTTCCTGGCCAATTTCTTTTCCCGGCCCGTGATGAGCGGCTTCACAGTCGGTTCGGCCCTGCTGATCGCCTGGGACCAAGTGCCCAAGCTGGCCGGTGCGGCCTTGCCCCATGTGCATGTCCCCAGCCTGGCGCTGGGCCTGGTGTCGCTGGCGCTGCTGGTGCTGGGCAAGCGCTATCTGGCGGCCATGCTGCGGGGCTGCGGCCTGGGGCCGGAGGCGGCCGACGTGGGCGGGCGGCTGGCGCCCATGCTGGTGGTGATTGCCGCCACCGCCGCCATGGCGTACACCGATCTGCCGCAGCTGGGCATACGATTGACCGGGCCGGTGCCGGCCGGGCTGCCGCAGCTGAACCTGGCCACCTCGGCGGCGCACTGGCGCGCCTTGCTGCAGCCGGGCCTGCTGATCGGCTTCATCATTTTCCTGATGAGCATGTCGGCGGCCCAAAGCCTGGCCCAGAAGCGCAATGAAAAGCTGCACAGCAACCGCGAGCTGGTGGGGCTGGGTGCGGCCAACGTGGCCAGCGCCCTGAGCGGCGGTTTTCCCGTTACCGGCAGCCTGTCGCGCTCGGCGGTGAATTTCGCAGCCGGGGCCAACACGCCGCTGGCCAGCCTGATCTCCGCCGTGCTGCTGGCCCTGGCCCTGCTGGCGCCGACCGGCTGGCTGGCCCTGCTGCCGCTGCCGACCCTGGCCGCCACCATCATGGTGGCGGTGCTGGGCATGCTGGAGCTCGACACCCTGCGCACGGCCTGGCGCTATGACCGCAGCGACGCCCTGGCCTGGGGCGCCACCTGCGCCGGGGTGCTGCTGCTGGGCGTGGAGGCGGGCGTGGTGGTGGGCGTGGCGCTGTCCATGGGCACCCTGATCTGGCGCGCCAGCCGGCCCCACATTGCCGTGCTGGGGCGCATCGCCGGCAGCGAGCATTTCCGCAATATCGAGCGCTATCCGGCCGAAACCCGGCCCGAACTGCTGGTGCTGCGCATCGACGCCAACCTGTTCTTTGGCAATGTGGAAGCGGTGGGCCAGCGCCTGGAAGCCGAGCTGGCCAGCCATGCGGGCGCGCGCCACCTGGTGCTGGTGATGTCGGCCGTGAATTCCATCGATACCACGGCCCTGTTCGCCCTGAGCGAACTCAACGACAGCCTGCGGCGGCGCGGCATCGGCCTGCATCTGGCCGAGGTCAAGGGGCCGGTGATGGACCGGCTGCGCGGCAGCAGCCTGCTGCAGCGCCTCAACGGCCAGTTGTTCCTCAGCACGGCCATGGCCTGCGACCGGCTCAACGAGGCCATGGCGGCGGTATGGCGCGAATCGGAAGCGCAAGATGGAGAAAATACCAAACTAGTGCCTTCATGCAACAAATGATTGGACTTGCCGCACAATAGAAACTATGATCTGGAGAAGCTTTCACGAGCAACCCCAGAAAATGGTTATCCGATGCTGCAACGTATCGCCCGCCGTGCGGGCAATGTTTCCATTGCCGTCTTCGTCAGCGTCGCACTGACCGCGGTCGTCACCGTGGTGCTGGCCACTTTCGCCCTGTATTTCTACCAGGCTGAGCGGGCCCAGCGCTGGGACCAGCTGCATCAGACCCTGGCCACCAGCGCCGATGAGCTGGCCGCCGCCGTGGCGCTGCCGGCCTGGAACTTCGACGAGACCCAGATCGTCACCATCATGAAAAGCGGCCTCAGCAACCGCGACCTGTACGCCAGCGCCGTGGTGCCGGCGGCCAGCGAACATCCCTTCATCCTGACCCGCAACGAGGCCGGCCAACTGGTCGCGGCCCAGGCCCTGCCGGACCGTCCCGAGCTGCTGGCCGAGACGCGCGCCATCGTGGCGGCCGGCCAGCACATCGGCACCATCACCGTGTACGCCTCGCCGGCCGTGCTGCTGGAGCAGCTGCGCCAGCGCCTGTTTACCATAGGCGGCATGATACTGGTGCTGGATGTGACCCTGGTGCTCAGCCTGTCGCTGTTGCTGTGGCAGCTGATCCTGAAGCCGCTGACCGCCATCGAGCGCTATGCCGCCTATGTGAAGGCCGGACAGAACCCGGGCGCCGCGCCGCCGCGCCACTGGTTCTTCGGCGAGCTGAAAACCCTGAACGCCTCCATCCGCGAGATGGTGCGCCTGCTCGACAGCCGCTACGTGGCCATGCACGCCAGCGAAGAACGGCTGCAGATCGCCACCAGCGCCGCCTCGATTGGCATCTGGGACTGGAACATCATCAGCGACCAGATGGTGTGGGACGAGCAGATGTACCGCCTGTACGGCATGGAGGGCAGGCGCGTGGCCGAGCCGCTGCAGCTGTGGCAAAGCATGATGCATGCGGACGACCGGGCGCCGGTGCGCGATCTGCTGCAGCGGGCCCTGGACGGCCACGACGAATTCGACGCCGAGTACCGGGTGGTGTGGAACGACGGCAGCGTGCACCACCTGAAGGGCGACGCCATGCTGTTCCGCGACCCCGATGGGCGCCCGGCGCGCATGGTGGGCGTCAACTACGACATCACCGACCAGAAGATGGCCGAGCTGGAACTGCGCCGCCACCGCATTCACCTGGAAGACCTGGTGACCGAGCGCACCGAGGCGCTGTCGGTGGCGGTGCGCCAGGCCCAGGCCGCCAACCAGGCCAAGAGCATCTTCCTGGCCAACATGAGCCACGAGCTGCGCACGCCGCTCAATTCCGTGATCGGCTTCTCGCGCCTGATGGCCGATTCCAAGCACATGTCGGCCGAGGAGAAGCGTAACCTGGCCATCATCCACCGCTCCGGGCAGCACCTGCTGACCCTGATCAACGACATCCTGGAACTGTCCAAGATCGAGGCCGGGCGCGCCGTGCTGCAGACCGAGGTGGTCAACCTGCACGAGATGCTGCAGGAGGTGATGGACATGGTCAGCATGCGCGCCGGCCAGGGCGGGGTGGAGCTGGAGCTGGACGCGGCCGGACTGCCGCGCGGCGCGCGCCTGGATGGCACCAAGCTGCGCCAGGTGCTGCTCAACCTCATGTCGAACGCGGTCAAGTTCACGGCCCAGGGCAAGGTCACGCTGCGGGTGCGCTGCCAGCCGCGCGGCGGCGGCTGCGAGCTGTCGTTCGCGGTAATCGACACCGGTCCCGGCATCGCGCCGCAGGACCAGGCCCGCATCTTCGAACCCTTCATCCAGGCCGACGGCCCGGGCGCCAAGGAGGGCACCGGCCTGGGCCTGGCGATCTCGCGCGAATTCGTGCAGCTGATGGGCGGGACCCTGTCGCTGGAATCGGCGCCGGGGCAGGGCGCGGCCTTCCTGTTCGCGATACAGGTGCAGCTGGCTGACAATGCGCCGCCGCCGGCCGGCGACGTGGTGGCCGCCCTCGCCAGCGACGGCCAGGGCGGCGGGCGCCGGGTGCTGGTGGTGGACGACAACGAAGACGGCTGCCGCCTGATCGTGGATTTGCTGGAGCCGCTGGGCTTCGAGGTCGCCTGCGCCGGCGACGGCCGGACCGCGCTGGAACGCATCGCGGCCTGGGAGCCGGAACTGGTGTTCATGGACTGGCGCATGCCGGTCATGGACGGGCTGCAGGCCACCCGCATCCTGCGCGCGCGCGGTGGCCAGCAGCCGCGGGTGGTGATGCTGACGGCGTCCGCCTACGCCGAGGAGCGCAGCGCCGCGCTGCAGGCCGGGGCCGACGAATTCCTGCGCAAGCCGGTCGAGCAGGAGCTGCTGTACCAGGTGCTGGAACAGCAGCTGGGCTTGCGCCTGGTGCGGCGCCACAGCCCGCGCGCCGTGCTGCCGGCGCCGCTGTCGGGCGCCGATCTGGCGCGCCTGGCGGCGCCGCTGCGCGAGGAGCTCAAGACGGCCCTGCAGGAACTCAACCTGGGCCGGGTGGCGGCGCTGCTGGCGCCGCTGCCGCAGGAACTGGAGGAAGTGGTGGCGCGCATCGAGCATATGGTGGGCCTGCACCAGTATCCGCAGCTGTGCGCGCTGCTGGACGAAGCCGGGCTGGAGCCGGTGCTGTGATGGCCGTCGCCGCACCGTCGTGGCGGATCATCAGGCTGGGCATGCAGGCCAGGCGTGCAGGCAAGGCGGCCGGCGGCGGTATATGATGGCGGGCTGGCTGGCGGCAGGCCGGCGTTAACAATTGGTGTATCGGGCGGAAAGAGTTTTCATGCACAGGGATTTGTCGGAACAACACACCAAGGGCGAAGTGCTGATCGTGGAAGATACGCCGGCCTCGCTCAAGCTCCTGAGCGACCTGCTGACTGAGGCCGGCTACTATGTGCGCCAGGCGCCCAACGGTGAACTGGCCTTGTGGACCGCCGAGTCGCGTCCGCCGGAACTGATATTGCTGGACATACGCATGCCCGGCATCGATGGCTTCGAGGTGTGCCGCAGGCTGAAAGCCAACCCGTCACTGAAGCAGGTGCCGGTGATCTTCCTGTCGGCCCAGCACGACACCGACGACAAGGTGCGCGGTTTCGCCCTGGGGGCCGTGGACTTCATTGCCAAGCCGTTCCAGGCCGAGGAAATCCTGGCCCGCACCGACGCCCACGTGCGGCTGGGCCGGGCCCAGCAGGCCCTGGCCGCCGAGCGCGCCCTGCTGGAACAGCGCGTGCGCGAGCGCACCGCCGAACTGGCCCAGCTGGCGGCCTCGCTGGAGAGCGAGGTCGAGCAGCGCCGCGCCAATGAGGAATTCCTGCGCCTGTCCAGCAAGGTGTTCGAAGCCACCCAGGACGCCATCGTGGTGACCGACGTCGCCGGCCTGATCGTGGCCACCAACCCGGCCTTCACCCGCATCTCCGGCTACGAGGGCGGCGAAGTGCGCGGCAAGGGCATTTCGCTGCTGTACGCCGGCGAACAGGAGGCGGCCACCCATCCCAAGCTGCTGCAGGCCCTGCACGGCGCCGGCCACTGGTCGGGCGAGATCCAGGCGCGGCGCAAGAACGGTGACGTGTACCCTGGCCTCCTGAGCGTCTCGCTGGTGCGCGACGAGCAGGGTTCGGTGATCAACTACGTGGCCGTGTTCATGGATCTGAGCGAACGCAAGGCCGAGCAGCACCTGATCGATTTCCTGTCGCACCACGACGCCCTGACCGGCCTGCCCAACCGCAGCCTGGCGCGTGAGCGCTTCGAGCAGTTGCTGGCCGCCGCCCGCCGCGAGAACCGCTGCGTGGCGGTGATGGCGCTGGACCTGGACCGCTTCAAGAGCATCAACGATTCCTATGGCCAGCAGGTGGGCGACAAGGCCTTGCAGGTGGTGGCCCGCTTCCTCAGCGACACCGTGCGCGAGGGCGACGTGGTGACGCGCCAGGGCGGCGATGAATTCCAGATCATCGTGCCGGACGAGTGCCAGCTGGACGCCACCCTGGCGCTGGCGCAGAAGATCCTGAACGGCCTGCGCCAGGAACTGGCCATCGACGGCCAGCAGGTGCTGCTGACCTCCAGCATCGGCATCGCGGTCAGCCTGACCGACGGCGCCACCTTCGATGAACTGGTGCGCAACGCCGACACGGCCCTGTACCGCGCCAAGGAGACCGGGCGCGACAACTACGCCTTCTTCACCGAGCGCATGGACGCCGAGATCCGCGACAAGCTGGCCATACAGGGACAGCTGCGCGGCGCCATCGCGCGCGGCGAGTTCGAGGTGCACTACCAGCCGCAGATGTGCCTGAAGACCGGCGCCATGCTGGGCGCCGAGGCCCTGCTGCGCTGGAATAACGCGCTGCTGGGTCGGGTGCCGCCCAACCGCTTCATCCCGCTGGCCGAGGAATACGGGCTGGTGAACGCCATCGGCGAGTGGGTGCTGGACAGCGTGTGCGCCCAGATCCGCGTGTGGCAGGACCAGGGCCTGGGCAGCATCAAGGTCTCGGTCAACCTGTCGGCCGGCCAGTTCGCCAACGACGACACGGTGCCCTACGTGGAAAGCACGCTGCGCAAGGCCGGGGTGGCGCCCGCCTGCCTGGGACTGGAAATCACGGAAGGCACGGTGATGGGCGATCCGGACAAGGCGGTGGCCGCGCTGCGCCGCCTGAAGGACATCGGCGTCTCGATCGCGCTGGACGACTTCGGCACCGGCTATTCGAGCCTGGGCTACCTCAAGCGTTTCCCCATCGATGTGCTGAAGATCGACAAATCCTTCGTCGACGATGTCGCCACCAGCGCCAGCGACGCCGCCATCGCGCTGTCGGTGATCTCGCTGGCACACAATTTGAATATGCGGGTGATCGCGGAAGGCGTGGAGACGGCCGAACAGGTGCGCTTCCTGGCCGAACGCGGTTGCGATGAAATGCAGGGCTATTACCACAGCCGTCCCGTGAGCGTGGCCGATTTCACCCGGCTGCTGCAGGAACGGCGCACGCTGGCCATCTAGATTTGATTGTCTTATACCCAGGAGAGCTATGAACAGGAAGTTGGGCGCCGCCTTGGCGGGCGCATGGATCATGTTGGCCGTGTCGGCCCCGGTGTACGCGGCGGCAGGCAGCGCCGACGCACAGTTCAAGGCCATCTACACCGATGAATGGAAATGGCGCGTCAGCCAGCAGATGGAGCGCGACGAGGATGACGACAACGACGCCAGCGCCAGCATGCCGCACGTCGATCCCGCCACCCAGCAGCGCCGCCTGGAATACTGGCAGGGCGTGCTGAAACGCCTGGACGGCGTGGCCTTCGACAAGCTGTCGGCCGCGGAGCGCATCAATTACCAGGTCTACAAGGCTCAGATCGCCGCCTTCGTCGCCGAGCAGCGCTTCCGCGAATACGAAAAGCCGCTCAATGCCGACAGTTCGTTCTGGTCCAACCTGTCGTATGGCGCGCGGCGTCCGTTCCGCAAGGTCAAGGAATACCGCGACTACGTCAAGCAGCTGCAGGACCTGCCGCGCTACTTCGATGACGAAATGGCCAATATGCGGGCCGGCCTGGCGCGCGGCTTCACCCCGCCGCGCGTGACCCTGATCGGGCGCGACAGCTCCATCACCTCGGTGAGCGAGGCCAAGACCCCGCAGGATACCTATTTCTATACCCCGTTCAAGACCATGCCGGCCACCATCCCTGCGTCCGAACAGGAGCAGCTGCGCACCCAGGTGGTGCAGATCATCCGCGACAAGGTGCAGCCATCCTACGCCAAGCTGCTCAAGTTCATGCGCGAGGAGTACATCCCCAAGGCCAACGAGTCGCTGGCGGCCGAGGCGCTCCCGGACGGCAAAGCCTATTACCAGTCCAAGATCGTCGAGTACACCACCACCAGCCTGACCCCGGACCAGATCCACCAGATCGGCCTGGACGAAATGGCCAAGATCCGCGCCGAGATGCTGGACGTGATCAAGAAGGTCGGCTTCGAGGGCGACCTGCCGGCCTTCCTCAAGTTCCTGCGCACCGACCCGCGCTTCTACGCCAAGACGCCGGAGGAACTGCTGATGCGCGCGGCCTGGATCGCCAAGAAATTCGACGGCAAGGTGGGCCAGTATTTCGGCTACCTGCCGCGCCGCCGCTTCGCCATCATTCCTGTGCCGGACGACCAGGCCCCGTTCTACACGGCCGGCCGCGGCGGCCCGGGCACCTACCTGGTCAACACCTACAACCTGCCGGCGCGCGCGCTGTATTCGCTGCCGGCCCTGACCCTGCACGAATCGGCGCCGGGCCACGCCTTCCAGATGCCGATCGCCATGGAGCAGAAAGGCTTGCCCAATTTCCGCAAGGCCTATATCTCGGCCTATGGCGAGGGCTGGGCCCTGTACACCGAGCGCCTGGGCGCCGAGATGGGCATGTATGAGACGCCGTACGAGGTGTTCGGCATGCTGAGCTACCAGGCCTGGCGCGCCTCGCGCCTGGTGGTCGATACCGGCATCCACGCCAAGGGCTGGACCCGCGCCCAGGCCCAGGCCTACCTGCACGAAAACACGGCGCTGGCCGACCACGAGATCGAGACCGAAGTGGACCGCTACATCTCCTGGCCGGGCCAGGCGCTGTCCTACTACCTGGGCGAGATGGCCATCATCAAGGCGCGCAAGAAGGCCGAGGCGGCGCTGGGGTCCAAGTTCGATATCCGCTACTTCCACGATACGGTGCTGCAGCTGGGTTCGGTGCCGCTGCCGGTGCTGGAGGCGCGCATCGATACCTTCATTGCCGAGGGCGGCAAGAACCCGTATCCCAAGGATTGAGCTGCAGGGCTTTAGGTTGCTATCGCATGGTTTAGGGAGGATTAGTAAAACCCGGTTTATTGGGAGACCTACCATGTCCACTCTCGACCGGCCCGTGCGCTTGCCCCCCGACGCGCGCCGCCGCCCCAGGCTGCTGTGCGGAGATCATGGCCACCGCCGTGGCGACTCCATTCTCCTGCCGCATGCGGTGCGCCACGGCCTCGGCCTGCACCCGCATCTGCGGCGCATCCAGCGCTTGCCGTATGCGCCGCGCCAGCGTGCCGGCGGTGACGCTCACGCGCCTGAGCGGCCGCCCGGCCACGCCGATGCGGCGCAGCTCATTGCCCCAATGTTCCTGCTCGCCCAGGTGCGCCACCACGACCGAGGGCTTGCCCGCCAGCGTGGCCGACTGCGTGGTGCCGGCACCGCCGTGATGCACCACCGCCGCGCACAGCGGGAAGATGGCGTGGTGCGGCGCCGCCGCCACGTATAGCACCTCGTCGCTGGAACGGTATCCGCACTGCGCCGCCGCCGGCGCCTGGATGATGGCGCGGCAGCCGGCCAGCCGGGCAGCCTCCGTCAGCAGCGCCAGCGTGTCGCGCTGGTTGATCAAATCCTTGGGCATCCAGCTGCCCAGGGTCATGTAGACCGGCGCCGCGCCGGCCGCCAGGAAATCCGCCAGTTGCGCCGGCACGCCGCCCTCCAGCGCGATATTGGGCATGTCGAGGAAGCCCGACACATGCACTGAGGCCGGCCAATCCGGCTGCCGTTCGCACAGCTGCGGGCTGACGCCCAGCAGCGTGAAATACGGCGACATCCACACCCCGGTCAGCATGTCGGGCGCAGGCCCCATGCCCAGCCGCGTTCGCAAGCGGTCGGCGTAGGGATGCAGCACCCGGTGCATGGCCTTGCGCGTGTACCACCACAGCGCGCGGTTCACCGGCTTGCCCAGGCTGAAGGTGCTGATCGGATGGTTGCAGGCGCTGGGCACCATCACGTGCGACAACAGCACGCTGGCGTAGGGCTTGCCGGCATGTTCGGCCGCGATCTGCAGCGGGTGCATCATGAAATGGCCAACCAGCAGCTCGCATTCCTCTGCCAGTTCCAGCGCCGCGGCGTACATCGCCTCCTCGGCCGGGGCGTAGCAAAGGCGCATCATGACCGCCAGCTGCTTGAACGGATCGCGCTCGCCCAGCACCTGCAAGCCTATCTGCGCCGCTTCCTCCTCGCTGAACACGGGCGAGGCCACGCTGCGCACCCGCACCCCGTGCGGCGACACATAGCTGGCATAGGCTGCGCTGTCCACGCAGGTCAGCACCAGCATGACTTCATGGCCGGCTGCCTGCAGGCCTTCCGCCAGCGCGATAAAGGGCCGCATGTCGCCATGGCTGCCCCAGGTTTGCATTCCTATCTTCATGCCGGGATCATACCCCGCGAGTGACAATGCGTGTATTTTGGTGCATGCTGCATTCGCTACAATGCCCGCTCATCATCACTACACACCGCACATGTTCCTGAAAAAATCGATCTACCCATGGGCCGCCGCGCTGGCGCTGGTGAGCGCCCACGCGGCCCAGCCCAAGCCCGCCGAGATCAGCAGCGAGATGATGCTGACCGCCATGGCGGCCGCCAAGGAAATCAGCAAGGCCCAACTGGACCAGCAGAACAAGGCCAAGGCCCTGGAAAAGCTCAGCAAATTCGAGTATTCCGCCGAACTGCGCCCCCGGCTGAAGCAGGTGTTCGGCAGCGAGCGCCCCATGGTGCCGGAGCGCGTGGCCGCCGCCAAGGGCCGTATCAGCTACGTGGCGCGCCTGCTGCCGCACACCTACACGGAAGCCGACGGACAGCAGCTGTCCTGGACCACCCTGACCGCCCGGGCCAGCACGGACCGCGGCGGCCGCAGCCTGGTGGTCGACCTGGACTTGCCATCGTTCGACGTGCGCCAGGGCGATGAGGCCATCCATGTCAAGGACATACGCGCCAGCGCCCGCCAGCGCCTGGGCTACCAGGGCCTGTGGTTCGGCGTGACCGATATCCGCGTCGGCAGCCTGGCCATCGACGGCGAGCTGACCGCCACCGCCGATCTCAATGTGCAGGGCAAGCAGGAAGTCAAGCGCACAGCCTCGCTGGGGCCGCTGCGCATGGAGGGCATGGGCGTCAGCGCCGAGATGAAGCAGCGCGGCAAGCTGGTGGACATGGTCTCGCGCGTCGGCATCGCCAGGCTGCAGGTGGCCGGCGAGCATGTCGAGCAGATCCACCTCGACAGCAGCGTGATCGGCCTGGACGCCGCCGCACTGGCGCGCTACCAGAAGGAGATGGCGGCCGTGCAGGCGCGCACCGATCTGGCGCCGGAGCAGTCCACGGCCGAAGTGGTGAAACAGCTCAAGGCCTTGGCGCGCTCCATGGTCGAGCGCGGCGCATCGATCCGGCTGGACAAGCTGGGTGCGTCCTACCATGGACAGGCGTTTACCGTGACGGGCAGCGTGGCCTTCGACCGCGCCGTGGCGTCCGACCTCGACGACCCCATCCGCCTGGCGCGCAAGATGGTGGCCAAGGTCGATATCCGTGTCCCGCTGGCGCTGGTGCGCGAAGTGGCCCTGACCGTCGCCCGCAAGCAGGGCGGTGACGAATCCCAAGTGCAGTTGGCCGCCAAGCAGATGACGGACGTGGTGGTGGGCAAGCTGGTCGGCGGCGGCTTCGCCACGCTCCAGGATGACGAGCTGCGGTCGCAGGTCGAGGTCAACCACGGACGGCTGACCTTCAACGGCAAGCAGGTCGAGCTGCCCAACCTGGCCTCGGACGATATCTTTGGCGAGCGCACCGGCGCTGCCGAGATTCCCGGCCAGTGCCAGTGGCCGCCGGAACCGCCGGTCACCAGCCCCACCGAGCTGGTGTTGAGCTACGAGATCGACAAGGAAGGCCGCGCCCGCAAGGTGACCATCGTCAAACCCAGCGGACTGCCCGACTTCGACGCGGCCACGGCGGCCGCAGCCAACGCATGCCGCTGGACCCCGGCCAGGCAGGGCCGCACCCCGATGGCGTCCACCGTGATGCGCACCGTGACCTTGACGCCGCCAGGCGAACAGCAACCTGCTGTCCCCGTGCCGCCGCAACCGGCGTCCGCCCCGCCAGCCGCGCCGGAACCGGCGCCAGCGCGGCAGTAAAGGCTAACTCCAGCGCGCTGCCCCGGCATCGAGCGGCGCCGGCGGACGCTCGAAGCGCGGCGGCGTGGCCGCCATGCGCTCCACCGGCGCCACCGCGCTGACCGCGCCGTAGCTCGCTTGCACGGTCTCCATCCACGGCGCGGCGTCCGCCGCAGACATGTCCTCATACTGCAAGCCGTCTTCCAGGCGCGGCAGGCTTTGCAGCCAGCGCCCGGTCTGCGCCAGCGACACCTGCGCCTTCCAGCCGCCGCCCTGCGTCACCCGCCGCGCCAATCCAGCCATGGCCGCCAGCGCGCCGATATAGCCGGTGGCATGATCCAGCGCCTGGCACGGCAGTTTGCCCGGCTGCGGCAAGTGGGCCGCCGCGCCTTCTTCCCACGCGATACCGCTGGCCGACTGCACCAGGCTGTCGTAGCCGCGCCGCGCCTGCCAGGGTCCGGCCGCACCGTAGGCGCACAGGCTCACCTCCACCAGCCCGGGCCGCAGCGCCTGCAAGGCCGCGCTGTCGAAGCCCAGCGCGGCTAGCGCGCCGGGGCGGTAGGCGTGCAGGATGACATCGGCGTCCGTGACCAATGCGCGCAGCGTGGCGCGGCCCGCGTCCGTGCGCAAGTCCAGCTGCGCATTGCGCTTGCCGCGCCCGGTATCCATGATCAGTCCCGGCAGATTCGGCAAATGCGCCGCGCTGATGGCCAGCACCTCGGCGCCGTGCTGGGCCAGCGTGCGCGCCGCCACCGGGGCCGCGATCACGCGCGAGAGGTCCAGCACCCGCACCCTGGCCAGCGGGCGGTCCGCCACGCCGCCACGCAGCGGCTCGGGCGGCGCCTGGCCGGCGCTGTCCACGCTGAACAGCGGCAGCGTGGCGATGGCGCGCGCCTGCGCCGTGGCCTGCCATTCCTCGGGCGTGCGTATCATGGCGGCGCACATGCCTGCCGCCGCCAGCCGCGCATCGAGATCGGCCGCGTTCCAGCGCGCGATGGCGGCGGCCACCTCGGCCCGTTCGGCGCCGCATGCCAGTACGCGCAGCACGCCGTCGCGGTGGTGCGGGAAATTGGTGTGCAGCTGTATCCAGCGGCCGTCACCGGCCTGGTAATAGCCGGACAGCGGGCTCCACGGTTCCGGCGGCGGTGCGCCGTCCAGGCGCAGATAGCGCTCGCTGCGGAACATGGCCAGCGCGTGGCGCTGGTCGATATCGATCTGCTGCGCATGGCCGCCGCGCAGCCGCCACAATGCGGCCGCCGCCAGCGCTTGCGCCGCGATGCTGGCCGAGGCCAGCGCGCCGACCTGGAATACCGACGGCAGCTGCGCATCGTCGTGGTGGAAGCGCAGCTGGTCGAGCGCGCCGGGATGGCCGCCGGCGCAGCGCCACAGGGTTGCAGCCAATGATGCAGGGTTCATGGTCTCTCCTCGCCAGGTCTCTGGAATCAGTCTAGAATCTGGTGCCAGCCAGCGTCAATCTTGATACCCGCAATCGATACAAATTCCCTTATGAAGAGAACCGTCACCGCCAGGGAAGCCGCACAGATACTGGGTGTCAGCGCCGCCACGCTGTACTCGTATGTGAGCCGGGGCCTGCTGGCGTCGCTGGCGGAGCAGGGCGTGCGCAGCAAACGCTACGACCACGGCGAAGTGCAGCGGCTGGCGGCGCGCCGCAGGGATGGCAAGCAGGCCGGGCACGCGGTCGAGCAGGCCATTGGCTGGGGCAAGCCGATACTGGAGTCGCGCATCACGCTGATACGCGATGGTGTGATCCGCTACCGTGGCCACGACGCCATCCAGTTGGCCCGCAGCGCCACCCTGGAGCAAACCGCCGCGATCCTGTGGAACCAGCGCGCCAGCATCTTCGATAGCGCGCCCGCCACCGCTCCCGCCTGCGCCGGGCAATGGCGCGCGCTGCGCCAGCTTCACGGCGGCAGCCCGCCGCTGCATCGCGCTGCCGCGCTCATGGCGGCCATGGCCGTATCCTTGCCGCCGACTGCCGCAGGCGGCGCGGCGCCTGCGGCGGCGCTTGTCCCTGGATTTGAACCTGTAGTTGCACCATCCCGTGCGGCGGCAGCCGACCCGCGCCCGGCGCTGATGCGCGCCATGGCCGCCGCGCTGCTGGACCGCGACATCGATACCCTGCCACTGCACGAACAATGCCGCCACGCCTGGGGGCTGGCGCCGGAGCACGACGCCCTGATCCGCGCCGCGCTGGTGGCCTGCGCCGACCACGAACTGAACGTGTCCACCTTCACGGTGCGCTGCGTGGCGTCCAGCGGCGCGCAACTGTCCATGGCGCTAGTGGCCGGACTGGCCGCGCTGTCCGGCGAGCGCCACGGCGGCGAAACGCTGCGCGCATTGGCCCTGGTCCGCGCGGTCCAGGACGCGCCCGACATGCAGGCCGCGCTGCGCCTCCACCTGCGCGGCAGTGACAGCAGCGGCAGCGGCTATGACGCCCTCCTGCCCGGCTTCGCCCATCCCCTGTATCCGGACGGCGACCCGCGCGCCCGGCTGCTGCTGTCCATGCTGCCCGGGGCCGAGGCCGTGAACGCCATCGCCCGCGTAGCCAGCGGCCTGACCGGGCAAGCGCCCAACATCGACTTCGCGCTGGCCGCCATCGAACACACTCTCGAACTTCCGTCCGGCGCCTCGCAGATCCTGTTCGCCCTGGGTCGCAGCGCCGGCTGGCTGGCTCATGCGTATGAACAGATAGAGGAGGGCAGGCTGATACGCCCGCGCGCCCGCTATGTCGGCACTTTCGACTGGCAAATTTAAGAATTGTGCACCGATAAGGTGCAATTATGGCTATTTGCACCATATTGGTTCAAAAACAAACTAAAGTACTTACATAAGCGCTGGCATATACATTGCTTACTCAACGGAATCATCACCAGGATCATCCGTCATGCCCGATTGCACCCAGCCCAGCGACAGCGCCGCCAGCCATGGTTCCTGGCAGGCCAGCCTCGCGCTGGGCTTTGCCGACGACGCCGGCACCACGCGCATGCTGCGCAACCAG
Source organism: Duganella kummerowiae (assembly GCF_053572355.1). NCBI lineage: Bacteria > Pseudomonadati > Pseudomonadota > Betaproteobacteria > Burkholderiales > Oxalobacteraceae > Duganella > Duganella kummerowiae. The sequence goes on from NZ_JBKFEH010000007.1 coordinate 36,303, forward strand.
CACGTCGGCCCGCTGCGGGTGCAGAAAGCGCTCTACCCGGAAGACAAGGCCGTGTGCCACGCCATCATTGTCCACCCGCCGGGCGGCGTGGTGGGGGGCGACCAGCTCCGTATCGGTGTGGAAGTGGGGGCCGGCGCGCGCGCCTTCATCAGCACCCCCGGCGCCGCCAAGTGGTACAAGTCCAACGGGCGCCGTTCCAGCCAGGATGTCAGCCTGCGCGTGGGCGCCGGCGGCTCGCTCGAATGGCTGCCGCAGGAAACCATCTTCTTCGACCAGGCCGACGTCGCCCTGCGCCAGGACATACAGCTCGATGGCGACGCGGTCTACCTCGGCTGCGAAATCCTGTGCATGGGCCGGCGCGCTTCCGGCGAGACCTTCGACACCGGCAAGGTGGCGCAGCGCACCAGCATACGCCGCGACGGCCGCTTGCTGTGGTGGGAGCAGGGCGCCCTGCTGGGCGGCCGGCTGGACAGCCCGCTGGGCATGGGCGGCCACACCGTGTGCGCCACCCTGATCGCCGCCTGCGCCCAGCAGCCGGCCACGCTTCTGGCCGAGATCCGCGCCGCCGTCGCCGAACGCCATGGCGATGGCCCCGCCTTCGGCGTTACCCAAACCAGGGGCGTGCTGGTGGCGCGCCACCTGGGCGACAACAGCGAAACCGCGCGCGGGATCATGCTGGCCGTGTGGTCGGTGCTGCGCCCGCGGCTGCTGGGCCGCGGCGCCGCCACCCCGCGCATCTGGCTAACCTGAACAGGAATACGCAATGGACCTGACTCCAAGAGAAAAAGACAAACTGCTGATCTTCACCGCCGGCCTGGTGGCCGAACGCCGCCTGGCGCGCGGGCTGCAGCTGAACTACCCGGAAGCGGTGGCGCTCATCACCTGCGCCATCATGGAAGGCGCGCGCGACGGCAAGACCGTGGCCGAGCTGATGCACTACGGGACCACCATCCTGTCCCGCAAGGACGTGATGGAAGGCGTGCCGGAGATGATCCCCGACATCCAGGTCGAGGCCACCTTCCCCGACGGCAGCAAGCTGGTGACCGTGCACCAGCCCATACCCTGAACGTTTTCTGTTTTTGAAGGAGCGCACGATGATACCGGGCGAATACCAACTCGAAGAGGGCGCCATCGCCCTCAATGAAGGCCGCGAGACCGCCACCGTCGTGGTGCGCAACCGTGGCGACCGTCCCATCCAGGTCGGCTCCCATTTCCATTTCTTCGAAGCCAATTCGGCGCTGCAGTTCGAGCGCTGGAAGGCTTACGGTATGCGCCTGAACATCGCGGCCGGCACCGCCGTGCGCTTTGAACCGGGCCAGGAACGCACGGTCGAACTGGTCAAGCTGGCCGGCGACCAGGAGGTCTACGGCTTCAATGGCGAAGTCATGGGCAAACTGAATCCCAATCCACCTAAAGGCTGACATGGCAACCATTTCGCGCAAGGCCTACGCCGAGATGTTCGGCCCCACCACCGGGGACCGTATCCGGCTGGCCGACACCGATCTGTTCATCGAAATCGAAAAAGACTACGCCATCTACGGCGAAGAAGTGAAGTTCGGCGGCGGTAAAGTGATACGCGATGGCATGGGCCAGTCCCAGCGCGTGCGCGCCGAGGTGATGGACACCGTCATCACCAACGCCGTCATCATCGACCACTGGGGCATCGTCAAGGCCGACATCGGCTTGAAGGATGGCCTGATCTACGGCATCGGCAAGGCCGGCAACCCGGACATACAGTCCGGCGTCACCCTGCCCATAGGCGGGGCCACCGAGGTGATCGCGGGCGAGGGCATGATCGTCACGGCCGGCGGCATCGACACCCACATCCACTTCATCTGCCCGCAGCAGATCGAGGAAGCGCTGATGAGCGGCGTCACCACCATGATAGGCGGCGGCACCGGCCCGGCGGCCGGCACTTCCGCCACCACCTGCACCCCCGGCCCCTGGCATTTGCACGCCATGCTGGGCGCTGCCGACGCCTTCCCCATGAACCTGGGCTTCCTCGGCAAGGGCAACGTCAGCCTGCCGGCGCCGCTGGAAGAGCAGATCGAGGCCGGCGCCATCGGCCTCAAGCTGCACGAGGACTGGGGCAGCACCCCGGCCGCCATCGACAACTGCCTGTCCGTGGCCGACCGCATGGATATCCAGGTCGCCATCCACACCGACACCCTGAACGAGGGCGGCTTCCTGGAACGCACCCTGGCCGCCTTCAAGGACCGCACCATCCACACCTTCCATACCGAAGGCGCGGGCGGCGGCCATGCGCCCGACATCATCGCGGCGGTAGGGCAGGGCAATGTGCTCCCCTCGTCCACCAACCCGACCCGCCCCTACACCATCAACACCCTGGACGAGCACCTGGACATGCTGATGGTGTGCCACCACCTGGACGCCGCCATCACCGAAGACGTGGCCTTCGCCGAATCGCGCATCCGGCGCGAGACCATCGCGGCCGAGGACATCCTGCACGACATCGGCGCCATCTCCATGATGTCGTCCGACTCGCAGGCCATGGGCCGGGTCGGCGAGGTCATCATGCGCACCTGGCAGACCGCCCACAAGATGAAGGTGCAGCGCGGCCGGCTGGCCGAGGATGGCCCGAAAAACGACAACTTCCGCGCCAAGCGCTACATCGCCAAGTACACCATCAACCCCGCCATCGCGCACGGCATTTCGCACGTGGTGGGCTCCATCGAGCCGGGCAAGATCGCCGACCTGGTGCTGTGGAAGCCGGCCTTCTTCGGCGTCAAGCCCTCGATGATACTGAAGGGCGGGATGATCGCGGCGGCCCAGATGGGCGACCCCAACGCCTCCATCCCCACCCCGCAGCCGGTGCACTACCGCATGATGTTCGGCGCCTTCGGCGGCGGCCTGAAAAAATCGTTCACCTTCGTCTCGCAGGCCGCCTACGACGCCGGCATCGGCGAGCGCCTCAAGCTGAACAAGACCCTCATCGTGGCGCGCAACATGCGCAATGTGCGCAAGCAGGACATGATACATAACGGCCTCACGCCGGAAATGCATGTCGATCCCGAAACCTACGAAGTGCGCGCCGACGGCGAGCTGCTGGTGTGCCAGCCCATGGCCCGGCTGCCGATGGCGCAGCGCTACTTCCTGTTCTGAATATCGGAGTCTCAAGACCCATGCTGACCCTGCATACCAAGCTGGCCCACGCCGCATCGTTTGACGCGCGCCTGGTGCTGCCCTACGAACTGCGCGAGAAATGCCGGCTGCGCGCCACCCTGGACAACGGCGAGGAAGTGGCCGTGTTCACCGTGCGCGGCACGGTGCTGCGCGACGGCGACCTGCTGACCGGCGAAGACAAACGCGTGGTGCAGGTGGTGGCCGCGCCCGAGCCGACCTACAAGGTTACCGCGCCCGACGCCCACGCGCTGCTGCGCTGCGCCTTCCACCTCGGTAACCGCCACACCCAGGCTCAGGTCGGCGAAGGCTACCTGCGCATCCGCGCCGACGCCGTGCTCAAGGACATGCTGCACGGCCTGGGCGCCACCGTGGTGGAGGAAGAGGCCGCGTTTGAGCCCGAATCCGGCGCCTACGGCGGTGGCCACGGCCACCATCACCACGACGGTCCGCTGGCGCCCATCCCGCTGCGCCAGAAGATACACCGTCCCGGCGACCAGGAATGAGCATGCAGGCGGCGTCCCTGCTGCATTTGCTGCAGTTTGCCAGTCCGGCCCTGCCGATCGGCGCCTACAGCTATTCGCAGGGCCTGGAGGCGGCGCTGGAAACGGGCCAGGTGCATGATGCGGGCAGCGCGCGCGCCTGGATCGTGCATCACCTGCACGAGGTCATGGCGCAGTGGGAAGCGCCGGTCTGCTGGCGGCTGATGCAAGCCTACAGCCGGCGCGACGGCGCCGCCGTGGCCGAGTGGAGTGCACGCTTCATTGCCTCGCGCGACAGCGCGGAATTCCGCGCCGAGACCATACAGATGGGCTTTTCCCTGGCGCGCCTGATCGCCGAACTGGGTATCGCCGACGCCGAGCTGCTGGCCATGCTGCAGCGCGAGCCGGACGTGGCCCTTCCCACGGCCTATGCCTGCGCCGTGGCGGCCCTCGGCATCCCGCACGAGGAAGCGCTGCTGGCCAGCCTGTTTGCCTGGGCCGAGAACCAGGTGCTGGTGTGCGTCAAGTCGGTGCCGCTGGGGCAGGTGGCGGGCCAGCGCCTGCTGCTGTCGCTGCGTCCCGAGCTGGAGGCGGCCGCGCGCCACGCCATGACGGTGGCCGACGACGACATGAGCAACTGGGCGCCCGGCCTGTCGCTGCTGTCCATGCGCCACGAAGTGCAGTACAGCCGCCTGTACCGCTCCTGAACCATGAAACCAACGATATAGAGAATATGACACCATCCAATCCCCTGCGGGTCGGCATCGGCGGCCCGGTCGGCTCCGGCAAGACCGCGCTGTGCGAAATGCTGTGCAAGCGCATGCGCGACCATTACGACATGGCCGTCATCACCAACGACATCTACACCAAGGAAGACATGGAAATCCTGCTGCGCGCGGACGCCCTGCCGGCCGAGCGCCTGATGGGCGTGGAAACCGGCGGCTGCCCGCACACCGCCATCCGCGAAGACGCCTCCATCAACCTGGAAGCCATCGCCCGCATGCAGGCCGATTTCCCCAATTTGGACCTGATCCTGGTCGAATCGGGCGGCGACAACCTGGCCGCCACCTTCAGCCCCGAGCTGTCCGACCTGACCATCTACGTGATCGACGTGGCCGGCGGCGAGAAGATCCCGCGCAAGGGCGGTCCCGGCATCACCCGTTCCGACCTGCTGATCATCAACAAGACCGACCTGGCCCCGCACGTGGGCGCCAACCTGGACATCATGGCGCGCGACGCCAAGCAGCAGCGCGGCGAGCGTCCCTTCGTGTTCACCAACCTGCGCAGCGGGGAGGGCGTGGAGGCCGTGTTTGAATTCATCCGCGACCAGGGCCTGCTGGGCCCGGGCGCGGCCAACGCATAAGGAGAGCATATGAACAAAACCACGATCACCGGCGCGGTGGCGCTGACCTTGGCCGCCGCCAGCCTGCCCCTGTACGCCCACACCGGCCAGGGCCTGCCGCATGCGCACGGCTTCCTGGACGGCTTCGCCCATCCTTTCACCGGTCTCGATCACCTGCTGGCCATGCTGGCGGTGGGCGTGTGGAGCGCGCGCCAGGCGGCCGGCAAGGCGCTGCCGCTGACCTTCCTCGGCATGCTGCTGGTGGGTGTGCTGAGCGGGGTGATGGGCCTGGCCATCCCCGGCCTGGAAACCGGCATCGCCCTGACCGTGGCGCTGCTGGGCTGTTTGATCGCCGCCGCCGTGCGTCTGCCGGCCGGCGCCGGGATGGCCATGGTGGGGATGTTCGCCGTCCTGCACGGCAATGCGCACGGCCATGAACTGCCGTCCGCCGCCGCCTCGCTGGGCATGCTGGCGGCCAGCGCGCTGCTGCTGGGAGCAGGCCGCGTGCTGGGCCGCGCCAGCCCGGCGTTGGCCGTCAAGCTGTCCGGCGCCGCCATCGCGGCGGCCGGCGTGGCCCTGGTGGCCGCCGCCTGAGCGGAAAGCGCGCGCAGTCGCGCCGCGCGGAACTGTCCTCAGTCGCGCGGTTCGGAACGGCGCTCGGACAGCACGATGGGCGCTTCGTTCTGCGGATACTTGCCGTGGTGGCCCTGGTACACGGATCGCATGGCGGCCAGGTCCTGCTCCTGGTCGCCGCTCAGCGTGAGGTGGTCCTTCACGGCCAGGATCTTGTTGGGATAATCGATATACACCAGCAGCAGCGGCACCCGCGCCTCTAGCGCCAGGTGATAGAAGCCGCTTTTCCAGTTGGGGCGGTAGGAGCGCGTGGCTTCCGGGGTGATGGCCAGCCAGTACCAGTCGGCCGCGTGCATGCGAGCGGCCTGCGACTTGATCATGCCGGTCGGCGTGCCGCGCTCCACGGGTTCGCCGCCCAGCCAGCGGAACCAGCGGCCCAGCACCGGTATCCTGAACAGAGTATCCTTGGCCAGCCAGCGGAACGGCAGGTCCAGCGCCCATTTGCCCAGCAGGCCGATGGGGAAGTCCCAGTTGGAGGTGTGCGGATACACCACCACGATGCCGCGGGGACCGGGCAGGGGGCGGTACAGCAGCCGCCAGCCGAACAGGTGCAGCACGCGCAGCGCGCTGCGCTGGCGCCAGGTCGGCAGCGCCGACGGCAGCAAGTCATGTTCGTTCATTATTGTCCCCCGCTCAAAAACTAGCCCGGCATTCTAGCTGGGGGCGGACGCAGGGGCAAGCAGGGCCGTTGCGTACCAGCAAATTGTTTTTAAGGTATTGTAGAGGTCTGAACAACTCCAAAAAGAGGGAACACCATGACCTTCAAGCCGCTGTCTTGCGCCGCTGCCGCCCTGCTGGCCGCCGCCGTCCTGCCTGCACAGGCCGCCGCCCCTTTCGCCAAGTTCCAGGCGCCGGGCTTCTACCGTACCACCCTGGGCGACTTCGAGGTGACCGTGCTCAATGACGGCACGCTGGACTTGCCGGTCAACCAGCTGCTCAAGCAGCCGGCCGCCAAGACCGATGCCGCGCTGGCCAAATCGTTCCAGAAAAGTCCCCTGCAAACCTCGGTCAACGCCTTCCTGATCAATACGGGCGGCAAGCTGGTGCTGGTCGACACCGGCGCCTCCGGCCTGTTCGGCCCCACGCTGGGCCAGTTGCTGGCCAACCTGAAGGCGTCCGGCTACCAGCCGGAGCAGGTCGATGAAATCTACATCACCCACTTCCACCCCGACCACGTTGGCGGCCTGAGCGCGAACGGCAAGCTGGTGTTCCCCAACGCCGTGCTGCGCGGCGGCAAGGCCGATGCCGATTACTGGCTGAGCAAGGCCGAGCAGGACAAGGCTCCGGCCGACATCAAGGCCATGTTCGACGGCGCCCAGGCCTCGGTCAACCCCTACGTACAGGCCGGCAAATTCCAGCCCATCACGGGCGACGCCGAGCTGACGCCGGGCATCAAGGCGCACTGGAACGGGGGGCACACGCCGGGCCACGTCACCTATATCGTGGAAAGCAAGGGGCAGAAAATGGTGCTGCTGGGCGACCTGCTGCACGTGCAGGCGGTGCAGTTCGACGATCCGGGCGTAGGCATCGCCTTCGACACGGACAGCAAGAAAGCCATCGCCGAGCGCAAGGCGGCGTTTGCGGCTGCAGCCAAGGGCGGCTACCTGATCGGCGCCGCCCACCTGTCGTTCCCGGCCCTGGGGCACGTGAAAACAGCTGGCAAGGACTACCAGTTCATCCCGGTCAGCTACACCCAGCCGCGCTAACAAACAAATCCGGCGTCAACACTGGTGTCACAAAACCGGTGTCAGGTCTGCCAATGGTACATGGGCCTGCCTGGGTAGGCGTACTCATGTACTAATGGCAGATCTTGTCACAAAACCGGTGTCAGGTCTGCCAATGGTACATGGGCCTGCCTGGGTAGGCGTACTCATGTACTAATGGCAGATCTGACACCGGGGTGCGGGGTGCCGGGGTGCGGACACCGGCGGCAACGTCGGTGTTGGCCGGGACGAGTTGTCAGGCCAGGGCCGGATAGTCGGTGTAGCCCTGCTCGGCAGGCGCGTAGAAGGTTTGCGCGTTCCACGGGTTCAGCGGCGCGTCGATCTGCAGGCGGCGCGGCAGATCAGGGTTGGAAATGAAGTCCTTGCCAAACGCCACCGCGTCGGCGCGGCCTTCATCCAGCGCCTGTTGCGCGCTCTGCTTGGTCAGCTTTTCGTTGACGATGTAGACCCCGCCGAATTCCTTCTTCAGCAGCGGGCCCAGGCTGTCCTCGCCGATCGCTTCGCGGGCGCAAATGAAGGCGATCTTGCGCTTGCCCAGCTCGCGCGCCACGTAGCCGAAGGTCTCGGCAGGAGTGGAGTCGCCCATGTCGTGCGCGTCGCGGCGCGGCGCCAGGTGCATGCCCACCCGGTCCGGGCCCCACACGCTGATGCAGGCGTCGGTCACTTCCAGCATCAGGCGGGCCCGGTTCTCGATCGGGCCGCCGTAGGCGTCGGTACGCTGGTTGGTGGAATCCTGCAGGAACTGGTCCAGCAGGTAGCCGTTGGCGCCGTGGATTTCCACGCCGTCAAAGCCGGCTTTCTTGGCGTTTTCCGCGCCCTTGCGGTAAGCCTCGACGATGCCGGCGATTTCTTCAGTCTCCAGGGCGCGCGGCACCGGGTAGGGGCGCTCGGGACGCAGCAGGCTGACATGGCCCTTGGCCGCGATGGCGCTGGGCGCCACCGGCGGCTGGCCATCGAGGAAGCTGGGGTCGGAGATGCGGCCCACGTGCCACAGCTGGGCGAAGATCAGGCCGCCGGCCGCGTGCACCGCCGCGGTGACCTGCTTCCAGCCTTCGACCTGTTCGTCCGACCACAGGCCGGGGGTGTCGGCATAGCCCACGCCCTGCGGGGTGACGGCGGTGGCTTCGCTCAGGATCAGGCCGGCGGAGGCACGCTGCTCGTAGTATTTCGCCATCAGCGCATTCGGCACGCGGCCGCCGCCGTTGGCGCGCGAGCGGGTCAGCGGCGCCATGATGATGCGGTTCTTCAGTGTCAAGTCGCCGATGGTGACAGGATCAAACAGATTCGCCATGATGTATTCCCTTGATATGTAGCCGGGCCGCTTACAGGCCCGTATTCATGTGATGGATGAAGGCCTGGATGGCCGCTTCATTACGCTTGAAATAATTCCATTGGCCGACCCGGTGCGAAGTCACCAGCCCGGCCTTGACCAGGGTCGCAAGATGGGCCGAGATGGTCGATTGCGACAATCCCGCCCGATGGTCGATCTGGCCCGCACACACCCCCAGGCTGAGCGGATGCTCCTGCGTGGGGAAGTACGTTTCCGGCTCCTTGAGCCAAGCCAGGATCTGGCGCCGCACCGGATTGGCCAGCGCCTTGTGTATGGCATCGATATCCATCTTGCTTACCTTGTCTATCTCATCGAGATAAAACGATATATGTATCGCTTACTCTCGATTTCAATATCGGAATTCTACGATATGAGCGAAAATTTTGCAGGAGGTACTTCAAGCCAGGGCGCGCAGTGCCAATGCGATCACCGCCGGCAGGGTCTGGATCAACAGGATAGAGCGCTTCACGGTCATCCCGCCCCACACTCCGGCCACCGCCACGCATAGCAGGCCGTAGGTGGTGAAGGCTGCCGCCACGGCTTGTACAGGATGGAGCAAGCCCACCGCCAGCGCCGCCACCAGAAAGCCGTTGTAGCAGCCCTGGTTGGACATGGCCGCCCGCATGATCTCGGCCCGTTCCCGGTCCAGCCCGAAGACGCGTCGTCCCCGGGTGCGGAACAGCACCGTCTCCAGCAGCACGATGTAGACATGCAGCAGCATGACCAAGCCGGTCACGATGGTCGCCAGTACTTGCATTTTTGCTCCTCTCTTTGATGGTGGCCCGATTATGCCGGATCAGACCTCGCTGGCGGGATAGGGCCGGGCCAGGTAGTACCATTCCGTGTTGAGCTCGGCGTCGGCCGCCGGGAACAGGATCACCCCGTCCCACGGCGCCAGCACCGGGGTGCCGTCGGCGCGCCGTCCTATCTGTTCGCCAGACCGCAGCCGGTCAAAGCTGGACCAGGGCCGGCTGAACACATCACCTTCGTGCAGGCGGTCGTGCACCTCCTCCATGCGCAGCGCCTCCATGCTTGCTTCCTCCACCGGCGCCGGATCGGGCGCGCCGCTCAGGCCCAGGTGGGCCAGGGTGTTGAGGATGGCGCGGTAAGCCACTTCCGGCGCCTGTGGATCGCCGTGCTGGCCGCACTCCAGCGTCAGTGCGTAGCCGCCGGTGCTGCGCATGTATTCGGTGGTGCCGACGCCGTAGCGCAGCGTGGTTTCCAGCTGTTCGCTGCCCTGCAGGCGGCGCCGCACGCCCTGGCCATAGGTCTGCAGCCAGCCTTCGACGAAACGGTGCACGCCCAGGCGGCGCGCCAGCGCGCGTTCCTCGCGCTCGTGCCGGAAGGGCTGCAGGGGACCATCGTTGTCGCGCGGCCCCATCATCACGAACGGCGTGCCGACCGCGCTGAAGGAATGCATGTCGAGCAGCACATCGTGCTCGGCCAACAAGGGGCACAGCCAGTTGGCGACACGGTCCTCGAAGTCGGCCGGGTGCGCGGTGGGGAACAGGCTGCGGTTCAGGTTGCGGTCGCCGCTGCGCTCGCCTTTTGCGTAGGCCAGCGGATTGCAGATCGGGACGAAAGTCACGCTGCCGGCCACGATGCGCAGCGCGCCCTCGTCCAGCTCGCGCAGCACGCGTTCGATGGCGCGCGTGCCGCAGGTCTCGTTGCCGTGCACGGCGCCGGTGACGATCAGGCGCGGCCCGTCTGTCAAGCCACTGTACTGGAGGGATTTGAAGTGCGGCTGGCGGTGGAGGGCATGTCCATGGTCTCCTGTCATATGTCTCCCTGTCATATGGCTGCCGGACCGCAGTGCGCCGGCAGTTCGGCTTGCTGTTAGAACGGCGGCAGTGTATGGCGGATAGCAGTCACGAATGGGCCGTTTGCAGCGGCGGCAAGTTCGTTTTCAAAAAAAGACGCGCAATCCTCAATGGTGCATTCGCCGGCAGCTACCATCCGCGCCGCCTCCTGTCCCTGGGCTTCATATTGGGAAACGAAAGAATGCCGTATCTGCCTTAACGAGCCGTTCAGATTGAAAATCCTGATTGTTTCGAGAGCACGGTGGCGCTTGGCGGCAACAAGACCAACACGAGCATCCACTGCACCGTTGCTCAAAAAAATCAGAAACTCTTCGGGATCTTCGGCGTCGGGCTTGATCAACGCTAACGGATCGTAGGGCGGAAGCTCGTCCTTGAATTTGCCGCAGCTATCCGTCCGCAGGCACGAGCCAAACAGATTGCTCCAGTTGAAAGTTTGCGTCGCGTCCCTGCCTTTTTGCCGGAAATGCTCTATGTGGCGCCTGCCATTGCTAATATCGCACTCACAATATGCACAATATTGGCCCTGCATGGATTGTAGCGCCTGCCAAATCAGCTCCTTGTCTGCCGGAGTAACGGCGCTCCAATTATGTAAGCCATGGCGATAGCTGGACAGGCAAGCGGGAGCTGCTCCTCGATGGAGCTTATGCATTGTTAGCTTTCTTCATTGGCAGCTGCTGCTTGAACTGCTGAAAACGGATCAGCCGTTGGCAGTTCAACATCAATGGATGGCCGGCGCCAAAGTGCCTGACCAGCCGGGACAATAACTCCTGTCCTCGCTTGCTGTCATGTAGATTCTGTTGGATAAGGGAGTGGTATTCATTCAATTCGCGCACCGCTTCCACGTCGGGGACTGGATCAATGCCCATGACTTCGGCCAAGGCGTCCGAGCTGGCTATGCCCAGGGTCTGTTGCGTGACGGGTCGAATAACCGTCGTGTGGCGCTGGAGATCCTCATCGAACTCATGAACCAGGCGCCTGATGGATTGCGCCGCCACCGTCGTGATGACTTGTGGGCTATGGGTGGTCACGATGAACTGTAGCAGGGGGAAGGCGGACCTCAAATCTGGAAGCACTGTCTGCTGCCATTCAGGATGCAAATGCATGTCCACTTCGTCTATCAGCACTATCCCACGCGTCAGGATGGGAGCATCCTCTCCATGGTGGGCATTCAGTTTGTAGCAGCGATAAGCGATGTCGCCAACCAGTGCCAGCATGTTTCGTATGCCATCACTGAGTTGACTGACCTTAAGCCAGCCATATTCGGGATGTTCCTGCACCAGCTCCTGATGTTCAGCGCTGTATTCCAGCCGCCGCCATCCAGTATGTTTCTCCAGGACGGAGTCGATAGCGTTTTGGATGGCTTTTATCGGGGCCAGCAAGCCCTCCGGAATCGCTTCATTGACCGGATTGCGCTGTTCCAGTTGTCTGATCTGAGCATCGCGCAGCGCCTTGAACGCAAGGGTGAACCACTGCGCAAAATGTTTGTAGCTGGATGCAGGATCAAGGCAGTCGCGATACGCGAAAGTCCTGGAGAACGCTTCTCTTTCAGATTGACCAGCCACGCCCGTCAATTTTTTCTGGCTCCATAAGCGTCCTGTGCCGTAGTATCCGAGCATAGGCAGGTCATCGGGGGCGGCGGTCCGATCAGAAAATATGCGCTCTTCAAACGCTGCTGCACATGCCTCCAGGCTCAGCGATCCCTCAACTCCGGCCGTTTTCGTTTTAGTGTTTTTTTTAACGCTGTCGCGATATCTGCGCATCGACCAGAGCGTATCGGCCGGCATATCGGCAGACAGCCGGCCATCCTCTCTCAAGTGGCGGGCATCGATAATGCCCTTGCCTTCGACGAAGGAGGGAAGACGCCATTCCATCTCATGCTCCCGCTGGCGTTCGCGGCGTACGTCGTCGATATGGATACCGGTAATGTCGTTGGTTGTGCTGCCAAGGTCAAATCCGGCTACAAAAGGCCAGATGGCAACCTTGATAGCATCCAGCAATGAAGTTTTTCCCTGGCCGTTAAGCGCGACTATTACCGTCAGTTGAGGATCGAATTCAACTTCAAGGTCATCGAAACAGCGATAATTTTTTATGTGAATACGATGTATTCTCAAAGTTGGTACCTCGGCGGTTCATGGGATCATGGAAATACAGGCATGTAAGCCAAGCATGCAAGTGCAACTATACAGGGCCATTGCGGGACTGGTCATGTCTTTCGTTCAATGCATGTCGATCACGTCGAATGGCGACTGGGTCGAAGCCAGGTAGGCCATCAGCGCGCGCGCCCGTTCACCCGAATCCTGTCCCCGGGTGGCGGCAACGGCGGCGCGCAGTCCGGGGATGATTTCACTGATGTGCGGACTGTCGTAGGCTTCCACCAGCAGGATGGCCAGCTCGCTGGCGCGGCCCCGGTTGTTGCGCATGCGCTGTTCCAGCACCGCCAGCAGGGCGCGCTGCATGCGCGGCGTAGGGTTGGTGATGTAGCCGAACACCAGCGGCGTATTGCTGATGGCGTCGCACAGGCGCGCCTCGATCTGCTCCGGATTGACGTCCGAGGCGATATCGAAATAAGCGCCGTTCCAGCGTGTGCGTTCATAGGGATGGCCGGGCGGGAAGGAGTCGGCGGTCTCGAAGCCGAGGATGCGGCTCAGCTGCCTGAGCCAGGAGAGTATGGTCGGTATCATTCCGGCATTCTAGACCAGCGCGGGCTGGAATGAAAAAGGGGCCGGCAATCAGCCGGCCCAAAAGGGATATACACGGGAGACGGTGCGGCAGTCAGGCCTGGGCTTCCTCGCCCAGCTTGCCGGCGCGGAAATCCTCGACGGCGGCGAAGATTTCGGCCTGGGTATTCATCACGAAGGGGCCGTACTGCGCGATCGGCTCGTTAAGCGGCTTGCCGGCAATCAGGATCAGCCTGGCTTCCGGACCGGCCTTGATGGCCACGCCGTCGGCCCCTTCGTTATTGGCCAGGATGGCCATGCGGCCGGCCGCCACCGCCTTGCCGCCCACGGTCACCTCGCCCCGGTACACATAGAAGAAGGCGTTATGGCCGGCCGGGATGGCCTGCTCGAAGGCGGCGCCTTGCGGCAGCACCACATCCAGGTACAGCGGTTCGGTCACTTCGCGCTGCACGGCGCCATCCACGCCGTTGCTGCTCCCGGCGATCACCTTGACCGCCACGCCATCGGCCGTGGTGTAGCCCGGCACCTGGTCGCCGTTGAAGTCGCGGTACCAGGGCTTGCGCATCTTGTCGCTGGCGGGCAGGTTCAGCCACAGCTGGAAGCCTTCCATCACGCCTTCCTCCTGCTCCGGCATCTCGGAGTGGATCACGCCGCGCCCGGCCGTCATCCACTGCACGCCGCCGCTGGTCAGCAAGCCTTCGTTGCCGGCGCTGTCCTTGTGGCGCATGCGGCCGGTCAGCATGTACGACACCGTCTCGAAGCCACGGTGCGGGTGGCTGGGGAAGCCGGCGATGTAGTCGTTGGCCTGGTCGCTGCCGAAGGCGTCCAGCATCAGGAACGGGTCCAGGCGGCGCTGCAGGGGCTGGGTCAGTACGCGGTTGATCTTCACGCCGGCGCCGTCCATGACGGCCTGGCCGTTGATCAGGCGCTCCACGGTGCGCGATTGCTGGACTTTCATGGTGCTCATGGCATTCTCCTCAAGTTAGGTCGGCGCCGGCTGCGGGTTCAGACCAGCACGGCGTTGATTTCAGCTTCGGCCTGGGCCTGCGCCTTGGCCACGGCTTCCGGACCCATGCCCATGCCTTCGGCGTAGACGAACTGCACGTCGGTCATGCCCAGGAAGCCCAGGAACATTTTCAGGTGCGGCAGCTGGGTGTCGGTGGGGGCGCCACGGTGCACGCCGCCACGGGCCAGGGCCACGTAGACTTTCTTGCCGGTCAACAGGCCGATGGGGCCGGTGGCGCCATATTTGAACGTGACGCCGGCGCGGGCAATGGCGTCGAACCAGCTTTTCAGCTGCACGGTAATGCCAAAGTTATACATCGGCGCGCCTATCACCACCACGTCGGCCGCTTGCACCTGGGCGATCAGGGCGTCGTCCAGGGCCACCCGGGCGGCCTGCTCGGCGCTGCGCTGTTCGGCCGGGGTGTACAGGGCTTGCAAGGCGGCTTCGTCCAGCACCGGATGCGGGTTGGCGGCCAGGTCGCGGCGGGCCACGGTGGCGCCGGGGTTGGCGGCTTGCAGTTTTGCCACGATGGTGTCGGCCAGGCGGGTCGATTCGGAACCGGTGCTGCGGGCGCTGGAATTGATTTGCAGGATGTTCATGACTGTTCTCCGGGGTGTAGGGGTTTGCTGCTGCGATGGGTGTACTTTAGTCGTTTCAAATCCCGCTGAGAATCCAATAGAATGGATAGCATTCATCCACTGATGGAACAATCTATGGAAATCGATCCCGCCGACCTGCTGCTGTTTGCCCGCATCGTGGAGTGCGGCAGTTTCAGCCTTGCGGCCGAGCGCGTGCAGCTGCCCAAGTCCACCGTGTCGCGCCGCATCACGCTGCTGGAAGGCAAGCTGGGCGAGCGCCTGCTGCATCGGACCACGCGCAAGCTGGTGCTGACGGAATTCGGCGCCAGCCTGCTGGAGCACGCGCGCCGCGTGGCGCAGGAAACCGAGGCGGCCGGCGCCCTGGCCCAGCACCGCCAGGGTGCGCCCAATGGATTATTAAGAGTGTCCATGCCCGCCGATTTTGCCAATCCATATATGGGCCAGGCCTTGGCGCGCTTCCTGGATCGTTATCCCGATATTTCGCTGGAATTGGATTTGTCGCCGCGCCGGGTTGATCTGGTGGCGGAGAATTTCGACCTGGCCATACGAATGGGTAATCTGCCTGATGATACGACGCTGGCGGCGCGGCCCGTGACCATGACCCATTTGGCCTTATATACGGCGCCCTCTTATACGACATTATGCGGCCTGCCGGAACACCCGGACGATTTATTCAAGCATGACCTGCTCAGCCTGCCGCCGCGCAGTAATGGATTGATACGCTGGACCCTGTTGCGCGGGAAAACACGCTGGGAGCGCGAGTTGCCGGTGCGCTTATTGGCCAATTCTCCTGAGTTATTGGTGCGCATGGCAGCCACCGGGATCGGCATCGGCGCCAGTACCGAACAATTGGCCGCGCAATTCTTGAAGTCGGGACAATTGGTCAGGGTATTGCCGGATTGGTCGTTCCCGGAAGTGACCGCATGGGCGGTATTCCCGGGGCGTAAATTAATGCCTGCCAAGACGCGGGTATTTCTCGATATGCTGCAGGAAGCATTTGCCACTCTCCAGCTGCAATGATTTAATGCAGCATCTACCCCGGACTCGCTAAAAAACTGCATGAAAAAGCTAATATTTGGCATGACTTGGCTGTGGAACGCCTGTGCCGGCGCGGGCGAGCCCGTGTTTGCCGGCGACCCGCCGCCGCGCGCCGTGACCGCGCGCGAGATCGGCAAGATCGACAAGGAATTGCGCGGGAAAACGCCGCCAGTCCCCGAGCAACGCGATGACGGGAAGGACAGGTTGAGCGGGAAGATAGACCAGGCGTATATCGGTAACAGTGAAATGACTGCGGACTATTACACGTCGCCGGATGGGGTAGGGTATATACGCATGAAAAAGAATGGCCGCATGCAATGCTATATCAGTGCCAACGTCAATTACGCGCCCGGCATTTTGCATGACCCGAGTGCCGCCAAGACAGTCAATTGTCCTCCCGCTAGCGGCTGGCATAAATAAGCCAGGGTCAGGGGGGGTGCTGGTCTGCGGAGGGAATATCCTTGCGCTCGGTCCAGTGCGAACGGTCATAGAAGATGAATTCAATGCGCGCATCGTCGGACCAGGAGGCGCGCTTGCCCTTTAATTCCAGCATTAGTGATGCGGCGCTGATACTGTGGCCGTTTAATTCATGCCGTTCGGTGCGGGCGCCGTCGGTAATCGTATAAGCCTGCAGACGCGGCCACGGGCGGGTATTGAAGAATATGGCATCCTGGCCGCCGCATAATTCATTCATCGGCGGGCCTATGGGGGCGGGAGTCGGTTCCCCCATCAGCTTGCGTCCGCGCGAGGAATGCCATTCAATTGCCAGATAAACCCGGCATTCCAGGCGCAGGTCGCCCAGGCGGTATATGGCGGGCGGCAAGCCCGGCGTGTGTACGTCGACCACCCAGCTGGCCGTCCGCGCCTTCTTGCGCAGCGAGACGTAGAGCTTGGCGCCGCGCTTTTCCGCCTCGGCCGAGTCGGGCAGGACGAACCAGCCATCTTCCAGCACCGTGAGGTCCTGGCTCCAGGCCGTGCTGAACCACGCTCCCGCCGCCTCCAGGCTGGCGTGTTCCAGCGGCAGCGGTTTCATGGGAAAGCCCAGGGTCACCAGGCCGAAATGCAGTTCGGCATCGGGCGCCAGGGCATGGTGGGCGCCAAACTCGCGCACGCCGGGCAGCAGGTGCAGATAGTCGCGCATCGAGCGGATGCCCTGGCCCGGCACTTTCACCACCGGCACCTCCGGGTCGTCCTGCGCCACTGCAGATAGGCAGAGCAGCAAGGCGAGCAAGGCGCAAACGGTTTTCATCCAGCCATTATAGTCAGCTTGATAATGCAAGATAATCAATCTGCTGATTGAAGAAACGCCAGGCAGCGGCGATAATGGGTTTTTCCCTCTGCCGACGCCGCCATCATGACCGAGCAGCTCCGTACCGAACCGCGCCAGGTGGGCTGGCTGGCGCTACTGGCCTACGTACCATGACCATCGATTACGGCGACGTGTGCTGGCGCCTGCTGGTGGCGCTGCTGTTCGGCTGCGTGATCGGGCTGGACCGTAACCTGCATGGCAAGCCCACCGGCATGAAGACGCTGGGCCTGGTGGCCCTGGGCGCTGCCCTGGCGACCATGGCCAGCATGCAGTTCGCCAGCCTGTCCGGCGGCTACAGCCGCGACGCGCTCAGCCGCGCCGTGCAGGGCGTGATCACGGGTATCGGCTTCCTCGGGGCAGGGGTGATCGTGATCGACAAGGGCGCGTCCAAGGTGCGCGGCCTGACCACGGCGGCCTCGATCTGGGTCACGGCCGCCATCGGCATCGTGTGCGGCATGGGCGAGTGGCGCGTGGCCGGCATCGCCCTGGTCCTGGTGCTGCTGTTATTCCTGCTCGGGCACCCGATCGAGCGCCGGCTGCATGCGCGCTGGCTGGGCAAGACCGACAAGGAGCGCGAGGATGCCAGCCTGCACGATGATTAGCGCGCCAGGCGCGCCATTTCCTCGCCCAGCCGGATGGGGGCGGCCGGCTGCCAGGCCGGATTGAATGTCAGCGTATCCTTGGGGAACAGCATGACGACGGTGGAACCCAGCAGGAAGCGGCCCAGTTCCTCGCCCTGTTTCAGCACGATGTCCTGGTCCTCGTAGCGCCACTCGCAAATTTGCGGCTGGCGCGGCGGGTTGACCACCCCATGCCAGACGGTGGCCATGCTGCCGACGATGGTGGCGCCCACCAGCGTCATGACAAACGGGCCATGAGCGGTGTCGAACACGCACACCACGCGCTCGTTGCGGGCGAACAGGCCCGGGATGCCGCGCGCCGTGGTCGGATTGACGGAGAACAGCTCACCCGGGATATAGATCATGCGTGTGAGCTTGCCTTCGCAGGGCATGTGGATGCGGTGGTAGTCGCGCGGGCTCAGGTACAGGTTGGCGAAGCTGCCATGCTGGAATTGCGCCGCCAGCGCGGCGTCGCCCCCCACCAGGGCCGTGGTGCTGAACTTGTGGCCCTTGGCCTGGAAGATCTGGTCATCCTCGATGGCGCCGAACTGGCTGATGCGGCCATCCACCGGGCAGATGAACTCGGCGTCAGCCAGGGGCCGTGCGCCAGGCTTCAGGGCGCGGGTGAAGAATTCGTTAAAGCTGGGATAGCTGGCGATATCCGGATTGGCGGCCTCGTCCATATTCACGTCGTAGCGCCCCACGAACCAGCGTATCAAACGCGTGGTCATGGCGCCTCCCTTGGCGCCGGCCACGCGGCCCGCGAAGTTGGTCAGCGCTCCCTTGGGAAGCAGATACTGCGGCAATACGGCAAGGCGGTCGGACACGATGGGTTTATCCTGGGGGGGAGACAAAGAGGTGCATTATAAGCCGGGCCGGGGTAGCATGCGAGCACTATGGAGCTCCTATGAAAATCCCCAAAAGTACCCTGGAACAGTGGCAGGTGCTGCAAGCCATCGTCGAGTGCGGCGGCTATGCGCAAGCGGCCGAGGCCCTGCACCGCAGCCAGTCCTCGGTCAGCTACATGGTAGCCAAGCTGCAGGAGCAGCTGGGTGTTGAACTGCTGGAAATCGACGGCCGCCGCGCGCGCCTGACCCGAACCGGGGAAACCCTGCTGGCGCGGGCGCGCGAACTGCTCAGCGATTCCTTTCAGCTGGAGCGTATCGCCGCCAGCCTCAGCGAAGGGTGGGAGCCGCAGGTGGCCATCGCGGTCGACAGCCTGTTCCCCATGGAGATGCTGGTGCAGGTGCTGCGCGCCTTCGAACCCTGGGCCAGCCACACCCGGCTGATGCTGGAGGAAACCGTGCTGTCCGGTTCCGAGGATGCCCTGGTGGACAAGCGGGTCGATATCGCCATCGTCAGCAAGGTCCCGTCCGGCTTCCTGGGCGACCCGCTGATGGACATCGAATTCGTGGCCGTGGCCCATCCCTGCCACCCGCTGCATGCGCTGGGGCGCGCGCTGGAGATCGATGATTTGAACCGCAACCTGCACATCGTGGTGCGCGATTCCGGCACCCTGAATCCGCGCGAGGCCGGCTGGCTGGGCTCCGGCCAGCGCTGGACCGTGACCAGCCCCGGCACCCGCATGGACATGCTGTGCAACGGCATCGGCTTTGGCTGGGTGCCGCTGCACAAGATGCGGGACCAGCTCGAGCGCGGCGTGCTGCTGCCGCTGCCGCTGCGGGTGGGGCAGCGCCACAAGATGTCGCTGTCGCTGGTGGTGGCCGATCCGGACGGCGCCGGGCCCGCCACCTGCCGCCTGGCCGGCATGATACGGGAGGTGGCGGCGGGCACTTTGGCCCCGGCGCCCTTGTGTACGTAATTAAAGTATGTAAAAGAGTGTATCGTTACTCGGCTGAAAGGTTAAGCCTGTGTCATTTTGTCCGTATAATCCGGCCTCCGTTTCAGACACCGCACTCACATGACTACCCATCCCATGCTTCCGGCGCGCAGCGCCATCGCCATTGCCTGCTCCCTGATGTTTGCCCACGCCGCCTGGGCCCAGCAGTCCGACATTGATACCCCGGTGGATACCTACCCCGGCGCCCGCACCGTGCTGCAGCGCGAACAAATCGACGCCACCGGCGCCGCCGGTGTGGAAGATGCGATGCGCACCGTGCCCGGCGTGCAAGTGAGCGGCAATGGCGCCGCGGTCGGCAGCGGCAGCTCGCTGAGCCTGGGTGTGCGCGGCCTGGACGGCACCTACACCACCGACAGCCAGTTGCTGCTGGACGGCATCCCGCTGGCGCCCGCGCCCTACGGCATGCCGCAAGCCTCGTTCGCTCCGGTCTTGCTGGGCAACCTGGACGCCATCGAGGTGCTGCGCGGGGGCACCGGCCCCAGCTATGGCCCCAACACCATGGGCGGCGTGATCAACTTCCGCACCCGCGCCATCCCGGCCGCCGGCCAGACCGTGGCCGACGCCGGCGCCCGCGTCACCCAGTACGAGGGCGGCAATAGCAGCACCCAGTACAACGCCTTTGTCGGCACCCGCCTGGACGATGGCCTGGGCCTGGCCCTGCTGTACTCGGGCCAGGATGGCAAGACCGCCCGCCAGCACAGCAGCACCACCCAGAACGATGTGGCGCTGAAGTACAGCTACGCGTTCACGCCGCGCGCCCAGGTGTTTGGCAAGTTCTCCTATGCCGACGCGCGCTCGGAACTGCCGGGCGGCCTGACCACGGCGCAGTTCGCGGCAGATCCGTTGCAGTCGCTGCGCAGCTACGACGCATGGAAGGGCCGCCGCACCGGCGCCGACCTGACCTATGTGAACGCGCTGTCCGATACCCGCCAGCTGGAGGTGCGCACCTGGTACGCCAAGACCGCCGTCATCAGCCAGCGCACCGACGCCCAGGACGCCAGCCTTGCCAGCGCCTCGCGCCAGCCGCGCTACTACAATGTGCTGGGCGTGGAACCGCGCTACACCCAGCGCCTGAACATCGGCGGCGTCAGCAACGACGTGTCGGTGGGCTACCGCTACCTGCGCGAAAAGGGCGAGGAACGCGCGCTGCTGATCAGCGCCACCACCGGCGCCACCACCACGTCGCGCTCGACCGGCGTCAGCACCGACGCCCACGCCGTCTATGTCGAGGACCAGGTGGCTTACGGCCGCTGGCGCGTGACGCCCGGCCTGCGCTACGAGCACGTCGAGATGGAGCGTGATAACGTGCTGACCGCCTACCGCCAGGAACTGCGCAACAGCAAGGCGCTGCCCTCGCTGAACGTCGGCTATCTGCTGAGCCCCAGCGTCACGCTGTTCGGCAACTACAGCACCGCCTTTGCCACGGCCCAGCACCAGATGCTGGCGCTGGCCGCCTCCACCGACAACCTGCAGCCGGAAACGGCGCGCACGGCGGAACTGGGCGCGCGCTACGCCGGCCAGCAGTGGAAGCTGGACGGAGCCCTGTTCCATACCCTGTATTCCGACCAGATCGTGTACATGAGCGCCAGTCCCTTGTCCTACCAGAACCTGGGCAAGACCCGCCACCAAGGCCTGGAAGCGCACGCCGAATACCGTTTCGCCAAGGCCGGCCCGCTGCGCGGTTTCAGCGCCTACGCCAGCTACACCTATACCGACGCCACCCAGCGCTATGGCGCCTATCAGGGCAAGGACGTGCCGTTTTATTCGCGCAACGTGAATACTGAAGGCGTACGCTACCAGCGCGGCGCCTGGACCGTGGACGTCAACAGCACCTACCAGTCGCACCAGTATGCGGACGCCGCCAATACCGTGGCCGAAAGCGCGGACGGCAGCGTGGGTGAAATCGCTGCCTACCGCCTGTGGAACGCCAATATCTCGTGGAAGGTGCCGGGCCAGGACCAGGTGCGCATCCAGGCCGGGGTAAATAATATCGGCAACAAGATCAGCTACACCCGCAACACCGACCTGAATCTCGGCAAGGTGGCCGGACAGTCCCGTTCGGTATTCCTGCAAGTAAACGCTGGCTTCTAAGCACAGTTTTGCGGGCTATGGACATCGCGCCATAGCCCGATTTAAAGCCCCTGCAGTTTCCCGTCCTGCCTTATTTCCCTCGCTTCGATTCAATTCCAGCTGCGCGCCGCAGGGTCCGCAAACAGTTGTAGAATTTCTCCAGATTTGTTCCTATATTGATATTTGTAGAGGAAAGTCTGGAGTGTTTCTCCAAATGTATGGTAAATTTGCGTAGAAATGAAATCTCACACATTCTCACGTGCGATTTTAAATCCCTCACCGCTGATAAGAAGGATGTAAAGATGACGACTTACCAGGAATACAAAGCGAAGATCGCCGAATTGGAAGGCTTGGCCGAGAGCGCCCGCAAGAACGAAATCCAGCAAGCCAAGGATAAAATCGCCGCCATCATGCGCGACTACGGCCTGACCCTCGCCGATCTGGGCAATCCGGCCAAGAAGCCTGTCAAGTCGCGTGCCCCGGTGCCCACCAAGTACCGTGACGACGCCACCGGCCAGACCTGGACCGGCCGCGGCCGTGCGCCGAAATGGCTGGAAGGTAAAAACAAGGATGATTTCCTGATCAAGTAATGTTATTCGAGAGCCGGTATTTATGCCGGCTCTTTGCTTTCCCGGTTTTACCCGGCCGTTATTCAAGCCCGGCCCTCCTTGTGTTCCCAATGACGCCAAGGTGCGGCGATGCGGTTTTCATGCGATGATGGCGCCCATGCCTTCCATTTCCCTCTTTCCCCTCAATACCATCCTGTTTCCGGACGGCCGGCTGCCGCTGCAAGTGTTTGAAGTGCGCTATCTGGATTTGATCAAGCGCTGCATCGACAGCGGCGAGGAATTCGGCGTGGTGCCGCTGCTGCAGGGCAGTGAGGTGCGCCGCCCCGAGCAGCTGGAATTACTGGCCGGGGCCGGTACCATGGCGCGCGTGCAGGAATGGTCGGCGCCCATGCCGGGCTTGCTGCAAATTGAATGCATAGGCACCCGGCGTTTTCATTTGCGCTCCGCCAGCCAGCTCAAGCATGGTTTATGGATGGGCGAGGCCGATTTTATCGATGAGGACCGCGCCATTCCCATTCCTGAAGACCAGCAGGACGTGGCCAATGCCCTCGGCACCCTGATACGCTCCATGCAGACCAAGCAGATTTCGCTGTCGCGCATGGCCTTGACGCCGCCGTTCCGGCTGGACGAGGCGGGCTGGGTGGCCAACCGCTGGTGCGAGCTGCTGCGGGTCGGCCTGGACCAGAAGGAGCGCCTGCTGATGCAGGAAAACCCCGTGCTGCGCCTGGAACTGGTGCAGGACATGCTGGCCGAGTCCGGCCTGCTGGACTGATCAGGCCAGGTGGGCCATGCGCATGGCCAGCCAACTGAACAGCGCGACATTCATGGCCACGCCGCACCAGAAGGCGATGCGGAACGAACGCTTGCTGGACTTGTGCCGCAGCCATTGCTGGGCCAGGATGGCGCCCGGCCAGCCGCAGGCCACGCCCAGCAGCAGCAGGCTGCGCTCCGGCGTGCGCCAGCGGCCGTCGCGGGCGGCCGACTTGTCCACTGCGTAGGCAATGAAGGTCACCACGCTGGCCACGCCGTAGATGGCGGCCGGCCATAACGGCGTATTCCATTTCACCACGGCGATGGCGTACAGCAGGATAAGGGCCAGGATGGCCAGGTAGCCGGTGGCGTCCGGCAGCGGGCGGGCAGCCCGCTTGGCATGATGCGGGCCCCGGCCCGGTGTTTGTGCGCCAGTCCCGGAGCCCGCCTTGGCGCCGCGCTGCTTGCGCCGCGCCGTGGGCGGGAGGGGCGCATCGGCGCCCGCGTTGGTGCCGCCGTCGTGTGCGCGCCGCTCGTCCGCCTGCGCCCGCCGCCCGCCGCTGTGGCGGGTACGGCGTCCGGCGTCGGCGGGCGGCCGGTCCACGGTTTAGAAGTAGCTCAGGCCCAGCGCGGCCTTGACTTCGTCGCAGGTCCGGGCCGCCACTTCGCGCGCGCGCAGCGTGCCTTCCTTCAGCACCTGCATGATGTAGCCCTTGTCCTTGGCCAGCTCTTCGCGGCGGGCGCGGATCGGGGCCAGCATGTCCTGCAGCACGGCTTCCAGGCGCTTTTTCACGACGCTGTCGCCCAGGCCGCCGCGCACGTAATGGTCTTTCATTTCCTGCAGCGAGGCTTGGTCGGTGTCGAAGGCGTCCAGGTAGATGAAGGCCACGTTGCCTTCCAGATGACCGGGATCGGAGACCTTCAGGTGCTGCGGATCGGTGTACACCATCTTGACGGCGGCCTTGATCTCGTCGGCGGTCGCGCCCAGGTTGATCACATTGCCCAGCGACTTGGACATCTTGGCCTTGCCGTCGATGCCGGGCAGGCGGCCCACCTCGGGCACCACCGCCTTGCATTCGACCAGGATGTCCTTGTTCACCAGGCGGTTAAACTTGCGCACGATCTCGTTGGTCTGCTCGATCATGGGAATCTGGTCCTCGCCCACCGGCACGATGGCGGCCTTGAAGGCGCTGATGTCGGCGGCCTGGCTGGCCGGGTAGGTCAGGAAGCCGGCCGGGATGTCGCGTTCGAAGCCGCGCAGCACGATTTCCTGCTTGACGGTCGGATTGCGCTCCAGGCGCGCCACCGTCACCAGGTTGAGGTAATAAAAGGTCAGCTCGGCCAGTTCGGGGATTTGCGACTGGATCAGGATGGTGGACTTGGCCGGATCGATGCCGCAGGCCAGGTAGTCCAGCGCCACCTCGACCACGTTGCGGTGCACCTTGTTGGTGTCGTCCATGTTGTCGGTCAGGGCCTGGGAGTCGGCCAGCATGATGAACTGCCGGTATTCGTGCTGGTAGGCGACGCGGTTGCGCAGGCTGCCGACGTAATGGCCCAGGTGCAGCGGTCCGGTGGGGCGGTCGCCGGTCAGGATGACGGAAGGGGATTTGGACTGGTCAGGCAGACTCATCTAGGGTTCCTTTGCGTTGCCCCTGGCCTGGCGCGCCCGTATCGTTACGCCGCCAGATCGTGGGCGGCGTTGATAAAAATATCACATCACTATGGTAAGACAGTGGCCGCGCGCTAGGAGCGGCGCCAATTCAGGCCAGTGCGGGATGCGGGGCAAAATTTCATGGCCCGTATGGTTGCAGTTCGGCGGCGGTCTGTCAAGGTGAGCGGGAAACTTGCGCGTACGTTAAGATGGCGCCGAGCCTGATCCGGGCCCGTCCATTGGAGCCGCCACATGCGCCTGCGCACCATTCTGCTGTCCCCTTTGCTGTCCACCCTGATAGGTACCACCGCCCAGGCCCAGACGCCGCCCATGGCGCCCGACATACCGGCCAGGTTCCAGCCGCCGGAAGGCCAGGCCGACTACATCAAGCGCGACCTCATGATCCCCATGCGCGATGGGGTCAAGCTGCACACGGTGATCGTCATTCCGAAAGGCGCGCGGCACGCGCCCATGGTGCTGACCCGCACGCCCTACAACGCCAGCAACCGCGCCCAGCGCAGCCGCAGCCCGTCCATGCAGTCGATTTTGCAGCAGGGCGACGAGGTGCTGGTGTCGGAAGGCTATATCCGGGTGTTCCAGGATGTGCGCGGCAAATACGGCTCGGAGGGCGACTATGTGATGACGCGGCCGATACGCGGCCCGCTCAACGACACCCGCACCGACCATGCCACCGACGCCTGGGACACCATAGACTGGCTGGTCAAGAACGTGCCCGAATCGAACGGCAAGGTCGGCATGATAGGCTCGTCCTACGAGGGATTCACGGTGCTCATGGCGCTGGCCGATCCGCACCCGGCGCTCAAGGTGGCGGTGCCCATGAGTCCCATGGTGGATGGCTGGCGCGGCGACGACTGGTTCCACAACGGCGCCTTCCGCGCCCCCAACCTGCAATACATCGCCGGCCAGACCAGCGTCAAGGGCGCGGGCGACGCGCTGCCCACCGGCGTGTACGACGATTACGAGGGCTTCCTGCGCGCCGGCTCGATCGCGTCCTACGCCGCGCGCTTCGGCCTGGACCAGCTCAATTTCACCCGCAAGCTGTTCGAGCATCCGGCCTACGACAGCTACTGGCAGCAGCAGGCACTGGACAAAATCCTGGCCGCGCGCCCGCTCAAGGTGCCGACCATGTACGTGGTCGGCCAGTGGGACCAGGAGGATATCTACGGCGCCTACGCCACCTACGCGGCAGTCGAGCCGCAGGACAGGAACAACGACAGGAACTACCTGGTGGTGGGGCCGTGGCGCCACAGCGGCGTCAATTACGACGGCGCCAGCCTCGGTCCCCTGCAATTCACGGGCGACACCGCGCTGCAGTTCCGGCGAGATGTGATGCAGCCCTTCCTCAACCAGTACCTCAAGGATGGCGCGCCGGCCGCCGATACGCCGCCGGTGCTGTTCTACCAGACCGGCAGCAACCGCTGGCAGCGTCTCCACCAATGGCCGCTGGCCTGCGCGCAGGGCTGCCCGGCGCCGCTGCGGCCCATGTACCTGCAGGATGGCTACCAGCTGGGGCTGGCCGCGCCCGGTACGGACGGCTACGATGAATACGTGGCCGATCCGGCCAAGCCGGTGCCCTTCGTGCCGCGCCCGGTGCGCATGGGCGACGCCAGTGTCTGGCGCCCCTGGCTGGTGCAGGACCAGCGCTTCGTGGCCGACCGTCCCGATGTGCTGAGCTACGTCACCGGGCCGCTCAAGGCGCCGCTGACCATCTCCGGCGCGCCCATGGTCAACCTGTATGCGTCCACCACCGGCAGCGACGCCGACTGGATCGTCAAGTTGATCGACGTCTATCCGGACGAGGTGCCGTCGCAGCCGCAGATGGGCGGCTACCAGCTGGGCGTGGCCATGGACATTTTCCGCGGCCGCTACCGCGACAGCCTGTCGCAGCCCTCGGCCATCCCGCCCAACCAAGTGCAGCGCTACCGTTTCGCGCTGCCGAACGCCAACCATGTGTTCCTGCCCGGCCACCGCGTCATGGTGCAAATCCAGTCCAGCTGGTTCCCGCTGTATGACCGTAATCCGCAGACCTATGTGAACAACATCTTCCACGCCCAGCCGGGCGACTACCGCAAGGCCACGCTGCGTGTTTACCACGCCGGTGGCGCGGCCAGCGCGGTGGAGCTGCCGGTGGTGGAGTAGGAAGGGAGACGGGCTAGCGGCCGCGCACGCTGCTGGACAGCACCTCGCGGCCAAACAGGCGCTGGTAGCCGTCCAGCACCACGCCGGAACGCGCTGCGCGCTCCAGCATGTCGCGCAACAGGGCCTGGTCGGCCGCCGGCAGCGAGCTGCGCGAGACATAGATGCCGCTGTGCGACCAGGGGATTTCCGGTATCGGATAGAAGCGCAGCTTGTCCAGCAGCCCGGCCACGCGCGGTTCATTGCGTATCGCCCCCTCCATCAGCGGCGGCCCCATGATGGTGACATCGGCCGCTCCCGAATGCAGCAGGCGCGCCACCGCCTTGACGTCCACTTCCACGTACAGGCGGCCCTGGTCGGCCAGGCGCTTGAGCAGCGCCTCGTAGTCGCCGCCGTAGTCGAACCCGCGCACCACGGCCACCCGCAGCCCGCGCCGCGCCAGCAGGTCCTGGAAACTGGCGATGGGCTGGAGCGCACCGGTGCCTATCACCACGGCGCGGTGGCCTATCATGGGCACGAACACGCCGATGCGGTCGCGCTTTTCGGTCGGCGAGGAGGGCAGCAGCAAGTCGGCCGCGCCGGTCTCGAACATGGCCAGCTGGCGCGCCCGCGGCACGATGGGAAAGCTGAAGCTGCAGCCATGTTTTGCCCCCAGGCTGCGCAGCAGGTCGGGATAGATGCCGCGCACCGTGCCGCCGTCGGTGGACACGCTCATGCCGTTGGCCGACACCGGCACCACGATCTCGCGCGTGCAACCGCCAGCCGTGGCGGGCGCCATGCACGAGACCAGCGCGCCGAGCAGCACGGCGCGGCCTAAAGTCAGGAAGCGGCGCGATGCCATGCCCGGCCTCAGCTTGCCGTGTGGTGGCGGCGGAAGTAGCGCCACGCCACCAGGATGGCCAGGGCCTGCATCAGCGCGCACAGGTAGAAGGTGCTGCCCACGCGCCAGTCGCTGGCGGGCAGGTGGCTGACCCGCGCCAGGATTTCGCCGCCCACCAGCGGCATGGCGATCACGCCTATGCTGCTGATCGATTGCAGAGAGCCCATCAGCTCGCCCTGCTGGGCGGCGCCGGTGGCCTTGGAGATGATGCCCTGCAGCGCGGGCCCCACCGTGAACGACAGGATGTTACACAGGATGAAGACATACATCAGCCAGCCCTGGGTGGTGAGGCCGTAGGCCAGGTAGGCCAGGCAGCCCGAGACCATGCCCAGCTGCGACAGCTTCACTTCGCCAAAGCGCTTGATCAGGATGCCCAGCAGCCCTGCCTGCACCCCCACCGCGCCCACGCCCACGCAGAACAGGGCCAGTCCGTTCTGGCCCGGAGTCCAGTTGAAGCGGAAGCTGGTGTACAGCACCCAGGTCGATTGCAGCATCATCTGGGCCAGCGTGATCAGGGTGTAGACCAGCACCAGGCCGCCGATGTCGCGCCGCCCGGCCAGGCGCAGCAGCGCCCCCAGCGGATTCAATCGCGCCCACGAGAACGGCGCGCGCTTCCCGGGCGGCAGCGATTCCGGCACCGCAAAGTAGCCGTACACGAAGTTGGCGGCCGACAGGGCGCCGGCCACATAGAACGGCAGGTGCAGGTCGACACTGCCCAGCAGGCCGCCCAGGGCCGGGCCGCAGATGAAGCCCAGGCCGAAGGCGGCGCCGACCTTGCCGAAGCTCTTGGCGCGGTTGTCGGGCGTGGATATGTCGGACGCGTAGGCCGAGGCCACCGACATGCTGGCCGAGGACATGCCGCCGATCACGCGCCCGATGAACAGGCAGGCCAGGTTGGGCGCCCAGGCCGTGGTCAGGAAGTTGGCGCACATGCCTGCCATGGAATACAACAGTACCGGCCGGCGTCCGACCCGGTCGCTGATGGCGCCCAGCATGGGCATGAACAGGAACTGCATCAGGCCGAAGGTGGCGCCCAGCACGCCGTACCAGCTGGCCTGGCTTTCGCGGCTGCCGGTGAATTCGCCCACCAGCACCGGCAGCACCGGCACGATCAGGCCTATGCCCAGCATGTCGATGAAGACGCAGATCAGGACGAAATTCAGGTTGCCGGCCGGGGCGGAGGGCGCCGCCGTGCTGTGCTTGCTGTCGCTGGCGGGCGTCATGCGGCGGCGGCCGGGCTGGCGGCCCACTCGGCGATGAAGTTATCGCGGAACGCGGTCAGCTCGCGCATGCGGGCCTCGCCCAGGCGGCGGCCGGCGGCGGTCTGCATCTTGCCAGGCAGCGTGGCCAGCTTGGTGTCGATGTGGTCGAGCGCATAGGCCTTGTCGTCCAGCTCGCGCTGCAGGGCCATCGGATCGTCCGGGTGCGCCAGCGCGCTGCCCATGCGGCCGGCCGTGTAGAACAGGCGCGCCAGGCCGACCGCCCCCAGCGCGTCCAGACGGTCGGCGTCCTGCACGATTTGCGCTTCGATGGTCTCGGCGCGGATGGCGGCCGAGAAGCTATGGCTTTCGATGGCGTGCGCCACGGCGCCCAGCCTGGCCGCAGGGAAGTCCAGTTCGGCCAGCTGCCGGGTGGCCAGCTGCGCGGCCTGGCGCGAGGCCAGGTGGCGTTCCGGATGGTTCTTGGGCAGGTTGACCAGGTCGTGCAGGTAGCAGGCTGCCAGCACCACCAGGGCGTCCGCCTCGGGATGGTCGTCCAGCAGCAGGGTGGCGTTGCGCCACACGCGGTGCAGGTGGTTGGTGTCATGGGCTCCGTCGGCCCCGGACGCGGCGGCGGCCAGCGCCACCAGGCGCGGATGCCAGCTGCTGAGCAATGTGTTCATCTTTCTCCGTGAGGGCTGCTGCTGTTACGGCATGATACCGCAGGCGCGGCGGCGGGGCGTACGTTTATGGCAACCCAGCCACTGGGGAATGTGATGATTCGAGGAAAAATTATTGCCCCAATGCATTTATTTGATGCGTTTTATCTTGATGTAGGGTAACATTATGGGATCAGGCTACCTCATTAAGGAAACCCCCATGTCCATCACCGCCAGCGACGTGCTCACGTCCTCCGCCGCCGAATACCTCGCCTTCACGCTGGGCCAGGAAGAATACGGCATCGACATCCAGAAAGTCGGCGAAATCCGCAGCTACGAGTCGCCGACCCGTATCGCCAATGCGCCCGGCTTCGTCAAGGGCGTGATCAACCTGCGCGGCACCATCGTCCCCATCGTGGACATGCGCATCAAGTTCCAGCTGGGGACCCCGACCTACGACCAGTTCACCGTGGTCATCATCCTCAACATCGGCCAGCGCACCGTGGGCATGGTGGTGGACCGGGTGTCGGACGTGACCATACTGACCCCCGACCAGATCAAGCCGGCTCCGGAAATCGGCTCGACCATGAAGACCGACTACATCATCGGCCTGGGCACGCTGGAAGAGCGCATGCTGATCCTGATCGACATCGACCGCCTGATGTCCAGCGACGAGATGGGCCTGATCGATCCTCAGCCGCTGGCGGCCTGACTCGGGGCCTGATTCGGGGCCTGTCCTCGGGCCCGTTGCGACAGCGCATCCGCCGCCGCATTGCGGTGGCGCGGCAGCCAGTGCAGGCTGACCGCCTCCATCTTCCCCATCAATTCCAGCGCCCGCGCGCGCAGCGCCTGCAGGCCGCTGGCGCCGCCCGGACCGGGCTGGTTCACATCGTCTATCACCACGCGGCTGTCGCCGTACACCAGCAACTGCGGCGCGCCCAGCGGCAGCGCCGCCTCCAGCACGGCGATCAGCGCCAGGTATTCGGCTACGCTGCTGCTGCCCTCGCCGGCGGCGCGGCTGATTTCTATCCGCTGGCCGTGCGGCCCGCATAGCAGCGCGCCGATCCCGATGCGGCCCGGATTGGGCAGGGCCGAGCCATCGAACCAGGCGCTCCAGGCGCCGGGCAGCACCAGCGCCGGCTCATAGCGGCGCGCCATGCGTTCATTGTGCCGTCGCTGGCGTTCGGCGCGGCGGGCGGCTGCGGTGCTGCTGCTGGTTGGGTCCTGATTGCGGCTCATGGCAAAAAGGCCAGGCATGGCCTGGCCGTATGGGTGGGATGCCAGCATACCGCAAGGCTGGCGCCGCGGCCAGGGCTGGGCGCGCCTGGCCGCCAGCCCAGCCGCTGGTCAGTCGCGGCGCGGATTGTCGGGACGGTGGTCCTGGCGGTTCGGCACGCCGTCGCCATCGCGGTCGCGGTCGAAG
Source organism: Duganella kummerowiae (assembly GCF_053572355.1). NCBI lineage: Bacteria > Pseudomonadati > Pseudomonadota > Betaproteobacteria > Burkholderiales > Oxalobacteraceae > Duganella > Duganella kummerowiae. The sequence goes on from NZ_JBKFEH010000007.1 coordinate 67,244, forward strand.
CGGTCCGGCACGCCGTCATGGTCGCGGTCGCGGCCGGCGCGGGCCCGGTTGTCGTAGCGGTCGTACTGGTTCGGAATGCCGTCGTGGTCGCGGTCATTGCGGGCGATGCGGTTGTCGACACGGTCGTAGCGGTTGGGGATGCCGTCATGGTCGCGGTCGCCGCGGTCCCAGCGTGCCTGTTCGCGGTACCAATGGCCTTCGCGCTGCACCCAGCGCGGCTGGGCATAGACGTAGCCCGGCCGCTCGGCCACCCAGCTGCCGCCTATCCAGATGTGGCGGTTGCCGCGCCAGTCCCAGTAGCCGGGCGACCAGATGTAGCCGGGGCGCGGACGGGGGATGGGTTCATAGCGCGGCGGCGGCGGCGCCACGTCGACGTAGCTGATGGTGGTCACGGGCGCGGTGGCGACCCAGCCGCCGGGCGCCAGGCGCCAGCCGCCGCCGTCCTGCACCCACACGGCGTTGCGGTATTCATAGCCCACGCGTTCGCGTTCCCAGCGGCCCGCCGTCCACACGTGGCGGTGGCCGTTCCAGTTCCAGTAGCCGGGCGCCCAGACATAGCCGTGGCGCGGCGCGGGCACGCTTTCAAAGCGGGGTGGCGGCGGAGCATTGCCGACCACGATGCTGACGCCGACCTGCGCCGACGCGGCGGCGGGGGCGAAGGCGGCTGCGCTCATGGCGAGCATGGCGGCGGCGTAGATGGTGTGCGAGCGTTTGATCATGATGTCCTCCTTATTATAGGCACTGCCATTGGGTCCGGTATGCCACAGGCTCTGTGCCATACGCTTGGATTCACTATAGCAAGCACGATTCAGTGCCACTGTGCCTGATTCAACTTATTACAAATGACACAAAGCGGCTGCCGGCCTGTGTACGCCTGCGCACACAGCCGGTTTTCGCGCTCCCTCCGCTAAGTGCGGGCATGTCCCATAGTCACTGCGCGAGGAGCCCATGCGGCGCTTGATTCCTACACTGTTGCAAGCCTGGGCGGTGCGCGGGCGCGAACGCCGGCGCCACGCCAATCTGCGCGCTGGCAGCGCCCGAACGTCGCGCCTGACGCGCGATGGCGCAGGCCGTGGCCGCCGCGAAGTGGCCGGCAGCGGCGCGGCGCCAGCATGGAAGGGCCTGATGGCAGCCGCCTTGCAGCGCAAGCGCCAGCATGGGCTGCCGGCCGCCTGGCTGTATGGCGCGCTGCTGCTGGCGACCCTGGCCGGGGCGTTGCTGATTGCCGGGCACGCGCGCCACCTGGCCCTGTCGGCGCCGGCGCCGCAGGCCGGCGCTGAGCGTGCCGTCGCCGCCCTGCAGGGTGCGCTGCCGGGGATGTCTTTCGAGGTGCCCGGGCCTCCCGGCGTGGTTGTGAAGCGCAGCCAGGATGGCGCGCTGCTGGTGCTGTCCGGGTTGCAGGCGGCGGCGCCGGTGCGGGTCGACTTGTGCAGCCAGCTGCGCGCCCCCGGCGATGCGCGCCTGGTGCCGCTGCGGCTGGGTTACCGTTACGCCGATGTGCGGCGCTGGGTGGAGCAGGGCGGTGCAAGCCAGTTGCGCAACGTGCTGCTGCTGTCCGACGGCGCGGCCGCCATGCCGGAAGTGCGCATGGCCGGCGCGGCGCGGGGCGGATCCGGCGATACGGCAGAGCCGCTGCAGCTGGAATGGCGCGGCCAGGCGCGCTGGCTGGGCGACGCCGGCTTTGGACAGATCGAAGAGGGCGCCTCGGGGCAGGTGGCCCTGCGCCAGCAGGGCTGGCTGCTGTGGGGCGCCGGCTCGGCGTTGCACATCGAACGGCGTGCCAACGCGCTGTGCCCGCAGGCGGGCGAGCTGGTGCTGCAGATGTACCGTTTGCCCGGAGCGGAAGGCCGGGCCGGGGCTGTATCGGACGCGCTGGTGGCCGCCTTCCCGGCGCGCGGCAAGCCGGTCACCGTCATGCTGGCGGCGGGCCGCTACCAGGTGCCGTCCGCGCCGCCCGCCGCGCTGGAAGACCAGACGCTGTTCCAGCGCCTGCAGGAACATGGCCTGGTTCGCGTGAGCGCTTCCGGCGCGATCGAATTGGCGCCGCGCGACCTGCCGCAATGGGCCGCTGCGCCGGCGTCCGCGCGCGCCGCCGCGCTGGACGGCTGGAAGGCTGCGGTAGCCGATCCGGACGCCGCCAGGCTGCTCAAGCGCCTCTATTACCAGGCCGACGGCGCCTATGTGCGCCAGCAGGTCGATATCCACAACAGCGAGCGCCGCTTGCTGGCCTGGCGGGTGCCGGCCGGCGATACGGCGCAATGGAACGCGGAGTCTGGCGCGCCCCTGGCCACCAGTAGCCGCATGCCGCTGGCCGCCTCGCGCCTGTTCGCCGCGCTGCCCCAGGGCTGGGGCGGCTGGACCCGCGTCGCGTATTGGCCGCTGCCGCTGGCCGCGCAGGCAGGGCCTGCGGCGGTCGGCCTGGTGCTGCCGCTGGCGCGGCCTGCCGTTGGCGGCGAAGCGTTGCGGCTGATGGTGGCGGGCCGGGTACTGTGGGCTTCCGGCGCCGGCATGCGCCTGCAGCCTGTCTGCAGCGGCCGCGCCTGCGCCACGGCGGCCGACGTGCAAGCCGTGTTCCTCACCGTGCAGCCGGGTGCGCGCAGTGTGAGGCTGGAAGTGCAGCCGCTGGCCGTCAGCGCGCCGGAAGACCGCAAATACCGCCACTTGCGGGTTGAGAACGGCAAGGCGGTGTGGCAGCCGCTGTCCACGGTGGCGGCCGCGCCGTCCGCCGAACCCTCGCCGGTGCTGCTGCAGGACCGCAACGGCAGCGTGCTGTGGGCCGACGGCGCCCCGAGCGGCGCCGCCGCCAGTGCGGGGCTGGCCACGCTGCTGGGTGTGAACGCCGGCCACGCCAGCAGCATTGCCGGGATGCTGGGACGGCTGCCGCTCGATGCCGCCAGTTCCGCCTTGCCTACGGCCGACCGCGCGCTGGCGGGTCTGGCCGCACCTGGCATGCCGGGCATCGTGGGCGGCCCCCATGCTGGCGGCCTGGCAGGCGCCGGGGCGTCCCTGGCCGTGACGGGTGCGCAGGGCCGTGCGGCGCCGGACAGCGCCGCGCCGCCGCCTGGCGTGGCAGTCAGCGCCAGGCTCACCTTGGACCTGCCCCTGCAAGCCCTGGCGCAGCAGGTGCTGGACTGCGTCGGCATGCGGCGCGGACGCTGGGATGGCCGCGCCTGCATCGGCGGCCATGCCGCCCCGGAAGGCCGCCACGCCGGGCTGGTCCTGCTGGACACGGAAAACGGCGACGTGCTGGCCGCCGCCGGCGCGGGCGCCGGGGTGGTGGACGCCGCCAACTGGGCCGAGGTGCGCGACTTCGACCGCAGCAACCCGGCCCGCAGCCCGCTGCGCCTGCCCGCCCTGCAGCACGACGGCGGCGCCCACCAGAGCCCAGGCTCCACCTTCAAGGTGGTCAGCGCGCTGGGCCTGGAACTGGCGGCGCGCGGCGATCCCCAGCTGGACCAGCTGCTGGGCGGCCTGCCGCTGGCCACCATCAATGCCATGGCGCGCCAGCGCGGCTATGGCTTCCAGACCGATGCCGCCACCTACCCGCTCGACCCGCGCCTGGCGCGCATCACCAACTACCGCGAGCAAAGCCTGGACCGGCGCGCTCAGGATGGCCGGCTGGGGCTGGCCCAGGCGCTGACCTATAGCCTGAACACCTGGTTCGCCTGGTCCGGCGAACTGAGCGACCGCAGCCTGTTCGGACGCCCGGACGGCGGCGCGCCCGACCTGCAGGCGCTGGACGCGGATGCGCTCGATGCCGTGCGTCCCATCGCCGCCATGGCCCGCAAGCTCGGTTTCGAGCAAGCGCTGCGCCTGGACGGCGGCCTGCTGCCGGCCACCTTCGACTGGCGCGCCTGGGACGCGCTGCAAGCCACGCCATCCCACATCGATCCCATCCACACCCGCCACGAACTGCGCCAGATGGCCATCGGCCTGCGCATGCAGGCCACGCCGCTGCAGATGGCGCTGGCCTCGGCCGCTATCGGCCAGGGGACACTGGTCGCGCCGCGCTTGCTGCTGGCCTTGGGCAGCAGCGAGGCCGCGCCGCCGCGGCCCGTGCCGCTGGGCGTGCGCCTGGACCGCGTCCGCGCCGGCATGAAGGGCGTGGTGGACGCCGGCACCGGCGCCGGCGCATTTGGCGGACCGGCGCTGGCGGCGCTGCGTCCCGCCCTGTATGGCAAGACCGGCACCGCGCCCAGTGGCGAGGACACGGCCACGGTCTGGTTCACCGGCTGGCTGGAGCCGGGCAGCCTGCCCGGGCAGCGCCACCGGCTGGCGTTCGCGGCCTTCGTCAGCCATTCCGAAGCCACCGGCGGCGAGCACGCCGCACCCATCGTGGCTGCCTTGCTGGGCACGCTGGCGCGGCAGAAGCAAGAACAGAAGGGGAAATAGCCGCGTGTACTGAACAATGCGCGGGGCCGTCTCGTGGCATGATGGGAGAGCATCCGCCAGCGGTTGGCGGACCCCTATCCCACAGCAGAGACGACACAGTATGCGCTTGCCAGGAACCCGCTACCAGGAGCACGGCTGGGAACAAGTGCGCAAATTGCTGGGACAGTGCTCCCTGCAAGCCTTCCAGCGCCTCGGCCTGCGCCAGCCGGAACTGGACGCCTATACCGACGCCATGGCCGAGTTCCTGGGCGCGGCCATCCGCTCCTCGCGCGCTGGCGCACCCGGCAACAGCTATGGCGACAGCGTGGGCGAACTGGCGCTCAGCCTGTTGTTCGAGCTACAGGCCCATCCCGCGTTCTGGCAGGCCTTCACGGCCGTGCTGCCGGACGACGGCGCCTGCGGCGAAGCCATGCTGCGCAAAAAGGTCAACGATATGTACGCCGGCCTGCGCGACAAGGTCGATGCCGACAACTATATCGCCGCCACCGGGCGCGACTGCTCGCCCAACCGCATCTACACCTACCGTATGCTGGACATGGCCTACCGCGACATCGCGGCCCTGTTCGCCAACTGGCAGGCCAACGCGGCCCAGGTCGGCGCCATCCTGGGCCGCGAGCTGCATGGGTCACCCATCGAGGTCCGCCAGATGCGTTCGATTGCCGGCTGCAAGCCCGAGTGGATCGTGCGATGGAGCGAGACGCTGGAGCGCCATACCGGGTCGCCGGGCCCCCTGCATACGCGCTCCAAGCGCTTTTCCAGCCTGAAGAACAGCCCGGACAACATCGCCGCCATGCTGGTGGAAATCGGCGATTACGAGGAATTGTCGGCCAATATGGACCGGGCCGATGACTGGCAGGCGGCCGCCGGCGAGGCCTCGGCCTGGCTGGAGGACTACTGGCGCGTGATGGGCGAGTCGGAAGCGGCGGCCTCGCTGGACGAAGACCGTATACTGGCGGCGCCGCCGCAGGAAGCGCTGCAGCAGGCATGGGAACCGGCGCTGGAGGAGGCGGAGGATGGCGGGCAGCGGCCAGGCCGATGGCGGCAGGGTCCAGGCGAGCGGCAGGACCGGGGGCGGCGCCAGGAGTGGGAGCAGGGGCAGGACCTGCGCCAGCACGGCGAGCCGGTCGGGGGCCGGGCTTGGCTGCCTGGCGAGGAGCCGGGACCGCCGTCCGCCGGATTGGCCCGGCCGCAGCCCGATGCGCTGCAGCTGGCCGCCGAACAGGCCGTCGCCGAGGGGCTTTCCCTGCCCCCCCGCTATCTGGAACTGGCGCGCGCCGCCCAGGATGCGGGCAGCTGGACCCTGCGCATGCTGGCGCAGGAATCCCTGCCGATCCGGCTGGCTGTCTACCACAAGCTGCTGGGCGCGGCCGACGACACGTATCCGCAGGCCTGGCTGCATCCGGACACTGGTGAGCTGCCCACGCTGCAGCAGCTGGCGGCGCTGGACGGCATCTCGATGCCGACCTTGCGCAAGCGCCGTAACGAAGCGATAGCCAAGCTGCAGGCGGCAGGCGCCGCCGCGCGGCGATGAAGGGGAATGGAGTGAATTCTGCACAGGACAAGGACAAGCTGGAAGCGCGCCTGCGCGAGCGTCTGCTGCTCGGACGCGCCGCGCCTGGCGACCGGCTGATGCTGGCCGACGCCACGCTGCTGGCGGCGCTGGCCGGCAGCCGCCCGCTGACACCCAACGAACGCGATGCGCTGCAGCAGTCGCCCCTGACGCTGCGGCGCTTCCGCCAACTGGCGCTGGAACGGCGCGCTGCCGCGCGGCCGGGCACGGACGGAGGCGGAGAGGTCGGCGCCGGCGCGCAGCCAGCCACCGAAGCCGGCGGGCAGGGCAGCGCCGGCTCGCAGCCAGCCACCGAAGCCGGCGGGCTGGGCAGCGCCGGCTCGCAGCCAGCCACTGAAGCCGGCGGGCAGGGCGGCGCGCACCTGCGGCCGGCCACGGACATCAACCGGCAGCGCGGCGCCGGGCCGCTGCCAGCCACGTACATCGGCTGGCAGGGCAGCGCCGGCATGCTGCGCGCCGCCGCCAGCGGCGCCGCGCTGGCCCAGCTGGTCACCGACGATGGCCACTGGACCCTGGATTTCGTGCGTGAAGGCGAAGGCTGGAGTGTGATCCTGGCGCTGTCGCCCCAGGCGCCGTTCGCCGCGCAGCTGCTGCGCGCCCAGCCCTTGCTGCGGGTGATGGATGGCGGCGGCGCCATCGTGCTGCAGGGGCGGCTGGATGCGGATGGCGAATGCGAGCGTCCCTGGACCCTGGCCGCCGAACCGGCCGCGCATTTCCACCTGTACGGCGCCACATTTGCCGTCGAACCGGCGGTGTCCGGGCCATGAACTTCTTCGCACGGCGCCGCAAGCCGGCCGCAGACACCAGCGCGCTGGGACAGTCCCTGATCGCGATGCGTCTCGGCCACGGCGATCTTGCCCCTGCGCCGTGCACGGTGGTGTGTTTCAATGCGGCCGGACAGGCGCGCCGCCTGCGGTCAGGCCGCGTGGCGCGAGATGAGAGCGAGACCATTTACTGCTTCCATCCAGGGCCGTTCGAGATCGACTTGTCGCCCTTTGCCCAGGCGCCGGAATGGGGGCTGCGGCTGCGCTTCCTGGTCGACGCGGCCAATCCGCGCATCGAGCAGCAGCGTTTCGACCTGTACCTGTACAGCGAGGCGGGCCTGCGGCTGGGCGTGGCCGACTTCCGCGACGCCGCGCAGGCGGCGTTGCGGCAGGCGCTGGCGCAAGGCAGCATCGAGCTGCCGCCCTGTACCTCGCTGGAGGAATGGAATAGCTTCCGCGCCGGGCTGAACCAGCTGCTGTACACCCGTTTCGGCGTGATCGTCGATGATTGCCTGCCAATCGACCTGGGCGTACAGGTCGATTACGCCGCCATCCTGCGTGAGCGTGCGGCACGCGCGGCCCCGCCCGCCGCCGTCCCCGCCATTGCTGCGGCAGCGGCGGCGAGCGCAATCCGGCAAAGCGCCCGCACGGCAGCGGCGCCGCAAGCCGGAAGGGACGCCGGCACGGTCGCCTGCGGCCGGCGCGAGCCCATCCTTGGCCCGGCGCCAGCCCCAGCGCCGGCTGTTGCCTTTGCCGCCACCCTCGCCGGGACCGGTGCACCCAGGGACGAGGCGCCCCTGCGTGCCACGGCGCAGGTGCATCCTGGCGCCCCTTCGTCCGGCGCCGCGCAAGCCCGCGCCGAGACCCAGCCGCGCCCGGACGCCTGCGCAGGCGCGCGCGACATGGGCGACCGCGCCGTGCCGCAGGCGCAGCCGGATGCGGCGGCCGCCGCCCGCAAGCTGCACGCCGACGCTGGAGCGCAGGCCTGTCCGGCGCCGGCGGCCGCCGCCGCCGCGCAGGGCGCTGCCGCAGCCTTTTCTCCGCAAGCGGACGCCCGGGCCCTGCGCCGCTTGTTCCTTGAACTGCCCGCGCTGACCGGCGGCCTGCGCCAGTTGCTGTGGCCTCCAGGCCTGGAGCTGTTCCGTCAGCAGCAGGAATTGATGCAGCGCCTGCACCTGGCCAGCCTGGACGTCAACACCATGCCGTCGCTGGCCTGGGCCGCGCCCGGCCAGGCTTTACCTGCGCCGCGCCAGGCCCGCCGTATCCAGCACAGCATGGCGGCCGCCGCCGCGCTGGACGAAGGATGGGCGCTGCTGGCCTGCCTGCGGCTGGCTACCGACGACAGCTGGACCCCGCTGCTGGACGACGCCGACCGCATCTGCGCCAACCTCGAACACCACCTGGCCGGGCGCCGCGCCGCCCTGGGCCCAGCCGGAGAACTGCGCAAGGAGCCTGCGGCATGAGCCTGGCCTTGAACGCTCCGCCCACCAACGCCGAGTGCCGCTGCCCGCTGGCGGACGGCCGCCTGCTCACCATCACGGCCAGCCGCCGCCAGCGCGCCAATCGCGCCGAGGTCAAATGCGTGGTGGACGGCGCCCCCGAGCTGGCGGCGCGCATGCAGGAAGTGGTGCGCATCGCCCGCCTGACCGAGCCGCTGTTCGACAGCCGCGATCAAGTGGTGCTCAGCATGGACATGCTGCCAGCACCAGGCGAGCGCGGCTGGGAACTGGCTGCCGTGCTGGCCGACCGCATGGTGCGCGGCGCCTACCAGCCGCCGCGCCAGCCGGTGATCGCCTACGGCTGGTCCGACCAGTGGCACCTGGGCCAGGTGCGGGGCGGCGCCGGCCACGCCTTCGCCGGCTGGGACGGCTGGGACGGCGCCCTGGCCATCGTCGGCGGCACGGTCGGCGCGCCCGGGGTCTGGACCATCAGCCACCTGGGCGCCCTGAGCGGCCACGCGGACCCGTCCGCCGCCGTGTCCAGCGTGCGCTGCTGGTTCCCGCTGCACAGCGGCGGCGTCAACGACAGCCTGGCCTGGGTCGAGGTCAGTGTCTACCCGCTGGACGAGGGGGGGGCCAGCGAGGAGGAGCAGACCATCGCCGCTCCCGGCCTGGATGCGGCCGCCCAGCAGGAAGTGCGCCATACCCTGTCCGGCGCACGCCACTTCGATGGACGCGGCCTGGGCCGCTGGCGTACCGTGGTGCGCTTTGGCCCGCAGCGCTTCCAGGGCCAGTCCTACCAGCTGGCACTGGTGATGGCCGACCGCCTGGCGCGTGGCCGCGAATACGTCCCGCGCGGCCGCCTGATCGCCAGCGGCTGTTCGGCCGCCTGGCATGCGGGCCGGGTCGATACGGTCGAGGGCGGCCCGGCCAAGCTGGACTTGATCATGCGGCAAGCGGCGGCAGGCGACCGTATCTTGCTTCCCAGGCAATGGCAGGACAGCCTGCCGGCCGGTTACGCCAGCGCCCTGCGCGCACGGGGCGCCAGCCTGGCCTGTATAGACCGCATCGGCATGCTGTGAGGCATGATGAGGAATCGTGCGCGAGCGCATAACCGCCGGCCCCTGCTAGAATCGTGGTGGCTGGTATGAAGGAGTGAACATGTTCCAAAAGTTGGGTTACGGCGGCGTGAAGTGTCCCCGTTGCGGGCACAAGAACGACGGCGAGTCGGGCTACTGCGCGCGCTGCGGCCTGACCCTGGGCGCGCCGCGCAGCGCCCCGTTGCTGCGCGATAACCGCTGGATCCCGGCCGAGGACGAGCTGGCCGTGTATTTCGGCGTCAGCCAGCTGTCCGGCATCTTCACCAGGACCCTGCGCGTGCCGGCCACCGCGCGCGCCTACATCCTGCAGGCCGACAAGGCCACCGAAGTGCCGCAGGGCGAGTACGAGATCGAAGGCTTCTTCACCCGCCTGAACCACCTGCTGCGCAACCAGCACGCCGAAATCCTCATCACGCGCAGCGCGCCGCTGCCTGTCGAGTTCAGCTTCGAGGACCTGCCCACGGCCGAGCACCTGCAGATATCGGCCCGCTTCACCATCGGTCTGCGCATCGAGAACGTTGCCGCTTTTGCCCAGCATTTCATGACCGCGCCCGGCACCATCACCACGCGCCACCTGCAGGAATTGCTGGCGCCTTCGGTGCGCCAGCTGGCGGCGGAATTCATCGGCGGCCGTTCCATGCGCGACATGGCGCACAACGCCAACCTGCGCCTGCAGCTGGACGAGCGCCTGCAGGCCGCCCTCAAGCTGCGCCTGGCCGAATATGGCCTGGCCGCCGTGCAGGTGGAAACCGTGGCCTTGCGCCACGATAAATTCGACCACAACCGCGCCCGCATCGGCACCCTGTGGCTGGTGGCGGACGAACGCCATGTGCAGCTGGAGCACACCAAACAGCTGGACCAGATTTACGACGAGGAAGAATGGCAGGCCATCTGGCGCGAGGAGCAGAAGATGCGCAGCCAGTACCGCCGCGCCGAGCTGCGCCAGGACGCCAAGGCGCAGGACGCCGAACTGGCCTTTAGGGAAGCGGAACGCCAGCAGGCCTTGCGGGCGCGCGAGGTCGAGCTGTATGCGCGCGTGATGGACTCCAACACCCGCAAGGTGGCGCTGGAGAAGGGCGCCGGCACCGTGCTGGCGGACCTGGAACACGAGCTGGCGCACAAGCGCAGCGCGCGCGCCGGCGAGGCGGCCGAGTGGGAGCAGGTACGCCAGCTGGCCCAGATCAAGATGCGCACCGAGCTGGAACTATCGCAGCAGGAGGGCGCCGGGCTGCGCCAGCTGGCCCAGCAGCGCCTGGCGCACCAGGTGCGCCTGCAGGCCATCCGGAACCAGATGGAACAAGCCCAGGCCATCGAGGATGAGGCGCAGCGCCGCAAGGAGCTGGCCGCGCTGCGCGAGCGCGAAGCCCAGGAGCGCCAGCGCGAAGCGGAGATCGAGGCCGAACACCACAGCGCCCGTTTCCAGGGACTGGCCCTGGCCAACGCCGCGCGCCGCCGCGAGGCCGAGCGCATGCAGGAATGGGAAGACCAGCAGCAGCTGGCGCGCCAGCGCGAACTGCTGCGTGGCGAGGCCGTGAAGGAAGCCGCCAACAGCGTCGATATCGCACAGGTCAGCCAGAAGATCGAAGACCTGCGCCGTAGTGGCGCCCAGGCCGACGCCATTGCCCAGCACGAAAAGCTGCTGCGCACCATCGAAGCCGATGGCATCCACGCGCGCCAGAACCAGGCCAACGCCAAACAGGCCGCGCTGGACGAGCTGGCGGTCGAGGAACAGCGTTTGTTGCTGCGCCAGCGCGAACACGAAGCCCGGTGGCAGCAGGAGCTGCGCAAGCTGGAACACGAACGTGAGGAAAAATTCGCGCGCTGGAAGGGTGAATTCGATGTGCTGCAGTCGCAGCAGGCGCACGAGCTGGCCCGCATCGAGGCCATCGGCCGCCTGAGCGACATGGGCAAGGTGGCCACCGCCGCCGCGCCCAACGCCGAAGCCCTGACCGCCATCATGAAAATGCAGATCACGGGTGGCATGACGGCCGACCAGATCCAGGCCCTGGCCCAGGTGGTCAGCGCGGAACACGGCATGACGCCGGCCGAGGCGGAACGCCTGGCCCATGAGCGCGTGCAGGCCGAACGCGCCCACCGCGACACGGAGCTGGACAAGGACCGCCGCCACCAGCTGGACCTGCTCAACCTGCAAAACACGGCCAGCGCCAACGCACTGGGCACCCAGAGCCAGCTGGGCGTCGGGGTGGCGCAGGCCATGGGGCCGGCGCCGCAGGTTGCCCCGCAGCCGCGCCGCTGCGCCAACGGCCACCCGGCACCGGCCGGCCTGCCGTCAGCGAAGTTCTGCGCCGAATGCGGAGCGCCGCTGCACTAGACCATCATGATGCAAACAGCAAGAGACAAGATACGCGAACTGCGCGCCCTGCATGAAGATGGCTTGCTGAGCCTGCAGGAGTTCGACCGCCGCAAGAACGCGATCCTGGACGCCGAGTACGCGCCGCCCGGCAGCAGCGCCGCGCCCATCCAGGTGCGCCAGGGTACGGAGCTGGGACTGATGCCGGGCCAGGAGATCGGGCCGCAGAACCGCCGCTACCGGCTGGAGCGCCTGATCGGCCTGGGCGGCATGGGCCAGGTGTGGCTGGCCACCGACCTGGCCACCCATGCGGAGCTGGGCCACAGTGACCAGGTGGCACTGAAGATACTGCCGCCCCAGCTGACCATGAGCGCGCCGCACGCCAAGCTGCTGATCGAGGAAGCGACTCAGGCCCGCAAGCTGGCGCACGAGAACATCGTGCGGGTGTACGAATGGGCGCAGGACCCGGCCACCTCCAGCTATTTCATCATCATGGAGTACCTGGAAGGCGAGGACCTGGACGCCTATCTGGCGCGCGAGGGCGCGCTCCCGCTGGACGCCGTCTACCGCCTGCTGCTGCCCATGGCGGACGCCCTGCAATACGCCTGGGACAAGCACAAGCTGGTGCACCGCGATATCAAGCCCGGCAATGTATTCCTCACCCGGCGCGGCGAAGCCAAGCTGCTGGACTTCGGCATCGCCTCGCGCGTGCGCAACGCGGGCAGCAGCCTGGGGGTGCAAACGCCCAACGCCGGCACGGCCGGCTACCGCGCCCCGGAAGCCGGCACCAGCACGCGCCAGCCCAGTCCCAAGCTGGACGTGTATGCGGTGGCGGTGATGATCTACCAGCTGCTGGAAGGGCGCATGCCATTCGACGAGGCGCGCGTGGCGGAGGTGGAGCCGGCCGCACCGCCCTGCCTCACCGCGCGCCAGTGGCAGGTGCTGCAAAGCGGCTTCGCCTATCGCCAGGAGGACCGGCCCGGTAACGTGGCGGAACTGCTGGAGCGCCTGCAGCGCGCCGCCGGGCCCTCGCCGGAACAACTGGCGCAGGAAGAGGCCGAGCGGGCCGCCGCGCAGGCCCGCCTGCGCGAGGAAGGCCGCCGGCAGGAAGCTGCAGCGCGTGCCGAGCAGGCCCGCGTGGCGCAGCAGCGCCAGCAGAGCGCCGCCGAACAGGCTGCGCGGCGCCAGGCCGAAGCCGAGGCGGCGGCCCAGGCGGCGCAGGCCGCCGCGCTGGAAAAGCAGCGCCAGGAACGCGCGCGGCGCGAACTCGAGGCGCGCCAGCGCGCCGAGGCCGAGGCGGCCGCGCAACAGCGCAAGCAGCAGCTGCGCGAGCAACTGCAGGCCCGGCGCGAGGCGGACGCCCAAAAGCTGCGCGAGCAGCGCGAGGAACAGCAGCGCAAGGCCCGGCAGATCAAGGCGGAAGCCGCCTACCGCGCCGAACAGGAACGCCACCGCAAGGAACAGGCCGCGCGCCACGCGGCCGAGCTGGCGGCCCTGATGCCCACGCCCACCAGCCCGGTGGCCGACGCCGAGGGCGTGCTGCGCGACCGCTTCCTCGATGGCGCCGGCGCGGGTCCTGAGCTGGTGCTGATCCCGACCGGCCGCTTCCAGATGGGGTCCAACGAACATGAGCATGCGGCGGCCCTCAAGGCCGGCGCGCAGAAGACCTGGCTGGCGCGCGAAACGCCGCAGCGCTGGGTCGGCATCGCCCATTCGATCGCGCTGGGCCGTTATCCGGTCACGGTCGGCCAGTGGAAGCAATTCGTGCGCGCCACCGGCTGGGAATCGCAGTCGGACACCGACTGGCGCCTGCCCGGCTTCGCCCAGACCGATGAGCATCCGGTGGTGGGCGTGAGCTGGAACGACGTGCAGCTGTACCTGCGCTGGCTGTCCGAGGCCACCGGCCAGCTGTACCGCCTGCCCAGCGAGGCGGAATGGGAATACGCCTGCCGCGCCGGCACCCGGACGGCTTTCAGCTTCGGCGACACCATCAGCCCCGAGCAGGCCAATTACGACGGTAATTACACCTACAACGCCGGCCCCAAGGGGCAGTTCCGGCAGGGCACCACCAAGGTCGGCGCCTTCCCGCCCAATCCCTGGGGCTTGTTCGACATGCATGGCAACGTGTGGGAGTGGGTGCAGGACGTGGTGCACGATAGCTATGAAGGCGCTCCGGTGGACGGCAGTGCCTGGGAAGAAGGCGGCGACCAGATCCGCCGCGTGCTGCGCGGCGGCTCCTGGCTGTACAGTCCGCGCTACCTGCGCTCGGCGGCGCGCAACGGCTACTCGGCCGTGCTGGCCAACGACATTGTCGGCTTCCGGGTGGCCCGCAAGCTGGCGTGACGCGGCCCTGGGTGTATACTGCGGGCCTTTTTCATCAGGATCACACCATGAGCGCCTTGCCCGCCTGCCCCAAATGCCAGTCCGAATATACCTATGAGGATGGCGCCAACTACGTTTGCCCCGAATGCGCCCATGAATGGAGCGCCCAGGCCGAAGCGGCAGAGGAGGGGCCGCGCGTCTACCGCGACGCGGTCGGCAATGTGCTGCAGGATGGCGATACCGTCACCGTCATCAAGGACTTGAAGCTGAAGGGCGGCGGTGGCGTGGTCAAGGTCGGCACCAAGGTCAAGAACATCCGCCTGGTCGACAGCGACCACGATATAGACTGCAAGATCGACGGCTTCGGCGCCATGAGCCTGAAGACGGAATTCGTGAAAAAGGTGGTCGGCTAGATAGCAGAGGCGCGCGCCTGTCATTCGGTGTACATTGTCGGGTATTGAACCCACCCACAAGGAACACCGAATGACCATCACCGCCATCCGCGACCAGTCGCTGCCCATGCGGCACATTGTCCACGTCCGCAACCACATCCTGCCGGCCGACGCCACCATCGAGGAAGGCGGCAACGACGCCGGACCCTCGCCGCACGACCTGTACGACGCCGCCCTGAGCGCCTGCAAGGGCCTGACCCTGGTGTGGTACGCCAAGCGCAAGAACATCCCGCTGGAGGACGTGCAGGTGGCCATGGAGCGCGACGCCAGCGACGAGCGCAAGGGCGTGTACCGCCTGACCGCCACCCTGCACCTGGGCGGCAACCTGACGGACGAACAGCGCGCCGAACTGCTGGGCGTGGCGCAGAAGTGCCCGATCCACAAGCTGATGACAGCCGTGACCACCGAAGTGACCACCGTACTGGGCTGAACCATGCCGATCACGAACGTACTCAAGGGCCATGAGAAGGACCTGGGCGGCGGCTTCGTGGTGCGCCGCTTCCTGCCGGCCGCCGTCAAGCAGGCCGTGGGTCCGTGGATCTTCTTCGACCATTTCGGCCCCATCGACGTGCCGCACGACGCCGACCACGACGTGCGTCCACACCCGCACATCGGCCTGGCCACGGTGACGTATTTGTTCGAGGGCGCCATCGACCACCGCGACAGCCTGGGTTCCTTCCAGCGCATCGAGCCGGGCGCCATCAACTGGATGACGGCCGGCAGCGGCATCGTCCATTCCGAGCGCACGCCCAAGGACCTGGTGGGCCGGCCGCACCGCACCCACGGCCTGCAGCTGTGGGCCGCGCTGCCGGTGGCCAATGAAGAGGATGCACCCAGCTTCCATCACACCCCGGCCAGCGCGATTCCGCAGCTGACGGTGGATGGCGCGCAGGTGCGGGTTCTGGTGGGCAGCGCCTTCGGCCACCAGTCGCCGGTGAAGACCTATATGCAGACGTTGTACCTGGACGTGGTGCTGAAGGCGGGCCAGGCGATCGGCCTGGCGGGGCTGCCGCCGGAAGCGGCCATCTACCCGATCAGCGGCGAACTGGCGGTCGATGGCGAAGCGCTGGCGCTGCACACCATGGTGCTGTTGGACAGCGGCAGCTCGCCGCGCGTGACGGCAACCTCCGACGCCCAGTTCATGGTGCTGGGCGGCGAACCGCTGGACGGCCACCGCTACATGTTCTGGAACTTCGTCTCCTCGCGCAAGGAACGCGTGGTGCAGGCCGGCGAAGACTGGACCGCCCAGCGCTTCGTCCCCGTACCGGGTGAAACCGACTTCATCCCGCTGCCGCCGCGCAAGGTACCCTGACGCCTGTCAAGCCGTCTGCATATCCTGCACCGCCGCGGCGCCGTGCAGGCCGCTGGCGCCGGTGCGGATGATCCAGTGTTCGGGGTAGGGATCGCTGGCGAAGCGGTTGTGGCGCGGGATGCGGCTCAGCTTGTCCAGCGGGGTGGTGGGCGCCAGCGCCGTCTCCTTGCCGGTCAGCTGGTCCAGGTGCCAGAAGCCGCCGTCGCGGTGCAGCAGCAGCGGCAGCGCGGCCGCCTGAGGGGCGGCCTTGTAGCCGGGCATGGGGTAGCCGGGATGGGTGTCCGGCGCCATCAGGTAATAGCATTCGGCGCGCGCGCCATGGTCCATGCGGTGCAGGATGACGGCGTGCGGCAGGATGGCCGTCACGGCCAGCACCACGATGCCTTTGATGCTGGCGCTCAGTTCGATGCGCATGCCCAGCCGCAGCGGCACCGGCTTGTGCTTGCCGGGCCAGACGCCGTCCAGCAGCAGGCCGTAGCGCGACACATCCTCGATCTCGAACCCGCCCCGGGTGCGGCGGATGACCGCGTGCCGGCCCGACAGGCGGCGCGTCAGGCCGCTGGTATCGGGACCGTCGCCGCTGTAGTGGTTGAGCAGCACGTCGGCCTCGGGATCGACCAGCTCGAAGCGGCCGAACACGCATTCGTCCAGCGCGAACAGGCGGATCTGGCGCGCCGCGCCGCCCTCCGGCGCCGCGTTCACCAGGCTGGCCGCGCGGCTCGGGTGTGGGTGCAGGGCGGCCGTGGACGGCATGTCGATCTCGATCAGGTCCTCGTCCCAGGCGATGGTGGAAAAGCCCAGGTCGACCTTGCCGGCCGGCGCGTTCAAGTCCAGGTGGGCGATGCCGGCATTGCGGGCGGTGACATCGATGTCCAGGCTGTCCCCGCCCTGGGCGCTGACGCGGGCGATGGAAGCGTCGTCCGCCATCACCCGCACGTTCTTGTGGGTGCTGAGGAAGATGCGGTGGATCTCGGTCAGGCTGGCGTCCAGGCGCGGCACCAGGACCACGAAGGTGCACACCCATTTGCGGGAGGCCAATCCGGCGTGCTGGCTCAGCAGCTCGAGATTGATCGGGTATTGGCCGTGCTCCATGCCGCGCGAGGAGAATTCAACGAACACGGGCCGCCATTCGCCGCCGGTGGCGCGCACGAACTGCAGGCGCGCCGCGCCGTTGGGGATCAGGTCGGACTGCAGCTGCAGCGACAACTGCGGCGCGCAGGACTCCGGCATGCCGCGCAATTCCATCTTGAGGGTCTGGCGGCCGCCGGCCGCGCGCGGATCGAAGCCGCTGATGTGCAGCTGGGGACGTTCGGCCTGGCCGCGTTGCGGACGGGCGTAGCCTTGGCCGGCGCTATCGTGGACAGGTGCGGCCGCAGGCGCCGTGGCCGGCGGACCGGAACGGTGGCTGCGCAAGGCACTGAGCAGCTCATAGCTGGAAGGCTCCGCTTGGGCGTGGCCGCCTTCGCAAGATTGCGCTCCCGGCATGACCCAATAGGTGCAATGCGGATGCTGCGGGTTGCTGCATTTATTCATGGTGTCCCAGCCGGATCGATACCCATGAGTTTATGCGTTTTCGCCCCGGTTTGGCAATCGATAGGCCATCGATAGCGGCCTTCGCTGCACTGTTTTGGACGGGCTGCAACGCCTGGCGTGGCGGGCAGCGGGGCGGCGCTCAGCGCAGGTCCTCGGGCAGTGCCGTTTCGTCAATGTTGATGGCCGCCTCGGCAAGTATCGGGCGGTAGCGCAGCATGATGGCGGTCAGGTTGTCGATATGCAGTTGCGGCGGCGGATGGTCGCTGAATTCCCCGAACAGGCGGTCCAGCGCAGCGGCCGCCGTGGGCGCCGAGGCCAGCAGGGCGGGCCAGCGCGCGGTCCAACGGTGCGGACTGGCGCAGGACCAGAAGCCGTCCGTGGCCAGCAGGTAGAGCGCGTCCGGATTCAGCGGCAGGGCGCGGCGGTCCGGCAGATGGCGCAGGAAGGCCGGCAGCGAGCCGCCGTCCAGTGGACGCAGGCCATCATCCAGCACCTGGGGATAGGCGAAGGCGTTGCCGAGGATGTAGGCCTGGGCGATCTGCACGCGGTGCTCGTGGTGCACTTGGCGCCGCCATTCGTGCTCGTCCAGCATGCCCTGCATGGCGCAGGCGGTGGCCGGTACGTGGTCCACCGTCAGCGGCGCGGCCTGGGCGGCGGTGATTTCGTACAGGCGCGAGTCGCCCACGTGGTACAGCAGCGGCGCCTGGCCGGGCGGCAGCTCCAGCAGGGTGAGGGTGGTGCCGGGGCGGCGGAAGCTGTCGCTGTCGCCCGGCTGGCGGAAGCGCTGCTGCAGCTCGGCGTGCAGGGCGTCCAGGCGCAGCGACAGTTCTTCCTCGCCGCTGCAGGCTGGAACGCGCAGCAGGCCCTGGACGGCCGCTTCGGCCGCTTCGCGCCCCTGGCCGTGGCCGCCCATGCCGTCCAGGACAGCCAGGCGCACGTGGCCGGCGGGCCAGCCCTCCAGCTGCAGGCCGCACTGCTGCTGGTCATGCAGGAATACAGCGTGGCCGTGGGCGTCGATCAGCAGCAGGTTGTCCTGGTTTTCCAGGGGCAGCTTGCTGACGCCGGGACTGCTGCGGGCCGCGATATCGAGCAGGGGTCCGAAGTCCTGGCCGCCCGCGCGCCGCGCCGGGCCATCGGCGCTGCGGGCGGCGGCGCGGAAGGGCCACAGTCGGTTCATTCGCCGCTCCGGCGCAGCCACAGGCTGCTGGACCAGCCGCTGAGCTCTCGTCCATCCACGGTGGTGCGGATCTGCCACCAGTCGCCCTGGCGGGGCCCGGTGGCGGTGATGGCGGCGCCTGCCGGGATGGTGGCCAGGCGATCGGCGTGCACGCCGGGGCCTGCGCGCAGGTTCAGGTCCCGGTGGACGGTGTAGGACGCTGATGCGGCGCAGGGCGCCGGTCCCGTGCAGCCGGCATGGCCGGGGCAGGGGCGTGGCGACGCCTGCGCGCCAGGATCGGCCTCCAGGCCGTGCGCCGAAGCGGCAGGGGCGCCAGCCGCATGCCGGTCCGGGGAAGGCGGGCAGGGGAGAGCAGTGGACGGCGCCGGGAGGGCGCGGCCGTCGCCGCCGGGCGGGAACGCGCCGCTTGCTGCGGTACTCAGGGGGGCGGCCGCCGCCTGCGCGCCGGCCGGCCCCAGTGCCTGCAGCAGGCTGCCGAAGCACCAGGCGCCTGCGCCCGAGATCAGCAGGGCGCGGGCGGTAAGCCTGCGCCACCAGCTGCGCGGCGTCAGGTAGGCGCACAGGAACAGGGTCAGCGCCAGGCCCGCCGCGTAGGCAGCGGGGCTGCGCAGATCATGCAGGTCCATGACGCTCAGGCCTCGAAGCGCAGCACGTAGTGACCGGCCGCCAGGTGGTGGCCGGAGGGCAGCAGGTAGGGCCGGGCCGGATCGGCGTCGGCGATGGCGGCCACGAATTCCAGCTTGTCGTCCAGGTGGTACAGCGCCTGGCTGGCCGACAGGCGGCTGATGCGGAAGCCGTCCGGCGCCGCCTCGAAACTGAAGGCGTTACGCGACAGGCCGATGCGGTCCGCGCTGGCGCCGTCCGCGCCGCCGGTGCGCTGCAGGAAACGTGGCGAATCGAGCACCCGCAGGGCAGCCAGCATGGCGCTGCTGCGGCCGAACACGAAGCGCACCCCGGACGCCACCGGCGCGCTGACCGGCTGCGGCAGCGACAGCAGGGCGCAGTAGCGGTCTGCCATTCCGGGCGCCGCCGGCTGCAGGGCGATGGCGCGCGCGTCCACCGGCGTGAAGGTGGACGGCGCGCTGATGCGTTCGCGTCCGGCGTCGGTGCTGGCGTACAGTTCATCGGCTGCGTTGACGGTGATGCTGATGGCCGGGGCGGCGCCGCCGGCCAGCGTCAGGTTGCGGTCGAACGGCAGTTCCAGCGCGCTGGCGCCGGTGTCGCTGTAGCGGCTCAGGCGCGGCAGGGCCAGCGCCACCAGGCTGACGCGCTGGCGCGCCACGGGAGCGTAGGTGGCGTCGCTTTCGCCAGGCCGGTTGGTGGGATGCTGCGCCGGCTGGCCGGACGGGATGCGGGTCAGTGGTGCGGCGGTCTGTTCCGCCTGCGCCGGGCTGCGGCTTTGCCACACGGCGGGGCGCTGGGCCCCGCCCTCCGCGCCGCCCGCTTGCTGCGGCGCGGCGCCCGGCGCGATGGGTCGGCTGGCGGCAGCCGGATGGTTCGGGGCGGGCGCCGCACCGTCGGCAACCGCCTGGCTGCGCAGGGCCTGCCCCCACGACTGGGCGCGCGTGATGCGCAGCAGCAGGCGCGGGCCGCCGCCCGTCTCGTCGCCGCGTGCCGGGCGGATGGTGTAATAGCCGGCGCGCGGGTCGTAGCGGCATTCGTAGCCTTCCTTGGGGCGCATCTGCACCACCGGCGGGGCGTCGGGACCGTCATTGATGATGAGGATGGCCGCATCCGGGCCGAATTGCCAGCCGGGCACGTTGTAGCTGGTGTCGCTGCCCTCGCCGCCCAGCAGGGCCAGGCGCTGGTTGGGGTAGATCGGGCAGACCGGGGTCCACACGGCGCTGTCGCGCGACACGCTGACGTTGTGCAGCACCTTCTCGTCCGGCGCCGGCAGGTAGACCGCATGGCCGAAGCGCACCTCGACCTGGCCCGGCGGCAGGGTGTCGTCGCCGACCACGTCGTAGCGCACCTGGTCCCCGCCCAGCAGGTCGCCGAAATCCTTCTGGTGCAGCGCCGCCAGGGTTTGCGCCAGGTCGCGCGCGCGGGCGCCGCGGGTCAGGTGGTAGTCGTCGTCCACGTCCTCCTGCGGCAGCATCAGGGTCACGTGCGAGAAGCAGCGCGTGGCGGCGCGGCCGCGGTGCTCGCGCGGGCTGCGTTCGAGCAAGTCGCGCAGCAGCGGGCGGCGCGAGAACAGCGAGAATCCAGGCGCCTGCCAGATCGCTTCCGCGTTGAAGACATCCTGGATGCGTCCCAGAACCTGGTGTTGTACGTAGATGGGCATGATGGCTTACTCCTCTGGTGATTGCGTGCTGACCGCTCCAAGCGCTAGCAGGGGGCAGAGGAAAAACAGCAGATGGCTGCCGCCGGCCGACAGGAAGCTCATCGGTTGCCCCATGATGGGGAAGATGGCCAGGTTGGTGCCCCACGACAGCAGGAAGTGGCCCAGCACGAAGGCGGCCCCGCCGCACAGGGCGAAGTAGCGCAAGCGCGCGCTCCAGGCGCGGTGGAAGTGGCGCGCGGCGGCGGCGCCGGCGTGGGCACGGCGTGCTTCCAGCAGCAGGCCCGCCAGGAATGCCGCTTGCAGCATCCACAGCAGCAGCCCGCCGGCCAGGCCGTGGCGGTACAGAAAGAAGGATGCGGCGAAGTCGTCCTGCACGGCCGGGATGCGCACGGCGTCGGCGGCCGCCTGGCCCAGCGTGCGCAGGCCCAGCCAGTGGTCGGCGCCCAGCCAGCCGCCCTCGGCCACGGCGCGCGCACCCAGCAGCAGCTGCTGGCCGGTGTGCGGATGCCGGCCGGGATCGAGCCATACCTGGAAGCGGTCGGCGTAAAAGCCCCAGCGCACCAGCTCGTCGCCGTTCTGCAGGCGCAGCCAGGCCAGGGCAGCTACTGCCGCCAGTCCCGCCAGGCAGACGGCGGCCAGCAGCAGCGGGCGCCGGGCGGCCAGCGCGTAGGCGCAGGCCATGCCGGCGCTCCACACCATGAGCAGCACCAGCGGGGAGAAATCGTCGACCTGGACCAGGGCCAGTCCCAGCAGCGCCAGGAACAGCAGGGCCGGAGCGGCCAGGCGCAGCCAGCGTGCTCCATGGTCGCGCCAGCTGGTGCGCAGCGGCGCCGGCTGCGCGTGCCAGCCGAAGCGCAGCGCCAGGCAGTGGGCGCTCAGCGCGGTCAGGGCCAGCTTGGCCAGTTCCACCGGCTGCAGGTCGAACACGCCGGTTTCATCGCCCCACAGGACTTGCGCGGCCAGCGCGGCCAGGGCGACGGCCGCCAGCGCGGCCAGCAGCCATTCGGTGGCGCGCTGGCGCGGCGGCAGGCGGCGCCGGACGTGGTGCATGGCCCCCATGCGCGCCAGCCCACCCACGGCGCAGCCGATGGCCAGCAGGGCGCAGCTTTTCTGGTAGTAGCGCAGCCAGGACGATTCCGGCGCACCCAGGCCCAGCTCCAGCTGCGACAGCAAGCCGGCAGCGAGCAGCACGACGGCGGCGGCGCAGGGCAGGGCGAGGCGGCCGGGCAGCAGCATCCAGAGCAGCAGCGCCGCCGCGCCCAGCGCCAACGAGCAGGCCGCAGCGGGCGGATGGCCGCCGCGCTGCAGCAGCAGCGCCGCCGTCCCGCAGGCCAGCAGCAGCACGCACGCCAGCGCGCCCCAGACCAGCGGCCAGCCGGCATGGTTGCGTGCGCGGACAGCCAGCAGGGCGGCGCCGCATAGCGCCAATCCGGCCCACAGCGCGCCGTCCTGGCCGGCCTGCCACAGGCCGCGTTGCCGCCACTGCCATGCGACCTGCGGCGGCAGCGGCTGGTCGGGTTGTGCATACAGTGCCACGTGACGGCTGGGCGCCAGGCTGATCTGGCCGTCCCGTGCAGCCAGCTGCAATCGCGTGTGGCCGGCCACGATGGCGGCCACGCCGGCCAGCGGCGCCTCCTGGCGGCGCAGGTCCAGCGCGCCGTCCGCGCCGCGCGCCAGCACCGCGGCGCGCTCGCCGTCCGGGTTGCCGGCCAGGAGCTGAAAGGCGCCATCGCTGCGGCTGATCTGCGCCGCACCGGGCGTCACCATGGGCAGGCCGAGCCGGTTGCCACAATACAGGTTGCCGCCCACGCTGAGCGGGCGCGAAACAGCGATGGGTGACGCAACCCAGCGGTTCCAGCCTGCCAGCAGGCGCGCAGCCAGGCCGGCGTCCGGGCAACTGTCCTGCGCCCGGCCGTCGCGGTACACGGTGGCGCCATCGTAGCGCCATTGATGGCCGCCCTGCGTGAACGAAACCGCACTGCCGTCGGCGCCGCTGACGTCGAATACGTGGGTGTCGACCTGGAAACGCTGGCCCGCCTGCAGGGGCGTGCTGCCGAGGCGGTGCTCACGCGCGCCGTCCTGCAGGATGAGCTGGCGGCCGGGGCTCAGGTTGCGCACCTGCCACGCACCATCGGCATCGCGCCGCAGCGCCAGGTGGCGCTGGTCGGCCTGGGGCGCGGCCAGTTCGCGGCTGCCCAGGACGACTTCCTCGCCCGGGCGCAGCGTGACGGTGACGGCCGACGGATACCAGGCCGGAGGCGCGCGCCACAAGGTCCAGGCTTGTAGCAGGAACAGCAGGGCCAGGGCGGACAGCGTGGCGCTGACTGCCGCATGCCGCAGCGCGTAGCACCACGCCTGCCGGGCCAGGGCGGCGAAAATGCCCGGGCCGCCCTCATTGGCCCTGACGCGCCGCACCGCTCCGGTCCCGGCGCCGTGGCCAGCGCCAGGCGCAGGCGGCCCGGATGGCGCCTTGCCCGCCGGGGCGGCTGGCTGGGCTGTTTCGGCCGGACTGGCGCCTGCCGCGCCGCCTGCCGTCGTGCCGCGCTGCCCAGGTAGGCGTCTGCCGTGAGGCGCCGGGTGTCTGCGCGCCATCCGCAGGCGTGACCAGATCGCGGCGCTCATTGCGGCCCCTGCAAGTGGCGGTTGCCGGGATACGCCGCCAGGCCGCGCGCCATTTGCGGATGGGACCAGATCGCGGCGTTCATCGCACCCCCTGGAAGTGGCGCCAGCCGTTGGCGGCGCTAGGTCGTGCCACGGTATGGGCCACGGCATGCGCCATGTCGTGCTGCGCCATCATCGGGGTGTCCGGCAGCGCCTCCACGATGGCGTTCAGCATGCGGCTGATCTGTATCGCGTGGCGCGGACGCTGGCCAGGATCCGCCTGCAGGAGCGCGCGCAGCAATTCCAGCGCCGGATCGCGCGCGCTGGCGGGCAGGGCGGCGGCGAAGCGCTGTTCTTCCTGGCGGGAGAGGATGGCCGGTATTGCGCCGCCATGGGCCTGGCGCAGCAGCCCGGCGCCGGCCGTGTGGTGCGCGCGGTAGGCCTGGCCGCAATCGGTGCAGAAGCGCAGCGCCACGCCGCCGCATACGAGGAAATACAGCAGGGCGCCCAGCGAAAAGTAGTCGCTGCGCGGCCCGGTCGCATAGCCGCCGCCGGCGGCGGGAAAGAACTGCTCCGGCGCCTGCCAGTTGGCGGTGCCGGCGTAGGAATGCTCGGCCAGGTTGCCCAGTTCGCGGTTGGTGCCGAAATCGGCCAGCTTGACCGTGTTGAGCTCAGTATCGAGCAGCACATTGGCCGGCTTGAGGTCGAGATAGCGCCAGCCATACTGGTGCACCTTGGCCAGGGCCTGGTTGATCTGCCCCATCCAGCCGAGGATGTGCGCCAGCGGCGCCGTCTCGCCCCGGCCGCGCATGGCGGCCGTATGGCGTCCCAGGTCGCTGCCCATCAGTTCCAGCGCCAGCACCGGCAGGCCGTCGTGCCAGCCGCTGTCCAGCAGCCGTACGATGTGGCGCTCGTCCCACGGTTCCAGCGACTGCAGGAAAGCGATCTCGTTGCGGGCGCACTGTATCCAGCGTTCGCGCTGGGCCGGCTGGGCGCGCGCCATCTGCTCGCGGTTGATCAGCTTGAGGGCCACGTCCTGCAGCGCGCAGGGCCCGGCGGCCCGCCACACCACGCCATAGGCCGAGCCGCCTATCTGCTCGCGCAGCCGGTAGTGGCCGAGTTCCAAGGTGATGATGGCGTCCGTCGTGGTCATGCTCCCTCCTGTTGGACTCGTCTAGCGGAGGGAGCAGGAAAGCAGGCGGCAAAAAAAAGCCCGGCGCGGGGCCGGGCTTGCGGGGAGGGGAGGGATTACCAGCGGCCGTGGTGATGGTGGCCGCGGTCGTCGTAGTAGTAATCGCGGCGGTATTCACGCACTTCGCGCACCTCGCGGTAGGGGCGGGCCGGTTCCACGTACACCACGCGCGGCGGGGCATAGTAGCGCGGCGGGGGCGGCGGAGGAGCGTAATACACCGGGGCCGGTTCGTAGTAGACAGGAGCCGGGTTGGTGTAGACGCGCGTCTCGACATAGCGGCCGCCGCGATAGTAGCGGTCGTTGGGCGTGATCGCGTTGCCCACGGCGGCGCCGACCAGGCCGCCCACCAGGGCGCCGTTCGGGCCGGAATTGCTGCCGATGGCTGCGCCGATCACGGCGCCGGCGGCGGTGTTGAAGTCACGGTCGCCGGCGGCCATCGCGCCGCTCGACACGGCCGCTGCCGCTACCAACATCACACCACCCAGAATTTTCTTGTTCAACATGGCACTCTCCTGAAGTTGTACTGCTTGGTGTTCACTATATCCGGCCAGAAGAAAATCGCCACGTCATATACAGATTCTTACATACACTGTTGCGCGGTAATGGCTTGTAACATCTGGAGGCAATTTCAATAGCGCAACCTTATGCCCTGGATGGCGGGCGCCGCTTCGGGGTGGCGATGTACTCGCGCAGGAAGTCGATGAAATGGCGCACCTTGGCCGGGACGTGCCGTGTTTGCGGATATACGGCGTGGATGCCCTGGCGCGGCATGTGGTAGTCCGGCAGCAGACGTACCAGCCGCTGATCCCGCAAGTCGTCCTGCACGATCCATTCCGGCAGCACGGCAATGCCTGCGCTGGCCAGTGTGAAGTGCCGCTTGGCTTCCGCGCTGTCTGCCTGTATGGCGCCCCGGAAGGGAACGACGAAAGGTGTCGCGCCTCCATCGCGCCTGGTCATGCGGATACGTTGATCGAATCCCGACAGCACGATCCAGCGCAAGCGTTCCAGGTCTTGCGGTGAGGTGGGGACGCCATGCTCGCGTACATAGTCGGGTGACGCCACCAGAACTATCCCGAACGACCCCAGTGTGGTGGCATGGTAGCCGGAATCCTCCAGCCGCCCCAGGCGCACCGCGAGATCGAAGCGCTCCGCAACCAGATTCGCCAAGCCTGTCGATCCGGAAAAATCGATCGTTAGATCGACGTGCTGCCTGGCGAAGGCAGCCAGGGCCGGAATCACCGCGTGTACACCAAACTCCAGCGTGGAAGTCACGCGCAGCTCGCCGCTCAGCCTGGTTTGCCCGGAGCGTGCAGCGTCGATGGCGCGCTGGGCGTCGCCCAGCAGCCTGACGCAATCGTGGTAGAAGCGCTCCCCGACATCGGTCAGCGCCAGTGCGCGCGTGGTCCGGGTGAGGAGGCTGCAGCCCAGTTCCCGCTCCAGTTGCTTCAAGTGCATGCTGAGCATGGCCTTCGTCAGTCCCATGTTGTGCGCGGCCCGGGTAAGGGAGCCGGCGTCCACGATGCTGACGAAGGCCTGCATGCGGTTCAAATTGATTTCCACGGCCAGGCTTTCCACTCCAAAAGATATTGTCAATTTTAGCTGAACAATCAATTACCGCCGAGCGTGTTTTTCCCTGGTGTGGTTCTGGCTACCATCTAGCCACATTCACTTTCGGAAGGAATCGACATGATCGCTATTACTGGAGCAAATGGGCAGCTGGGGCAGCTGGTGATACAGGGCTTGCTGGGCGCCGTTCCCGCATCAAGCATTGTTGGCCTGGTGCGCCGCCCGGCAGAGGCGCAGGCCCTGCATGCCATGGGTGTGGAGGTGCGCCTGGGCGACTATGACCGCCCGGACACCCTGCTGGCTGCCCTGCGCGGCGTGGACAAGCTCCTGCTCATTTCCGCCGTCCAGCCCGGAGAGCGGCTGCGCCAGCACCAGGCCGTGATCGATGCGGCCAAACAGTCGGGCGTAACATCGATCGCGTACACCAGCATGCTGCGCGCCGATACCTCCAGCCTCATACTCGCCGGCGAACACCTCGAAACCGAAGCATATGTGAAGCAGTCCGGGCTCGAATACGTCATCCTGCGCAACGGCTGGTATCTGGAAAATCATACTGGTGCGGTCGGGGCGGCAATCGCCAACGGCGCTGTCATCGGCAGCGCGGGGCAAGGCCGCTTCGCCTCCGCCAGCCGTGCGGACTACGCGGCGGCGGCGGTCAAGGTGCTCACCAGCGCCGGCCATGCCAACCAGACCTACGAACTGGCAGGTGACCACTCCTTTTCGATGGCCGAATTTGCCGCCGAACTCTCGGCCCAGACGGATAAGCACATCGGATACAAGGACCTGCCGCCGCAGGACTATGCCGCAGCACTGGCGTCCTTTGGCTTGCCGCCCATGATCATCGACGTGGTGATCGACGCGGACATCAAGGCGCAGGCAGGTGAGCTCGATAGCACGTCACGCACCTTGTCGGAACTCATCGGCCGGAAAACCACGACGCTGGGCGAGGCAATTGCGGCAGCGCTGCGAGCTTCCTGACTTGCTATAGACGTCCCCGTTCCCATTCCGGGCGCAGCAGGCTGAATATGGTGACGTCGCAGTAGCGGCCATGGATGAAGAAGGATTGGCGCGCCGTGCCTTCCGCGCTGAAGCCGCATTTCTGGGCGATGCGGATGGAGGGCGCGTTTTCCGGCGCGATCAGTAATTCCAGGCGGTGGTACTGATACACATTGAACAGATAATCCACCAGCAGCCGGCATGCTTCGGTGACGTAGCCGCGCCCGGACAAGTGCGGGTCGAACAGGCGGTAGCCGATCTCTCGGGTCACCGGGGTGCGCGCCTTGAAATGGGTGATCACGCCGACGATATGGTGGCGCGCATCCTCGATCACGAACAATTCACTGTCTTCGGTGACGAAGCCATGCTGCATGAATTCGCGCCGCATGGTCTCCGGAGACTTGAAATGGGTCGAGAAATAATCGCCGCGCGAGGGCAGGTCGTTGACCAGCGCGATGAAGGTGTTCAGGTCGGCCGTCAGCAGGTGCCGGACCGTGCAAAGCTGCCCCTTGAGCATGGCGGCCTTCCAGAGAAATCGGGATTCCATGGTAGTGCAAGGGGAATGACAAATCAACATGCATGACAAGTGCGCCACAATGCGCTATCGTTGAGATCGTTTTTGTCATTCTTTTCATCTTATAGGAACCGCATGAAATCCGTCCGCAAGCCAGTATTCACCGTGATTGCCGCCAGCCTGCTGTCGGCGTGCGCCTGGGCCGCGCCAGCCAACGATCCCGCCACCCTGGGCCGCATCCGCGACAGCGCCATGAGCAGCGGCTACGCCTACGAGCGCCTGGCCGACCTGACCGACCTGGTGGGGCCGCGCCTGTCCGGTTCCGCCGGGGCGGCGGCGGCGGTGGAGCAGGTGGCGGACGCCATGCGCAAGCTGGGCGCCACCGTGACCCTGCAGCCGGTGAAAGTGCCGCACTGGGTGCGCGGCGAGGAAAAAGCGGAACTGGTCGATTACAAGGGCCGTCCCAACGGCGTGACCCAGCGCGTGGTGCTGACTGCCCTGGGCGGCTCGGGCGCCACCCCGGCGGCCGGCCTGACGGCGCCGGTGATCGTGGTGCGCGACTTCGATGAACTGAAAGCCCGCGCGGCGGAAGTGAAGGGCGCCATCGTGCTGTTCGACGTGGCCTTCGACCAGGAGATGGCGGAGCGCGGCCTGGCCGGTCCGGCCTACGGCCGTGGCTCCAGCTACCGCTTCCAGGGCCCCAAGCTGGCCGCTGAACTGGGCGCGGCGGCGGCCCTGGTGCGCTCCGTGGGCGGCGCCAATTACCGCATCCCGCATACGGGCGCCACCGGCGTGGTGGACGGCGCGCGCATCCCGGCCGCCGCCGTCACTGCCGAGGACGCGATGCTGATGAGCCGTTTGTCGGCGCGCGGACCGATCAGGATGCACCTGACCCTGACCCCGCAGATCCTGCCGGACGCCGACAGTTTCAACGTGATCGCCGACCTGCCGGGCACCGACAAGGCCGACGAAATCGTGATCGTCTCCGGCCACCTGGATTCCTGGGACCTGGCCACCGGCGCGCATGACGACGGCACCGGCGTGGCCGGTGTCATGGGCGTGCTCGAGACCCTGAAAAAGCTCAACCTCAAGCCGCGCCGCACCATCCGCATGATCGCCTGGATGAACGAGGAAAACGGCACCCGCGGCGGCCGTGGCTATTACGCGGCCAACCAGGACAAGGTGGCCAAGCACTACGCCGGCATCGAGAGCGATTCCGGTGGCGGCCGTCCCTTCGGCCTGATTTCCAGCGTGCGTCCGGCGGCGGCGCCGCTGTTCGCGCCGCTGCAGAAGGCGCTGGAACCCATAGGCGCCAGCGTGTTCCAGCAGCGCGACGTGGCCGGCGCGGCCGACCTCAATCCGCTGGAGCAGGCCGGTGTGCCGGTGTTCGAACCGCTGGTGGACAACCACTTCTACTTCGACTACCACCACACCCCGGCCGATACGCTGGACAAGGTCAATCCGTATGACTTGCAGCGCCACGTGGCGGTGCTGTCGGCGCTGAGCTGGTACCTGGCCAACATCGACGAGCCCATCGGCCGCAATATCAACGAGGGCAAGGCGCCCAGGTAACTTAGAGGGCGTTGAGCGGTATTTTCAAATACCGCACGCCGTTTTCCTCCGCCGCCGGCAACTGGCCGGCGTTCAGGTTGACCTGGATGGCCGGCAGCAGCAGCACCGGCATGTCCAGCGTCGCATCGCGCCGGGTGCGCATGGCGACGAAGTCGTGCTCCGCGATGCCGTCGCGGACGTGGATGTTGTCGCGGCGCTGCTCGGCCACCGTCACCTCCCAGCGCACCGCGCGCCCGGCCGGCGGGTAGTCGTGGCACATGTACAGGCGCGTCTCCGGCGGCAGCGCCAGCAAGCGCCGTACCGAGCGGTACAGCATGGAGGCGCAGCCGCCCGGGAAGTCGCAGCGCGCCGTGCCCACGTCCGGCATGAACAGGGTGTCGCCCACGAAGACGGCGTCGCCGATCTGGTAGGCCATGTCGGCCGGGGTGTGCCCCGGCACGTGCAGGGCATAGGCGCGCAGCGCGCCTATCATGAATTCCTCGCCGGGCTGGAACAGGTGGTCGAAGCCGTCCACGCCACCCGGGAACACACCCGCGAATTCCTTGCGCACCAGGGCGATGGCGGCGCCGATGGCGATGCGGCCGCCCAGCTGCTGCTTGAGGTAGGGCGCGGCCGACAGGTGGTCGGCGTGCGCATGGGTTTCCAGCAGCCAGGCGCAGCGCAGCGAAAGCGAGCGCACCAGCTCCAGGATTTGGTCGGCGCCCGCGGTGGCGGTGCGCCCGGATTTCGGGTCGTAGTCGAGCACGGAGTCGACGATGGCACAGTCGCTGCCGCGCCCGGAATGCACCACGTAGCTGATGGTGCCGGTGACGCTGTCGTGAAAAGCGTGGATTTGGGGCTGCATGTTACGGTTCCGCTGAGCTGCAAAAGACTCCATTATAACTATATTGCATAAGCTTATGCATTTTTTGATTTAAGGACAGACAGCCGTGCGCAAGGCAATACCGCTTCATGGTAGTCTTGCTGCAAACATTGCTGACGGAGGCCGAGGATGAGTTCAGTGAGCGAAGAATACCGTGGGTACGCGATTGAAGTCACCGCCATCAAGGACCGGGAAGACTTGTGGGACTTCCAGTATTCCATCGCGCGGCTGGGCGTGCCGCAGCAGCTGGACGGGGCGCAATCCATCATCCGCAAGCACACCATGGGCGGCCACCTGACGCCCGAGATCGCAGCCCGTGCCGGCCTGGAGCTGGCCCGCACGGAAATCGACAATCGCCTGGCGCTGAGCCAGGTGTAAGGAGGCTGTGATGGACAAGACTATACATTACCGCGGCTGGAACATCGTCCCGGTGGCGCTGCCCACTAGCGATCATCGCTGGAGCGCCAGCTGCGACCTGCAGCGCGTGGGCGCGGACGGGCTGGAAGTGTTCGAAGGCGCCACCGCGCAATTCGTGCGCGACAGCGAACACGAGGCGCTGGCCGCCGCCACCGAGGAAGCCGCGCGCCAGATCGACAACCTGATCGCCAATCCGGACATCCGCCTCGCGTAGTGCATCAGGCGGCGGCTGTGCTAACATGGGCGGCATGACCGCCTTGTTCCGTTCCTTCATCGTCTGGCTGATGCTGCTGGCGTTGCCCTTCCAGGGCTACGCGGCGGCCAGCATGATGCTGTGCGCGCCCGCCGCGCCGGCGCCGTTGATGGAGATGGGCCAGCCCGGACATGACCACGCCGCCATGATGGCGGCCATGCACGGCGATCACGCCCGCGCCTATGCCGCACAGCCCGGCGATGGCGGGCAGCATGCCGCTGCGCATGGCGATCACGTCGGCGTATCTGCCGCGCAGGTCGACGGCGGTGCCCAGCTTGCCATGCACGGCGGCCACGCCGCCAAGACCGCGCATGGCGCCATCAAGTGCGGCGGCGCCGCTGCCTGCTGCGTGGGCGCCGCCCTGGCGCCCGATTGCGCCCTGGCGCTGCCTGCACTGGCCTTGCCCTCGGCGCCGGTGTCCTTCTACTCCGACACCATCCCCGCAGTCCACCTGGCGCATCCCGAGCGTCCTCCCCAAGCCGCACGCATTTGAGCTGCGCGCGGGCGGCTAGCGCCCGCATTCCATTCCCACATCATAGAGTAAAGGTGTAAGACATGACATGTCTGCATAAACTTGCGGGCGGCGCCGCGCTGGCGCTGCTGCTGGGCGGCTGCGCCTCGCTATCGGCCGATGGCGGCTTCGGCGCCGTGGCCCAGGCCAGCCGCGAGCGCGCCGGCGCCGACACGCGCCTGCTGCGCAACGAGGACGACAGGCGCGCCTTGGAAGCCCTGATTGCCGAACAATTGAAACAGCCGCTGACGGCCGACGGCGCGGTCCAGTTGGCATTGCTGAACAACCGCAGCCTGCAGGCCACCTACTGGTCGCTGGGCGTGGCCGAGGCCGACCTGGTGCAGGCCGGCCGCCTGCAGAACCCGACCCTCGGCTTCAAGCGCACCCACGATGGCGGGGACATCGGGATCGAGCGCACGCTGACCTTCAACCTGGTCAACCTGCTGACGGCGCCGCTGGCCAGCCGCATCGAAGGCCGCCGCTACGAGCAAACCAGGCTGCTGGTTGCCAATGCGGCCCTGGCCACGGCAGCGGAGACTCGCGGCGCCTGGATAGACGCGGTGGCCGCCGCACAAACCGCCGCCTATGCGCGCCAGGTCGAGGCGTCGGCCGGCGCCAGCGCGGAACTGGCCGGCCGCATGCGTCGCGCCGGCAACTGGAGCGAACTGGATCAGGCCCGCGAACGCGCCTACCACGCGCAGACCGTGGCCGACGTCAGCCGCGCCGAGCGCGCCGCCGTGGCCGCGCGCGAAAAGCTGACCCGTTTGCTGGGCCTGTCCGGCGCCCAGGCGCGCGAATACCAGTTGCCCGACCGGCTGCCGGAACTGCCGTCCGCGCCGCGCGACCTGGCGGACGTGGAACAGACCGCGCTGCGGGAGCGGCTCGAGATCCGGGCTGCGAAACTGGAGACCGAGCAAAGCGCGGCCGCGCTGGGCCTCACGCGCGGCACCCGCTTCATCAACGTGCTGGAACTGGGCGCGGTGCGCAACAGCGAAGGCGCCAGCCAGCCGCGCGGCTACGAGCTGACCCTGGAAGTGCCGCTGTTCGACTGGGGTAGCGCGCGCGTGGCGCGTGCCGAAGCCACCTACATGCAGTCGGTGAACCACCTGGCCGATATCGCCGTGGCGGCCCAAAGCGAGGCGCGCGAGCGCTATGCGTCCTATCGCTCCGCGTACGCGCTGGCGCGCCATTACCGCGACGAGGTGCTGCCGGTGCGCAAGCAGATCGCCGACCAGACCCTGCTGCGCTACAACGGCATGCTGATCAGCGTATTTGAACTGCTGGCCGATGCGCGCGAGCAGGCGTCGGCCGTCAGCGCCTATATCGACGCGCTGAAGGAATTCTGGAGCGCACAGGCCGCGCTGGAAGCCGCCCTGGGCGGCAGGCTGGAGCGCGCCTCCGAGCCCGCAGCGCCGGACGCATACGCTGCGCATGCCGCACCGGCAGCACCGGCCGCACCGGCAGCGCCAGCCACCCCGGCCACCCCGGCGCAGCACGACCACCATCAACACATGCAGGCCAAGGAGCCGGCAACCGAGGCCGGCCAACACCACATGCACGGAGAACAGCCATGACCACACGCAGAGCATTCCTGGGAGGCGCCGCCCTGATCGGCGCCGGCATGGTCAGCAAGGCTGGCGCGGCCTCGCTGCCGGAAGCGCCGCAGCAATCCTCGGCCGCCACCGCGCCGCCGCTGGCGCCGCCCAACGGCCGTCCCTACAACCCGGTGGTGACGCTGAACGGCTGGACCCTGCCATGGCGCATGAAGGACGGCGTCAAGGAATTCCACCTGGTGGCCGAGCCGGTGGTGCGCGAGATCGCCCCCGGCATGACAGCCAATCTATGGGGCTACAACGGCCAGAGCCCCGGCCCGACCATCGAAGTGGTGGAGGGCGACCGGGTGCGCATCTTCGTCACCAACAAGCTGCCGGAGCAGACCAGCATCCACTGGCACGGCCAGCGCCTGCCGAACGGCATGGACGGCGTGACCGGCCTGACCCAGCCCGGCATCGCCCCCGGCAAGACCTTTGTCTACGAGTTCATCGCCAAACATGCGGGCACCTTCATGTACCACCCGCACGCCGACGAGATGGCGCAAATGGCGATGGGCATGATGGGCTTCTGGGTCACCCACCCCAAGGACCCGGCGCTACATGCGGTGGACCGCGACTTCGTGTTCCTGCTGAACGCCTACGACATCGACCCGGGCAGCTACACGCCCAACATCAACACCATGCTGGACTTTAACCTGTGGACCTTCAACAGCCGCGCCTTTCCCGGCGTCGATCCCATGGTGGTGCGCAAGAATGACCGGGTGCGCATCCGCGCCGGCAACCTGACCATGACCAACCATCCCATCCACCTGCACGGCCACAGTTTCGAGGTGAGCTGCACCGATGGCGGCTGGGTGCGGCCCTCGGCGCGCTGGCCCGAGGTCACCACCGACATCGGCGTGGGCCAGATGCGCGCCATCGAGTTCGTGGCCGACGAGCCGGGCGACTGGGCCTTCCACTGCCACAAATCGCACCACACCATGAACGCCATGGGACATTCGGTGCCGACCATGATAGGAGTGGACCACAGCGGCGTGGCCGAGAAGATCAACAGCCTGGTGCCGGGCTACATGGTGATGGGCGACAAGGGCGGCTCCATGGGCGGCATGCGCATGCCGCTGCCGGAAAACACCCTGCCCATGATGACGGGCGAAGGCCCGTTCGGCGGCATCGAGATGGGCGGCATGTTCACCACGCTGAAGGTGAGGGAAGGGCTGGCGCGCGGCGACTACAAGGATCCGGGCTGGTACCAGCATCCCAAGGGCACGCTGGCGCAGGAGTGGACCGGCGCGCTGCCGGACGCCCCGCGCGCTCCCGGCGCACCGGCCAGTGGTACTGCGCCTACCGACACCCCGGCCGTCAACGTGACGCGCGACGGCGGCATGCAGCACCACCACTAGCCTCATCCATGGCAGAATGCCGGATTGAACCCGATTCGGCCCTGCCTGGAGACTGCCCTGCCGTATGAAATTGTCGCGCCACCCTGAACAGCTTGCCCTGCTGCGCTACCTGGGTAAATGGACCGCGCTGGCGGTGCTGGTGGCCGCCCTGGGCGGCAGCGCTTCGGCCTTGTTCCTGTTCGCGCTGGACTGGGCCACCCTGTCGCGCGAGGCGCGGCCATGGCTGGTCTGGCTGCTGCCGCTGGCCGGGTTCGCGGTCGGCTGGATCTACCTCAAGACAGGCAGCACGGTCGAGGCGGGGAACAACCTGCTGATCGACGAGATCCACGACCCGCAAAAGGTGGTGCCGCTGCGCATGGCGCCGCTGGTCTTGTTCGGCACCGTGGCCTCGCATCTCTTCGGCGCGTCCGTCGGCCGCGAGGGGACGGCCGTGCAAATGGGCGGCGCCCTGGCCGACCAGCTGACCCACGTGTTCCGCCTGCGCCACGAGGATCGCCGCATCCTGCTGATGGCCGGCATCAGCGCCGGTTTCGCTTCCGTGTTCGGCACCCCGCTGGCCGGCGCCGTGTTCGGGCTGGAGGTGCTGGCCATCGGCCGCCTGCGCTACGACGCCATCTTCCCCTGCATGTTGGCCGCCATCGCGGCCGACCAGGTGGGCCTCGCCTGGGGCGTGCACCACACCCATTACGCGATCAGCGCCATGACCGCCATCACGCCCTGGAGCGTGCTGGCCGTGATGCTGGCCGGGATCGTCTTCGGCCTGGCCGGGATGGCGTTCGCACGCGCCACCCATGGCGCCAGCGCCTTCATGAAGCGCCACGTGGGCTATGCGCCGCTGCGGCCCATGCTGGGCGGCGCCGCCGTGGCGCTGGCCGTGTGGTGGCTGGGAACGCGCTACATCGGCCTGGGCATACCCGTGATCGTGGAAGCCTTCCAGCATCCGCTGGCGCCGTGGGATTGGGCCGGCAAGTTCGTGTTCACCGTGGCGTCGCTGGGCGCCGGATTCAAGGGCGGCGAGGTGACGCCGCTGTTCTTCATCGGCGCCACCCTGGGCAACGCGCTGGCGCCGCTGCTGCAGCTGCCGTTCCCGCTGCTGGCGGGACTGGGTTTCGTGGCCGTGTTCGCGGGCGCCGCCAATACGCCGCTGGCGTCAACCATCATGGCGATCGAACTGTTCGGGCCGCAGATCGGCCCCTTCGCGGCGCTGGCCTGCGTGACCAGCTACCTGTGCTCGGGCTATGTCGGCATCTACCGCGCGCAGCGGACCGGTCCCAAGCACCGCGTGCCGCCTGTGGGACGCGACCGCAGGCCGCCAACGGTTTAAACGCCCAACGGCGCCAGGCCGTCGTCCAGTCCCAGCTTGGACAGCAGCGAGCGCGCATCGAACGGCGCCCGCACCTTGATGTCGTTATCGAAGTAGCAGTAGACGTCGCGCGAGGCCCGCCTGGGCGGCGCATGCTGGGAGATCAGGCGGGCGTCGTCCGGCTGTCCGCCGCTGGCCCAGGCGGCGATGCGCGCAGCCCAGCGCTGCAGCGCCTGGTCATCGTAGCCGCTGGCGTACAGTTCCTCGGCGCCGTGCAGGCGCAGATACATGAAATCGGCCGTCACGTCCTCGTAATAGGGCCACTTGCCGGCGGTGTCGGCCACTACCAGCGCCGCCTTGTACTTGCGCAGCAGGGCCACGAAGGCGGGATCGGCGAAGCTCTCGTGGCGGATTTCCAGCGCATGGCGCAGCTTGTGGTTGGCGTCGATCTCCAGCGCTACCCTGCCGTTCATGCGCGCATCATGCCGGCGGGCCATGGCCTGGGCGTGTTCCAGGTCGTGCGGCAGCAGGCTGAGGAAGCGCTCCATCCGCTCCGCATCGAAGCGGAAATTGGGCGGGAACTGCCACAGGATGGGGCCCAGCTTGTCGCGCAGCTTGAACAGGCCGGAGGCCAGCACATTGCACAGCGCCTGCTCCACGCCATCGCCCAGCCGCAGGATGTGGGTCAGGTAGCGATTGCCCTTGTTGGCAAACACGAAGCCGGGCGGCGTGGCATCGTACCAGGCCTCATAGGACGCCGGCCGCTGCAGCGAATAAAAGGAACCGTTGAGTTCTATGGTGGGCAGGGCGCGCGAGGCGAATTCCAGTTCGCGCGCCTGCGCCAGGCCCTGCGGATAGAATACCCCGCGCCACGGCGCATAGCGCCAGCCTGAAATGCCGATATGGATACGCCCCCGGGCCATCGCTCCTCCTGTAGCGGCGACTATAGCCAATGGCGGGCGACGGCGACGCGCCGTTGGCCGCTGGCGGTCAGGCCGGCCTGCTGCGCAGGGCGCGCAGCACGTCGCGCCAGCTGACGATGCCGACCAGCTTGTCGGCCTGGGACAGGATGGGGATGCAGGAAATGTCGTGGCTGGTGAAGACGTCGATGGCGTCATCGAGCGTGGATTCCTCGCGCAGCACCACAGGCCGGCGCGACATCACCTGGTGCACTTTCTTGTTCAGGGTGGCGGTATCCTTGTAGCTCTCGGTGGCGGTGCCGATGTTGGGGCTGAGCGCCTTGTACAGGTCGCGGTCCGAGACCACGCCCAGCAGCTCGCCTTTTTCCATGGCCAGCACGTGGTGGAACTTCCCGTGGTGGAATATCTCTTGGACCAGGGCCAGCTTGTCGTCCAGTTCCACCGTGACGACGTCCCTGCTCATGATGTCTTTCAGCTGCATAATGTCTCCCCATGTCGTGCGCATGCTAGACGCGATTCTACGGCACTTGGGACTAGGCTGGCAGGCTGGCTTGCGGCCGGCCGCGCTCAGCTGGAAAAATCTGCGTTGGGCTGGATATGTCCCGCGACACCGCCAATGCGGTCGCTGTCCGGTATCGCGTATGGGTGCAGGTGTAGCGGATGATCATCGGCCGGGAGGTCGGTGGTGCGCCGCCTGCCTTCGCTGGAAAGCACGCGGGTCAGCGTGCTGGCCGGTATGCCCCATTTGCAGCCATATGCCCACGCCACAGCGCAGCCCCGGATGCGGTCCAGCGCTATGGTTTGTACAATCACGGCCGTGAGTGCGCGGTTGTGTCGGCGTTCTGCCATCATGGTCTATCCCCGAGAGTGTTGCCTGGTCGGCTGGTGTTCGTCATGGCGGCGAACGCTCACGGGTCTGAGGTGGGCGGCGGGCGCAGGCGGAGAAAACCGCCTGCCCAAAAATATAGCACGTCAGCGCTGCCTGCCTTGGACATTGCGCTGACTTTTGGGAGGAAAGCGATTGCCTGTGGGTTGCTTGCAACGCGCACGTTGCACTGCAGCAAAAAAATGGCCGCGCGGAAGAGCGCGGCCCAAAAACCACTTCAGGGTGATGCAGAGACATCGTAGCACTGCTAGCGACAGTGAAAATTACATATCGGTAATGCTTCTGCGAACGCCGATGGCCCCCCATCGACAATGCGCGAACTTATCAGTCTGACTCATATATAAAGCTTTCAAAAAAGAATATAAAATGATAAATTATGCAACTCCAGCCACTTCTTTATAGGTTTTATCATGTATAAAAAACTCTTCTGCGGGTTGATGATGTTGACCAGTCTCCTGGCGTCGACAGCATCGAGCGCCGCTAGCATTGATTTTGAAGACATCACCACTTTCACCAAGGACCCATACAGTAACTCTTACTTCCACACACTCACGACGGAATACGGCGTGCACTGGGGGTCTGGACGATACGATCAGCCGGAGTTTAGCGTGGTGCAAGCTGGCTCCAGCGTGGCCCATTCGGGTAACAATTTGTTGACCGGTCCTCTCCTGGACGGACTGAATATAAAGGGGCGCAATATTTCGTTAACCAGTATGTGGGCGCGGGTGTGCTGCGCACTACCCGACAACAGCTCGCTGTATGTGGCCGCTTACAAAGACGGGAAAGAAATTGACAGGAAGGTGTTCGCAATTACTGACAGCTACCAATTGCTAAACATTAATCTCTCGGGCGCAGACTATATCAACATATTCGGCCTTAGCTACGGGTACCTGATGATAGATGACATGGTTCTTTCTGCCGGAGTAGTGCCTGAGCCCGAGACCTACACTATGCTGCTACTCGGGTTGGGTTTGATTAGCGCGGCGGCCCGTCGGCGCCGTGCAGATAATACTCGTCGCCGCGACGCCTCCATCTGAGGGGAAGCTGCTCAAATCTTCAGTATGGGAGCAGCCTATTGGTGCCAGAGCGGGAACCGCAGAGTTCGCATGTGCGTTTAAAATGCAGGCCAAGTCTGGCTAGCTCGGCCGTTTAATGCCCTGACCGATGCCCCTAACGGACAAAATGGAATGGATTCAGTTCCCGTTTTCTGATTTTTTTGCTTGCTGAATGGACGTTAGGGATTTTTGTCGACCTGATCGTGGCCGCCACATACCCGCATGTGCGCGATCCCATCCTCCAAGGTGAAGCTGGCCTTGTAGGTGTCATCGGTCGTGATGTGGATGGTGTAGACCTTCACCTTTTTCGCTGGATCACGCACGGACGGAACCATGCAGTTCTTCAAGGGGTGAAAGTGCAGCTAGGCTGGCGGGTGGTCGGTATCAAGCAGGATCAGCTGGCCGAGGAATGAGATGGCCTCTTTCCTTGTTGCGGGGATAATTTGGCAAAGGTTTTCTGGAAAGTTGTTGCCAGCATCGACCCGGTAGATAATATTTTTGCCACTCATGCATCCCCGGCAATGCGCTTCAGCATAGTCTCCAGCTCTGCGGCGCTGGAAGCTATTAGCTTCAAGACGTGTTGTCTTCCCTCTGGCATCCATGGCCATCTCCTATCGTAAGATCGTTCGCAACTGCGCGCCCAACGCCGCCCAAGCCGCGAGATTCTCCTCGGCGTAGTCGTGATGCATGTAGTGCCGCCGGACCTTGCTGCCCAGAGCACGTGGTTCTGGGAGCGGTCAATGGCGTCCAGCGACACGCCCAGGCCCGGCATCATCGTCGCGCCGGTACGGCGCAGCGCATGCGGTGACTAGTGCCCGTTGGCGTTAGCGGCCAGTGATGGTGAGAAGGCGCTGGCGCGTGACTGGCCGCGCGGGCGGAAATACGAGGCAGAGTTGGAGGCTGCGCTGGTAGGGTGTCTGCCTACGGCCCGCGCACAGGCGCATCACTACCGGCGGATACCATTTCTCGATTGGCCCGTCCTGCACCCACGGGTCCACGCACACCGGATTAACGATGCCGTCGAGCGCAAAGGGCACCAGTCGAGACTGTCAGCACATCCGGCTTATGGTCAGGCCCTTGCCGACGATGGTGGCCGTCTCGGTATCGGGCCGATCATCAGTCAGTTGAGGCATGTCTACATCAGAGGAAAGCTGGTTTATTAGCTAATATGAGGATCGCATTGATCCCGCGCAGGCGCCATCTCTGTGCAGATTTACTTAAGTAACAATAAATCTTCCACGGTGAATGCGGAACAAGCTCAAATTTGCGGAACTGCACAAATTTTCAGCATTTCTAAGTAGCCCTACGGGTTATTGGTGCCCGGAGCCGGGGTCGAACCGGCACGCCCTTGCAGGCGGGGGATTTTAAGTCCCCAGTGTCTACCAATTTCACCATCCGGGCGAGGGAGGGAGGGCAGGATTCTAGCACAAAGGTAGACAAAATCACCAGCCTGGGCTGCTGCTCAGGTCTGCGCGATAGCATTTTCCAGCCTGTTCGATAAGATTAATTGAAATTTAAGAATCGCAGCCTATCATTGCACTCAGTCAAAACGTGCTTTCTCCACGAACTGACCCCAGCCCCGTCAAGTTGCCGCTTGTTCGGGGCTTTCCTTTTTCCGCCGTTACATTCCTCCCGCCTTGGCACCGAGCTGCTCAAGATAGTGAGTTTTTGCTGCGGCGGCCGCCCGGGTGGCACACAGGCACCGGCCGCGCGCTTAGCATGCGCGCACTGTTCCGCTATCTGGAGTCTGCCATGAAATATCCGCTTGCCGCCCTGCTGGCCATGGCCCTGTCCATGCCGGCCATATCGTTCGCCGCCGAACCGATTTCGCCGCGCTTCAACGCCGATCCTTCACCGCATGTTTTCAACGGCCGCTTTTACCTGTACGCCACCGATGACGCCTCCAACTCCGGTAAGTACTGGGATTCGACCAGCTGGCGCCTGTACACTTCGCCGGACATGAAGACCTGGACCGACGCCGGCATCCCGCTGGACGTCACCGTATTCAAATGGGCCAAGCCGGATGCCAAGGCCTGGGCGCCGGAGGCGGCTTACCGCAATGGCAAATATTACTTTTATGCGCCAGTAGGCGGCGACAAGATAGGCGTGGCCGTCTCCAGCCGTCCGGACGGCGGCTTTGCCGACGCCCGCGCCGATGCGCTGGTGGACAAGGCGCGCGACGCCAACGCTGGCGATGAGCCCATCGATCCGGCCGTGTTCGTGGACCGGCAGGGGCAGGCCTACATGTACTTCGGCACCCGCGTGCCCAAGGTGGTCAAGCTGAAGGCCGACATGGCCAGCCTGGATGGCGCCATCCAGGACGTGGTGATCCAGGGCCTGCCGGCCGGCGACCCCAAGAAAAAGTATGGCGAAGCGCCTTTCCTGCATGAGCATGGCGGCGTGTATTACTTCACCTTCTCGAGCGGCTGGCCGGGCCAGATCCTGTATGCCACCGGCGACTCGCCGCTGGGACCTTTCATCTATCGCGGCGTGGTGATCGATTACCTGAAGATCTCCACCAACCACCAGGCCATCATCGAACACGAAGGCAAAAGCTACGTGTTTTATCACGATAATCTGCTGCCTGGCGGCGGCAGTTACCGGCGCTCGATCACCATCGCGCCACTGGAATACACGGACGGCGGCGCCATCCGCCAGGTACGCTAGGCGCTCAGCGGCGCACGTCCAGCGAGCCTTCCATCATGGACAGGATGCGCTCTTCGGACAAAGGATGGAAGTCGCCCGTCACGCTGTGCTTGGAGCAGGCGGCGGCCAGCGCGAAGCGGGCGCAGTCCATGCTTTCCCAGCCGCGCAGCAGGCCGTGCAGGATGCCTGCCGCGAACGCGTCGCCGGTGCCGATGCGGTCGACAATGCCGCTGATTTCCGTGGCCGCCGTCTGCGCCACGCCGCCGCGGGTGTACAGCGCGGCCGACAGTTCGTGCCGGTCTATGCTGTGCTGCACGCGGGTGGTGGCGGCGATGGCGGCCAGGCGCGGGAAGGCATCGAAGGCCGCTACCATGGCATCGGCCCGCGCACCGTCCGCCAGTGCGGGAGCACCCAGCAGCAGGGCGATGTCGCGCTGTTCGATGAAGGCCAGGTCGGCATGCTCCACGATGGCGCTCAGGATGGCGGCGCCGCTCTCGCCGCGCGCTTCCCACAGTTTGGCGCGGTAGTTGCCGTCGAAGGAGACGCGCACACCCTGGCGCGAGGCGGCGCGCACCGCATCCAGCGCCGCCTGTCCCGCCTCGGCGCTGACAGCTGGCGTCACGCCGGAGACGTGCAGCCAGCCGGCGCCGGCCAGCAGGCTGTCCCAGTCGTAGCGGGACGCGGCGCGGGCCGCGAAGGCCGAGCCGGCGCGGTCATAGATGATGTCCGCCGGGCGCAGCATGGCGCCCGCTTCCAGGAAGTACAGGCCCATGCGGCCGGGCGCGTAGCCGACAGCGCCGGTATCCACGCCATGTCCACGCACCACGTCGCGCGCATGGCGGCCCAATGCCTGGTCGGGGATGGCGCTGACCAGCCGCGCCGTGTGGCCCAGGTGCGCCAGCGAGACCGCCACATTGGCCTCGGCGCCTCCCACGCAGGCCTGTAGCTGCGGGCTTTGCAGCAGCAGTTCGCCGCGCGGCGCGGCCAGCCGCAGCAGCAGTTCGCCGAAGCACACCACGGCACTGGATGAGGGAGGAAAGATGCTCATCGCGCCAGCCATCCGCCATCGACCGCTGGCGCGCACGCGGGCGTGTCGGATGGATCGCTGCGGCCGGCGGCGACGATGTCGGCGCCCGCTGCGGCCAGCGCCACGGCAGTGTCCTGTCCCAGGCCTGTGTCGGCGCCAGTGACGAGCGCCACACGC
This sequence comes from Duganella kummerowiae, assembly GCF_053572355.1. Classification (NCBI taxonomy): domain Bacteria; kingdom Pseudomonadati; phylum Pseudomonadota; class Betaproteobacteria; order Burkholderiales; family Oxalobacteraceae; genus Duganella; species Duganella kummerowiae. The sequence continues at coordinate 109,351 of NZ_JBKFEH010000007.1, forward strand.
CCGCTCAGGTCAAACAGATGGTGCATATGCGCTGTCCCTTATTTGAGCTGGCAGATATCCAGCACATTCATGTCAGTGTAATCCAGGTTTTCGCCGCCAATGGCCCGATGACGGCATGGGCGGCGGTCCCGGAGCCCAAGGTCTTGTCGAACATGGACTCTCCGGATGATGGGCGCCGGTGCCGGCGGCTCGCCGCATGATAACGATCACATCCGGCGTACACATTCTAACGGGGTATGCGTGCAAAAAGCAAAGCGCCGCGCCGGGGGAGGCGCGGCGCTCTGGGTGCTGTGAGGCCGCTATCAGGCTGTTTCGGCGGCCAGGGCCAGGTCGGCGGCCATCTCGGCGGCGGCGGGCGGCAGTTCGCTGCGTACCGCCTCGACCACGTCGGCCAGCGCCGAGGCGCAGCTGAACACCAGCACGTCGCCGGGTGCACACGCGGAAATGGCCAGGCGCAGGGCGGTCCGGACGTCGTCGATCTGTTGCAGGCGGCAAGCGGTGCCGGCTGCCTGCGCACCGGCCATGATCAGCCGGCCCGGCTCGCCGGGCGCACGGCCCCGCAGGCTGGACTCGTAGACGGTGAGATCGTCGAAGTGGGCGGCGCAGACCTGGCCCACTTCGCGCAGGTCGGCGTCGCGCCGGTCGCCGGGCGCGGTGATGACGCCGATCAGCCGCCCGCGCGCCATGCCGCGCGCGGCCTGGCCCAGCGCCTTGTAGGCGGCCGGGTTGTGGGCATAGTCCACGATCAGTGTGGCGCCGCCCAGCTTGAAGACATTGGCGCGCAGCGGGTTGGTCTTGTTGTCGGAGACGAAGGTGGCCAGCCCCGCCGCGATCTGGGCCGGGTCGAAGCCGCTGGCGCTGAGCGCGGCGGCGGCCGCCAGCGCGTTGGCGATATTGAAGCGCGCATGGCCGCCCAGCGACATTGGCATGGCGGCCGCGTCCAGCAGTTCCTGGCGCCGCGCGCCATTGCACAGCACCAGCATGCCATCCTGCAGGAAGGCGCCGCGTCCGCCTTGTTCCATGTGCCGCGCCAGCACCGGGTGGTCGTGCGACAGGGCGAAGTACAGCACTTCCACGCCGGGATCGAGCTGCGCGGCCATCGCCACGCAATGGCTGTCCTCGGCGTTCAGCACCACGGCGCGCGAGGCGGCCTTGGCCACCACCGCCTTCACGCGCGACAGGGCGCGCACGGTATCGATGCCGTCCAGCCCCAGGTGGTCGGCGCTGACGTTGAGCACCACGCTGACATCGCAGCGGTCGAAGGCCAGGCCGCGCTTGAGGATGCCGCCGCGCGCCGTCTCCAGCACGGCGAAATCGACTTCCGGCGCGCCCAGCACGGTGCGCGCCGACCAGTAGCCGGAGCAGTCGCCCCTGGTGATGCGCTGGCCGTCGATGTAGATGCCCTCGGTGGTGGTGACGCCGGTGCGCCGGCCCGCCAGGCGCGCCGTATGGCCCAGCAGCAGGGAAGTCGTGGTCTTGCCGTTGGTGCCGGTGACGGCAATCACGGGAATGCGGCCCTGGTCGCCGCCGAACATGGCGTCGGCAATGGCGCCGCCGGCGTCGCGGCTCTGGCCACGGCTGGGATACTGGTGCATGCGGATGCCGGGCGCCGCGTTGACCTCGATGATGGCGCCGCCCTGTTCGCGCAGCGGCTGGGCGATGTCCTGGCACACGATGTCGATGCCGGCCACGTCCAGCCCTATCTTGCGGGCGGCGCGGATGCAGATGTCGCGCGTCTCGGCCGGCAGCAGGTCGGTCACGTCCTCGGCGGTGCCGCCGGTGGACAGGTTGGCGTTGCCGCGCAGGGTGACGTAGCGGCCCGGTTCCGGCACGCTGTCCAGCTCCAGGCCCTGGGCGCGCACGATGGCCTCGGCCGCCGCGTCCAGCGGGATGCGGGTCAGGATATTGGCGTGGCCTTCGCCCCGGGCCGGATTCTGGTTCTCGATCTCGACCAGCGCGCGCACCGTGCGCTGGCCGTCGCCGGTCACGGCGGGCGGCAGGCGGCAGGAGGCGGCGGCAACCTTGTCGCCGGTGACCAGCACGCGGTAGTCGCGGCCCTGCACGTAGCGCTCGACAATGGCGCGGCGGCTGTACTGGCGCGAAAAGTCATAGGCGGCTGCCACTTCCTCCGGAGTCTGGCACATGGTGGTGACCCCCTTGCCCTGGTTGCCGTCCAGCGGCTTGATGGTGACGATGCCGCCCAGGCGGCGCGCGGCGGATTGCGCTTCCTCCACGCTGGCGGCGGTGTGCCCCTTGGGTACCGGCAGCCCGGCTTCGGACAGCAGGGTCTTGGTCAGCTGCTTGTCGCTGGCAATACGGACGGCAATGGTGCCGGTGTCGCCCGTGATGGTGGCCTGCAGCGTCTTCTGCTTGGCGCCCCAGCCCAGCACGAACAGGTTGCCTTCCTCGCTCAGGCGGTGACAGGGGATGCTACGGCGGCGCGCCGCCTCCAGCACGGCGCCGGTGCTGGTGCCGATGGCGCGTCGTTCGGCCTGCTGGCGCAGGGCCGCCAGCGGGGCGTCCATATCGAAGTCTTCGCCGCGCGATAGCGCCGCCACCAGGTCCAGCGCCAGCGCGAAGGCGTCCTGCGCCACGGCTTCCAGCTGGTAGGCGCAGACGATGCGGTAGCGGCCGGTGTGGCTGCGCTCGCGCCGCGTGCGAGAGTAGCTGCCCGGCGCCCCGGCCAGCGCCTGCAATTCCATGGCCACGTGGCGCAGCACGTGGGCCAGGCCGCAGCCGCGCCGCAGGTGGTCGCCCCAGCCGGCCGGCTGGCCGCCAGGGCCGGGATGCCGCTCCAGCGAGGGCAGCAATGCCAGCAGGCGCCCGGCAAAGCCGGGCAGGGCGGCGCTGCTGGCGCCAAGCTCCTGCAGCTCGATCACGGTCAGCAGGCAGGGGATGCCCGCGTACAGGTTGGGGCCGCGCAGCAGCCGTTGTTCTACGATGTGCATGATAGAAAATCCGGTGAGGTTCAGGCTTGAGCCCAGGGCATGTCGCGGTTGCTGGCCGCGCCACTGTCGGTGGCGGTGACGGCGATCAGGCCGACGTCGATCTCGCGGTCGAACAAGCCCACGCCCTGGTCCAGGGCCTGCTGCAGTGGCGTGCCGCCGGCCAGCCATTGATAGACCCGGTGCGCCAGCAAATGGCGCACGATGTGTTCGCCGATGCCGGTGACGGCCACCGCGCCGGCCGGGCCGGCGTAGAAGCCAGCGCCGACGATGGGCGTGTCGCCCACCCGGCCCAGCAGGGACGGTGCGGCGCCGCCGGTCGATGCGGCCACGGCGAAGTGGCCGTCGGCGCCGCGCACCACCGCGCCCACGGTGTCGCAGGCATGCGATCCGGCTGGCGGCGCATCCGGGTAGTTCCACAGGCGCAGGAAGGCCGGGTTGGAGACCCCGTGCCGTACCTCGGTATCGGTGCGCAGCTGCGCCATCAGCGCGGCGTGGCGGCTGCGGGCCTGGTCGGTCACGCAGTCGTATAACGCGAAACCGGCGTTGCGGGCAAAGCGGTCCGCGCCTTCGCCGCACAGCAGCCAGTGCGGCGTGCGCGACACGGCCTCGGCCACCTGCACCGGGTTGCGCACCCGGCGCAAGCAGGCCACGGCGCCCAGGCGGCCATGGGTATCCATTACGGCGGCATCCATTTCGACCGTGTGGCCATCCATGCGCAGCACCGAGCCGGTGCCGGCGTTGAAGCGCGGGTCGTCCTCCAGCACAGTGACGGCGGCGATGGCGGCGGCCAGCACGTCGCCGTCGCGTAGCAGGGCGCTGCGTCCGGCTCCGGCGGCCTGGACGCATCCGTCCACATGGTCGCGCGAGGCGCCGGCGCCGCCGTGCACCACCACCCTGACGGAATACACGGGCGCGTTCATGCGCAATCCAGCAACTGGCAGAACAGGCGGGTGGCCATCAGGCCGCGCGCGCCGTGGTGGCGGGCCGGCGACATCTGGGTCTGCAGCAGTTCCATGGCGGCGCGCTTGCTGCCCTGGGCTGCGACCTGCTGTTCCAGCTGGTACAGGGCCGAGCCGCCGGCCGCCAGGCTGGCCTCTCCATCTTCATAGCGGCGCCGGATGATGCCGCGCAGGCGGCCGTCGTGCTGGCGCGGCGGCGGACCATCGCCCAGCGCATCCAGGGCGCGCATGCGGGCACGGTGGCTGGCCACGCGCGGGCTCTGTGCGCTGCCCGCGCCGTCGCGCGTGCTGGCGATCCAGTCGGCCAGCACCTGCTGCTCGTAGGCGCTGAACACCCCGAACATCTCGGCCCGCTCGCCCTGGATCAGGCGCCAGAAGCGGCTGTGCTCCGGCGCTACGCCGCGTTTGATCCAGCCCGCCGCTTCCAGCGCGGACAGCATGGCCGGGATTTGCGCGCGGTCGGACAGCCAGTCGTTGATGCTGCGGCCCGCCACCCGGCAGTAATCGGAGTGCATGTTCTTGCCGACAGCGGCCTTGTCGGACAGGATGCGCACCAGTTCCGTCTCCAGGTCGAATTCGGCGATCACGCTGGTGGTGCCGGCGCCCAGTTCGTTCAGGCGATAGCCGTCCATCACGCGGCGCATGAAGTCCGGCTCGTCGCCGTGCTGCACCAGCAGCTGGCGCAGCGCCTCGATGGCCTTGTGGGCGTGGCCGGTGCCGGCATTGTCCACCGTGACGTGCAGGGTGAAGTACATGGGATCGACGCCCAGTTCATTGAGTTCGTAGGCCGTGATCAGCAAATGCAGGGGCAACTGTTCGTAACCCAGGTTGTAGCCGATGATCTCGGGCAGGAAGTGGCGCGCGTTCCAACCGAGGGCCAGCTGGATGGCGCCCTGCACGAAGTGGGCGTCGGACAGGTCGTCCCAGTGCGCGCAATCGTGATCGGCCAGCAGCTTCTTGTACAGCACCACGTGGTTCTTGTCCGGCACGCCGTTGCCCAGTTCTTCCAGGTAGGTCTGGATCAGGGGGCGGAAATCGGGATCGTCCCAGTGCGCCAGGCAGCCGTACAGCCAGGCGCCGTCCACCAGCTTGGTGGGCGCCACCGCGCGCAGGAAGTAGCGGGCATGCGACAGGTTGCCGAAGTAGCGGCGCGGGCTGCCTGCGCGGCGCTCGCGCAGGTAGGCGCTGTAGGCCTGGCCCACGGCGTCGGCATGACGCGCCGACCATGTGGACAGCGCGGCCGGGTCCTGGGGCAGGTCGATGGCGCAGGCGCGCGCGGCGTCGATCTCGCGCCGCAGGTAGGCGCGCGCGGCGGCGCGGCGCAGCTCGTCCGGTTCGCCCTGCAGGAACAGGTAGACTTCCTTGGCGCTGGCTGCCGCGCCGTGCTGCGTCTGGGCGGCCGGGGCGGCGGCGCGCTGGGGTAATGCGGATGCCAGGTTGGACGTGGACATAAAGGGTCTCTTCAGTATTTGGGAGTGATAAGGCCAGCCGCCTGGGAGGCTTCTTGCCCGCACGGAATTATCAAGTGCCAAGCTGATGCACCAAATCGGCGCGCAACCCGACACTGTGTGGGACGGGGCTTACACGACAGTCAACCTCGCACTGTGATGCTCCTTGCGTCCCGTGACCATGCGCAGGAAGTCCAACAGCGGCGCCGGCGCCTCGCAACCGGCCGGGGCCCCGGTGCCGGGCCGCTGCTGCGGCGCCAGGCAGTAGCGGCTGCCGGACGGCAGCAGGTGCAGGCGTACGTCGATCAGCTCCGGGCAGTCGTGCAGCTTGGTGTCGGCCATGGTCGAATGCATGTCGCGCCCGTCCACCACGGTCACCGTGCCGGAACCCAGCACCTCGATGCCGACCCCGCGCCGCACCAGCAGAGCGGTGTCCTCGTCTATGCCTATGCCCAGCAGATACGGGTTCTGCGCCACCAGCGTCAGCAAGCGGGGCAGGCGATGCCGCTCGGAGAAATGCTGGTCCACCACCACGCCGTGCAGCAGCCCCAGGCCCGCGCCCATGTTGACCGCGCCTTTTTCCGGCTGCGTGCCGACCTGTCCGGCCGCCAGCATGTGGCCGGACATGGCCGAGGCGCCGGCGCTGGTGCCCGCCACGCAGGCGCCGCGTTCGCGGTAAGCGGCGTGCATTTCCTCGTCCAGGGCGGTGCCGCCGATATTGGCCAGCAGGCGTTTCTGGTCGCCGCCGGTCATGAAGATGCCGCCAGCGCCGCGCAGCAGCCCGGCGCTGGCCGGCGCGTTGGCGTCGGCGCGCGAGGCGATCTCCAGGTGCACGCAATCGGCCACGCCCAGGTCGGCGAAGGCGCGCTGGTACATGTCCCATACCTTGTCCGGCACGGTGCTGGCCGCCGTGATGACGACGATGCGGCTGCTCTTGCCGCCGGACAGCTCGACAAAGCGCGCCAGGATTTCCTTGTCGTCCTCGCGGTCCTCATGGCCGCCGATGATGAGCAGATGGCCCTCGGCCGAGGCGGTGGCCAGGGTGGCGGCGGGATCGTGCTGTAACTCTTGCATGTGTGCTCCTGAAATCAAATTGCTGTTTCTTTCAGCATAAACCTCACCCCGTGGCGGCCCTGTAGGCGCACAGCCCGTCATGCCGTCAGCGCCTGGCGGCAAAATGGACGGTATCGATCAAATCGCTCAAATTGTTGACAAATAGTTGGCTTGGTTTTTTGGTAAAAGCACTTATGATCTGCGCTTGTCTCCACTGTTAGCCCAGACCCATGACCTTCACCGCCACGCCTCGCCATTTTTCCCTTCATCGTGTATTCAAACTGGGCGTGGGGGCGGCGGCGGTCGCGCTGGCCCTGAACGGCATGGCCCAGGAGCTGGGCATCCCCCAGGCCTCCGACACCGGCGCGCAGGATGCGCAGTCGCGCGCCGCCATTGCCGGCTCCAGCTTCCTCATGGTCGGGGTGCCGCTCGGTGCGCAGGACAGGCTGAGCGTGTTTTCCTCGTCCGATGGTTCCACCTTCGCCACGCTGGCCTCGGAAGCTTACGCCAGCGCCCAGCTGCGCGACCCCGCCGTGATCCGGCACGATGGCCATTACTACGTGGTGTACGTAAGCGGCGCCCAGCTGGGCCTCAGCCGCTCGAAAGACCTGAAGCACTGGCAATTCGTGCGCAACGTGCCGGTGGCGCTGCCCGGCCAGGCCAGGGCAGCCGCGCCGCAATGGCTGCGCGACAAGGACGGAACCTTGAAGGTGGTGCTGGCCGGGGGCTACCTGCTGGAGGCCAGCGCTGACCTGGGCAAGTGGAGCGCGCCGAAAGCGCTGCAGGGCCTGGCCGGCAGCCATACCGACACCGTCATTACTGCCACCGATGCAGGCTACACGGCCCTGGCCCGCAACGCGGCCAGCGGCTACATCGAGCTGGCCACGGCTTCTTCACTGAGCGGCCCCTGGACCGTCGCCAAACAGGGCGACTGGGCCGGCTGGGGCCAGTCAGCCGGCGGACAGTCGCTGCTGCGCCTGGCCGACGGCGGCTGGCGCCTGTATTTTGGCGACGCCGCCAGCCGTCTATGGTATGTGGATAGCCAGGGCGGCCTGGATAAATGGAGCAGCAAAAAACTGGTCAGCGGCGTATCCGGCGCCGTCGGCCGCGCCGCCGTCGTGATCGAAGACAGCAAGGCGTTGGCGCAAACCCTGAAGCCGGCCGGCAAACCGGCCAAGGTCAGCTGGGATGAGCATTCGCTGATGGTGGACGGCAAGCGCATCGTGGTGTGGTCGGGCGAGGTCCACCCGTTCCGCCTGCCCAGCCCCTCGCTGTGGCGCGACATTTTGCAAAAGATGAAGGCGGTCGGCTTCAACGGCGTGGCTTTCTACTTCGACTGGGGCTACCACTCGCCCGCGCCGGGCGTGTATGACTTCTCCGGCATCCGCAATGTCGAGCGCGCGCTGGAGATCGCGGAAGAGGAGGGCATGTACGTCATTGCCCGCACCGGCCCCTACGTGAACGCCGAGCTGACCGGCGGCGGCTTCCCCGGCTGGATGTTCCGCAGCCGCGCCGAGGCGCGCACCGACGACCCGGTCTACCTGGCCGCCGCCGACGAGTGGATGACCCAGATTAACGCCATCATCGCGCGCCACCAGGTGACCAACGGCGGCGGCAATGTGATCGCCTACCAGCTGGAAAATGAGTTGGGCAAGGTGGAACCCAAGCACGTGCGCCAGATGGCCCACCTGGCCAGGAAGGCGCGCGCGGACGGCATCACCGTACCCTTCTTCCACAACGCCGCCGGCCGCCTGCCCGACTGGACCCCGCCCGATTCCACCGCGCCCTGGGCCAACCAGGGCCCGACCGACATGTACGCCTTCGACGGCTACCCGGGCGGCACCTGCAATGTGTTTGCCGATCCGTCCGGCCCCAACCAGGCGCCCGACTGGGGCATGTACGGCAAGCCCGGTCCCAAGGCTGGCGCCCTCAGTTCGCCCAAAACGCCCGGATTCGCGGCCGAACTGGGCGGCGGCTGGTTCGACTACTGGGGCTCCAACGGCACCTACAACTGCACGGCCGAGCGCCAGGGCAAGGGCTACCAGCGCGTGTTCTACGGGACCAACCTGATCAACCGCATCACCATCCACAATATCTACATGACCTTTGGCGGCACGTCGTGGGGCTGGCTGGCCGGTCCGGTGGTGTACACCTCCTACGACTACGGCGCGCCGATCTCAGAAGACCGCGGCCTGCGCCCCAAAGCCATCGCGCTCAAGCAGCAGGGCATGTTCGTGCAGGCCGCCGAGCAGGCCCTTGCCTACATGGACAAGGGACCGGAGCTCAAGCCTACCTCGCCCAAGGTCAAGGTCTACCACAACGTCAACCCGCAGCTGGGCACCCACATCCTGTTCGCGGTGCACAGCCCGTCCAGCCTGACCAGCGACGACAGTTTCAGCGTCGAGCTCTCGACCAGGGATGGCGTCTACCAGCTGCCGCTGCGCCTGAAAGGCCAGGACGCCAAGATGCTGCTGGCCAGCTACGCCCTGGAGCGGCAGCACCTGGTGTACTCGACTTCCGAGCTGCAGACCCACTTGCGCAACGGCGAACGCGATATCGCCCTGCTGCATGGCCGTGACGGCGAACAGGGCGAGACTGTGCTGCGCTACACCAGCGCGCCCAAGGTCGAAGTCCTGGCCGGCAAGGTGGAATCCAGCTTCGACGCCAAATCCGGTGACCTCAAACTGCGCTATGTGCATGACGGCCTGGCGCGCGTGCGCATCAGCGGCGGCGGCCGCAGCCCGCTGTTGCTGCTGCTGGCCGATGAAAAGAACAGTCTGAATTTCTGGACCCAGAAGACGGCCGCCGGCCAGGTGCTGCAGCTCACGCCCGCCCTGGTGCGCGGCGCCACCCTGGCCAACGGCCAGCTGAAACTGACCGGCGACACCACCCAGGCCAGCGCCTTCGAGATCTGGGGCCCGGCGTTTTCGTCCGCCACCTTCAACGGCGAGCGCCTGTCGCTCACCACCCAGCCCGATGGCAGCGTGAAGACCGGCAGCGTCAAGGGACCGGACGCCATCAAGCTGCCAAACCTGGCCACGCTGAACTGGAAGCGCCGCGCCGACAGCCCGGAAGCGCAGCCGGGCTTTGACGACAGCCAGTGGGTCAAGGCCGACCACCGCGCCTCGGCAGCCCAGACCTGGACCCTGCCGGAACGCGGCCAGCCCACGCTGTCCATGAGCGACTACGGTTTCCATCATGGTGATGTGTGGTACCGCGGCCGCGCCAAGGTCACCGATCCCAGGACCAACCAACTGGAACTGTTCTATGGCGCCGGCGGCGCCGGCCTGATACAGGTTTGGGTCGATGGCAAATTCCAGGGCCAGCAGGAGCTGGACGTGGGCCGTTCCTTCCCCGAGACCACCGACAGCATCAAGCTCTCGCTGGGCCGGCAGCTGGCGCCGGGCGAGCATGTGATCTCGGTCATGGTGCGCAATAATTCGCACAATTGGGACTTGATGGCGGACGATTACCACCGCGAGGCGCGCGGTCTGATCTCGGCTTCGCTGCACGCCAAGGGCGGCCAGCGCTACGGCGTGCCCATTGAATGGCGCATCCAGGGCAAGCGCGGCGGCGAGCAGATCGTCGATGCGCTGCGCGGCCCGCTGAACAATGGCGGCCTGTATGGCGAGCGCGAGGGCTGGCACCTGCCCACCACCGGCACCAGCGGCTGGAGCGACGCCAAACTGACCGACGCGCCGCCGGCGCCCGGCACCTACTGGCTCAAGACCAGCTTCGCGCTGGACCTGCCCAGGGACCATGACGTGCAGCTGGGCCTGGCCTTTGGCGACGCCAGCAAGCCGCGCTCGGACCGCGAGAACCGCGCGCTCTTGTTCGTCAACGGCTGGAACATGGGCCAGTTCATCGCCAATATCGGCCCGCAGCGCACCTTCGTGATCCCCCCCGGCGTGCTGAACCCGAACGGCCAGAACACCATCGCACTGGCAGTCACCAGCGATGGCCAGCCGGAGAATGCGCTGGAGGAGGTCAAGCTGGTGAACCTGCGCACGGCGCGCGGCGGGGTGCCGTTGGAAGTGCTGCCGTTGCAATAAAGGGCCGCACTGCGGCCTGTGCCGTTCAGTGCAGCCATGCGTTTATCCGCATCGGCCACCCGCTGTGTTGGCGGGCAGCCATGCCGGGTCTACTCCCGGGCGCCCCGGGTGCTTAGCGCACTTCCGGCTGGCCGTCCTTCTTGGCCGTCCGGATGGCGCCGGCCGAGCCGTTTACGGTCGAATCAGGGGCGCCGGTGCGGGTTTCCCCTAGCACGTGCGAGGGCTGGTTCTTGTTGCTCACTTCGGCGCGGACATCGGCGCGGGTTTGCATGCCCGGCTGGGTGACGGTGCGTTCCTGCTGGCGCGTCACGTTCTGGTCGGTAGGCAGCTTGCCGGCGTCATTCTGCTGGGTTGGCATAGCCTGCTGCGACTGCATGCCTTGCTGCGTTTGCATGGCATCGTTCTGCGGCTGCGGCTGCGGCTGCGGCTGCGGTTGTTGCTGCTGCACGACGTCGTTTTGCACCGGCGGCGTATCAACCGGCGTGGGCGTGGTTTGCGCATGGGCGCCGAAGCTGGCGACAGTGGCTGCGGTGGCTGCAATAGCGGCGATGGTCTTGATGTGCATGACATTCTCCATTCTTACGTGGTTACCGAAGGACGGCGTGAAGACATTGTCGCTTCAACGCCGGGTCCGGTAAGTAGGAATAGAGGCCGTGCGCAAGTCAGCCTGCTGCCACCTGGCAGGTCAGCTCTCCGGCATGCCGCGCAGGTATTCGATATCGGCCACGGCCGAGCGCCAGGCGGCCTCGCTGCCATGGGCCGCGTGTTCCAGCGGCAGGCTGATTTCCTTGAGTAGCTTGCCATCGAGTTCGATGCGGTAGCGCAGGCCGCTGTATTCGATATCGTAGGTGCGGCCAGCGCCTTGCTGGCGGGTGTAAGTGTCGTGCATGATGACCTCCTGCGGTAGCTCAAACCATATTACACCGGAATCGCGGCCAGGAACTTGCGGGCGGCCGCGATTTTTTCGTCGATGGTTATGCAGGCAAACTGCAGCGCCTTGGCGCGGGCGGCCTGGGCGCTGGGCAGGGCGCCGCAGCCGGCAATATGGACTACCTTGGGCGTGCCCGGGTCCCAGAACTTGTAGGCGCCGCTCCACAAGCCGCTGCGTGGGCCGAATTCGTAGCGCGAGGCGTGGATTTCGATTTTGTAGCCCCTGTAATCAATTTTCTCTTTCATGGCGTTCTCCGCTGTATGTTCCTCTGAGGGTAAAGAAGAGCATAGGCGGGTGGGGTGCGCTGTTCTGTGCCCTGGCGCACCTAACGGCGCTGTGTTGCATATTGCTCATACCTTGAGTGGCTGGCGCTTCTCCATGGCAGCAATTAATTGATGCAGCCGACGCTTGTTGTATTGCTGAAGCAGGCAAGGATAAAGGTTGCCAACCGCATTCAAGACTATAAAGCTGGCGCCTGTCTTCGGCCCGGCGGCGTTCCATGCGTACACCGTCACCGCCATCATCACGGCAAAGCCTGCCCAATGCGACACCTCTGCGGTGGCCATGTGCTGCCTTATATCCTTCAGCAGCCGCAGGTCGCGCGTCTTCGGCAGCTTGATGTTGGGGTTGAACATGCGCAGCGGCGTCGCCAACAGGATTTTTCGATACAGCCCGACCCCTATCGTTTCGTAGCTTCGTTCGTCAGAAAACAAGTAGCGCTGGCTCAGCCATGCATAAAGAGATGTCTTGCGCAGTACATAGTCCGCGAACAGTCCGATGATGAACGATAGAAACATGACAGCGATCGGATTGGTGAGCACCTGCATCTGGACTCCTGGAGCGGGAAGTTTATCTGGACTAGCATACCATGTTGCTGAAATAGAAAGTATAAATTGCATGCAGGGGCACGGCGGGCTGCTTGCAATTTGCATCCCCAACCCCAGATCCAAGGTTTTTGCATCTGCCCATATGGTGTAGCATGCTGGACGGCGCACCGCGTTGCGGCCCGGCGCGTCCGTATTTCAAGGAAAACCGAATGCAAATCAAGATCAACGATACCCTGCGCAGCTACATCGATCCCCTCACCGAAAGCGAATTCCAGGCCCTGGAGCGCAGCATCCTGGCCGAGGGCTGCCGCGACGCGCTGGTGCTGTGGCAGGATGTGCTGGTCGACGGCCACAACCGCTACGAAATCTGCCAGCGCCACGGCATCCCGTTCAAGGTCACGGAAAACACCAGCTTCCGCAACCTGGACGACGTCAAGCTGTGGATGATCGATAACCACCTGGGCCGCCGCAGCGTGTCGGACTTCCAGCGTGGCGTGCTGGCCCTGCGCAAGAAGGAAATCATGGCTGCGCGCGCGGCCGAATTGTCGGCCCAGGCCGCCGCCGAGGATGCCGCCATCGCGCCGCCCGAGCCATCGGGCGAAGAACAGGCCAAGGCCAAGCCGGCCGCGATGCCGCTGGCCTCGCGCGAGGACATTGCCCGCGCCGCGCGCCTGAGCGCCAACACCATCAGCCAGATCGAGAAGATCCAGAAGACCGCCACCCCGGAACTGGTGGAGGCGGTACGCTCGGGCACCATCTCCATCAACGCGGCCGCCACCGTGGCCTCGCTGCCGGAGGCGGCCCAGGTCGCGGCGGTGGCGGGCGGCAAGAAGCAGCTGCAGCAGGCCGCCAAGGAAGTGCGCGAACAGCGCGCCGCCGCCCGTCCGCCCAAGCCGCCGCGCGAGCCGCAGGAAGGCGAGGAGCCGAGCGAGCTGGAGGCATTGCGCGCCGAAGTGGCCACCCTGCGTCAGCGCAACGCCATCCTGAAGGCGGAGAATGCCGCCCTGCAGGCCCGTATCGACGAGCTGATCGACGCCAGCTGAACCATCACACCACGGAGCTACCACCGCATGTCCTACCTGCGCCCCACGCTGGCCTTGATTGCCTTGCTTGCCTTACATGATCCCGGCGCAGCGGCGCCCGGCGCAGCGGCGCCAGCCTCCGCGCCGGCAGGCGATGCGGCCCGCTGGCAGGCCGCCGCCCAACGCGTCACCATCCTGCGCGACACCTGGGGCATCCCCCACGTGTATGGCAAGACCGACGCCGACGCCGTGTTCGGCCTCATGTACGCGCAGGCCGAGGACGATTTCCGCCGCGTGGAACTGAACTTCATCAACGCCATGGGACGCCTGGCGGAGGTGGAGGGCGAGGCCGAGCTGTACCGAGACCTGCGCATGAAGCTGTTCATCACCCCGGCCGAACTCAAGCGCCAGTACGCGGCCAGCCCGGACTGGCTGAGAAAGCTGATGGTGGCCTGGGCCGATGGCCTGAACTGGTATCTGCACACCCATCCCGAGGTCAAGCCGCAGCTGATCACGCGCTTCGAGCCGTGGATGGCGCTCAGCTTCAGCGAGGGCAGCATAGGCGGCGATATCGAGTCGGTCGACCTCAAGCAGCTGGAACGCTTCTACGGGCCGCCGCGTCCTGCGCCGGCGCGGCCGGGCGGGCCGCCGTACCTGCCCGGCCGTCCCGTGCCGGAACCCGGCCCGAACCGCGACGCCGAGCCCAAGGGGTCGAATGGCTTCGCCATTGCGCCGGCGCAGACCAAAAACGGCCACGCGCTGCTGATGATCAATCCGCATACCTCCTTCTACTTCCGCCCGGAGGTGCAGGTGCACAGCGAGCAGGGCCTGAACGCCTACGGCGCCGTGACCTGGGGCCAGTTCTTCGTCTACCAGGGTTTCAACGACCGCGTGGGCTGGATGCACACTTCGGGCGGCGGCGACGTGATCGATGAGTACCTGGAAACCGTGGTGGAAAAGAATGGCCGCTATTTCTACCGCTACGGCAAGGAACTGCGGCCCTTGAAGGTGGTGGACATCAAGCTGCCCTACAAGAGCGCCACCGGCATGGCCGAGAAGACCATCACGGCCTACTACAGCCACCACGGCCCCATTGTGCGCTCGCGCGAAGGGCGCTGGATTGCGGTCAAGCTGATGAACGAGCCGCTCAAGGCGCTGACGCAATCGTACATCCGCACCAAGGCGCGCAACTACGCCCAGTTCTACAAGACGCTGGAGCTGCGCACCAACTCGTCCAACAACACGGTGTATGCGGATGCGGATGGCAATATCGCCTACTTCCACGGCAATTTCATCCCGCGCCGCGATCCGCGCTTCGACTGGACCCACCCGGTCGACGGCAGCGATCCGGCCACCGAGTGGAAGGGCTTGCACACGGTGGAGGAAACCATTCACCTGTTCAATCCCAAAAACGGCTGGATACAGAACACCAACAACTGGCCGTACACGGCGGCCGGGCCCTACAGTCCCAAGCAGGCCGATTATCCGGCCTATATGTCCAAGAACGGCGAGAACCCGCGCGGCATCCACGCCGTGCGCGTGCTGGAAAACCGCAAGGACTTCACCCTGGACAGCCTGATCAAGGCCGCCTACGACAACCAGCTGCCCGCCTTCGAGCCGCTGCTGCCGCAGCTGTTCGACGCGTACGACAAGCTGGGCAAGGACGACGTGCAGCGCACCGCGCTGGCGCCGCAAATCGAGGCCCTGCGCGGCTGGGACATGCGCTACACGCTGGAATCGGTGCCCACCTCGCTGGCCATCTACTGGGTGCAGGACCTGGCGATGGCCTTCGGTCCCAAGGCGCGCCAGCGCGAGATGCCGGTGCTGGACTACATCCGGGAATGCGTGACGCCGCAGCAGCGTTTGCAAGCCCTGCTGCGCGCGTCGGACAAGCTGGCGGCCGATTTCGGCACCTGGCGCACGCCCTGGGGCGAGATCAACCGCTTCCAGCGCCTGACCGGCGACATCGTCCAGCCGCATGACGACAACAAGCCCAGCCTGCCGGTGGCTTTTGCCTCGGCCAACTGGGGCTCGCTGGCCGCGTTTGGCGTGACCGGTAAGCAGAAGACCAAGCACATCTACGGTGACCGGGGCAACAGCTTCGTGGCGGCGGTGGAGTTCGGCCCGCGCATCGTGGCGCGCAGCATCCTGGCCGGCGGCCAGAGCAGCAATCCGGCCTCGCCGCACTTCAACGACCAGGCGGCCATGTACACCAAGGGCGAGTTCAAGGAGGTCTGGTTCTACCGCGAGGACGTGGAGCGGCATCTGGAGCGCAAATACCACCCGGGGGAATAGGGCCGGCGGCGGGATTTCACTGGATGACGCACTAACCCGTGGCTATGTGGGCCTGCGTACAGAGCGGACGCTGGCAGTGGCCAACACTGGTGTTTTGGGGGGGAATTGCCATGGACTTGCGAATCAAACAGAGGCGAGAAGACGAGCCCGAGCGGCGGACGGACGGTCCAGTGGAATCGATTGATGAAGCGGTGGTGCTGGCGGCCGTTGACGGAATCGGACCTGCGCTGGAGCACATGGTTAGCCATGGGGTGCCGCACGCGACAGCGCTGCGCGTGTTATCCGCGCCCGCCCACCATCGCCGCCCCAGTACCCAGGCTGTCAGCAATGCGCTGCAACTGGTCGCCGCCAAATCGGCAATGAAGAAATAGGCATTGCCTGCCGGTGGCAGCGGCAGATCACTTTGCTGGCGTAAATAGTTGCTGTTTGCTGCGGCGTTCGAGCTTGACGGCATACATGGCTTTGTCCGCGTCCAGCAGATAGTCCGCCAGGCTCATGGTCGAATCGGGATCGCATCGGACTATGCCGGTGCTCAAGCCCACATCATAGGGACGGACTGGCAGGGTACGGTTGAATTCCTGCAGGCGTGCGCCCAGGCGTTCCACGATGCGGTCGGGGCAATCATCCGCGACCGTGAACGCGGCGAACTCGTCTCCGCCCAGGCGCGCAACCACATCCGCTTTCCGGAAAGACTTCCTCAGCACGGCGGCAACGTCGCACAGGAGCTGGTCACCGATGTCATGCCCCTGCTGGTCGTTGATGCGTTTGAGATTGTCCACATCGGCGAAAATGACCGCGCACTGCATCCGTTGGCGCTGGGCAATTTGAAAGCTGCGTTCAGCGTCGAGAAAAAAGCCGCGCCGATTGTTGAGCCCGGTAAGTTCGTCGGTGCAGGACAGCATGCGCAGCGAGTGTTCTTCCTTGTTGCGCCTGTCCAGTTCGAGCGCGTGGGCCGAGCTGCTGGCCTCCAGCGCCTGCGCCTGATCGGCTATTTCCCGCCGCAAGCGCGTTTGCTCCTGAAATTTTCCCATGACTGCGCCTGTCAGCTCGGCGACATCCTGTACGATGGCCAGGGCCGATGACACCATCCTGGTCTGAACGGTATTGGGCCACGACACCAGGATGATCCCCGCGCTTGGTGGGGGGAATTTCGCCCACGCGTAGCGGTTCTCGCCACCGGCTTGATCGATGGACGGTGATACGGTATCGCTGGCCAATAACTGCTGGGCTAGCTCGCTGAGGCCGGCGTGATAACCGAGCTTGCGGCGCACGCCTTCGCCATCGAATTCGATGGCCAGGGCGTCGCCTTCGGTGGCCACGATGATGACCAGAGCGCCGGGATGAAACAGGCGGGAAACGCCGACCCCGATACTGTGCAGGGCATCCAGCGGGGCTGTGGTATTCAACAGTTCCCCGCTCAGCTGCAAGAGGTGCCGAAGTTCAGTCGTCGTGAACGAAGGATTGTTTTTCACTGGACAGTTTCCCTTGCGTCGAAGTTAGGATGCCGTTCCCTACCGGCGATCGGAGGCGGTGGGCAGTCGCGCACCACGGGTCCGGCGGTGCACAGTGACCGTGGTGCGGCGCGTAGCGGCCAGGGAGTCGGAATCGCGATGCAAGGAAGAGGCGTTCGTCCATACTACAGCAAGCGCCACACGCGCTGCATCGTATTTCCGAACCAGGAAAGGACATCCTGATGTGTAAACGCTATGGCTCGTCCATAGGCGAACCAGGCTGCCGGACGGCCGGCAGCCTGTCCGGAGATGGGCTGCGGGAGCGGCTGCCTTACTGCGGTGGCTTGCGCATCTGGGCCATGTAGGCTTCGACCTGGGCCAGGGTGAGGTAGCCGGTGTGCTCGGCGTCGATCTTGTCGAAGGCCTTGGCCAGGCGCGGCATCCCGGCTTCCGCTTCGGCCTTGCTCAGTTTGCCGTCGTGATCCTTGTCGGCGGCGGCGAAGCGCGCTTCCAGCTGCTTTTTCATGTTCTCGGCCTTATCTTCCTGGGCGACAGCAGCCTGGCCGGCCAGCGCGAGGTAGCCTACAGCGGCAAGCGCGACGGCGCGATGGAACCATTGTTTCATGGTGGTCTCCTGATCAACGTAAGGGAGAGGCCAGTATAGGTTGGGATGGGGCCGGGCGGTGTAACGATAAATGTCGAAGTGTATCGAGCGCCAGAACCAGATCCGTTCAAATCAGCGAGATACTCAACCGCTTGCCAAGCGCTTTTGCTGCCTGTTCTACGAACTCGATCTTGGACGAGTGCTTCAAATCAAATAGACGGTCGATTTGTGGAGTATGTACCTTGAGCAAGCGCGCCAGATCGGCTTTACGCATCTTCTGTGCGAACATTTCGTTCCAAATCAGAACTTTCGCGGTGCTTAATGCAGAAAGTGCGACGACAGTGTCTCCGGTATTTTTTTCCGACGGCAAGGGGATCGGGCGGCGTTCGTCAAAATAGACCGACAACGCAGTCTCCAGCGCGTCAGCGGCTTCTAATAATGCATCCGCTTCGTCATTACCTACGGAATGCACTGTCGGGAGATCAGGAAAATCGACGAGATAAGTCCCGTTTGAGTCAGGAGTGAGGATGACGGGATAGTTCAGCATGTTGGGCTCCTCTTTATTTCAGACCGAGATCCTTCTTGATTCTCTGTACCAGCCCGCTACCAATCTTTCTGAGGATACAACAAATATGTTGTGCGGTGGGTCGCCGCCTAAAATAGACTTGATCCTCCGGTTGAGCGAGCGCAAAGTTTCGACAGGCTGTGCCCCGGATTGTGCAGTTCGTCGCAGGCCGGGAGCGGAATGGGGCGGGGAAGGTTATCATTTCGGCATATCGTCACTTCGAGGGGAGATTGCCGTGAAAGTTCTGTCGTCCGCCATGTTGATCGGCGCGCTGCTTGCCAGTTCCGCCGCCTGCGCCCAGAGCGCCGCCGACATCGCAGAGGCCAAGGCCGCCGCCGAGAAGTGGCTCAAGCTGGTCGATGCGGAGGAGTACAGCCTGGCCTACAACAGCAGCGCGGCCGGGGTGCGCGATGGCATGCCGAAGTTCGCGTGGACCACGCTGATCAGCGCCACCCATCTACCGCTGGGCAACATCAAGTCGCGCACGCTGAAGCAGACCACCCCCAAGCCGGGGGGCGCGTCCATCTCCTTCGAGTATGAATCACGCTTCGAAAAAAACGCCAGGGTGAGCGAGTCCGTCACCACCATCCACGAGAAGGATGGCGCCTGGCGCGTCACCGGCTACAACATCAGCGACGAGAAGCGTTAGCCAGGAAATGTCATCGGCAACGGAAATGGGCCTCGTCAGTCCAGCCACGGATGCGCAGCCAGCCAGCGTCCTAGCTCGTTGTCGTTGGCGCATTGCAGTTTGCTGAAGATGTTGGCGCGGTGGGTTTCCACCGAGCGCGGACCGCAGGGCGGCACCAGGATACGGGCGATTTCCTTGTTGGGCTGGCCCAGTCCCACGAGGCGCGCCACTTCGCGCTCCCGCGGTGTCAACTCGGCCCAGAGCCGTAGCGCCTGGGCGCGCGTGCGTGCCATGTCGATGGCTGCCGGTAGTTTGTCCAGCAACTGCTGGGTGTCCGGTTTTTCAACCCAGTCGTAGGCGCCGCGCCGAACCGCTTCCAGGGCCGTTGGAATGTCGCCGTGCGCGGAC
Organism: Duganella kummerowiae; assembly: GCF_053572355.1. Taxonomy (NCBI): domain Bacteria; kingdom Pseudomonadati; phylum Pseudomonadota; class Betaproteobacteria; order Burkholderiales; family Oxalobacteraceae; genus Duganella; species Duganella kummerowiae. Next base: position 128,542 of record NZ_JBKFEH010000007.1, read on the forward strand.
AGGAACAGGGTCACGAGCGGACTGTGCTCGGCAAGCAGCCGTTCGAACACGGCCAGACCGCTCATCCCTTTCATGCGCAGATCGAGTATCACGCAGCCCGGCTGGCGCATGTTGACAGCGCCGAGGAAGGCCTCGCCGGACCCGAAGGCCTGGACGGCCAGCGCCTGCGGAAACAGCAGCAGCACCAGCGAGCGCCGCAGGGCTTCGTCGTCGTCCACGACGTACAGCGTGAGTGGCATGTCTTTCATGGTGCGATAGGGAGGATGTAGGTGAAGGCGGCGCCGCCGCCGGCGCGGTTTTCCACCGAGATGCAGCCGCCGTGGGCCTCGACGATGGTGCGGCAAATGTTCAGCCCCAGGCCCAAGCCCTCGGGCTTGGTGGTGAAGAACGGGGCGAATACCTGTTCCAGCTGTTCGGGAGGGATGCCCGGCCCCTGGTCGGCGACGGTGATGCTCAGGCCCTCAACGACGCGCCGGCTGGACAACTCGATGCTGCGGGGGCCGGAAGACCGCCGTGGCTGCTCCTGCATGGCCTGCAGGGCGTTGTGGACCAGGTTCACGAGCACCTGCTCGAGCAGGACCCGGTCGCCACGCACCAGCGCGTGAGCGTCCTCCAGGGCCAGCCGCAGGGTGACGCCATCGCGCTGCAATTCGGGCTTCAGCAGCGTCTCCGCGTGGGCGATCACGCTGCCGATCGAGACGATTTCGTAGTGCGCCCGTTGCGGGTTGATGAAGGCGCGTACGTGCTTGACGATTTCGCTGGCGCGCTTGGATTGGCCGACGATGTCGTCGAGCGTGCTGGCGAGCAGTTCGGCGTCGCCCGGCATGGCGGCGCGCGTGGCGAGTGCGCGCGCCGCCACGGCGAAATTCGACAAGGCCATCAGAGGCTGATTGAGTTCGTGCGCCAGCGTGGAAGCCATTTCGCCGACGCTGGCCAGGCGGGCGCTGCGCTGGAGACGAAGTTCCTGGTCGCGCTGGCGGGCTTCGGCCGCCTTCTGCGCGGTGATGTCCACCACGGAACTCATCCAGCCACGGTGCACGCCCTGCGCATCCACCAGCGGGGCCGTATAGACCATCGTGATCACGTCGCGTCCATCCTTGTGCCGGATGCGCGATTCGAAGCCGTGCGGCGCCGCGCGCCCCTGCAAGGCGGCGTCGCTTTCGCGCGCCTGTTTTTCCAGGTCCTGCGGATGCCAGTATGGGTAAGGCGGCCGGCAGCCCAGCAATTCCTCGGCACTGTATCCCACCATGGCGCACAGGGCCGGATTGACATAGATGATGGCGCCTTCGGGGTCGCGGGCGCGCATCCCCACCAGCAGTGAGTCTTCCATCGCCTGGCGGAACGCATGCGCTTCCTGCAGGTCGCGGGTGCGTTCTTCGACCCGGCGTTCCAGTTCGAGGCGGGCCGCGCGCTGTTCGACGAAGCGCTTTTCGCGCAGGCGCCAGTACAGCACGCCCAGCAGCAGCAAGGCGACCGCCAGCGCGCTGAGCGCTAGCGCGGCGTGGCGCGCCTGGATCACCTCCTTCATGTCCGTGGTGACGGTGAGGGTCCAGCCCAGCTCCGGCAACGGCGTATCGAGCGCAAGCAGGTCCATGCTGCGTCCGTTGACCGTGGTATGCAGGACGAAGCCGGGCGTGCCGCCGTCCTCGGTCGCCCACTGCAACACGTCGAAGCGTTCCCGGCTGCCGTACTGGCCATGTTCAGCGACCCAGCGCCGGTCCGTGTCGGGAACCGGGCGGACCGCGTGAAACAGCCATGCGGGCACGGTGCTCAGGAAAATGATGCCGCGGCTGTCCCTGAGCACTACCGGGTCGGCTGCGCGCATCCACGCCGCCTGCAATGGCTCCAGGCTGATCTTGACGACCACGACGCCGAGCACCGCGCCTTTTACCCGCACGGGCTCCGCGATGAACAGACCGGACTGGCCGGTGGTGAGTCCGAGACCATAGAACAATCCGCGCCGGCCCTGCACGGCGTCCTTGAAGTAGGGGCGCTGGCGGTAGGACTGTCCGATGAAGCTGGACGGGGTGCGCCAATTGCTGGCGGCAAGCGTCAATCCTGCCCGGTCCACCAGGTACAGCGCGGTGGCGCCGGTGCTGGTCTGCAGGTCGGCGAAGTAGTCGTTGACGACCGCCTGCAGGGCCGCGTCGCGTGGGGCGCTCAGCAGGTCCTGCACGGCCGGGTGGCGCGCTGCGGCGGACGGCAGGAAGTTGTGCTTTTCCACCAGGCCGCGCAGCCCCAGCGTGTTGGCTGCGGCGGCCTGGCGCAATGCCTCTATCCTGGACTGCAGCTCGTGTTGTTCGGCCCAGTTCCCGGAAAGCGCGATCAGGATCAGCGCGCCGGCGGCAGCGGCGAAACGGCGCCAATGACGTGCTTGCAGCCAGGAGGGCATTGAATTTCTTAATCGACACATTGGCAGACGATAACAGCTCCCTCGCCGGTTTGGAATCCTCCTCCGTAGTTTTACGGAGGAGGGCGTGATGATGTTGCGGATGTGCGCCTTGCCATTGCCTGAGATAGTGGACGCTTCGCAACGGGAGCCATGCGGAGCCCCCGTCAGTTAAAAGGAGACAACAATGAACACCGTTACAACGACAGTGGCCCATGCAGGTACCGCCAGCAGCGATCGGATTTCCGGCAAGCGCCTGCGCGCCATCTTCGTCGGCTCAGCCGGCAACCTCGTCGAGTGGTTCGATTTTTACTGCTATTCGGCCTTCGCGCTGTATTTCGCCAATGCGTTTTTCCCGGCACAGGACCCGACGGCGCAGATGATGTCAACGGCGGGTATCTTCGCCCTTGGCTTTTTCGTACGTCCGCTGGGCGGGGTTTTGTTCGGCCACATAGGCGACCGGCATGGGCGCAAAACCGCCCTCATGGCTTCCGTCCTGCTCATGTGCTTCGGTTCCCTGCTGATAGCCTGCGCGCCGACCTATGCAACTGCCGGTATTCTTTCGCCCAGCCTGCTGCTGCTGGCGCGCCTGTTGCAGGGCCTCAGTCTGGGCGGCGAATACGGCGCCAGCGCCACTTATTTAGCGGAAATGGCTGAATCGAAGCACCGGGGCTTCTACACGAGCTTCCAGTACGTCACGATGATTGGCGGCCAGCTGTTGGCCTTGCTTCTTTTGCTCCTGCTGCAGAAATTCCTCCTCGACGCCGACCAACTGCGCGCCTGGGGCTGGCGCATTCCATTCGTCACGGGCGCGGTCCTCGCCGTGCTGGCCCTGCGCATGCGCCACAACATGCCGGAGACGCAGTCGTTCGAGACGGCGCGCAAGAAAGCCGCTGCCATGGGCGGGCTGAAGCAGCTGGCCCGGCATCCGAAAGAGGTCATGCTGGTGGTCGGCCTGACCATGGGCGGCACCCTGGCCTTCTATGTCTATACTACCTACATGCAGAAATTCCTGCGCCTGTCCGTCGGGCTTACCGACGGCCAGACCACCGCCGTTTCGGCCGCGTCGCTGCTGTTCGCGATGTGCCTGCAGCCCATCTACGGCGCATTGTCGGACCGGATCGGGCGCCGCCCTTTGCTGCTGAGCTTTGCGCTGCTTGGCACGCTGTTTACCGTGCCGCTGCTGACCGCCATCCGTAATGCCAGCGGTCCCTGGGAGGCATTCGCCCTGATCGCCTGTGCCTGGATCATCGTGTCCGGCTACACCTCGATCAATGCGCTGGTCAAGGCCGAGCTGTTCCCCGCCACCATCCGGGCCACCGGCGTCGGCGTGCCGTATGCGTTCGCCGTGTCGGTTTTCGGCGGAACGGCCGAGTATCTGGCGCTGTGGTTCAAGTCGATCCACATGGAAAGCGGTTTCTACTGGTACGCCACCGCAGTGATGGCCTGCACCCTTCTTGTCTGCCTCTGTATGCGCGATACCGCAGCACGATCGAAGATCGATGCTGAAACCCAGACGCGATAATATTTATCGATAGAAACTTGGACGTCCCATCGCGCACACTGCGGTGCTAGAACCACTGCAGGTTGTGCACATGGTTGTTGCGGATGTTGCCATCCTTGTGGCGCACCCGTTCATAGCCGGGATTGGGCAGGTGGGCCTCGGCCACCAGTACGTGCACCGGGAATTCGCCGGTGCGGGTGCCGGCGCGCAGGCGCACCAGCAAGCCTTCGGCCGTGGTGCGCGGACGCAGGCAGCTGACCTTGCCCTTGCGCGTGGCCATCACGCGGCCGTCCTTGGACACCGAATAGTAGTCGCTGCCGACCACGGGCCTGGTCCCGGCCACCAGCAGCGAGTAGATGAAGCCGGCCACCAGGACGCCGGCCACCAGCAGCAGTATTTCCATATCCTTTGCAGTCAAATTGCACAGGATTGCGATGGTAGCAAAGATGTCCAGCAGCCGGAACGTGGAAAAGAGGGCGTTTTAGGCGCTTTAGGGGCGTTTATATCGCATCGAGCGCGTTGCGCAGGTCGCGCCGCAAGTCCTCCACGTCTTCTATGCCCACCGACAGCCGTACCAGGCCATCGCCTATGCCCAGCCGCGCGCGTTGTTGCGCCGGAATGCTGGCGTGGGTCATCAGGGCCGGATGCTCGATCAGGCTTTCCACCCCGCCCAGGCTTTCGGCCAGGGCGAACACCTCGCAGCGCTCCAGGAAGCGGCGCGCCCCGGCCAGGTCGGTAGCCAGGTCGATGGAGATGATGCCGCCAAAGCCATGCATCTGGCGCCTGGCCAATGCGTGCTGCGGATGCGTCTCCAGGCCGGGATAGCAGACGGTGCGCACTTCCGGCTGCCGCGCCAGCCAGCGCGCCAGTTCCAGGGCGCTGGCGCTATGCCGTTCCATGCGGATGGCCAGGGTCTTGATGCCGCGCAGCGCCAAAAAGCTGTCGAACGGACCGGCGATGGCGCCCACCGAATTCTGCAAAAAGCCCAGCTGATCGCGCCAGGCCTGCTGGCGCGGTTCGCCCGCCACCACGGCGATGCCGCCTATGATGTCCGAGTGTCCGTTCAGGTACTTGGTCATGGAGTGCACGACGATGTCGAAACCGTGTTCCAGCGGGCGCTGCACCAGCGGGCTGGCAAAGGTGTTGTCGGCCACGGCAATGATGTTGCGCTCGCGGCAGATGGCCGCGATGGCCTGCAGGTCGGCCAGCTTGAGCATGGGATTGGTGGGCGTCTCCACCCACACCATGCGCGTCTCGGGACGCAGCGCGGCCAGCAGGTTGGCCGGGTCGGTCAGGTCGGCGTAGCTGAACTGGTGGCCGGCGCTGCGCCGCCGCACCCGCTCGAACAGCCGGTAGGTGCCGCCGTACATATCGTCGCCGGCCACGATGTGGCAGCCGGCATCGAGCAGTTCCAGCACGGTGGAGATGGCCGCCAGCCCGGAGGCGAAGGCATAGGCCTGGGCGCCGCTTTCCAGGTCGGCCACGCAGCGCTCCAGCGCCCAGCGGGTGGGGTTGTGCGAGCGGCCGTAGTCCAGCCCCTTGTGCACGCCGGGACTGTCCTGCACGAAGGTGGAGGTGGCGTAAATGGGCGGCATGATGGCGCCGGTGGAAGGATCGGGGGCCTGGCCCGCGTGGATCACGCGGGTGGCCAGCCGGTGCCTGGTATGGTCGGTCACGATAGCGTCCTGCGCAAGTGGTTGAGAAGGTCGAAGCGGGTGATCAGGCCGTAGAAGGTGGGGCCGTCGGCCACCACGGCGGTCAGGCCGCTGTCCAGGGTGTTGCGCAGGGCTTGCATGCCGGCCTGGGGGTGCAGGGTTTCCAGCCGCGCGGTCATGGTGGCGCCGACCAGGCCGGTGAACTGGCTGGCGTCGTGCTCCACCTTGAGCAGCAGGTCGGACTCGTCGATGATGCCGACCAGCTTGCCGTGGTCCAGCACCGGCAGCTGGGCCAGGTCGGCGCTGCGCATGCGGTTGAAGGCCACCAGCAGGCTGTCCTCGGGCGAGACGCTGACCACCTCGTTCTCGTCGTAGGGGCGGCCGATCAGGTCGCGCAAGTCGTTGCTGCGCGGGCGCGGCAGCAGGCCCTGGTCGTGCATCCAGCCGTCGTTGTAGACCTTGGACAGGTAGCGGGTGCCGGTGTCGCACACGAAGGTGACCACTTTTTTCGGCGTGGTTTGCGCCTGGCAGTACTTGAGGGCGGCGGCCAGCAGGGTGCCGGTGGACGAGCCGCCCAGGATGCCCTCGGCGCGCAGCAACTGGCGGGCGCTGTCGAAGCTTTCCTGGTCGGTGATGGTGTAGGCGCGCCGCACGCCGGACAGGTCGGCAATGGCGGGCACGAAGTCCTCGCCTATGCCTTCCACCGCCCAGGAACCGCTGACTTCGCTGAGCTTGCCGGTGTTGATGTACTCGGCCAGGATGGAGCCGGCCGGGTCGGCCAGCACGAATTCGGTCCGGGGCGACACCTCGCGGAAGTAGCGCGTCAGCCCGGTCAGGGTGCCGGACGAGCCGACGCCTACCACGATGGCGTCCACTGCGTGGCCGCTCTGTTCCCAGATTTCCGGGCCGGTGGTGGTCTGGTGCGCCAGCGGGTTGGCCGGGTTGTTGAACTGGTCGGCGAAGAAGGCGCCCGGGATCTCGGCCGCCAGCCGGGCCGCAACATCCTGGTAGTACTCGGGATGGCCCTTGCCGACGTCGGAGCGGGTGGTGCGCACTTCCGCGCCCAGGGCTTTGAGGTGCAGGACTTTTTCGGTCGACATCTTGTCCGGCACCACCAGCAGCACGCGGTAGCCTTTCAGGCGGCCGACCAGCGCCAGGCCCAGGCCGGTGTTGCCGGCGGTGGCTTCGATGATGGTGCCGCCCGGCTGCAAACGGCCATCCTGCTCGGCGGCTTCGATGATGGACAAGCCGATGCGGTCCTTGATCGAGCCGCCCGGGTTTTGCGATTCCAGCTTGAGGAATAGTTGGCAAGGCCCGGTATCGAGGCGGGTGACTTCGACCAGGGGCGTGTTGCCGATCAGTGTGAACAATGCGGGGGTAGGCATATCTGACTCCGGCGGTTGACGGAACAGCCAGTATGCACTTTTTCGCGGGACCGGGTTTATAATCGCGCACCATATTGTAGCTGGGTCAACCGGCTGTCCTCATACCAGGAAGGCTGCAGTGGCAAAACTTTATTTCCGATACTCTGCGATGAACGCAGGCAAGTCCACCGCCATGCTGCAGGTGGCCCACAATTATGAGGAGCAGGGCCAGGCGGTACGCCTGTTCACGGCCGCCATCGACGACCGCTACGGGGTGGGCAAGGTGACGTCGCGCCTGGGGCCGCAGCGCGAGACCGAGGTGTTCGACGCCGCCACCAACTTCCTCGACATCATCGACCAGAAAATCGCCTGCCTGCTGATCGACGAGGCGCAGTTCCTGACCACGGCCCAGGTGCAGCAGCTGCACCAGCTGGCCCAGGTGCGCGGCATCCCGGTCATCAGCTATGGCTTGCGCACCGACTTTCGCGGCGAGCCTTTCCCCGGCTCGGCCTACCTGCTGGCGCTGGCCGACGATATCGAGGAATTGAAGAACATCTGCACCTGCGGCAAGAAAGCCACGATGAATATCCGCGTGGATGAGGAGGGCAAGCGCATCCAGGAAGGCGAACAGATCAGCATAGGCGGCAACGAAAGCTACCGCCAGGCTTGCGGCCGCTGCTTCTACACCGGCCGCCACTAGCCCGGACTAAGGCGATGCCGCCCTGGGGCGGCATCAAGTGCGCTATTGTTTGCTGTCACGGTCCGCGTCACGTGCCCGTTCGGCGTCCTCCCTGACGCGTTTGAGCAGGGCGTCGGTCTCGGCGATTTGCCGTTTGACCTCGGCTTGTGCCTGCGTCATGTTTCTGCCCGACTCCAGCGAGGCCACCATGCCGGACAGCAGGGTTGCATTGAAGGTCGCCACCGCCAGGATGGAGCTGATGGCGGTGATGATAGTCGTGATCTTGAGGTTCCGGATGTCCGCCTGTATCTGGACACCGGTTTGCAGGATGGCGGCAAAGCGGGCGTCGAAGCGCGCTTCGGCCCTTTGGATCTTGGCGTCCATCTCTGCGCGGGAGGGATTATTCATGGCGTCGGGAGTACTGTTCGTCCTGAAAAGAGAACAATACTCCTGAACGAGGCGGCGCGTATTGTACAGTGTCAGGCCGCCACCTCGTCGCCCAGTGACGCTGGCTGCTGGGCACGCCGTGCGGCGGTCGCCACGCGCGAGGCGCGCTTGCGCCACCAGATGATGACGCCGGTCACGCTCAGCATGGCCACCACCACCCCCATGAAGGAAATCAGTATCCGCCCCGGCAGGCCCAGGATGCGGCCCGAGTGCAGCGGGAACTGGGCTTGCACGAAGATGTCGGCCGCCGTACCTTTCCACGGCTGGCGGTCGCCCAGCAGGCGGCCGTCCACGCCGTCGTAGTACAGCACGGCCGGGCCGACCCCGCCCGAACCATGGTCGTCGCCCGGCTGGAAGAAGCTGGCGCCATAGATGCCCCAGGCGTCGGCGTAGAACACGCTGCCCACCGGTTCGTTCCAGCCGCGCTGGCGCGCCTCGGCGCCGGCGTGGGCAATGATGTCGGCGTACGCCACCTTGGGTTCGATCGGATGGTGGGCGTCGTGCGGCGCTCGGGTGTCGAACGGCGAGGGCGTTACCTTGGACACCTTCTGGATCAGTGGGAAGAAGATTTCACTGTACAGGTTGAGCGAGAAGGCGGTGAACGACAGCACCAGCAGCAAGCCCCAGGTCCACAGGCTGAAGGCGCGGTGCAGGTCGAAGTTGAGCTTGTTGCTGCCGCCCGTCCAGCGCACCTTCCAGGCCGGCTGCCAGCGCTGCCACCACGACTTGCCTGCCGGGACCGTCTTGCCGGCGGCGGCGCGGCGCCGTACCGGCAAGGTCAGGTAAAAACCGACGAAGCTGTCCACCACCCAGATCATGGCGATGCCGCCCATCAGCCAGATGCCCCAGCGGTCTATGCCCCACATCTCGGGGATGTGCAGGGTGTAGTGCAGGCGGTACAGGAAGGAGACCAGGGTTTCCTTGGTGATGGGCCAGACCGCGCCCCATTCGCGCTTGCCCAGTTCGGCGCCGCTGACAGGGTCGACAAACACCTGGTTGAAGCCCAGCCGGGCCGCCTTGCCGGTGGCGGGATCGACGCGCGGGCTCACGCCCAGGGCCAGCGATGCGCCTGGTTCCGGCTGCAGGGTGACGAAAGTGACGCGCGCCAGCGGATAGCGGGCCTCGACCTGGCGCGCCAGCTCCAGTGAGGATTGTGGCGCGCCCGTGGCGCTCGCGTGCATCAGGTGCGGGTTGAGCACATCGTCCAGCTCGTGATCCCAGGAGATGATGGCGCCGGTGACCCCGCTGATGAACAAAAACGCGGCGGTCAGCAGGCCGGCGTAGCGGTGTACCAGGGTCCAGAAGGCGCGCACGATGGAGCTCTATCCTATGAATCAAATGAGAATATGAATGATAACCATTATCATTTGAATGTCAATGAAAACCGCGAAAAATCGCGGTTTTCCGGCAGCGGCCAGCCTAGCGCGTGACCGGCTTGCTGAACTCGAAGCGCTGGATCGGACCGACCAGCACCAGGTAGGACAGCACCGCCACCGCCGCATTGGCGCCCACGAACACCAGGGCCCCGGCGAAGGACCCGGTGGCTTCCAGGATGTAGCCGATCACGATGGGGGTGGTGATGCCGGCCGTGTTGCCGAAGGTGTTGAACAGTGCGCCGCTCAGGCCGCCGGCTTCCTTGGGCGAGGTGTCCGCCACCACGGCCCAGCCCAGCGCGCCCACGCCCTTGCCGAAGAAGGCCAGCGACATCACCATCACCACCACCCAGTCGGCTTCCACGTAGTTGCACACGATCATGCTCATGGACAGCAGCAGGCCGCCCACGATGGGGGTCTTGCGCGCCACCGACAGCGAACGGCCCGACTTGATCAGCACGTCGGAAATCACGCCGCCCAGCACACCGCCCAGGAAGCCGGCGATGGCCGGCAGCGCGGCCACGAAGCCCGCCTTCAGGATGCTCATGTGGCGTTCCTGCACCAGGTAGATGGGGAACCAGGTCAGGAAGAAGTAGGTCAGGGTGTTGATGCAGTACTGGCCGATATATACGCCCAGCAGCATGCGGTTGCCCAACAGCTGGCGGATGGCCGACCAGGTGTCGAACTTGACGGCGGTGGCCGCCTTGCCCTGGCTTTCCAGGTCGACCAGGGCGCCGCCAGCCTGGATGTACGCCAGTTCGGCGGCGTTGATCAGCGGATGCTCCTTGGGACCGTACACGGTGCGCAGCCAGATGAAGGACATGAGCACGCCCAGGCCGCCCATCACGTAGAACACGCTTTGCCAGCCCAGCGCGTGCACCAGCCAGCCCATGAGGGGGGCGAACAGCACGGTGGCGAAGTATTGCGCCGAATTGAAGATGGCGGCCGCCGTGCCGCGCTCGGCAGTGGGGAACCAGGCCGAGGCCAGGCGGCTGTTGCCGGGGAAGGAGGGGGCCTCGGCAGCGCCTATCATCAGGCGCAGCGCAAACAGCACGGCCAGCGCGGTGGCGCCGGCAAAGAAGCCGACCGTGCCCATCAGCATGGTGAACACCGACCACAGGAAGATGCTGAAGAAATACGTGATCTTGGAGCCGAAGCGGTCCAGCAGCCAGCCGCCCGGCAATTGCGCCAGCACGTAGGACCAGGCGAAGGCCGACAGCACGAAGCCCAGTTGTACCGGACTCAGGCCCAGCACTTTCTTCAATTCCGGACCGGCAATGGCGATGGTGGCGCGGTCGGCGTAATTGATGGTGGTGACGATGAACAGGATCGCCAGGATCAGCCAGCGCACACGGCTGGCTTTTTGCTGCGTGGTCATGCGGGTCTCCTTCTGAACACTGTGTTGCGCGTATCGTAGCCGAGATGTACGTTGTCATACAACTAGATATACTACTTAGGCATATCCCTCATTCAGCCTATTCCCAGAATCGCCCTGAGAAAAAAATCAAGGCCTTGTAGCGCAAAAAATGACTTTTGGCAACTTTACAACACATGGTTGTATGACAACGGCTATATCATTGCATTTAGGAAATTACAAAACTAGAATCCCTGAAACCGTTTGCTCTGAGCGGTTGTCACAGGAGAACACGTATGTTGGGAAGGTGGGGAATAGGTAGGCGGCTGGGACTGGGGTTTGCCCTGATATTGCTGTTTTCGATGGTCATTACCGCCATCAGCGTGTGGCGCCTGAACGAGGTGGCCGCCGCCACCCGCGAGATGATGCAGCTGCCGCTGGCCAAGGAACGCCTGATTTCGGACTGGTACGGCAAGATCGACAGCGGCATACGCCGCACCACGGCCATCGCCAAGAGCAGCGACCTGAGCCTGGGCGCCTATTTCAAGGAGGAGGCGGCCGCGTCGTCCAAGGCGTCGGGCGAAATCCAGAAACAGCTGGAAACCATGCTGGACGGCGAGGCCGAGCAGCGCCTGTTCGCCCAGATAGGGGAGCAGCGAAAAGTGTACCTGTCCTCGCGCGACGAAATCATCAAGCTCAAACAGGCTGGCCGGCCGGAGGAGGCTGAACGCGTGTTCGCCCAGGTGTTCCTGCCGGGCACGGCGCAGTACCAGAAGCTGGTGCTGGACCTGGTGCGCATGCAGCGCGAGGCCATCGACGCCACCGCGCGCGAAGTCGAGCATCTGGCCCAGACCGCAGCCACCCTGGTGACCGTGCTGGCGCTGCTGTCGCTGGCGCTGGGCGCGGTATCGGCCTGGCTGCTGACCACCAGCATCACGCGGCCCCTGAAGGCGGCGGTCGAAGCGACCCGGCGTGTGGCCGGCGGCGACCTCACCGGCGCCATCGAGGTTCATTCCGGCGACGAATGCGGCCAGCTGCTGGCCGCGCTCAAGGACATGAATGCCAGCCTGCTGACCATCGTCAGCGAGGTGCGCGGCGGTACGGATCACATCGCCACCTCGTCGGCCGAGATCGCAGCCGGCAACCAGGACCTGTCGGTGCGCACCGAGCAGCAGGCCAGTTCGCTGGAAGAAACGGCGTCCTCCATGGAGGAACTGACCGCCACCGTGCGCCACAACGCCGACAACGCTCGCCAGGCCAACCAGCTGGCGGCCGCCGCGGCCGAGCTGGCGCGCAAGGGCGGCGACGTGGTGGCGCGGGTGGAAGCCACCATGCAAGCCATCCATGTCTCCTCGGGCCGGATGGCGGACATCATCGCGGTGATCGACGGCATCGCCTTCCAGACCAATATCCTGGCCCTGAACGCGGCGGTGGAGGCGGCCCGGGCCGGTGAACAGGGCCGTGGCTTTGCCGTGGTGGCGGGCGAGGTGCGCAACCTGGCCCAGCGCAGTGCCTCGGCGGCCAAGGAAATCAGCGCGCTGATCGTCGACTCGGTGGCGCAAGTGGACGAGGGCAACAAGCTGGTCGAGACCGCCGGTTCTGCCATGCGCGATATCGTGGCCGGCGTACAGCGCGTGAATGGCATCATTGCCGAGATCACCCACGCCACCGGCGAACAGAGCGCCGGGCTGGATGAGGTTAACACTGCGGTGGGCCAGCTGGACCAGGTGACGCAGCAGAACGCGGCCCTGGTGGAGCAGGCGGCGGCCGCCGCCGAGTCCATGCAAGCGCAGGCGGCGCGGCTGGCGCAGGCGGTCAGCGTGTTCAGGATAGGTGCGGAGCCGACTGCCGCCCTGCCGCCGTCGCGCAGGCTGGCCGCCTGAGCGGCGCCTGGCCGTCGGATGGGCGGCCGGATGGTGGCGCGAACGCGGCTTCAGGCCGCCGGCGGCGGCGCCAGCGGCGGCAGCATCTGGCGCGCATAGCGCAGCCCGACGCCGTAGCCGCCGCCATGTTTTTCGACCACGGCGCGCGCCGCGTCGTAGGTGTCGCGCCGGGTCCAGTCGCGCTGCAGCTCCAGCAGTACCTGTATCCAGCTGGTCGGCTGCGCGCCCTGGCCGGCCATGCGCTGCATCGCCAGCTCATGGCCGGTGGCGGTCAGGCCGCCGCAGGCGTCGCCCACCACGTAGCACTCATAGCCGTCGCGCAGGGCGCTCAGTACGGCAAAGCTGATGCAGGCCTCGGTCAGCATGCCCGAAAAAATCAGGCGCTTGCGGCCGGTGGCCTGGATCGCCGCCAGCATATTGGCGTCCTCCCAGGCATTCATGTTCCTGCGCTCGATGACGGGATGGTCCGGCAGCAGGGCCGCCAGGTCGGGCAGCAGCGGGCCGCTGTAGACCTTGCTGGCCGAGGTGCTCACCACCACCGGCAGCGAAAACGCCTGTGTCGTTTCCAGCAGGGCCACGGAATTGTTCAGCAGGGTCTGGCGGTCCATGGACTGGACGGCGAATTGCAGGCCGGCCTGCTGGTCGAGCAGCACCAGGGCACAGTCTTGCGGGGTCAGCAGGTCTTGCAGGATACTCATGATAGCCTCTAGAGATGGTGGACGCGGATGCGTCCCGGTATTCTAGGAAGCGGCGCGCCCGCGGGCATCCCTGGAACTGGCGAGCGGCGGCTCCGCCTTAAGGCCGGGGCGCGCTGAAATTGACGCGCCCCGGGCGGCATGCGACCATGCGCCATGGCCAGCCTGCTCGACTGTTCAGTGCTCGCGCCCGCGTGGCTATGCCACCACCGCGACCTGTTGATCTACCTGGCGCCCTCCCTGCTGCTGGCGCTGGTCATACGCGCCCTGTCGGCGCGCCATCCGGTGTTCTTCCTGTTCACGCTGGCCGGCACCATCACCCACGAGCTGGCGCATTTCTGCGTCGGCCTGCTGACCTGGGCCCGGCCCGCCACTTTCACGGTGATACCGCGCCGCGTCGGGCAGGGCTGGGAACTGGGCTCGGTCAAGCTGACCCGGGTGCGCTGGTACAACGCCGCCCCGTCCGCGCTGGCACCATTTCTGGTGCTGCTGCTGCCCTTCGTTGTGGCATGGTGGCGCACCCGCGCCGGACTGCACTTCCAGTGGCTGGACCTGGCGCTGGCGTTTGCCGTCGCGCCCCAGTTCCTGGCCTGCTGGCCGTCTTCGGCCGACTGGCGCATCTCGCTGCGCTCCTGGCCTTATTTGCTGATCGCGGCCGCCGGGTGGTGGACGCTGGCCGCGTTGTAGGGCTGCTGCCCCCGGCGCAGCTCGGCGATGGCCGCCTCCAGCACTTCATCGCGTCCGGCCCGGATGCCGTCCACGGTGGGGCGTACTTCGATGTCGGGCACGATGCCGACGCGCTGCGTGGGCCGGCGGTCGGGATAGAACACGCCTATGCCGCTGATCATGGTGCGCAGGCCGCCCGGCAGCACGATGGGGCTCACATTGCCGTCGGCGCCGGCCGTGGTGCTGCCGATGACCTTGGCGCCGGGCACGCTGCGCAAGGCCATGGCGGTGTACTCGGCCTGGCTTTGCGATATTTCGTCCACCAGTATCACCACCTTGCCCGGGTAGTGCGGCGCGGCCGGAAACAGGGCTGCTTGCTGGCCCCAGCGGAAGGCGCCGGGGTTGGCGGCGTCGCCGGTGGTGAAGCGGGCGAAAGGAACGGGCTGGCTGACGAGGTGACGGCCCAGCGTGTACACGACGAACTGGTTGGGATAATTGCGGATATCGACGATCAGGCCGCTGGTGCCGGCCGCAGCTTCCAGGTAGGCCGGAATATCGTCGGACTTGATCGACGACAGCTTGAGATAGGCAATATCCTGGCCCAGGCGCTGGAAGGTCTCGCCGGGACGGTCGTGCGTGATGCGCTCCCGGTTCAGCGCCAGCCCCGGTTCCGGCATGGCCGCCAGTGCCAGCGCTTCCTGCCCGCGCCGCACGCGCAGCCGGGCGGGCGCGCAGGTGCCCTGGAGCAGGCTGTGGCCGATGTCGCGCAGGCGGGCGGCGTCGTTGGACGCGGCGTAATAGGGACTGCGCAGCTGCACCAGGCGCGCCACCGGCGTGCCGTCCAGGCTGTCGATCACGTCGCCTGGCAGCAGGCCGGTGGCCGGGCCGGCCTGCGGGTCGGCGTAGGCGTAGACCACGGCCTGGCCATCGATGAAGCGCACCCGCACCGGCAGCGCGCAGGTCCCCTGCGGCGGCCGCACCTGGAGCGAACTCCACAGGTTGGCGTGGGTGTCGTGGACCCGGGCGATGAGGGCCATCATGTGCAGCTCGTAGGCAGCCTTGTCCTTGGCCAGGGCGGCGCCGGTGATGCTGTCGCGCAGTACCTGGTGCCAGTCTTCCCCGATCTGGTCGCGATAGGGCGCCCAGTATTCGATCATGTTCCAGTAGCGGAACAGTCCCAGCAGCTGGTAGCCGGCATCCGGGAACACCAGCTGCGGGTAGCCCGCTTCATGCTCGAATACCGGGTTGCCGACCGGCTGCTGGTGCCGCACATAGTATTGCTCCTTGCCTGCCGGACGGTTCTGGTAGATGTCCCGCAGGGTGGCGCGCAATTCCGGGCCCAGGTCGCCGGCATCCAGCCATGCCAGCGCAGAGCGCAGCTGCAAGTCCCGAGTATCGAGCGTGGTGCAGGGCTGGCAGGACGCCACCGGGCCCAGGGCGGCGATCCAGCGCTGCAGGATGGCGCTGGCGGCGGCCCGGTCGGGCGCGGCCAGGATGGCCGGCAGCATGCGCAGCAGCTCGTCGTCCCAGGGCAGCTCGCCGGCGGTCACGCGCGGGTGGTGATACTTGAGGAAGCCCCACACCTGGCCCAGGGTGGCGATGTTGGCGGCTTGCTCCGGCGTCAGGCTGGTGACCGCCACGCCGGAGCCGTGCTGGAATGGAGAGCCGGTGCCGGGCGGCGCGGCTTGCGCCCACGGCAGGCCCGGCCAGGCGAGGCACAGCAGGGTGGCAAACAGCGTAGCGAGGAAGTGGCGGCGCATAGGGGCAAGGAATGTGAATAAAAGGAAACTATATCATTCCTGGCAACATAAAAACGGTGGGCGAAAAAAAACCGCCGCGTGCATGCGGCGGCGGGTGAGGACGGGGTGGCTTAGCGCAGCGCCGGGTAGTGCCGGTCCTGGCTGTCCTGGACGCCCAGCTTGAATATCTGTACCACCTGGGCCAGTTCGGCGGCCTGGTCCTGCAGGGCCTGGGCCGCCGCTGCCGCTTCTTCCACCAGGGCGGCGTTCTGCTGGGTCACGCCGTCCATCTGGGCCACGGCGTCATGCACCTGGACGATGCCGGCGCGCTGCTCCTCGCTGGCGCTGGTGATCTCGCCCATGATGTCGGTGACGCGGCGCACGCTGTCCACCACTTCTTGCATGGTGCTGCCGGCCTGCTCGACCTGTTTGCTGCCGGCCGCCACCTTGCCGACCGAGTCATCGATCAGCGCCTTGATTTCCTTGGCCGCCGTGGCCGAGCGCTGCGCCAGGGTGCGCACCTCCGATGCCACCACGGCAAAGCCGCGGCCCTGCTCGCCGGCGCGGGCCGCTTCCACGGCCGCGTTCAGGGCCAGGATGTTGGTCTGGAAGGCGATCCCGTCGATCACGGAAATGATGTCCACGATCTTGCGCGAGGAATCGTTGATGGACCCCATGGTGTCCACCACTTGCGCCACCACGACGCCGCCGCGGGCGGCGATGTCGGACGCCGCCTGGGCCAGCTGGTTGGCCTGGGCCGCATTGTCGGCATTGTGCTTGACGGCGCTGCTCAGCTGCTCCATCGAGGCGGCGGTTTTCTCCAGGCTGGAAGCCTGTTCTTCGGTGCGCGAGGACAGGTCCAGGTTGCCGGTGGCGATCTCGGTCGAGGCCGAGGCGATCTGCTCGGCGCCGCGCCGTACCTGGCCCACCACGCCGGACAGGTTGCGGCTGATGCTGTTCAGGGCGCGCAGCAACAGGCCGATCTCATCCTTGTTCCTGATTTCGACATGCACGTCCAGGTCGCCCTCGGCGATGCGCTCTGCCGCCTGCTCGGCGCGCGCCAGCGGCCGCGTCACGTTGGCGCGCACCAGCAGGAACAGGGCCACGGCAAACACGCCCAGGGAGAGCAGGCCAAGCAGGGCGTAGCGGTTGCGCAGCTGGCTGGCTTCGCTGGTGATCTCGTCGGTGTACACGCTGCCCACCATCAGCCAGCCCCAGCCCTTGAACATGTCGAAGGTGACCAGCTTTTCGCGCGGCTTGGCGCCATCCTTGTCGGCCCAGTCGTAGACCATGCTGCCTTCCGTCTTTTCCAGCATTTCCTTGATGAAGCTGCGGCCATCGCTGCTCTTGGCGTCCAGCAGGTTGACCCCTTCCTTGCTGGGGTGGACCAGCAGGGTGCCGTAGGTTTTGCCGGGCGCGGCGCTGACCACGTAGATGTAGCCGGTCTGGCCGATCTTGATGGACTTGATCTTTTCCTTGAGCATTTCCATATTCTTGGAAATGTCCAGGCCGATGAACAGCACACCCACCACCTTGCCGGCGGCGTCGCGCACCGGGTCGTACTGGGTGATGTATTGCTTGCCAAACAGGGTGGCCAGGCCGATGTAGCTCTTGCCTTCGCGCAGGAGCGGATAGCTGGGATGGCTGTGGTCCAGCTGGGTGCCGACCGCGCGCTCACCGTTTTCCTTCTTCAGCGAGGTGGTGACGCGCACGAATTCGTCCCCGCTGGCAGCGAAGATGGTGGCGACCACGCCGGTGGACTGGGTGAACTGGTCGGGTATCGAAAAGTCCAGGTTGAGGGTGCGGCCGCCGTTCTTCAGCAGCGGTACCGGCTTGCCTGCGATTTCCACCGGTGCCGACGCGTCCAGCGTGTAGGCCCCGGTGAACTGGGCGGCAAACAGGCGTGCGAAGCTGCCGGCTTCGTTGCTCATGGCGATATGGAACACTTCCACGGTGTCGTTGATCCCGTTCAGGGCGTCGGCCACGTTCTTCTTGGCGCGCTCCTCCAGCATGGACGCGGTGCTGGCATTGATCAAGGCCAGCAGGATGGCCAGGATCACACTGATCAGGCCGAACGTAAATACGGTGATTTTGGTACCTACACCCCAGTCGCGGGGATTAATAATCTTGGTCATGGCTCTCTTCTTATTAAAAACGTCATTGCCTGGTGGCGCCGGCCAGGGGGCGGAATGCGGATGAGGCGCGTGCCTCGGGGATGCGGAGGCGGGCAGGGGATTTAAGCTGTCATGATAGCAGATTTTTTCCGAGCGGCAACTCCATCTTTGGAGTCAGGCCTCCAATTTATTCTTTAAAAACAATGGCTTATTGGAAAAATAGACAGGAAGTTAGTAGTTTCACGTACTCCGGGACACTGCTTTCAGCGCCCCTTAAGTTTGTATCAGGAAACTGCGCCATGGACAGCCCGCCTATCCTGTAGAATGAAGTCATACCTGAACAACGATTTTCGGAGCAAAGCCGATGAAGAAGCATATGCTGTTGGTGGCCGTGTTGGCGGCATTGTCATTGCAGGCCGGCGCCGCCGCGCCGGACAAGGCTGCGGCCGACGCCCAGATGAAGCCCCAGGCCACCCAAGCCCAGGCCGCGGTAGTGGCTTCGCGCATCCTGTCGCGCTTCCATTACAAGGCCATGCCCCTGGATGACGCCATGTCGGAGAAAATCTTCGACCGCTATTTCAAGGCGCTGGACGCCGAGAAGCTGTTCTTCACCCAGGCCGACGTCGACCAGTTCGGCTACGCGCGCACCAAACTGGATGACGCCATTGCCGGCGAGGACCTGAGCATTCCGTTCGCCATCTATAACCAGTACCAGCAGCGCTTCAACGAGCGCATAGGCTACGCCCGCGAACTGCTCAAGAGCAAATTCGATTTCAGCGTGGACGAGAGCTACCAGTATGACCGTGAAAAGGCGGACTGGGCCAAGAGCGATGCGGAAATCAAGGAACTGTGGCGCAAGCGCGTCAAGAATGACTGGCTGCGCCTGAAGCTGGCCGGCAAGGATGACAAGGCGATCCGCCAGACCCTGGACAAGCGCTACGAAAACTACCAGAGCCGCTCGCGCAAGCTCAACAACGAGGACGTGTTCCAGATCTTCATGAACGCCTACGCCATGTCGATCGAGCCGCACACCAACTACCTGGGCCCGCGCGCCTCGGACAACTTCGAGATCGCCATGCGCCTGTCGCTGGAAGGCATAGGCTGCGTGCTGCAGACCCGCGACGAATACACCGTGATCCGCGAAGTGGTGCCGGGCAGCCCGGCCGGCCTGTCCGGCAAGGTGAAGGTGGGCGACCGCATCCTGGCCGTGGGGCAGGGCGCCAAGGGCAATATGACCGACGTGCTGGGCTGGCGCCTGGACGACGTGGTCGAGCTGATCCGCGGCCCCAAGGATTCCACCGTGCGGCTGGACATCCTGCCGGCTGATGCCGGTCCTGATGGCAAGCACACCTCGGTTGCCCTGGTGCGCAAGAAAATCAGCATGGAAGAGCAATCGGCCAAGAAATCCATCCTGGAAGTCAAGGATGGCAACGTCAAGCGCCGCGTGGGCGTGATCTCGCTGCCGACCTTCTACCTGGACTTTGAGGCGCGCCGCCGTGGCGACAAGGATTACAAGAGCGCCACCCGCGACGTGGCCCGCTTGCTGGGCGAGCTGAAGAAGGAAAAAGTGGACAATGTCCTGATCGACCTGCGCAACAATGGCGGCGGTTCCCTGATCGAGGCGGTCGAGCTGACCGGCCTGTTCATTGACAAGGGCCCGGTGGTCATGCAGCGCAACAGCGACGGCCAGGTGCAGGTGGAAAGCGACACCAACGCCGGCATGGCCTGGGACGGCCCGCTCGGCGTGCTGGTCAACCGTGGCTCGGCCTCGGCGTCCGAGATCTTCGCGGCCGCCATCCAGGATTACGGGCGCGGCATCATCATCGGCGAACCCAGCTTCGGCAAGGGCACGGTGCAGACCATGATCAACCTGGACCGTTACGCCAGCAGCGACAAGTCGCGCTACGGCGACCTCAAGATGACGGTGGCGCAATTCTTCCGCATCAATGGCGGCACCACCCAGCTGCGCGGCGTCACGCCGGACATCAAGCTGCCGTCCATGACCGATCCGGACAGCTTCGGCGAATCGAGCTATGACAACGCCCTGCCATGGACCTCGATCAAGCCGGCGCCTTACATCGCCACCGGCGACATGAAGGACATCGTGCCGCTGCTGGACAAGCGCCACGAAGCCCGCATCGCCAAGGACAAGGATTTCCAGTACCTGGCCGAGGATATCGCGCTGGCCAACAAGCAGCGCAAGGACAACCTGATCTCGCTCAACGAAAAGGCGCGCCGCAAGGAGCGCGACGAGCAGGAGGCGCGCGCCAAGCTGCGCGAGCAGCGCCTGCTGGCGGCCACCCCGGGCGGCGACGACCCGGTGCTGGTGCCCGATCCCAAGGATGCGCTGAACAAGGCGGTGTCGGCCAAGCCGGCCAGCGGCAAGGCGGCGCCCAATCCCAAAGTGGCGGCGGTCAAGGGCGCGCTGCGCACCGACGACGGCCTGCAGGCCGATGAACGCTCGCTGACGGCCGAGCTGGACGCCGAGAAAGCCGCCAAGGCCGCCAAGGATGTGCTGCTCAACGAGGCCGTGCACATCCTGGCGGACGAGGTGGGACTGCTCAAGACCGATACCCGCATGGCCTCGCGCGTGCTGCCCTATGGCCTGAATGCAGGCAGCGCCGGCGGCAAATAAGGCTGTCATTCAGCGCGCGCATATAAGCTATCACAACTATAAATTGGCTAAATATCGCGCGCTCCAGCATTATTGCACCTGTCTCCTCTATTCTCCTCCAAGGAAATAGATTCAACCCGCTCCCTGAGCGGGTTTTTTTTTGCCCTGCCACTGTGCTTGCGTAAGCGCAATTATCAGCTTAATATGGTTATTAAATTGATAAATGAAAAGGGATCAATGCATGACCAGCCATACCACGGAATTGCAGCAGCTGTATGTGGCGTACTTCAGCCGGCCGGCCGATCCTGGCGGGCTGGCCTACTACCAGGCGCAACTGGACGCGGGCAGGCTCACGCTGGCCGAGGTGTCGCGGCAGTTTTCCACTTCGCCCGAATATACCGCCACTTTTGCCGGCCTGAGCACCACACAAATCGTGGCACGGATTTATATCAACCTGTTTGGCCACCCGGCCGACAGTGCCGGCCTGGCGTATTGGACCGGTCTGATCGACAAAGGCCTGCTTACTCCGGCCTTTGCCGTGACCAGCATCGCCGGCGGCGCGCAGGGCGCCGACCTGGCGGCCTTTAACGCCAAGGTCTCGGCCGCCGTGGCGTTCACTGATTTCCTCGGCGCCGTGGACGGCGGGGCGGCGGCCTATGCGGGCGGCACCGCCATCGGCAGGGCCGCCGACTACCTGCGCCAGGTGTATGACGACGCCACCCTGAAGGCGGCCACCACGCCGGAAGCGCTGGCGCAGACCCTGGGGGCGCTCAATGGCTGCGCAGCATCTCCGTCCGACCTGGCGCGCTGGATAGCCAGCAGCCTCAACAGCGTAGCCGTGGCCCAGGTGGATGGCGCCGTGGCCGCCAATGAAGCCTACAGCAAGGCGCAGGTGGCCCAGATCCAGGCCGTGATCAAGGCCGCCAGCGGCGCCCCGGCCGATCTTCAGGGCGCGTTCGATGCCGCCATGGCGCTGTCGGCCGCGGCCGGCAAGGCCAGCAGCGCCGTGGCAGCCGCCATCAGTGCGGGCAGCAAGGCGGCGGCCGCCGCCGCGTCCTTTGTGGCGGCCGCGGCGCAAACCGTGGCGACGGCGGATGACGCACTGGCGGCGGCTGCCAGCGAAGCCGCCAAGGCCCGTGTGGCGGACGCGGCAGCGCTCTCGGCCGTGCTCAGCTCGGCCCAGGCCTACGGCGCCGCCGCCGGTGACGCCGTGGTGGCCGCCAGCGCCGCCACCCGGTCCAACCTGGCCGCCGGCAAGGCGCTGGCGGAAGCCAATAGCGTGGCCACCGCCAAGCTGGCGGTGGACGCCGCCGCCGCCGAGCTGAATCAGGCCAGCAGCGCCGTGGTGAGCGCCCAGCACGCGGTCGAGCTGGCTGACGCCTATGTCATGGCCACCCTGGCCAGCAGCACCGGCGTCGATGACGCCGCCGGCGCCCAGGCCCGCACCGACGCGGCGGCCGCCCTTGCGGCGGCGAACACGGCACTGGACGCGGCCAAGGCCCACGTGGCCACCGCCGCCCAGCTGCCGACCGGCCAGCAGGTCACCACGCACGGGCTGACGCTCCTGGTCGATATCGTCACCGGTGGCGCCGGCGCCGACCTATTCAACGCCGTTCCCGATTCCTCCGGTGTCAACCCGCTGAACGCCTACGACACCCTGGACGGCGGCGCCGGAGAGGATATCCTGAACATCGTGCTCCCGGGCGTGGTGGCCATTCCCGTCACCGCCACCATCCGTAACATCGAGACCATCCATGTGGCAGTGGCGGCAGATACCACGGTCAGCCTGGGCGCGGCGGTGTCCGGCGTGACCACGCTCAGCATCATCGGCAGCGGCAACGTCAGCGTCGCGCTTGGCGCCAACAATGTCGCCCTGGTCGACGCCTCCGGCCTGGCCGGCGGCCTGACCGTGGCCACAGCCGCCAGCTCGGCTGCCGCCGCCACCATCAAGGGCGGCGCCGGCAGCGACCTGCTGACCGCCAACCATGCCGGCGACGTGCTGCAGGGCGGGGCCGGGGCCGATATCCTCGTGGCGCGGGCCGACAGCGTCATCCTGACAGGCGGCGCCGGCGCCGACATCTTTGACGTGGCCAGCCCCGCCAGCAAGCTGGGCGCCTACACCACCATCACCGACCTGGGCGCCGGGGACAGCCTGCGCTTCGGGGCCTCGGCCGCCAGTTTCCAGTCGGCCAAGGTGGCCGTGGGCGGCGCCGCCACGCTGCAGGATGCCGCCAACGCCGCCATTGCCGGCTCGGCCGACGGCGTGCTCAGCTGGTTCCAGTTCCAGGGCGATACCTATGTGGTGCAGAACGGCGCAGGCGCCGGCACAAGCTTTAACGCTACGCAGGACAGCATCGTGAAAATCCTCGGTCTGGTTGACCTGGGCGCGGCCTCGTTCAGCGCCGCCAGCCACAGTTTGGGCTATGTTGTCTGACAACTCATTCAGGCTGCCTATATCTGCTATCACGACTCGCAATTGGCATTCGAGGCGATAGCCGGGCATGATGTGACCTGTCTCCTCTATTCTCCTCCAAGGAAATAGATTCAGCCCGCTCCCTGTAGCGGGCTTTTTTTTGCCTGTATTTTGCTGATGGGATAGGTTAAGCTTTCATTTCTGTAAATCAACTCCAGGAATGTCCGTGACGCCTACCCAGTTCAAGATAGCCCTGGCCGCCCTGGCCGTGTTCGGTGCTGCGGCCGGCGGCGGGGCAGCCTGGCTGGCGACGCGCCCCGCGCACGGCGGCTTGCCGGCGGCCGAGGGGCAGTCCGGCCTGCGCGCCACGGTGCCGCACTGGAACGCGCGCGTGACCAGCATTGCCGGCGACGGCCTGCCGGGCGTGGCCAATGGCGGCGGTCGCCGCACCCGTTTCGCCGATCCCTACGGGGTGGCCGTGGCCCCGGACGGCACCATCTTCGTGGCCGATGGCGGCGACGGCAACAGCATCCGCAGGATCGCACCGGATGGTGCCACCAGCGTGCTGGCCGGCGCCATCGAAGGCTATGCCGAAGGGCAGGGCAAGGCGGCCGCTTTTCACACCCCGTCCGGCCTGGCGCTGGACGCCCAAGGCAACCTGTACGTGGCCGACACCGGCAACCACGCCATCCGCAAGATCACCCCTGACGGCATGGTCAGCACCCTGGCCGGCGACGGCCTGCCCGGCTACCGCGACGGCAAAGGCGCGGCGGCCCGCTTCGACGGCCCGCTGGGCGTGGCGGTCGATGCGGCCGGCGTGGTGTACGTGGCCGACAGCTATAACGACCGTATCCGCCGCATCGCTCCGGACGGCACTGTCACCACCGTTGCCGGCGACGGCCGCGCCGGCCTGGCCGACGGTCCGGCCGCCCAGGCCCGCTTCAACACCCCGGCCGCCCTGGTGGCGGCGCCCGGCGGCGTGCTCTTTATTGCCGACGCCGGCAACAACGCCATCCGCAAGCTGGGCCAGGACGGCGCCGTCACCACCGTTGCCAGCGCGCCCGAGGACGACCGCGACGCGCTGCTGCTGCGCCCGGTGGCGCTGGCCCTGTCGGCCGACGGCTATCTGTACGCGGCCAGCAACCGCCATGGCCGCGTGGTGCAGGTCACGCCCAAGGGCGAGGCGGTGACCCTGGTGGATGTGGACCACATGGCCCAGCCCGGCTACGGGCCGGACGGCAGCGTGCGCCTGTACCAGCCGCGCGGACTGGCCCTGGCTCCGGACGGCGCCCTGCTGGCCACCGACGCCGCCACCTTCCGCCTGCTGCGCATCGCCCCTCCCGCACCCGGCGACAGCGCCCCGCCGGAGCAAGGTCCCGCGCCGCTGCCATCGCATCCGGCCACCATGCTGTGGCCGGTCAAACCGCAGGACCAGGCGCATGAGGTGGTGGGCGTGATGGGCGAAGTGCGGGGCAAGACCGGTGGCGACAGCCGCGACCACTTCCACGCCGGCCTGGACGTACAAGCCGCCACCGGCACCCCGGTGCTGGCCGTCACGCCGGCCAAGGTCGCCGATCCGCTGGCGGCCTGGGGCTTTGGCGAGCTGTCGGAAGGCATGGCGCTGGACAGCCTGCGCTATGTGCACATGACGGTGGGACGCGGCCCGGGCGGCAGGCCGCTGGACCCGCGCTTCCAGCTGCTGGCCGATGGCAAGGGCAAGCCGGCGCAGGTGCGCGTGCGGCGCGGCGCCCGCTTCGCGGCTGGCGACACCCTGGGCCTGGTCAACGCCATGGCCCATGTGCATCTCGATTACCTGCCCAACGGCGGGCCGGTCAATCCGCTGGTGCTGCCCTTCATCGGCCTGGAAGACAGCATCGCGCCCGAGATCGAGCGCATCGCGCTGCTCGACGGCCAGGGCAAGCCGCTGGCCGACATGCGCGACGGCCGCCTGCTGGTGCCGCGCAGCCTGGGCGAGCTGCAGATCACGGTGGAGGCCTGGGACCAGGTCAGCGGCAACCAGGCGCGCCGCCGCCTGGGCCTGTACCGCCTCGGCTACCAATTGCTGAACGCGGACGGCGACACCATACCCGGCATGGAGCAGCCCGTCATCACCCAGCAGTACGACCGCCTGCCGCGCAACCGCGAGGCCGTCAAGACCGCCTACGCCGGGGCCAGCGGCATCACCGTGCACGGCGCGGCCGCCACCCGCTTCGTGTATGCCATCAACAACCGTATCCTCAAGGGCCAGGCGGAGCCGGGCGCCTGGCAGGTGGCCAGGCTGGGACCGGGAAATTATATCTTGCGCATCATTGCAGCCGACTACGCCGGCAATATCGCTACCCGACAGCGCGATCTGGCCATTACTGTCGATTAAAGGCTGCATACAGCGCGCAACAAAAATGTCACAATTGCCCGTCCGGCCTACAATGATAAGAACGGTCGTGCTTTAGGGGAGCAGCATGGATTTGAACTATACGGCGCAAGAACTGGCGTTCCGCGACAGGGTGAGGGGCTTCATCGAAACCAATTTGCCCAGCGACCTGCAGAAAAAGGTGCGCAACCACCTGCGGCTGCAGAAAAGCGACTACGTGCGCTGGCAGCAGATCGTGGCGCGCCAGGGCTGGGCCGCGCCGGGCTGGCCGGTGGAGCATGGCGGTCCGGGCTGGACCCCGCTGCAGCGCCATATCTGGGAAGAGGAGTGCGCGCGGGCCGGTACCCCGCCCATCCTGCCGTTCGGGGTCAACATGGTGGGGCCGGTGATCATGGCCTTCGGCAGCGAGCAGCAGAAAGCCTATTACCTGCCGCGCATCCTCAGCTGCGAGGACTGGTGGTGCCAGGGCTATTCCGAGCCGGGCGCCGGCTCCGACCTGGCCGCGCTCAAGACCACGGCGGTGCTGGACGGCGACCACTACGTCGTCAACGGCCAGAAAACCTGGACCACGCTGGCCCAGCACGCCGACATGATGTTCTGCCTGGTGCGCACCGACACCACCGTGCGCAAGCAGGAGGGCATTTCCTTCCTGCTGATAGACATGCACGCGCCAGGCGTCACGGTGCGGCCCATCATCATGCTGGACGAGGATCACGAAATCAACGAAGTGTTCTTCGATAACGTCCGGGTGCCGGTGCAGAACCTGGTGGGCCAGGAAAACCGCGGCTGGACCTACGCCAAGTACCTGCTGGCCCACGAACGCAGCGGCATCGCCGCCGTGGGCCGCAGCAAGCGCGAACTGCAATTCCTGAAAAAGCTGGCGCACGAGAATTTCAAGCAGGGCAAGCCGCTGCTGCAGGACCCGCTGTTCGCGGCCAAGGTGGCCCAGCTGGAGATCGAGCTGATGGCGCTGGAAACCACCGTGCTGCGCCTGCTGGACCAGGATACCCCGGGACCGGAAGCATCGATGCTGAAGATCAAGGGCACGGAAATCCAGCAGCTGCTGACCGAGCTGATGGTCGAGGTGCTGGGCCCGCACGCGCTGCCCTTCGACAGCGCCTACCTGGAGGGCCGCAGCGAGCACGCCGCCACCGGCGAGGACGCCGCCGCGCCGCTGGCCAGCTACTATTTCAACTACCGCAAGACCTCGATCTATGGCGGCTCGAATGAAATACAGAAAAACATCATCGCGCAGATGATATTGGGACTGTGAGGAGCGGATGGATTTTCAATTCAGCGAAGAACAGCGCCAGCTCGCCGATGCCCTGCGCCGCTGGCTGGACAAGGACTACGGCTTCGAGGCGCGCCAGCGCATCGTGCACTCGGCGGCCGGGGTCTCGCAGCCGGCCTGGGACGCCCTGGTGGAACTGGGCCTGACCGCCCTGCCGGTGCCGGAAGCCCTGGGCGGCTACGATGGCACGGCGGTCGACATGCTGCCGGTGATGCAGGAGCTGGGCCGGGCCCTGCTGGTGGAACCGTATTTCGCCACCGTGCTGGGGGTGCGCTTCCTCAAGCTGGCCGGCGGCCAGCAGGCCCTGCTGACGCGGGTGGCGAATGGCGCCATCAAGCTGGCCTGCGCCCTGAGCGAAAAGCATTCGCGCTACGACCTGGCCGACATCAAGACCATGGGCATTGTCAACGGCGAGGGCTACCTGATCGACGGTACCAAGACCGTGGTGCTGCACGGCGGCCAGGCCGACGTGTTCATCGTCTCGGCCCGCAGCGGCGGCGGCCAGCGCGACGTCAACGGCATTTCGCTGTTCGCGGTGCCGGCCGGTGCGCCCGGCGTGACGGTGCGCGACTACCGTACCATCGACGGCCAGCGCGCCGCCACGGTGGTGTTCAGCAACGTGGCGCTGCCGGCATCGCACCTGATGGGGCGCCTGGGCGGCGCCTGCGACATCCTCGACGCGGCGGCCGACTATGGCTGCGCCCTGCTGTGCGCCGAGGCGGTGGGGGTGATGGATGCGCTGTTCCAGGCCACCCTGGCGTACCTGAAGACGCGCCAGCAGTTCGGCGCGGCTATCGGCAAGTTCCAGGCCCTGCAGCACCGCATGGCCGACATGTACATCCACCTGGAGCAGGCCCGCTCCATGGCCATGCTGGCGGCGGCCCGGGTCGACGCCGGCGATGCCGAGCCGCGCCGGCGCGCGGTATCGGCCGCCAAGGCCCGCATCGGCCAGGCCGCTCGCTACATCGGCCAGCAGGCGGTGCAGCTGCACGGCGGCATGGGGGTGACCGACGAGCTGCCGGCCGCCCACCATTTCAAGCGCCTGACCACCCTGGAACTGACCCTGGGCGATACCGACCATCACCTGACCCGCTACATCGGCCTGCCCGGTTTCACCCACGCCTGAGGCGCGGGCCGGAGCGGGCCGCGGTGCAGGCTGAAGGGCGGCTCAGGCCAGGTAGCGGTTGCGGCCCTCCTGCTTGGCCTGGTACAGCAGGTCGTCGGCGCTGCGCAGCAGGGCGGCCGGCTGGCCATCCTCGCTGGCCAGGTCGATGCTGGCGATGCCGATGCTGAGGGTGACGCGCGGCGCCGTCGGCGAGGCGGCATGCGGCAGGCCGAGTGCGGCGATGGCCTCGATGATGCGGCGCGCCACCACCTCGGCACCGTGCAGCGCTTCCTGCGGCAGCAGCAGCACGAATTCCTCGCCGCCGTAGCGCGCCAGCAAATCCTGCGGCCGGGCGGCGCAGGCCTTCATGGCGGCCGCCACCTGCTGCAGGCACAGGTCGCCGGCCTGGTGCCCATAGTGGTCGTTGTACAGCTTGAAATGGTCGATGTCCATCATCAGCACCGACAGCGGCAGGCTGGCGCGGTCGCAGCGCCGCCATTCGCTGTCCAGCATGTCGTTGAAGTGGCGCCGGTTGGCCACCCCGGTCAGGCCATCGGTCAGGCTTTGCTCGCGCAGTGCATCGGCCTGGCGCTTGACGATGAGCTGCGTACGCACCCTGGCCCGTACCACGGACACGTTGAAGGGCTTGCTGATGAAGTCTGCCGCGCCGGCGTCCAGGGCGCGGGTTTCGTCCTCGGGCTGGCTCAGCGCCGTCACGAAAATGATGGGTATGGACTGCAGGCGCGGATGGGCTTGCAGGGCCGCGCATACGGCGTAGCCATCCATGCCGGGCATGACGGCGTCCAGCAGGATCAGGTCTGGACTTTGCTGCTGGGCCAGCTCCAGCGCCTTCTCGCCATCCAGCGCGAACAGCACCTCGTGTTCGTCGCGCAGGGCGTGGTGCAGGATCTGGACGTTTTCCATCGCGTCGTCGACCACCAGGATGCGTCCGTTTCTGGCCAGGCCGGTCCAGCTCATGCGCTTGCCTCTTGCTGCAAGATTGTTTCCACCATATTGAGTGCTGCCTTGAAATTCAGGGTATCGATTGCCTCCGCCAGGGCGGCCGCCGTGCCGGCGGCCAGCCCGGCGCGCAATTGCTGAAACTGGTCCAAGGCTTTCAAGTTATTTTGTTGCAGCATACCATGTAACTCGGCCAGCCCGGCCCGCAGCCCGGGCGCAAGCGCTGCGGCAGGGCCGGCTGCGGCGCCGCCATGCGGCCCGGCGCCACCGGTGGCGGCGCCATCCAGCGCGGCGCCATCCAGCGCGGCGCCATCCAGCGCGCCACTTTCCAGTGTGGCGGCATCCTCCGGCGCGGCGCCTTCCAGCACCACGGCCAGGGCCGCGCCCAGTCCGGCCAGCGTGCGGTCCAGTGCGGGATCGCCGGCGCGCAAGGCCGCCTCGGCCAGCGCCGTGTGGCGCGCGACTTCGGTGGCGCCCAGGTTGGCGGCCACCCCGCGCAGGCGGTGCAGGACCTGGGCCGCCTCCTGGCGACGGCCGGCGGCCAGCAGGCCGCGCGCCTCGTCCACGGCGCCCCCCTGCGAGCGGCGGAAGCGCCGCAGCAGCGCCAGCAGGGCATCGTGCTGGCCGCCCAGGCGCTGCAATGCGGCCGCCATGTCGATGCCGGGCAGTGCGCCGGCCGCCGTCGCCTGCGGTGGCGGGGTAGCGATGGCCGCAGCGCTTGCCGTTGCCGGTTCGGCCGGCGCCACGGCGCTCCCCGCATGGCGCTGCAGGGTGGCCACCAGGTTCTCGATGTCGATGGGCTTGGCGATGTGGGCCGTCATGCCGGCCCTGGCGGCGTCCTGCAGGTCATCCTCCATCACATTGGCGGTCATGGCAATCACCGGCAG
This sequence comes from Duganella kummerowiae, assembly GCF_053572355.1. Lineage (NCBI taxonomy): Bacteria > Pseudomonadati > Pseudomonadota > Betaproteobacteria > Burkholderiales > Oxalobacteraceae > Duganella > Duganella kummerowiae. Next base: position 158,045 of record NZ_JBKFEH010000007.1, read on the forward strand.
GGACAGCAAGGCCGGCAGGCCCAGGGCCCCTTGGCGCCTGATCTCGATGGTGGCGTCGTAGCCATTCATGACTGGCATCTGCACGTCCATCAGCACCGCATGGTAGCGCTGCGGCGCTTGGCGCAGGCGTTCCACCGCCAGCTGGCCGTTGGCCGCCAGCTCCACCGTGGCGCCGGCGTGTTCCAGGATGAATTGCGCCACCTCCTGGTTGATTTCATTGTCCTCCACCAGCAGGATGCGCATTCCTGCCAGGCGCCCGGCCAGCGGCGGGGCCGATCCGGCGCCGTCCAGGACCCCGCGCTGGGCCAGCACCTGGCGCAGCAGCCGGGCCGGCGTGACCGGCTTGGCCAGCACGCCGGCCACCGCCGGCTGCTGCTGCGCGGCCAGGTCGGCGCACAGCGGCTCGGGCGCCATCAGCAGCACCGGGGTGTCCAGTCCGGCCTCGGACTTGAGCTGGCGCAGCAGAGCCCCGCTGGCGCCGGCCGGCAGCGCGTGGTCCAGCAGCACCAGGTCGTAGCCGCGCTGGCGCCACACGGCCGCGCGCAGCAGGTCCAGGGCCTCGGCCACGCTGGCGGCGGCCTCGGCCTGCCAGCCATGCATGGCGCAGGCGTGCAGCACGGCGCGCCGCACGGCCGGGTTGTCGTCCACCACCAGCAGCGACAGCGCGGGCGGCGCGGCCGGTGGCAGGGCCGGACCCGGATCGCGCTCCAAGGGGCAGCGGAACACGAACTCGGCGCCGTGCCCGGGCCGGCTATGCACCGCTATGGTTCCGCCCATCAGCCCGGCCAGGCGTTGTGCGATGGCCAGGCCCATGCCGGCCCCGCCGTACTGGCGGTTGGCGCCGCTGTCGGCCTGGGCGAAGGCGGCGAAGATGCGCTCCTGTTCGCCGGGCGCGATGCCGATGCCCGTGTCGCGCACGGCGAACTCCAGCACCACCTGGCCGTGGTCGTCTTCCGCGAGTGGGCGGGCCGCCACCACCACCTGGCCGCGCTCGGTGAACTTGATGGCGTTGTGCAGCAGCTTGAGCAGCACCTGGCGCAGCCGCACCGGGTCGCCGCGCACGCTGTGGGGCAGCGCCGGGTCGAGGTCGAACACCGGCTCCAGCCCCTTGTCCCAGGCCAGCGCGGCCAATTGCGCGCCCAGGCCGTCGAACACTTGTTCGAGTTGGAACGGCAGGTGCTCCAGCACCAGCTGGTCGGCTTCCACACGCGAGAAGTCCAGCAGGTCGTTGACCAGCCCCAGCAGCTGCTGGGTCGCGCCCTGCATCTTGTTCAGGTAGCCGCGCTCGCGCGGCGCCAGCGGCGCTTCCTGCATCAGCCGGGCCAGGCCGATGATGGCGTTCATGGGGGTGCGTATCTCGTGGCTCATGTTGGCCAGGAATTCACTTTTGGCGCGGCTGCCGGCCTCGGCCCGGTCGCGTGCCCGCACCAGTTCCTCGTTGAGTTCCTGCAGGTGCAGCTGGGTTTCCTTGAGGTCGGTCACGTCCGACACCAGCACGAAAAAGCCGCGCACCCGGCCCTGTTCGGCGACGTCGGGGATGTAGTTGATCCAGGTGTGGCTGACGGCGCCCGAGGGCCAGGCCAGCTGGCCGCCGAAGCCCTGCGGCTGGCCGGCCAGGGCGCTTTCCACGTAGGGCAGGCTGCGGGCGAACTCGTGTTCGCCCAGCACGTCGGCCATCAGCGCACCCTGGATCAGCTCGGCGCTGAGGTCGTGCCACTCCAGGAAGAAGCGGTTGGCGAAGCGGCAGCGCAGGCCGGCGTCCCAATAGGCCACCATGCCGGGCAGGTTGTCGGTGATGGTGCGCACGAACTGCTCGCTCTCGGCCAGCCGCGCGCTGGTCGCGCGCAGGTCCTCCTCGGCCCGCCTGCGCTCCGTGATGTCGATCGAGATGCCCATCACATGGGTGGGCTGGCCGCGCTCGTCGCGCAGGGCCACCTTGCTGGTGGCCAGGTAGCGGGTCTGGCCGGCCGCGTCCAGCACCGGTTCGATGCCGATCTCGACCGCCTCCTGGCTGGCCAGCACGCGCAGGTCGTCCTGGCGGTAGCGGTCGGCCAGTTCCCCGGGCATGATGTCGTAGTCGTTCTTGCCTGCCAGGTCTTGCCGGCTGCGGCCCAGCAAGGCCAGGCCGTAGCGGTTGAACATCTCGAAGCTGAAGTCGGTGGCGCGCTTGACGAACAGCATCACCGGCATGTTTTCGACCACCGACTGGAACAGCTGGCGCGACTGGCGCAGCTCGGCAATGGTGCGCTTCTGGGTGGTGATGTCCTGCACCAGGCCGGTAATGGCGCTGAGCTTGCCATCGGCGTCGAACTGCGGATAATAGCTCATCACCCAGTGCACCACCTGGCCCCCGGGCGAGCGGCCGGCGCGTTCCACGCCAGCCAGGCCGCGCCCGGTGCGCAGCACGGTGCGGTAATCCTCCAGCACGCCGGCGCGGATGGCCTGGTCGGCGATCATGTCGGGCGCGTAGCGGCCCAGGTGGTCCGATACCGGAACGCCGTTCAGGGCGGCCAGGAACTCGTTGATGCGGATGATGCGCAGCTCGCTGTCCACGTAGCTCAGGCCCACCGGCGCCTTGGCGTACAGGGTCTCGACCTGGGCGCGCGACTTTTCCAGCTGGACGGTGCGCTCGGCCACCAGGCTTTCCAGGCCGTGCCGGTGGCGCTGCAAATCGGCCTCCAGCACGCGCAAGGCGCGCGCCACGGCCTCGGCCTCGCGGAACGCCATTGGCTCCAGCGTGAAGCCGCGTCCGGCGGACAGGGCGGCGGCCGGTTCCAGCAGGGCCCGCGCCGAGCGCGCCACCCGCCCGCCCACCGACCAGGCCAGGCCGAAACCGGCCACCAGCACCACCCCGGCCGCCAGCAGGATGTGGGTGATGGATTGCAGCAGGCTGGCCAGCGCGTACGACTGCGGGGTGGCCACCGCCACCGTGGCGCCGCTGACCGGCGCCCGGCTATGTCCCAGGTAGATGGCCTGCGCCTGTCCATCCTCGCTGTCCAGCAGGCCTTCCGGCTGGCGCCGGAACTGCGCCAGCCGGGCCGGCGCTGCCGGCGTGCCGGGTGCACCGAAGGCCGCGCCGCGTTGCGCCACCAGCACGCCGTCGCCGTCGTACAGCGCCACCGCCTGCTGCGCCGCGACCTGCTCCTCTTCCAGGATGCGCGCCAGGCGGTCGGCCTTGAGCACGGCGCTCAGGGCATAGGCCAGCCGGCCGTCGACGTACACCGGCACGTCCACCGCCAGCAGCGGTGCGCCGCCGGCGTGGATCAGCGACAGCTGGGGGCGGCCTTGGGCGTACAGGGCGCGCAGGCGGACGGCGTTACGTTCCGGGGTGAGCTGGACCGGCGTGGCGCCGCCGGCCTGCATGGCCAGCCGGCCGGCGCTGTCGCTGAGCAGGAACTGGCTGGCCGGGAACTGCGGGCCCAGCAGGTTGGCGCCCTGCTGGCGCAGCGCGCCCAGGTCGCCGCCGCGCAAGCTGGGCGAAAACGACAGCGCCAGCGCCGCCCCCTGGGCCTGGGCCAGGTCGCGGTCGACGGCGGCCGCCACGGCGCGCGCCGCTTGCAGGGAGTCGAGCCGCAGCGCGCTTCTTTCGTGCAGGTAGAACTGGCGCACCACGGCGCCGAAGGCGATCAGGGTGGGCAGGGCGCAGGCCAGCACCAGCAGCGCGATCTGCGCGCGGATCGAGGGCAGGCGGGACGGGGTCTCTGCTGTCACTACGGGGCCTCCGGGTTCGTGCAGGCAACACGATAGTAGCCGAGGCGCACGCTTTCAGAAAGCCTTATTGTACGTGGCGCAACAGCGCCGGCGCCGCGTCAGAAGAATACGGCGGTGCGCTGGATTACGCTGCCGTTGTTGGTGTAGGGCGCGGTGGCGCGGATCGAGCCGGTGTTGTATTTGCCGTCGTCGAGCTTGCTGTCTATCTGTTCGGCGAAGCTGTCGGGCAGGTTGTCGAGCCGGATGCCGTTGCCGCCGCGGCCGCCCACGATGTCGTTGAAGATGTACACCGCGCCGCCCTGGGCGCTGGTCATGAAGTCGGTAGTGCCGTTGTAGGCGCCGGTGATGAAGCCGGACAGCGCCAGGTGCTGGGGCGCCAGCGCGTATTCCGTGATCTGGCCGTCGCCGTTGCCGTTGCCGGTGGCGCCGGGCGCGTGCAGGGTGCCCTGCAGATCGTCGCCGGGCAGGGCGCGGAACTTGTCCTGGTAGGCGTTGACGGCGGCCGACAGCGAGTTCGATTGCTGGATGATGTTCTTGACCTTGGCGCTGTCGATCAGGCTCTGCCCCTTGAGCACGCCACCCAGCAGCAGGCCGATGATGACCAGGACGATGGCGATCTCCACCAGTGTGAAGCCGGAGTGCGCGGACGGGCGGGATGGACGGTGGCGGGAGCCGGGCATGGAGTTTCCTTTCGCAGAGTACCGGCAGCCATGCTGCCTGTGGGCATTATAACCAGCGCCGCCCGCTAGTGCGAGGGCGCACCGGAGGCGGCCGCCTGCTCCAGCCGGCGCAAACGGGCGGCCAGGAAGGCCAGCTCGCGCGGATCGCTGATCTGGCCACTGGAAATCAGGCCGCCGATCAGGAGCCGTGCGCTGTCGAGTTCATTCATGTCTTCCAGCACGAACACCTCCAGTTCGCGGGCCCAGGCCGGCACCTGCGGGCCGCCGGCCTGCAGCCGCAGCGCCTTCGCGTAGCGGCGTGCCAAGGGCAGGTCGTGCAGGCGGTGGCGCGCCACCAGCGCGGCCTGGGCCAGCCATGGCCAGCGCCGGTTGGGGTCCTCGGCAAAGCGGCGGTAGACAAAGTCCAGCATCAGGCGCACCCGTGCTTCATCGCTGACGGCGCCATACAGCTGGCTGGCGGCCAGCAGCGGCGTCTGGCTGCGCGGATCGAGATCCAGGGCCAGCCCCAGCCAGCCGGCCAGGCGGCCGTAGTCCAGCCCGCGCCACGGCAGGCTCAGGCCGGGCTGTTCGTCCAGCGCCTGGATGTACAGCATGAGCAGGCGCGATACCGCCTCCGGCTCGCCCAGGGCCGCCAGCCGCAGCGCGGCCTGGGGCGGCGCCTGTGGCAGGGCTTCGGCCCGGGGCGGTGCCGCCGTGCGGCTTGCCGCCCACAGCAGTTGCGCCAGCAAGGCCAGCGCAAACAGCCACAGGGCGGGGCGCGGCACGCCGGACAGGGGACGCGGACGCATGGCTTACCAGTTCCTGCGCTGGAAATCGATCACGGCGGCCGCGCCCAGCAGCACCAGGTACAGCGCGGTCTGGAGCACGATGTCCAGCAGCGCGGCGGCGCTGCCGTCGTGGTACACCAGCCAGGCGCTGCGGGTATAGCGTTCCAGCGGCGGCAGCAGCAGGGCCAGCAGGTCGATCGCGGCGCCCAGCCAGCGCTGGCCGGCGTCGGCCGCCGCCTGCGGCGCATGGCCCAGCAGCTGCAGGGTGGCGATGCTGCGCGCCAGCAGGTAGAAGCCGGCGCTGGCCGCCAGCGCCGGCAGGGCCTGGCCCAGGCCGAGCATGCACAGCAGGCTGAAGGCAGCCACCAGCCAGCACTCGCACAGCAGCGAGGCGGCCCACAGCGCGGCCTGCTGCCACGGCGCCAGCAGCAGCGCCAGCAGGCCGAACACGGCGACCGGGATGGCGGCCAGCACCGCGTGCCCGGCGAGCTTGCCCAGCACGTAGGCGGCGCGCGGCAGCGGCAGGGCCAGCAGCAGCAGCTGGCCCTGGTCGGCCGCCTCGCGCGCCAGGCTGGTGACCACGAAACCGGCCGTCAGCGCCACCGCCGCCAGGCGCAGCGTGGCCGCCAGCACGGCGGCCTGCAGCTGCGCGCCCTCGGCCAGGGCCAGTTCGCGCAGGTAGGCGCTGACGGCCAGCGCCGCCAGCGCCAGCGCCGCCAGCAGCGGCAGCAAGCGGTTGCGGCGCGCCTCCAGCACGGTATGGCGGGCGATGGCGGCGGCGGGACGCAGCAGGGATGGCGTGGCCGTCATGGCAGGCGCTGGGCCGCCACCATGCGGTTGTACAGGACGTTGGGAGAAATCCACACCAGCATGTCATCGAAGGGGCCGCCGGGCGCGGCCGGATTGTCGCTTGGGTCACGGGTGATGAAGGCGGTACCTCCGCTGGCCAGGTTAAGTTTTTCATCGGTGTTGCCGCTGCCGGCATCGGCCAGCCGCAGGCCCTGGCTGCTGGTGCCGCCGTAGCCGTTCTTTCCGACCGACATGACGACCGCCACCGTGTCGGCGACGCCGGCGGCCGCCACCAGCTGGCCGCCGGCGTCGCGCGTGGCGATGCTGATATCGCGCGGGGTCCTGAGGGTGAACAGATAGGCGCTGTTGCTGAAGGCAGGGGTGACGCTGTAGTAGTACAGGCGGTTCCATCCATCCAGGCGCGTCACGCCGAGGGTGGCCCATGGCAGATAGCCGGCGCGCCGGCCCTCGGTGCAGCCGGGGCCGGTGCGGTCTTCCTGGCCGTCGCTGGCCGAGATTGCGGGGCAGGGCAGGTAGCCATTGCGCAGCGCGAAGCCGAACAGGGCCTCGCGCGCTTCCTCCAGCCCGCGCTGTGTGTCGGATGCGCGGCGTTGCTCGAACTGGGTTTGCAGCGGTGTGAGCAGTCCTCCGATCAATAGCCCGACGACGACCAGCACGATGGCCACTTCGACCAGGGTAAACGCGCGCTGGCGCAGGGCGCGCTGAAAACGGATCTGGACGGACATGTGCGGTTTCATTGCAGGGTGGTGGCCACACTCATGCGGCTGATCAGTTGTTGGAGCGGGACCCAGAGCACCAGGTCGTCGAATTCGCCGCCAGGCGCATAGGCGTCGGCGCTGGCGGGCCTGGCGATAAACAGGTCGGTGGCAATGGCGTTGCGTTGCTCATCCACATTGCCTATCCCGGCATTGCCTTGCACGATACCGCTATCGGTACTGCCGAAATTGCGGGCGCCGTTGGACAGCAGCACCAGCGGCAGACAGGGCTGGTCCACGCTGCAGCCGGCGCCGCCGGCCAGATAGAACAAGCGGCCGCCGCCGTCGCGGCTCGCTACGCTGCGGTTGGCGAGCGCGGTTTGCGGGCGCGCCTGCTCCAGGGTCAGCTCCGGACTGACGCTGTACCGCAGCCGCTTGCCCCAGGCGTCATTGCCCGGCACGCCCAAGGTGACGGCCGGCAGGAATCCGCTGCAGTCGGCATCCGAGGCGCAAGCTTGCGGCTGTTCGCGGCCGTCAGAAGCCGATATCGCCGGGCGCGGCAGGCGTCCATGGGTGACCGCGTAGCCTAGCAGAGCGTCGCGTGCCTCCCCCATGATGCGCTGGCTGCGCTGCACGCGGCGGCTATCCAGTCGGGCGCCGGCGTAGGTCGCCATGAGGATGGACGCCATTGTCAGGCTGAGCACGGTCACCAGCAGCAGCAGGGCTGCCCCGCGCTGGCGCCGCGGCTCAGGGCGCATCGCCATCGCGCACCTGCTGGGTGGCCTGGTCGTAGCGCTGACCCGGCCGCAGCCGCAGCTGGCGGCCGGACAGCATGGTGGGCGTCCAGACCGGCGCCGCGCCGGCACGCTGCACGCTGGCCGGCGCCGCCACCTGCAGCTGTCCATTCAGCCATACCAGGGTGCGGCCACTGCTGCTGAGCGCCACTCCATTGAGCACTACGCTGCCGGCGCCGCCGTCCTGCGGCGCGGTTCCTGCCGCCTGGCCCGGCTGGGCAGCGGCTTGCGCCGTTTCCGGTACGGGGTCGGTGGGCGGGAACTGGCCAGGTGGCGGTCCCAGTTTTTCCGGGCCGGCGATGGCGCCTCGTGAACCACCGGGCGTCAGCGCCCAGTAGGGGGCCGGCGTATAAGGACCGGCCGGCCTGGCCGCGCGCGCCAGGCTGGGGGCGATGGGGGCGGTCAGGTCGGCCGACGGCGGTACCGACGGCGGCGTGGCGACCGGCGTGCCCGCTGCAGAGGATGCGGTCGTGGCGGCCGCGCCGGTGGCGTCCGGCAAGCTGCCGCGCCCGGCTTCCAGCTGTTGCCGTTCGGCCGGACTCAGGAACAGCCGGCCCAGGTCCGGCGTGGCCGCGGCGGCTGGCTGGACCGGCGCCGCGAGCGCAGCCAGCGCTGCGGCCAGGATCGCGCATAACCTCACGGCCGGCTCCCTTCCGGCGCACCGGGCGCCAGCGTGACCCACACCAGGGTGCAGTCGGCGCCGAGGCTGGGCGCGCCCGGTGAGGGCGCCGCCGCCAGCCGCTTGAGCGCGCAGTCCTGCACGGTGTAATACCCGTGCAGGCGCAATTCCCGGAGGAAATTGAACAGTTCCAGCTCATGCAGCAGCGACAGGTGCAGGCTCATGCGGCTGGCCCGCAACTGGTAATCGCCCAGCTCGACCGGTGTATCGGGGCGCAGCGGCTGCTGGGCGTCGATGTCGTAGCTGAGCGCGGGCATGCGCAGCCCCTGCTGGGCCTGGCGGATGGCGTCGGCCCAGGCCAGCCGGTTTTCCTCCCCCACCAGCCCGTTTGCGCGCAGGAGTTGGAACGCCGGCTGCAGGCGCCGGATGTCCGCCTTCTCCTGCTCGACCTGGGCGTGGCGGGCGTAGGCGCGTTCGCGCGCATGGTGCACCAGCAGCATGCGTTCGCGCGCTTGCTCCTGCAGCCAGTCGGTATAGCCTATGCCAGCGGCGCACAGCAGTACGCAGGCGGCGGCGGTCAGGACGGCGCCGCGTATCAGGGCGAACTCGCGCAGCCAGTACGGCAGCGCGATGCGGGCCTGTTGGCGCCCGCGGGCCGCGAGCGGCAAGGCGCTCATGGCCGCCACCCCACGGTCAGCACGAATCGGGGCCGGCTGCCGCTGTCCTGCTGGCCGGCGCGTGCGCTCAGCTTGGCCGAGGGCCGGGTGTCCAGCGGCGGTGTCACGATGGCGACCGACAGGCGCGGACGGCGCGCCAGGTCCTGGGCAAATTGATTCATGATCTCCGTCACCCTGCGGTAGTCGTCGGCCTGCTCCATCACTTCGGCTTCCAGCCGCAGCAGCTGCGGCGGCCGGACTGGAATCCCCGCGACCAGGGCTGGCAGGGGCGCGGCGCCAGTGCCATCGACACTGTTGAGCGGGGCGGCGGCCGGAGCCGGCAAGTCGACCTTCCAGTCCAGCCCGAGCAGGCGGATCTGCGGCGCCTGCTCTAGTGCCTGGCTGACTGCGCTCAACATGCCCAGCGGCGATGGTCCCTGGCTGGCCAGCATCTGCGCCATGGCGACGGCGGCGCGCATGTTTGCCGTGCTGGCCGGCGGGACCGGAATGCCTGCCATGGCCTTGGCATAGGCCGCTTCATAGCGCAGGCGCTCGGCCTGCAGACGCTCGGCGTCGGCGTTGTCGGCGCGGTACTGTCCGAGGTTGGCGCAGATCCACACCACGCTGCAGGCGGCCAGGATACCGCTGCCCAGCAGCAGCATTCGGCGCAAACGCCACAGCAGGAAATAGCGGCGCGCCTCGCCCAGCTCGTACTGGGTGGCGGCCTGGCTGCGTCCGAGCAGGTGCAGCAGGATGGTGTCGGCCAGCGCCGGCGCGGGGCCGTCCAGGCCGGCGGCGGAGCAGGCGGCCTCCAGCGCGATGAACTGGTAGGCCGTTTCCGGTCCGTCGGCACACTGGGCGTCCAGCGCCGCCAGCAGGGCCTGCGGCGCGACGATGGCGGTGTGCAGCACGCTGCCGCGCTCCAGCAGCCGTATGCTGGTCAGGAACTGCTGGGTGCGGGCGGTTTCGTTGGCCACGCTGACCGGCTGGCCGTCGCGGTCCATGGCCAGGGTCAGGCGCGAGAATTTCAGCACGCCGTCGCGGAAGTAGGTCTGGCGCAGGCCGGCGCTGTGCTGGGTCACCAGCAGCAGATGCGGCTGGCGCAGGCCCAGCCTGGGCAGCAGGCCGGCGCTGACCATGCTGGCCGAGTACAGTCCGGCCAGCGGCACCCGCAGCTGTTCCAGGATCTCCACCCAGGGTTGCACCAGGGTTGGATTGGTGAGCCCGGAGAACAGGGCGATGTCGTCGCGCCGGCCTTCCTGGGCGCGGCCCTGGATTTGCACCTGGCGGTAGGGCGTCTCGCGGTATTGCTGCTGCAGGCGGCGCGCCAGCAGGCGCCGTCCGGCGCGGCCGCCCACGTGCGGGAGCTGCACGCGCTGGAAGTCTTCCTCGATCAGGTCGGCCAGCAGGTAGCAGGGGATGGGTTTGCCCGCCACATAATCGGCGAAGGCGTCCAGCCCGGCGCGGCTTTGCTCGAAGCGCAGCGGCTGGTCCAGGCTGCGGCCATTCCATTTGTAGGCCCACAGCGCCTCGCTGGTCAGATAAAGCAGGTGTTTGCGCACGGCGGCCTCACAATCGAATCGAGCTGATGGTGTCGTAGATGGGACCCATCACCGACAGCATGATCCAGCCCAGCAGCAGGCCCAGCACGACGGTGATGGCCGGTTCTATCATGGCCTGCACCCGTTCCACGGTTTCCTTTACCTCGCGGTTGTAGAAATAGCTGACATTGCGCAGCGCGCCGTCCAGTGCGCCGGTGGCCTCGCCCACCTTGAGCATGCGTATCACCAGGGGCGGGAAGATGCCGGTATTCTGGAACGCCGCCGTCACGCCCTGGCCCTCGGAAATCAGCTGCCCGGCGCGGCGCAGCCCGGCCGCCACCACGCGGTTGCCGGCGATGCCCTCGGACAGCCGTATGCATTCCAGCACCGTGATGCCGGAGCCGTACATCATGGCGAAAAAGGTGGCGAAGCGGGCCAGGATGATCTTGTGCAGCACCGGACCCACCATCCACAGGCGCAGGCGCAGGGCGTCGTAGCGGTAGCGCGCCAGCTCGCTGCGGGCCAGCCATGCCCGTCCGCCAAACCAGGCCAGCAGCGGCAAGGCCAGGAGCACGTACCAGTAATCGATGAAGATATTGGACACGAAGATCAGGGCGCGCGTATGCAGCGGGAGCTCGCGGCCCATGTTCTTGATGAAGGAGGTCAGCTGGGGCACCAGGAAGATCATCAGGAACAGGGTGGCGCCAGCCACCATGACACCGACCACCGCCGGGTACATGACGATCTTCCTGGTCTGCGCGGCCAGCTCGTCCTGCCACTTCAGGCTTTGCTCCAGGTTCTTGAAGACCTCGGCCAGCTTGCCGCTCTGCTCGCCGGCGCGCACCAGGCTGACGAAGGTTTCGTCAAACGCTTCCGGATAGGCTTGCATGGCCACCGACAGCTGGGCGCCGCCCTCGATGCTCTCGATCAGGCCGGTGATCATTTCGCGGAAACGTGGGTGGTCCAGGCTGTCGCGCAAGTCGTCCAGGCCCTCCAGGATGGGCACGCCGGCGCCGCTCAGCTGCTCCATGTGGAAGCAGAAGCTGATCAGGTCGGCGCGGGTCACCTTGCGCTTGCGGCCCATGGCCTTGGCGCGGGTGGGGCGGCAATCGATCAGGTCCAGGCCCATGCGGGACAGCCGCAGTTCCAGGTCCGGCTCGTTGAGGGCGTCCATGTTGCCGGGCAGGACCTGGCCCTGGGCGTCCATGGCGCGGTACAGGTATTGCGGCATCAGAGGCGCTCCGTCAGGTCGACCACCCGGCCCACCTCTTCCAGGGTGGTGACGCCTTCGCGCACGCGGCGCAGGCCGTCGTCGGTCAGGGGATGGAAGCCGCCGGCCAGGGCCGCGTTGCGGATCTCGCGCGTGGTGGCGCGGCGCGCCACCAGCTCGTCCAGCGCCGGCGTCATCTTCAGCAATTCCATGATGGCCAGCCGGCCCTTGTAGCCCTGGTGGGCGCAGCGCTCGCAGCCGACCGCGCGGTACAGGGTGGCCGGTGGGTCTTCCGGTTCCAGGCCCAGCAGGCGGCGCTCCACTTCCTCGGCCTGGAACGGCTGGCGGCAGTGGGTGCACAGCTTGCGCACCAGGCGCTGGGCCACGATGCCGATGATGTTGCCGGCCATGATGTCGGGCACGATGCCGATGTCGAGCAGGCGCGACACCGAGCCGATGGCGGAATTGGTGTGCAGCGTGGAATACACCTGGTGCCCGGTCATGGCGGCCGCGAAGGCCATCTCGGCGGTTTCCTTGTCGCGGATCTCGCCCACCAGGATGATGTCCGGGTCCTGCCGCATCATGGAACGTATGCCCTCGGCGAAGCCGAACTTGGCCGATTCGTTGACCGAGGTCTGGCGTATCATGTTCATCGGATACTCGACCGGGTCCTCCAGCGTCATGATGTTGACGCTTTCCGTGTTGATGTGGTTGAGGATGGAGTACAGCGTGGTGGTCTTGCCCGAGCCGGTGGGGCCGGTTACCAGGATCACGCCGTCGGGACGGGCAATCATCAGCTTGAGCAGGGTCAGCGCTTCTTCCGTCAGGCCCAGGCCGTCCAGCGGCACGATGCCCTTCTGCCGGTCGAGCACGCGCAGCACGAAGTTTTCGCCGTGCGTGGTGGGCTGTGCCGAGGCGCGGAAATCGATCTGGCGGCCGGAAAACTTGATGGAAATGCGGCCATCCTGCGGCGCCCGCGTTTCCGCGATGTTCATGTTGGAGATCACCTTCAGGCGCACCACCATGGCCGGCCAGTAGGACTTGTGCAGGCTGCGGATCTGGCGCAGGATGCCGTCGATGCGGTAACGGATGCGCAGGAACGATTGCTCCGGCTCGAAGTGCAGGTCGGAGGCGCCATGCTGCACCGCGTCCGCCAGGATGGCGTCGATCAGGCGCACCATGGGCTGGCTGTATTCGTCGGAGGTGCTGCCTAGGCTGGCGTAATTGACTTCGCCGGTCTCGATCTCGTGCAGGATGCCGTCGATCGACAGCTCGAAGCCGTAGTACTGGTCGATGGCGCGCTGGATGTCGGACTCGTTGGCCAGCAGCGGGGTCACGCTGATGCCCTTGACCAGCATGGCGCTGATCTGGTCCAGCGCCACGATGTTGCTGGTGTCGGACATGGCCAGCACCAGGTTGTCGCTGTGGCGCTCGTACACGATGGGGAATACCCGGTAGCGCTTGGCGACGTCCTTGGGGATCAGCTTCAGGGCGATGGCGTCCACCACCAGGTTGGACAGGTCGGCGCTCTGCGTCTTGAGGTTTTCCGACAGCGCCTCGCGCACCGTGGCCTCGGTGATGAATCCCAGCGAGATCAAGAGCTTGCCCAGCGGTTCGCCGCCGCGCTTCTGCTCGATCAGGGCGATGCGCAACTGGTCCTCGCTGATCACGCCTTTCTGGATCAGCAGCTTGCCGAGCGGGAGTTTCACTTGTTCCATGGAGACTGCTGGTCCTCAGTGCGCCGCGCCCAGCTGCTGCAGGCGCAGGCGCAGCGCCGCGCGGTCGAAGGCCGCCGGCTTGTCCTGCGACAGGTCCAGCGCGCGCTGGTAATACTGTAGCGCCAGCCTGGGCTGGTTCAAGCGGTCCAGCCCCACCGCCAGGTTGTAGGCGTAGTCGGCATTGTCGGGCGCGGCGCCGACGGCGCGGAAGTAGGCTTGCTGGGCCTCGGTCCAGCGGTTCTGGCGCGCGTACAGGTTGCCCAGCGCGAACAGGGCCGGCGCCGATTCCGGGTCCTTGGCCAGCGCGTCTTTCAGGCGGCTCTCGCTTTGCGCCGGGTCGCCCTGGCGCAGGCTGTTGATGCCGGCCAGGGCCGCGCCGTCGGCCGGATTGAGCTCCAGCAGGCGCTGGTACAGGGCGCCGGCGCGCTGCGGCTGGCCCTGGCGCTGTGCCAGCGCGGCCAGTCCCAGCAGGGCGTCGCGGTTGTTGGGGTCCTGCTGGCGCACGGCCTCGTACTGCTGCTGGGCGCGCGCCAGGTCGTTGGCCTGCAGCGCCTGGTAGGCGTCCAGCAGGGCCGGGTCGACCTGGGGCTGCTGGGTGTTGCGCGCCACCCGGATGTCCTCGCTGGGCGGGGCGGCCAGTGGTGGCAGCACGTCCGGTGCGCGCGGCTGCGTGGCTTGGGCCTGGACGGCCACGATGGCTTGCTGGGCGGCGGCCAGGGCCTGTTCGGTTCGGTTCAGGCGCTGCTCCAGCGCCTCGCGTTCGGCATTGCTGGCGCCCGCGAACAGTACGCCCGGGTTGCCGATGGCGTCTGCGGCGGCCGTGTCCGGCACCTGCGCACCGGCGCCTTCCGCACCTGCGGCCGGCGCCACCGGTGCGCCGGGGACAGCCACGCTGGCGGGGCCTGCGCCGGCGGCGCCGCCGGAGGGCGGCATGGGCACCATGGGCAGCTTGGCCCCGGCGCCCGGCGCCACTATGGCGCGCCAGTACATGAAGCCGAACACGGCCACGATCAGGACCAGGATGCCGGACAGGACGATCAGGCGCAGTCGGGCCGGGTCGATACCGCCGCCATCGCCGCCGGCCGCGCCGGTGCGGGTGCCGGCCACGCTGCGCCGCGCCGCGCCGCCGCGCGTTGCGCCGGCGGCTGTCGCTTGGGCTGCCGCTGCCGCGGCTGCCGCAGCAGCAGCGTGGGCCGCCGAGGCGGCTTCGACGCGCGGTTTGCGGGCCGCGGCGGGCGCCGCGCCGGAGGCGGGCGCGGGCTCCGCCAGCCGCGCCGGTATTTCCGGCTGGGTAGGCGCCGCTTGCGGCTCAGCGGTGGCGTCCAGCGGCTGCACGGGGGCAGGATCGGGCGCGAAGTCCAGGGCCAAGCCGGCCGGCGGCGCCGGAATGGGGGCCGAGGGGTTGGCCGGCGGCGGTGTATAGTCGCCCAGCGGTTCCAGGCTCAGTTCGGTCGTGGCGGCGGGGTCCAGGCGCACGCCGCCGGCACTGGCCGGCGCCGGTGCCTGGGCCAGTTCCAGCACCTCGTCGTAGGCCTCGGACGGCTTGTCCAGTTCCTCCTCGTGGAGGCTGTTCTGTTTGGCGCGCTCGGCTTTTTTGAGCGCCTGCATCAATAAGCTCATAATCCACCCGCCTGGGTAGTCGCGGCTGGCGCCGCCGCGTTGGGCGCCGCCTGGCCTGGGGCCGGCAGCAGATAGCGGTAATCCTGGTAGTCGCCATTGATGCTGGCGTCCTTCACCACCACCGGCCGCATGAAGATGACCAGCTCGGTCTTGGTGCTGGTCTCGTTACGGTAGGAGAACAGGTTGCCCAGCACCGGGATCGAACCCAGCCCCGGCACCTGGTCGCGCGTGTTGTCGACCGAGTCCATCATGAGCCCGCCCATGACGGCGATCTGGCCGCCCGGCACCTTCATGATGGAATCCATTTCGCGCGCCTGGATGATGGGGATCTTGCTGGTCACCTTGGCGTCCGCCAGGGCCGGGTTGGGATCGTTCTCGTAGCCGACGATGCGGGTGATGGTGGGACGCACATTGAGGGTGACCTGGTCGTCATCGGAAATCTGCGGCGTCACGCTCATCACGAAGCCCACCGGCACTGTCTGCAGCGAGGATTCGTAGGTGGCCGGTGTGGTCACGCCGCCGGTGGAATTGATCACGGCCGGGGTCACCTTGATGGTGAAGAACACATTGTTGTCCACCACTTTCAGCATCGCGGTCTGGTTGTTGAGCACGCTGATCTTGGGGCTGGACAGCACCTTGACCTTGCCGAACGATTCCAGCAGCTGGATGGTGCTGGCGATATTGCCCAGGCGCGAGCCGGCATTGGCGAAGTTCAGCACGAACAGTCCCGCCGAGGTGCCGGGATTGACGCCGCTGGGCAGGGTGGTGCTGCCAACCTGGCCCTGTTTCAGGGTCAGCCCGCCCTTGCCTATGCTGGACCAGTTGATGCCCTGCTGGTACTGGTCGCTCAGCTTGACTTCGATCACGGTGGCCTCGATCAGTACCTGGCGCTTGGCCGCGCCCAGTACGATGTCGAGGAATTCGCGGATTTTTTCATGCTGGCGCGCGGTGGCGCGCACGGCGATCAGGCCGCCTTCGGGGTTGACCACCACCGAGCTGCTGTTCTTGTTGGCGCGGCTGCCGCCAAAGGCGGAGGCGTCGAAGGCCGGGGCGGCGGGCTGGGCCGGTGCGGCCGGGTTTTGCCCGGCGGCCGGGGCGGCGGCGCCTGCCGTCCCGGCTGCGGTGCCTAAGCTGGACAGCGGATCGACGGGATTGTCGGACAGGTTGGACGCGCGCAGCATGTCGCGGATGTTTTTTTCCAGGTTGTACCAGAAATTGTTATCCGAACGGTTGTTGACCACCGTGGTGGAGTTGTTGGTGCCATATCCTGCCGGCGTGTTGCCGGTTTGGCTGGCGCCGGTGGACGAGCTGCCGGAGGCATTGGCCGAGTTGGCGCTGGACGTCGCCGCCGTGCCGCCGGCCCCGCTGCCGCCGGTGGTGGATATCTGGGTCGCGATGTTCACGCTGCTGATGGTGCTGCGCGCGATGTTGACGTAATCGATCTTGTAATTGCGCCAGACCGGGGTATCGGGTTGCACCACCAGGGTGCTGCCATTGATTTCATAACGCATGTCGACCTGGCCGGCGATGCGCGACAGCAGCTGGGGCAGGGTCTGGTCCAGCGCATTGAGCGTCACCAGGCCGTCGATGGCGGGATGGATGTCGGCGTTCATGCCGGCGTCGCGCGCCAGCGCGAACAGCAGCGATTGCACCGGCACCTTGTGCACCGTCACGCTATAGGTTTCCAACTTCGGGGCGGCCTTGGGCGGCGGCAAGGCGGCGCTCTCCTGCACCACGTCCGGGATGGCGCCGGCCGGCAGCGCCGGCTCGCTCAGGTGGTTGGGCGAGGGCGGTATCGACGGCGCGGCGCAGCCGGCCAGCAGGACGGCGGCAAGGGCGGCGGGCAGGGTGGGAGACATGGATGATTTCATTGTTTCTTTCCGCCCCAGGGGAAGACAAAGTGTTGTGTTATTACAATATTAGACCACATGATCTTACAAAATCCGTGTAGCGGCAAGATTGCACGCCTGAAAAGCGCGCTCAGGGGGGGATTCGGCCCGATTAACCACAGCGGTGCGGCGGCCGTCCTGCGGGCCGGTCTGCTGCGGCGCCGGCTGCAGCAGGAGCCAGGCCACCACGCCGGCCAGCAGCAGCACCAGCGCGGCCAGCATTACGGTGAGCCAGCGTCCGCCCTGGTGGCGCGGCGGGCGCAGGGCCCGGTAGCGCGCCTCGCGCACGGCCTGGCGCGCATGCCTGGCCTCGACCCGCTCGGCGCCGGCCGCGTAGGCCGCCAGCAGGGCCTTGTCGGCCAGCAGGTTGATACGGCGCACGATGCCGCCCGAGGCGCGGGCTATCAGGCGCGCCGCCGCCGTGCTGAAGGCCGGCGGCCCCTGGTAGCCGGCCGCGCGCAGGCGGAAGTCCAGGAATTCCGGCACCACCGCCGGCGGCATGGCCGGCACCTCGAAGCTGTGGGTGATGCGCTCGGTGAGCTGGCGCATGTCCGGCAGCGCCAGGTGCTGGTCCAGCTCGGGCTGGCCGAACAGCACTATTTGCAGCAGCTTGTAGCGGGCCGTCTCCAGGTTGGTCAGCAGCCGGATTTCCTCCAGCGTGGCCAGCGGCATGGCTTGCGCTTCCTCCACCAGCAGCACCACCTGGCGGCCGGCGCCGTGGCGGGCGATCAGCTCCGCGTTGAGCAGGCGCAGCACCTCGTCGCTGCGCAGCCCGCCCGCCGCCAGGCCCAGCTCGGCGGCGATGGCGTACAGCACCTCCTGCGGCGACAGGCTGGGATTGACCAGGTAAATGGCGTCGATATGGGCCGGCAGCCGCTGTTCCAGCATGCGGCACAGCATGGTCTTGCCGCTGCCGACCTCGCCGGTGACCTTGATGATGCCTTCGCCCTGGCCGACCACGTACAGCAGCGCCTCCAGCAGCTCGCCACGGGTGTTGCCGGGATAGAAAAAGGCCGGATTCGGGGTGATGCCGAACGGGCTTTCGCGCAGGCCGAAATGGGTCAGGTACATGGCGTCACGCGATGCAGGCCAGGAAGGCTTGCTCCAGGCTGGCAGCGCCGTAGCGCGCGCGGCACTCGGCCGGGGTGCCGGCAAAGCGGATCTGGCCCTGGTGCAGGATGGCCATGCGGTCGCACAGTTCCTCGACATCGGCCAGCGCGTGCGAAGTGAAGAACAGGCCGCTGCCGGAGGCGCCGCCGGTGCGCGCGCGCAGGGTTTGCTTGAGCAGGGCGCGCGCCTTGGGATCGAGGCCGCTCATGGGTTCGTCCAGCACGTACAGGGACTTGGGCGCCAGCAGGCAGGCGACCAGGCCCAGTTTCTGGGTCATGCCCTTGGAATAGTCGCGTACCGGGCGCCGCAGCGCGGCCTGCTCCAGGTCCAGCGCCGCCGCCATGGCGTGGGCGGCCTGCTCGTCATAGGCGATGCCTTGCAAGCCCAGCAGGTAGCGCATGAATTCCGTCCCGCTCAGGTAGTAGGGCGGGGTGAAGCGTTCCGGCAGGAAGCCCAGCGGGGCGCGCGCGGCGGGACGGTGGTGGGGCTGGCCGAAGATCTCGATGCGGCCCTCGTCGATGCTGCAGAAATCCAGCATGCACTTGATCAGGCTGGTCTTGCCGGCGCCGTTCACGCCCACCAGGCCGAACAGTTCGCCGCGCTGCAATTCCAGGTCCACCCCGCGCAGCACGGACTGGCCGCCATAGCGCTTGTGCACGTGCTGGAAACGCAGGGCGGGGACGGTCATGGGAGGGTGCGTCATAGTGAAACGACCCATACTGTAGCGCATTCCGCACAAAAAATGCTAGCGGGCACTATGAAAATCCCCCATTCGGCCGGTGACACAGTGTTGATCCTGGGCAAACTGGTCTAGAATGGCCGCATCGTGTTTGAGGGGTAGCATATGGCAAGGCCAGAAAAAGTCCGGCTGGGTGAAATCCTGGTGCAGCAGAAATTGCTGTCGGAAGAACAATTGGGCCTGGCGCTGGCCGAGCAGAAGCGCAGTGGCCGCAAGCTGGGCCGGGTCTTCATCGAGAACGGCTATGTGACCGAGGAGCAGATCGCCAGCGCGCTGGCGCGCCAGCTGTCCATACCTTACCTGAACCTCAAGTTCTACAACATCAATCCCGAGATCGTGCGCATGCTGCCCGAGACCCAGGCGCGCCGCTTCCGCGCCCTGGTGCTGGAGGACCGCCATGGCACCCTGCTGGTGGGCATGTCGGACCCGACC
Organism: Duganella kummerowiae; assembly: GCF_053572355.1. Taxonomy (NCBI): domain Bacteria; kingdom Pseudomonadati; phylum Pseudomonadota; class Betaproteobacteria; order Burkholderiales; family Oxalobacteraceae; genus Duganella; species Duganella kummerowiae. The sequence continues at coordinate 177,036 of NZ_JBKFEH010000007.1, forward strand.
GACCTGTTCGCGTATGACGAGATCGCCCGCATCGTCAAGCAAAGCATAGAACTGGCGGTGGTCAACGAGACCGAGGTGCTGGGCGTGATCGACCGCATCTACCGCCGCACCGAGGACATTTCCGACCTGGCGCGCGAGCTGGAGCAGGACCTGGGCGACACCTCGGTGGACTTCGGCGCGCTGGCGGCGGCCAATCCCAACCTGGAAGAAGCGCCGGTGGTCAAGCTGCTGCAGTCGGTGTTCGACGACGCCACCCAGGTACGCGCGTCGGACATCCACATCGAGCCGCAGGAAGGCCGGCTGCAGATCCGCTTCCGCATCGACGGCGTGCTGCACCTGCAGACCGAGGCCGACATCAAGATCGCGCCCTCGCTGGCGCTGCGCCTGAAGTTGATGTCCGACCTGGACATCTCCGAAAAGCGCCTGCCGCAGGATGGCCGATTTGCCGTGCGCGTGAAAAACCAGCGCATCGACGTGCGTATCTCGACCATGCCTACCCAGTACGGCGAGTCGGTGGTCATGCGTTTGTTGAACCAGGGCGGCATGAATCTGCGCCTGGATGCGATCGGCATGCCGCGCCCGGTGCTGGACAAGTTCCGCGCCATCGTGCAGCGGCCCAACGGCCTGGTGCTGGTGACCGGCCCGACCGGCAGCGGCAAGACCACCACCCTGTACAGCGCCCTGGCCGAGCTCAATTCGGTGGAAAAAAAGCTGATCACGGTCGAGGACCCGGTGGAATACCGGCTGGCCGGCATCAACCAGGTGCAGGTCAACGACAAGATCGACCTGAATTTCGCCCGGGTGCTGCGCTCGGCCCTGCGGCAGGATCCGGACATCGTGCTGGTGGGCGAGATGCGCGACCAGGAAACCGCCCAGATCGGCCTGCGCGCCGCCATGACGGGCCACTTGGTCTTGTCTACCCTGCACACCAACGACGCCGCCAGCACCCCGCTGCGCCTGATGGACATGGGCGTGCCGCGCTACATGGTGGGCAGTTCGCTGCAGGCAGTGCTGGCGCAGCGCCTGGTGCGGGTGATTTGCGAAAGCTGCACCGCCCCCTACGAGCCGACCCCGACCGAGCGCGAATGGCTGAGCCTGGAGTTGCGCGACAAGGTGGACATGGCCAAGTACTTCCACGGCAAGGGCTGCTCGCACTGCAACGGCATGGGCTACCGCGGCCGCACCGGCGTCTACGAGCTGCTGGAAATGACGCGCACCGTGGTCGACGCCGCCAACGATCCCGACCCCTCGCATTTCCTGAAAGTGGCGACCGAGCAGATGGCCGGCCAGACCATGCGCCGCCACGCCGTGCAGCTGGTGGTGCAGGGCCGCACCACCATTGCCGAAGCCATGCGCATCAGTAACCAGACCGAGGATTGACCGTGCCACTGTACGCCTACAAGGGCCGCAATGCGCGCGGCGAGCTGATGCAAGGCGTGCTGGAGGCAGCCGACAGCGGCGCCGTGGCCGACCAGCTGTTCAACACCGGGGTGACGCCGATCGAGATCAATGTCACCAAGAAGGCCGCCGGCGGCGATGGCGAGACCTGGTGGAGCAGGCTGCTGGAAAAGAAGGTGACTTCGATGGACGTGCAGTTGTTTAGCCGCCAGATGTACACGCTGCTGAAAGCCGGCGTGCCCATCATGCGCGGCCTGGCCGGGCTGCAGGAATCGGCCACCAGCAAGTCCTTCGCCAGGATCATCAAGGACTTGCGCGAATCGCTGGACGCCGGCCGCGAGCTGTCCTCGGCCATGCGCCGCCATCCCGACGTGTTTTCGCAGTTTTATTTGTCCATGGTGCGGGTGGGCGAGATGACCGGCCGCCTGGAAGAGGTATTCCTGCGATTGTTCGACCACCTCGAGTTCGACCGCGACATGCGCGAGCGCGTCAAAACGGCGCTGCGCTATCCCGGTTTCGTGGTGCTGGCCATGGTGGGCGCCATGATCGTGGTGAACATGTTCGTGATCCCGGCCTTCACCAAGGTGTTCGAGAGTTTCCACGCCGAGCTGCCCCTGATGACGCGCATGCTGATCGCCAGCTCCGACTTCACGGTGCGCTACTGGCCGGGGATGGCGGTGGCGGCGGTGGCGGCGGTGTGGGGCTTCCGTACCTGGGTCGCCACTCCGTCCGGGCGCTACCAGTGGGACAAGACCAAGCTGCGCCTGCCCATCGCCGGCAAGATCATGCTCAAGGGCACGCTTGCGCGCTTTGCCCGCAGCTTTTCCCTGTCCAGCCGCAGCGGCGTGCCCATCGTGCAGGGCCTGACGGTGGTGGCCCAGACGGTGGACAATGCCTACCTGTCGGCCCGCGTCGAGCAGATGCGCGACGGCGTCGAGCGCGGCGAGAGCATATTGCGCACGGCCGTGGCCTCGGGCGTGTTCACCCCCGTGGTGCTGCAGATGATCGCGGTGGGCGAGGAGACCGGCGCCCTGGACGAGCTGATGGACGAGATCGCCCAGATGTACGAGCGCGAAGTCGACTATGAATTGAAGACGCTGTCGTCGCAGATCGAGCCCATCCTGATCGTGTTCCTCGGCATCATGGTGCTGATACTCGCGCTGGGCATCTTCCTGCCGATCTGGGACCTGGGCAAGGCTGCGCTGCACAACCGGGGTTGATATTCTTGGCAACTTTCGTCTCTATTAAGCAACAGTGTGCTGAAGAAGGCGCGAGCCTGCTGGAGTTCGTGGTGGCGGCGGCCATCGTTGCCATCCTGGCCGGTTTCTTGATGAAAAGCGTGTGGTTTTATCAAGGTCAGGCGGAGGATGTTGCGGTGCGCCATGTTGTGGCCAATGTGCGCACGGCACTCGATGTGAAGCTTGCTCAGGCGAAATTGCCGGGGAAAGCACAGGATCTGCCTGCCTTGGCCGAAGAAAATCCGTTTAATTGGCTGAAAGACAAGCCTGTCAACTATGCAGGGGAATATTACGCGCCCTCCGACGAGCAGATCGGGCCCGGCAACTGGTGTTTTGACCGGAATGACAAGACCCTGGTGTATTTGTTAAATAATCGAAACCCGCTGGGAAGTTCCCAATTGAAACGTTTGAAATTCAAGGTAAAATTATTGAGCTTGCCCAAAGACAACGCCAAGCCTGCCGGCGCCTCCAGTGTTGGGGTTGCCTTTGAACAACAGACTAATTGACGTAGTACACGGAGAAAGATAATGAAGCAACCAGCACACAAGGCCATCCGCACCCAGGGGCAAGCGGGTTTCACCCTGATCGAACTGATCGTGGTGATCGTGATTTTGGGCATCCTGGCGGCGACGGCGTTGCCCAAGTTTGCAGACCTGGGCGGCGATGCACGCGCCGCCAGCATGAAGGCCGCTTATGGAGCGATGCAATCGACTTCGTCCATGGTGCATGGGCAGTATCTGGTCAATCCCTCGGTCAACGCCGCCAGCGTCACCAACGAGGGCAAGGTCATAGCCGTGACCAATGGCTATCCTTCCGCCACCACGGACTTTACGACTGGCGCCGGTCTGGGCTCGGCTGATTACACCATCACCACCACCGGCGGCGATGGCACCACGGCCCCCGTCGTACCCGCCAACGGCATGGTGGTGGTGCCGAACAGCATAGCCAACACGGCGACCTCGCTGCATTGCTATATTTCCTATACCCAGGCCCCCGCCAGTGGCCAGCCGACCTGGGCCATCGACGTCACCGCCTGCAAGTAAACGAAATTCCAGCACCGCCATGGGCGCCGCCGCCAAGCGCTCGGCTGGCAATGCCGGCTTCACCCTGGTGGAGCTGGTGACTGTGCTGGTCGTGATCTCGGCGCTGGCCGCCATCGGCGTGGCGCGCTTTTTCGATAACACCACCTTCGCCGCGCGCGGCTACGCGGACCAGGCCAAGGCCGTGATCCGCTACGCGCAAAAGCTGGCCATCGCGCAGAACCGCAATGTGTTCGTGCGGGCCGACGGCAACAGCTTCGCCGCCTGCTTCGATGCCGCATGCTCGGCCGCCAATCTGGCGCGCCCGCCGGCCGGGAGCAACAGCGGCGCCAGCGCCACCAAGACTTATTGCACCGTGGGCAGCAGCTATGTTGCGGCCTGGGTGTGCGAGGGCAGGCCTGCCGACGTTGCCTTGAGCGTCACCGCAGGCAGCACCGCCGATGCCGGTCCCGGCGGGTTCTTTTTCTTCGACGCGGCTGGACGTCCTTACGGCGCCGCCGACGTCAACAACGCGCCCGGTACCGCTTCCGCTTTCCAGCGGCTGGTCCTGCGGTTCGCCAGCGGCAGCAATAACTATACCCTCACTGTCGAACCGGAGACCGGCTATGTGCATTGAGCCGTTTCCACGCCAGCGCGGCCTGAGCCTGATCGAGCTGATTATTTTCATGGTGGTGATGGGCGTGGCCGCGGCCGCGGTGCTGCAGGTGATGAATCTGGCCACCCGCAACAGTGCCGATCCGGTGCGCCGCAAGCAAGCCTTGCTGATTGCTGAAGCCTATATGGAAGAAATCCAGATGGCGCGCTTCACCTACTGCGATCCGATCGATCCCAACGCGATGAATGCCCAGGCCGCGGACGCCATCAACTGTCCGGCCGCGCTGGAGCAGCTCGGCACCCCTGGTGCGGAGAGCGGCAATACACGGCCTTACGACAACGTCAACGATTATGCCGGCAAGAGCCTGGCCAATGCGTCCGGCGTCCTGCTGGACGCCAGCGGCGCGGTGCTGGGCGGTGGCGCGCTCGCGGGCTACACCGTGACGGTCAGCGTCGATGCGCCGCCAGGTAACAGGCCGCTGGGGCCGGCAGGCAGGGCCATCACCGGCACCACGCTGCCGGCCAGTATGAACATCTTGCTCATCACGGTCAGGGTCGCCTACGGCGGCGGCGCCAATGACTTCGTCGCATTGGACGGCTACCGCACCCGCTATGCGCCGAGGTCGGTGCCATGACGCGCGTCCGGCAATCCGGCTTCACCCTGGTGGAAGCCGTCGTGGTGATGGTGGTGACCAGCATCCTGGCCGGCATCATGGTGTTGTTCATCCGCCAGCCGGTACAGAACTACGTGGATGCGGTCGGCCGGGCCGAGCTGAGCGACGTGGCCGACCTGGCGTTGCGCCGCATCGCGCGCGAGGTGCGTGGTGCGCTGCCCAACAGCATACGCGTCACCGCGATCAATGGGGTGCTGCTGCTGGAATTCATCCCGACCAAGGCGGGCGGCACCTATCTATCGGTGCAGGATAATCAAAGTAGTGGAAATCCGCTCGACTTCGTCAACCATGGCCTGTCCTTCGATGTGGTCGGCCCCATGCCGGTGGCGCCCTACGCGATCATGGCGGGCGATTCCATCGTGATCTACAACCTGGGGACAGATTTCCAGGACGCCGATGCCTACCAGGGCAATAACCGGGCCCAGGTCGCCCAGGTCAGCGGCAATACGGTGACGTTGCTGAGCAACACCTTCTCGTCGCGTAACATGTCGCCGACCCAGCGCTTTGCCGTGGTCACGCGTCCCGTTACCTATGCCTGGGACCCCACCGCGCGTACCCTGACGCGATACTGGAACTATGGCTACAACCTGGCCCAGGCCATGCCCTCCGGTGGGTCCAGTGCGCTGATGGCCGCGAATGTCACCGCTTGCGTCTTCGACTACACCCAGTTGGCCAACGTGCAGAACGGCCTGCTGGGACTGAGCCTGACCTTGGCCCGCGCCGATAACAACGCCGAGCGGGCCACGCTGGTCCATCAAATCCACGTTGACAACACGCCATGAATCCACTTTTCCGTCCCCGGGTGCATGCGTTGCGGCGGCAGGCCGGGATCGGCATCGTCACCGCGATCTTCCTGCTGGTGGTGCTGGCCGGACTGGGCGTTGCCATCGTCTCCATCACCACCGGACAGCAGAATACCGTGGTGCAGGACCAGCAGGCCGCACGCGCCTACCAGGCCGCGCGCGCCGGGGTGGAGTGGGCGCTGTACCAGGCCCTGCAGGCGCAGTCGAACGCCGATCCGGCGGTCAATCTGGGCTGTCCCGCCACGTATTCGTTCCGCATGCCGTCCGATACCACCTTGTCGGCCTTTACGGTGACGGTGAGCTGCGGCACGCCGGTCAAGCTGGCTGGCGCTACCTATTCGCACTTCCTGATCACCTCCACCGCCTGCAACGAACCGGCCAATGGCGCCTGCCCGAACGCCAGCCGCAGCCCGGATTATGTGCAGCGCGTGGTCCAGGCCCAGCTTTAGATGTGGAAATGTGTGTGTTTTTGCGGTACTGATACGAAATTGCAGCAAAAAACCGTGGTAACTTGAATATAATCAACCATCTAGCGCGTAAACTTCGCGTAATCCACTTCAACCAGATAGCCGGCATGGGTTTCTTCAACAGGACGAAAAAAAAGGACGGCAGCCTCACGCTCACCTTCGGCGGTGACGGCGTGTATGCCGGCCGTGTCGAGCGCGTGCGCGACGCCAAGCCGCTGGTGAAACTGGCGGCCCTGGTGGAGGCCGCGCCGGCGCTGTCGGCCGAAGCGCTGGCGCGGGTCGACAAGGAATTGCGCGCCTCCGCCTTCCGCTGCGGCACCATGCTGGGCGCGCGCGACTACCAGATACTCACGGTGGACGCGCCCAACGTCCCGCCCGATGAGCTGAAGACGGCGGTGCGCTGGCGCCTCAAGGACATGCTGGACTTCCACATCGACGACGCCACCATCGACGTGCTGGACATTCCTGTCGATCCCGGCAACACGGCGCGCGGCCATTCCATGTTCGCGGTGGCGGCCCGCAACAGCGTGGTGCAATCGCGCCAGGACCTGTTTGCCGAAGCCGAGCTGCCTTTGTCCGTGATCGACATCCCCGAGATGGCGCAGCGTAACATCTCCGCGCTGCTGGAGATTCCCGGGCGTGGCCTGGCCATGCTGTCCTTCGATGCCGAGGGCGGCCTGCTGACCGTGACCTACAAGGCAGAGCTGTACCTGACCCGCCGCATCGACGTCACCCTGCAGCAGCTGCTGGAGCCGGACACCGACAAGCAGCACGCCTGCTTCGACAAGATCACCCTGGAGCTGCAGCGCTCCATGGACCACTTCGAGCGCCAGTTCCATTACGTGAGCGTGGCCAAGCTGCTGCTGGCGCCGACCGGCGCCAGCGGCCTGCACGAGCACCTGGCCAGCAACCTGTACATGGCGGTGGAGGCCATGGAATTGGGGGATGTGTTCGACCTGAGCCGGGTGCCGGAACTGCAGCAGGACGAGAGCCGCCAGCAGCGCTTCTTCCTGACCCTGGGCGCCGCCCTGCGGGATGAGGAGGTGCGGCTGTGAGCCAGCAGATCAACCTGTACAACCCGATCTTCCTCAAGCAAAAGAAGGTTTTCACGGCGCTGCCCATGGCGCAGGCGCTGGGCGTGATCGTGCTGGGCGCGCTGGCGGTGGGCTGGTACGCCAGCCACCAGGTGAAGGAACTGGAACAGCGCGCCGCCGCCGGCCGCACCCTGGTGGCGGAGCGCGAGGCGCGCCTGCTCAAGGCCAGGCAACAGTTCGCGCCGCGCCACCTCAACCCGGCGCTGGCCGCCGAAGTGGCGCAGGCCGAACAGGAACTGCACGCGCTCAAGGACGTGGAGCAGGTGCTGCAGGGCGGGGCGCTGGGCAATACGGCCGGCTATGCCGAATACTTCCGCGCGCTGGCGCGCCAGAACGTGAGCGGCCTGTGGCTGACGGGACTGACCATCAGCGGCGCCGGCCATGACATCGGGGTGCAGGGCCGCGCCATGCAGCCGACCCTGATCCCCAGCTACATCGCGCGCCTGACCAGCGAAAAGGTCATGCGCGGCAAGACCTTCGCCAGCCTCGATATCGCCCGGCCCGGCGCGGCGCCCGCCGCTGCGGCCAGCGCGGACGCCGCGCCGCAGGCCGCCAGCGCGCCGTATGTGGAATTCAGCCTGCAGTCGAGCGTGGAAGGGACGGCCAAATGAAGGAGCAATTGCTGAAACTGGCCGCGAAAATCGACGCCCTGACCCTGCGTGAGCGCGGCATGCTGTTTGCCGCCGCCACCGCCATGGTGCTGTTCCTCCTGTATGTGATGGAACTGGAACCCAAGCTGGCGCGCCAGCGCATCCTGCAGGCGGAGCTGAGCCAGCAGCAGAACCAGGTGGCCGGCATCGACGCCGAGGTCGCGCGCATGGCGCAAGGCTTCGTGGCCGATCCCGACGCCGCCACGCGCGCCCGCCTGGATCAGCTGCGCAAGCAGATGAGAAGCTCCAGCGCGGCCCTGATGGCGGTGCAAAAAGGCCTGGTCGCGCCCGAAAAAATCGTGCCGCTGCTGGAGCAGCTGCTGCGCGCCAATGGCAAGCTGAAACTGGTGTCGCTGCGCAGCCTGCCGGTGACCGGCATGAGCGAGGCCACGGCCGGGCAGGGCGCTTTGCCGGCCGGGTCGCCTGCGGCTTCCTTGGCGGCGCAGGCCGGGGTATCGCCGGCGCTGGCCTCGGTGGCTGTCGGCGGGGCGCCAGTTGCTGGTAGCGCCGCACCTGGTGCGCCTGCCGCAGGATCGCCTGCCGCCGGATCGCCGGCCGCAGGTTCGCCTGCCGCCGGATCGCCGGCCGCCCCGCCTACATCGGCCGCTGCCGGGGTCAAGCCGCGCGAACTGCTATACCGCCATGGCGTGGAAATCGTGCTCCAGGGCGGCTACCTGGACATGGTCAGCTACATGGAGGCGCTGGAAGCCTTGCCGGTCCAGCTATTCTGGGGCAAGGCCAGGCTGGACGCGGGCCAGTATCCGATCGCGCGCCTGACCCTGACCCTGTACACCCTGAGCCTGGATCAGAAATGGATGACCTTATGACCCGCGCCCGCCTGCTGGCGGCCTGCCTGCTGGTGTGCGCCGTGCAGGCCGGGGCCCAGGCCCAGGGCCTGGCGGACCCGACGCGGCCGCCACCGGAAGCCCTGCGGCAGGCCGGTGCGGCCGATGCCGAAGCGCCGGTGGCCGGGCCGAGGCTGCAATCGGTGCTGGTCGGCGAGGGCGGCCGCCGGGTGGCGGTAATCGATGGCCAGACCGTGCGCCTGGGCGAGAAATACCAGGGCGCCGTGCTGGTCGAAGTCGGCAAGAACAAGGTGGTGCTGCAGCGTGGCGCCGCGAAACAGGTTTTGACCTTGTACCCCGAAACGGGCGGCAAGACGGCGGCGCACCAGCGCTAGTCCAACCACGAGAACGATCTATGCAAAAGATATTGATACTGGCCGTGCTGGGTTTGCTGCTGAACGGATGTTCCAGCGTCCCCAAACACGACACCTACGACAAGATCAGCCAGGATATGGCGGCGGCCGCTGCCGCCAAGGCGCCGCCCGTGGCCCAGAACGACGCCGTCGCCAGCGCGCTGCTGCCGCCGGTGTCGCAGCTGGCCGGCCAGCTGCCCAAGGCGCGCGCGGTGCTGGACGAGCGCTTCAACGTCTCGTTCAACAACGTGCCGGTGCAGCAGTTCTATAACTCGCTGGTGGCGGGAACGCGCTACAACATGCTGATCAACCCGGAGGTGAGCGGCACCGTGTCGGCCAACCTCAAGGACGTGACCCTGGTCGAGGCGCTGGACGCCATCCGCGAACTGTACGGCTACGACTACAAGATCGAAGGCACGCGCATCTACATCCGTCCGCTGACCATGCAGACCCGCATGTTCCATGTGAATTACCTGACGGCGGCGCGCAAGGGCACGTCCAGCCTGCGGGTGTCCTCCACCTCGGTGGCCAACGCGGGCACCAGCAACAGCGGCAACCAGAACAACAACGGCAGCAATAACAACAGCAACAACAATAACAGCAATAACAACAACGGCGACAACGGCAACAATAACAACGGCACCGGCAACGGCAACTCGACCCAGCGCGACGCCGCCAATGTGCAGACCACCTCGGTCAGCGACTTCTGGACCGAGCTGAAGGCGTCGCTGGAACTGCTGGTGGCGGTCGGCAAGGATGGCCGCAGCGTTGTGATCAGCCCGCAGTCGGGGGTGATCGTGATACGCGCCATGCCGGACGAGCTGCGCAATGTCGAGCAATACCTGAAGGCGACCCAGCTGTCGGTGGACCGCCAGGTGATCCTGGAAGCCAAGATCCTGGAAGTGGAACTCAATTCCAACTTCCAGAGCGGGGTGAACTGGGCCGCCTTCGGCAAAGGCAACAACAGCCGTGTGTCCGGCGGCGTGCTGTCTCCGGGCACCACGCTGTCCCAGCTGACCAATCCCGTCACGGTGCAGACCAGCGCCGGCAACGCCTCCATCACGGCCAGCGCCGGCAGCACCCTGGGCGCGGCGTCGGAGGCGGCCGGCTCGCTGATCGGCCTGGCGTTCCAGACCTCCAACTTCTCGGCCCTGATTTCCTTCCTGGAGTCGCAGGGCACGGTGCATGTGCTGTCCAGCCCGCGCATCGCCACCCTGAACAACCAGAAGGCCGTGCTCAAGATAGGTACCGACGAGTTCTACGTCACCGGTGTCAGCACCACCACCACCACCACCGGCAGCGGCACCGGCATCACCACGCCCACCGTCACCCTGCAGCCCTTCTTCTCCGGCGTGGTGCTGGACGTGACGCCGCAGATCGATGAGCAGGGCTATGTGACCCTGCACGTGCACCCCTCGGTGAGCCAGGTCTCCACCGTCAGCAAGGGCGTCAACCTGGGGACGGCCGGTTCGCTGACCCTGCCGCTGGCCGCCTCGGCCACCTCGGAAATCGATAGCATGGTGCGCGGCCAGGATGGGCAGGTGGTGGCCATCGGCGGCCTGATGCGCCAGTCCACCACCAACGACCGCTCCGGCGTGCCGGGCGCGGCCAGCCTGCCGGTGCTGGGCGCCTTGTTCCGCAATACGGCGGAAGTGGTGCAGAAGCGCGAGCTGGTGGTGCTGATCAAGCCCACCATCGTCGAGAGCGGCGCCGACTGGAACCAGGACATGCTGGACTCCAGCCGCCGCGTCAAGGACCTGGACCCGCGCCAGAGGGGCATGTAGCCATGTACCAGCAACACTTCGGCCTGCGGGAAATGCCGTTCGGGATCACGCCCGACACCAGCTTTTTCTTCACCAGCCCGCATTCGCAGGAAGCGCTCAACACCTTGCTGGTGGCGGCGCGCAGCGGCGAGGGCTTCATCAAGATCACGGGCGAAGTGGGCACCGGCAAGACGCTGCTGTGCCGTAAATTCATCACCACACTGGGCGAGGGCTTCGTCACCGCCTACATCCCCAATCCCTACCTGGAGCCGCGCACCCTGATGCTGGCGCTGGCCGACGAGCTGGAAATCTCCCTGGAGCGCGACGTCGACCAGCACCAGCTGCTCAAGTCCATCACCACCCGGCTGATGGAACTGGCGGCGCAGGACAAGCGCGTGGTGCTGTGCCTGGATGAGGCCCAGGCCATCCCGGTCGAATCGCTGGAAGCGCTGCGCCTGTTGACCAACCTGGAGACGGAAAAGCGCAAGCTGCTGCAGATCGTGCTGTTCGGCCAGCCGGAACTGAACCGCCACCTGGAGGCCAACTCCATCCGCCAGCTGGCGCAGCGCATCACCTTCCATTACCACCTCGGCCCGCTGAGCCGCGACGACATGGACTACTATCTTGCGCACCGCCTGCGGGTGGCCGGCTACACGGGCGGGCGGCTGTTCAGCCGCGCCGCCATCGCGCGCCTGTACGCCACCAGCGGCGGCATCCCGCGCCTGGTCAACATCATCGCCAACAAGGCGCTGATGCTGAGCTACGGCGAGGGCAGGCAGCAAGTGGCGCGCAGCCACGTGAGCGTGGCCGCGCACGATACCGTGCCCGGCGCCGGACGCCGCCGGTGGCACTGGCTGGCCGGCGGCGCCGGATTGCTGATTGCCGCTTGCGGCCTGACCTGGGCGCTGACCAAATGAGCCTGATCAATAAAATGCTGCAGGACCTGGATGCGCGCGGCGGCGCCGGCGCCCAGGGCGGCCCGCATCAAGCGGAACTGAAAGCGGTGCCGCGCGCGGAGCGTGAACGCAGCCCGGCGCTGCTGGGCGCGGCCGCCGCGGGGATAGCCGCGGTCGCGGTGGCCGGCTGGCTGGGCTGGCGCTACTGGCACAACAAGCCGGCCGCGCCGCCGCCCGCCGTGACCCAGGTGAAGGCGGTGCCGCCGCCGCAAGCGGCCGACCTGGCCGCGCAGGCGGCCAGTCCTACAGTCCAGGCTGCGGCCCCGGCTGCGGCCCCGGCTGTGGCCTCAGATACAGCGCCGGTGTCAGTCCAGGGCGTAACGCTAGGCGCCTCACAGGCGTCCGCGCCGGGTTCCGCGCCAGCCCGCGCCGCAGCCGTGCCGCAGCCGGGGCCGCAAGCCGCCAACCGCGCTCCGGCAGCGCATGCGCAAGACGCTTTGGCGGCTGGCGCCGTGATGCAGGACCGGCATGCCGATACCGGACGTTCCACTGCCCGGGCCACGCCGAAACATGCCGCAGGCCGCTCCAGCGCTGGCGGGGCAGGCGATGGCGTTGATGGCGCGCCGCAGACGGCGGCGCGCTCCAAGGCCGACAAGGCCGGCGCGCAGCCCGCGTTGGCGCAGGCCGGGGAGGGCGCGGCCGCGCGCGGCAGGCGCAAGGCTACGCCTGCCGCCGCCGATGCAGCGGACACCGGACGCCAGAACCTCAGCCCCGCCCAGCTGTCCGAGGGCAGCTATCGCCGTGGACTGGCGGCCCTGCAGGAAGGCCGCAGCAGCGAGGCGCTGGGCCACCTGGAGCGCGCGCTGGAAGTCGATCCGCGCAACGAGGCGGCGCGCCAGACCTATATCAGCCTGCTGCTGGAACAGCGCCGTCCCGAGGACGCCATTCGCCAGCTGCGCCTGGCGCTGGGCATAGACCCGCGCCAGCCCGGCCTGGCCATGGTGCTGGCGCGCCTGCAGCTCGAGCGCGGCGGCCCGGCGCTGGACACCCTGATGCGCACCTTGCCCTATGCTGACAGCAGTCCCGAATACCAGGCTTTCGTGGCCGGCGTGCTGCAGCGCGAACAACGCCACGATGAAGCGGCCGAGCGCTATCGGGCGGCGCTGAAGCTCTCGCCGCAGAATGGCGTATGGTGGATGGGCCTGGGCATCTCGCTGCAAGCCGGCGGCCATGCGCCGGAAGCGCGCGAGGCGTTCCAGCGCGCCCGCAACGGCAAGGGTATGACGGCCGAGCTGCAGGCTTTCGTGGACCGCAAGCTGGAGCAGCTGTCACGCTAGCGCTTCCCTGGGCCTGTCAGCTGCCGGTGCGACGTCCGCAGCGCTGTGTTCGGCGGCCGTGGGCAGGCTGGGCGCGGCTGGAACGGCAGGGCGCCGCACGGCCAGCCGGTGCGGGATACTAGAGGCTGGCCAGTCCGCCCCACACCTGCTTCATGCTGAAGCGCACCGCCGCCTCGTCTTCGCTGAGCACCTGGGCAATGGCGCTGGACTGGTCTTCGGTGCCGCGCTGCCCGGCTGCATCCAGCGGGGCGCCGCTGGCGTCGCGCAGGCCGTGCAGGCGCAGCAGGCCGCCGGCGCCGCGCTGCGACACCACCGCCGTTACGCCATTGTGCAGCCGCACCAGGCAGCCGGGTGGATAGCTGCCCAGCTCACGGGCGAATTCGTCCAGCAGGGCGGGATCGGCCGGCGCCGTCCGGTCCTCGGCCAGATTGCGCAGGGCGCGGTCCGGCAGGATGGAGCGGCGGTAATTGCGCGCCGAGACCTGGGCGCAATAGCGGTCCGCCAGGCTGATCAGCTTGGCGTTCTGCGTCACCTGCGGGCTGGCCAGGCCGGCCGGATAGCCGGTCCCCTCATCGTTCTCGTGATGCAGCAGCACGCACGAGATCCAGTCCTCGTCCTCGATGCCGGCGCACTTGAGCAGGTCCGCGCTTTCCTCCGGGTGGCGGCGCACGATGGCCATTTCCTCGCGGCTGAGCGGGCTGCTCTTGTGCTGGAAGCCGTCGCTGTGGCGCAGCATGCCCACGTTCATGGTCAGCGAGGCCGCCGTCACGGTCAGGATTTCCGCTTCCGTCTTGCCCATGCCGCGCGCCACCACTTCGGCCACCACGGCGGTTTCTATGCAGTGCCGCACCGCATAGGTGCCGGCGATCTGGCTCAGGAATATGGTGGCCAGGGCGATATCGGCATCCAGCCGCACGGCGGCAATGACGTCGCGCGCGATCTGGCGCAGTTCGCGTTCGGCGTGGTCCTCGTTGCGCAGATTTTGCAGCAGCCGCTCCAGCTCGCGGTTGCACTGGTTCAGCTGGCGCAGCACGGATGGCTTCTGCACGCCGGTGGTGGTGTCGGCCATGTCAGATCCCGGCCAGCCGTTCCAGGGCCAGCGCCAGGGTCGCCTCTTTCTTGGCAAAGCAGAAGCGCACGATGCCGGACTCCTGGCCATCCTGGTAGAAGGCGGAAACGGGGATGGCGGCCACCTTGATCTCGGTGGTCAGCCATTCGGCGAATCCGGCCTCGCTTTGCGTCGAAATGCGATCGTAGCGCACGCACTGGAAATAGGTGCCATCGGCCGGCAGCAGCTCGAAGCGGCTGTTGGCCAACCCGGCGCGGAAAACATCGCGCTTGCGCTGGTAAAAAGCCGGCAGTTCCCGCCAGGGCGCCGGATCGGCCATGTAGGCGGCGATCCCGTGCTGCATGGGGGTGTTGACCGAGAATACGTTGTACTGGTGGACCTTGCGGAATTCGGCCGTGAGCGCGGCCGGCGCCGCCACATAGCCCACCTTCCAGCCGGTCACGTGGTAGGTCTTGCCGAAGCTGGATACCACGAAGGCGCGCGCTGCCAGCTCGGGATGGCGGCTGATGGATTCATGGCGCTGGCCGTCGTACACCATGTGCTCGTACACCTCGTCCGACAGGATCAGGATGCCGGTGCCGCGCACGATGTCGGCCAGGGCCTGCATGTCGGCCGCGCGCAGCACGGTGCCGGTGGGATTGTGCGGGGTGTTGATGACGATCATGCGGGTCTTGCCGCTGACGGAGGCGGCGATGCGCTCCCACGGCACGCCGTAGCCGCCATCGCCGAGCGCCATCTGCACCCGCACCGGCACGCCGCCGGCCAGGGTGATGGCGGGCTGGTAGCTGTCGTAGGCCGGTTCGATCACGATCACTTCGTCGCCGGGATGCACGGCGCACAGGATGGCCGTGGTCAGGGCCTCGGTGGCGCCGGCCGTGACGGTGATTTCCGTGTTCACGTCGTAGTGCTGGCCGTAGACGGCCGCGATCTTGTCCGCGATGGCCAGCCTTAGCACGGGCGCGCCGCTCATCATGGCGTACTGGTTGTGGCCTTCCCGCATGGCGGCGCCCACCAGGTCCAGCAGCCTGCCGTCGCACTCGAAGTCAGGGAAGCCCTGGCCCAGGTTGACGGCGCCCACCTGCGCCGCCAGCGTCGACATGCGGGTAAACACCGTGGTGCCGACGGCGGGCAAACGGCTGGCCAGGACGGGGGTGACGGGAGGATGCTGCGGACTATTCATGGCGGCGGCGTATGGGGACGATGGCCCATTTTAGCGCAGCCGCCACGCTTGGTGTGGCTCAGGATTCCGGGGGCCACTGCTCCGGCTTGATGACCTTGAACATGCCGGCCCTGGCCAGCCGCTTGGCCAGCTTGAGCAGGGCCTTGTCCTTGGTGATCAGCATGTCGGCGCCGGCGTCGCGCGCCAGTTCCAGGAACTTCTGGTCGTCGCGGTCGGTGCACACCGGCAGGCGCACGCCGGATGCCGGCGGCGCCACCACCTTGATGTACTGGTCGAAGCGGGCTGCGCTGAGCGGACGGGTGTCGTCGGTCAGCGGCAGGTGGGCATAGTGCAGCACGATGTTGTATTCGTCGCGGCAGTCGGCGCGCGTGATGGCTTCCACCGCGCCGCTTTCGATGGCGGCCAGCAGGGCGCTCCAGCGCGGGTCCTGGAACACGAACAGGTCCAGGCAGACATTGGTGTCGATGACGATGCGTTTTGGTGGAACAGGTATCATGTAGTCTGTGTGAAATGTTTTTCTGTGAAATCTTATGCTGATAGTGCTGTCGCCCGCCAAAAGCTTGGACCTTGACACTCCCGTTACCACCAACATCCGTACCGAACCCGAATTTCTCGACCACTCGGCCCAGCTGATCGAACGCCTGCGCCAGTTCTCGCCAGCCCAGCTGGGCCAGCTGATGGACTTGTCGGACGCGCTGTCCACCCTGAACGTGACCCGCTATGCATCCTGGAGCAAGGATACCAGCGAAGGCCGCCAGGCCGTGATGGCCTTCGACGGCGACGTCTACGGCGGCCTGCAGGCGCGCACCCTGACGCCGCGCCAGCTCGATTACGTCCAGGGCAGGGTGCGCATCCTGTCCGGCCTGTACGGACTGCTGCGGCCGCTGGACCTGATCCATCCGCACCGGCTGGAAATGGGCACGCGCCTGGACACGGCGCGCGGCAAGGATTTATACGCTTACTGGGGCAGCACCATCACCGGGGCCCTGAACCGCACGGCGGCCGAACAGGGCGCCAAGGTGCTGGTCAACCTGGCTTCGGAAGAATACTTCAAGTCGGTCAAGCGCAAGGAACTGGCCATCCCGGTGATCACGCCGCTGTTCGAGGACTGGAAGAACGGCAAATACAAGATCATCTCGTTCTACGCCAAGCGCGCGCGCGGCCTGATGGCGCGCTACGCGGCCGAAAAGAACATCAGCGATCCGGCCAGGCTGAAGAAGTTCGATGTGGACGGCTACGCCTTTGACAGCGCAGCCTCCAATGAACAGACCTGGATATTCCGCCGCAAACTAGCTGCATAGGCGGCCGTTTCAACAAGACCGTGGCGTCGTTGCAGCTCCTCGCCGTGCAGGCGCACTGTCTTCGGAGCTGCGCCTTGCCACGCTCATGTTGAAACGCCCTTTTATAGGGGTGGGCTCAGCCCCAGAACCTCCACCATTTGCGTTCCTGCTTGACACCCTCGTCCAGGAACTTGCTGTTCGGGAAGTTTAGCTTGAACACGCGCATGGTGTCGTCGCGCAGGTCGGTCATGCCCAGCTTGTCGTAGCCGCGTATCATGATGAACAGCGCTTCCTCGATGGCCGGCGAATCGCGGTAGTCGGTCACGGCGCCGGTGGCGCGGTTGACGGCCGCCAGGTAGGCGCCGCGGCGGTAGTAGTAGCGCGCCACGTGCACTTCATACGAAGCCATGGCGTTGATCAGGTAGCGCATGCGGTCGATGGAATCGGGCGCATACTTGCTGTTCGGGAACTTGTCCACCAGCTGCTTGAAGGCGGCGAAGGCTTCGCGGGTGGCTTTGGGGTCGCGCTCGGTCGGGTCCTGCTCGTAAATGAAGTTCAGGAAGCTGATCTGGTCGTTGAAGTTGATCAGGCCGCGCAGGTAGTACATGTAGTCCACGTTGGCGTGGTTGGGGTGCAGCTTGATGAAGCGCTCCACGGCGGCCAGCGCCTGGGCCTGGTCCTGCGACTTGTAGTAGGCGTAGGCAATGTTCATCTGCGCCTGCTGGGCGTAGGTGCCGAAGGGGTAGCTCGATTCCAGCTTTTCATACAGCTGGATGGCGCGCTCGTAGTGCTGGCCCTGCAGTTCCTCGTTCGCCTCCGAGTATAATTTCGATGCGCTCCAGCCCTTGGTCTCGTCGACCTTGTCCGGCAATAAGCTGCAAGCGGATAAACCAAGCAGAACGACAGTTGCTGCAACTACCGATAATTTTTTTTGCATATGTTTTGCAAGAAGCTGTTTAACCAAAGTTTTACAATAGGCTGATTATAGCCGATGGGAATGCTGTGATATTAACTCCTACCTCCATGACCGACGCCACCCCCGATACCGGCCCGGACGCCGACCTGCTGGACGGCGACGACGATGACGGCCTGTCTCCAATCGAACTCGAAATGTCGGACGCGGCCTGCGGCCAGCGCCTGGACAAGGTCATTGCCGGGCTGGTCCCGCAGTTCTCGCGCGGACGCCTGCAAATGTGGATCGAAGAAGGCCACGTCAGCGTGGACGGCAAAGTCGTTCTCAGCTGCAAGCACACCCTGTACGGCGACGAGAAGATCATTATTCTGCCCCAAGCGGCGCCGGAAGACGAGGCTTTTAAACCGGAACCCGTTCCACTGAACATCGTCTACGAGGACGAGCACCTGATCGTCATTAACAAGCCGGCCGGGCTGGTGGTTCACCCCGGCAATGGCAACTGGTCCGGCACCCTGCTCAACGGCCTGCTGCACCACTGCCCGCAGCTGGCCGGCGTGCCGCGCGCCGGCATCGTGCACCGGCTGGACAAGGATACCAGCGGCCTGATGGTGGTCGGCAAGACGCTGGCGGCCCAGACCGACCTGGTGCGCCAGCTGGCGGCCCGCACCGTCAAGCGCGAATACTATGCGCTGGTGTGGGGCACGCCGCGTCCCAGCGGCACCATCGATGCGCCCATGGGCCGCCACCCGCGCGAACGGGTGAAGATGGCGGTGGTGACCGGCCTGGCCTCCAAGCCCGCCATTACCCACTACCAGGTGCTGGCCACGGGCGATCTGGACCGCCGTCCTGTCAGCCTGGTGCAGTGCCGCCTGGAAACCGGCCGCACGCACCAGATCCGCGTGCACATGATGCACCTCGGCTATTCCCTGGTGGGCGACACGGTCTATGGCAAGCAGCACCTGGCCGACGTGTTCCCGCGCCAGGCCCTGCAGGCTCGCCGCCTGGGCCTGGTCCATCCGGCCACCGGCCAGCCATGCGAATGGCTGGTGCCGCTGGCGCAGGATTTCGCCGAGTTGATCGCCAAGGCCGGCATCACCGAACCGGACAACCCCTGATGAACGGAGCGCAGCAATGGCTGCTGCCGCACTGGCCCGACCAGCCATCCGGGGTGGGGGCGCTGTCCACCACGCGCCGGGGCGGCGTCAGCCCGGCGCCGTATGACGACGGCATGGGGCATGGCGGCCTCAACCTGGGTGTGCACGTGGGCGATGCGCCGCACTATGTGGTCCGCAACCGCGAAATCCTGCGCGCCCTGCTGCCCGCCGAGCCGGCCTGGCTGTCGCAGGTGCATGGCACGGCGGTGGTGGATGCCGGCCGCGTCGCGCCGCAGGAGGTCCCCGAGGCCGACGCCAGCATCGCCACCCGGGGCGGCGTGGTGTGCGCCATCCTGACGGCGGACTGCCTGCCGGTGCTGCTGGCCGACGTGGAGGGCCGGGTGGTGGGTGCGGCCCATGCCGGCTGGCGCGGGCTGGCGGCCGGGGTGCTGGAAAGCACGGTGGAAGCCATGCGCGCTGCCGGCGCCGGCCAGCTGACCGCCTGGATGGGGCCGGCCATCGGCCAGTACCAGTTCGAGGTCGGTCCCGACGTGGAGCAAGCCTTCATGCGCGCCGTGCACAACGAGTCCGACGCGCGCCATGTGCAGGCCGCCTTCAGCGGCATCGAAGGCAAGCCCCGCAAGTACCTGGCCGACATCTATGCGCTGGCGCGCCACCGCCTGCAGCGGGCCGGCGTGGCACGGGTCTCGGGCGGCGAATACTGCACCGTGTCCAACTCGGCACGCTTTTATTCCTTCCGGCGCGACGGCGTGACCGGCCGCCAGGCCACCCTGGTCTGGATCAAATGAGGCTGGCGCGGCGGCGCATCATTCGCGGTTTCTGGCCGCCTGGCGCCGTCGCCGCCGCTTGCCGCTGTTCGCGATATAGGCCACTATCCCCAGCGGTAACACGCAATAAAACAAAAACGTTACAATTCCCGCAACAACCGTGGGTTCGGTCAGGGCCATCAGCCCGACCACATACACCCACGCGATGGCAACGATCAGCAGCATAAGCAGAGTTTGTTAAGAAGTTTAACTATTTTTAGGAAACACTTATGAATGTGCCCGACCCGCAAGCCATTGCCAACGCCTGGATGTCCCACATGGGCGATCCTGGGCAATGGCCATCCTGGTTCGCTGCGGCCCCAACTGCGCAAGCCCATCCGGCCGCCGCGCTGCTCAAGGATGTGGGCGCCATCATCAAGCCGGAAGTGCTGGAGCAGCTCAAGAACGACTATATCCGCGATTTTTCGGCGCTGTGGCAGGACTTCATCAATGGCAAGGCGCCCGAGCTGTCCGACCGCCGCTTTTCGTCGGCGGCCTGGAAGGAGAACCCGATGTCGGCCTTCAGTGCCGCATCATACCTGCTGAACGCCAGATTCCTGAACGCCATGGTGGAGGCGGTGGAAGCCACCCCGCAGCAAAAGCAGAAAATCCGCTTCGCCGTGCTGCAGATCGTGGAAGCCATGTCGCCTGCCAATTTCCTGGCCACCAATCCGGAAGCGCAGCTGAAACTCATCGAGACCAAGGGCGAGAGCCTGACCAAGGGCCTGGCCAATATGCTGGCCGACATGAACAAGGGCCATATCTCGTTGTCGGACGAATCGGCCTTCGAGGTGGGCCGCAACCTGGCCATCACCCCGGGCCAGGTGGTGTTTGAAAACCCGCTGTTCCAGCTCATCCAGTACAGCCCGGCCACGCCCACCGTGCACCAGAAGCCGCTGCTGATGGTGCCCCCTTGCATCAACAAATACTACATCCTGGACTTGCAGCCCGACAATTCCCTGGTGCGCTACGCCGTGGAGCAGGGCAATACCGTGTTCATGATTTCCTGGGCCAACCCCAACCAGGCGCTGGCCCGCATCTCCTGGGACGACTACGTGCAGCAGGGCGTGATGGAAGCCATCCAGGTGGTGCGCGAGATCAGCGGCCAGGACCAGATGAACATGCTGGGCTTCTGCGTTGGCGGCACGCTGCTGGGTACGGCGCTGGCGGTGCTGGCCGCGCGTGGCGACAAGCCGGCCGCCAGCCTGACCCTGCTGACCACCTTCCTGGACTTCAGCGACACGGGCGTGCTGGACGTGTTCATCGATGAAACCCAGGTCGCCCTGCGCGAGCAAGCCCTGAAGGATGGCGGCCTGATGCCGGGCCGCGACCTGGCCAGCACCTTCTCCAGCCTGCGTCCCAACGACCTGGTATGGAACTATGTGCAATCCAACTACCTGAAGGGCAACGAGCCGCCGGCCTTCGACCTGTTGTACTGGAATTCGGACAGCACCAACCTGCCTGGCCCCATGTTCTGCTGGTACCTGCGCAACACTTACCTGGAAAACAGTCTCAAGGTGCCGGGCAAGCTCAAGGTGGCGGGCGAGGCGGTGGACCTGCGGTTGATCGACGCCCCGGCCTTCATCTACGCCTCGCGCGAGGACCACATCGTGCCCTGGCATTCGGCCTATGCCTCGACCGCCATCCTGTCCGGACCCAAGCGCTTCGTGCTGGGCGCCTCCGGCCACATTGCAGGCGTAATCAATTCGGCCAAAAAGAACAAGCGCAGCTACTGGACCAACGAGGCCCAGCCGGCCGAGGCCGCCGCTTGGCTGGACGGGGCGGCGGAACAGCCGGGCAGCTGGTGGCCGCAATGGGCCGCCTTCCTGGCCGAGCACGGCGGCAAGGACGTCAAGCCCAAGGCCAAGCTGGGCAATGCGCGCTACAAGCCCATCGAGGCTGCGCCCGGCCGTTACGTAAAAGTAAAGGCTGATTGAAGCGAAGAAACAACAGTCCCGGCGGGCCGCCAGCCCGCATGGGGCCTGCTTCCTTGTGTTTTTGCCATTCTGGTTGCGTTGCAATAAATGCTAAAACTTATATCGAATTATGCAAATCGCGTATATTACCCTCTATAATAGGTGAAGTAGGCTAGTGCGAAAGCGGACCCACGTTCGCTTTTTTTTCGAATTGTTAAAGTACGCGCTGCGGCGCAATAAGTGGACTTGTGATGAGTAGTGCGAAAAAAAATGCTGACCGCCTGATCAAAAAATACCCCAACCGTCGCCTGTACGACACCCAGACCAGTTCCTACATCACGCTGACCGATGTCAAGCAGCTGGTGCTGGACAACGAAGAATTCACCGTGGTCGACGCCAAGACCAATGACGACCTGACCCGCAGCATCCTGCTGCAGATCATCCTGGAAGAAGAAGCCAGCGGCGCGCCCATGTTCTCCAGCGACGTGCTGGCCCAGATCATCCGCTTCTACGGCCACGCCATGCAGGGCATGATGGGTTCCTACCTGGAAAAGAATGTACAGGCCTTCACCGACATCCAGCGCAAGTTCACCAGCGCCTCGACCGGCGGCTTCGACGGCAAGGCCTTCAGCCCCGAGATGTGGACGCAGTTCATGAACGTCCAGGGCCCGATGATGCAGGGCATGATGAACAACTACATCGACCAGAGCAAGAGCCTGTTCGTGCAGATGCAGGAGCAGATGCAAAACCAGAGCAAGAACCTGTTCGGTTCCTTCCCCTTCGTGCCGGTGCCGCCTGCGGACAAGAAGTAAGGCTCTCCGCCTTCAGCGCAACGGCGCGGCTGCTCAAAGGCAGCCGCGCCGTTTGTTTTTTTTCGTCCCCACTGAATGCTATGCCGCTAGTGACCAGCTAATGCTACTTATCTAACAAACGCTATCCCCGGCCGGGAGTACGCTAGGCTCTACCTACACTGACCGAGCCAATTATGAAACAATCCAAGGCCGTGAAAATCGCGGGCGGGGTGCTGGGTGTCATCGTGCTGCTGATTGTCCTGATCGCGCTGTTCGACTGGAATTTGCTGCGCCCCTACATCAACCGCAAGGTGTCGGAGACCACCGGACGCGATTTCGCCATCGATGGCAAGCTGGACGTGAAGTTCTACCGTGGCCTGGATACCGAGCCGGGCTGGCGCCGCTACGTGCCGCGTCCCTACGTCAGCGCCGAGCGCGTGCGCATGAGCAATCCGGCCTGGAGCACCGTCGGCCCGCAGATGGCCAGCGCGCAAAAAGTCGAGATGGGCTTTCACATCCTGCCGCTGCTGCACAAGGACTTCATCATCACCGACCTGCGCCTGGACGGCCCGCAAATCGCCCTGCAGCGGCGCAAGGATGGCAGCAATTCCTGGACCCTGAAGGATAACGGCCCCTCCGAATGGGATGTCGATATCCAGCGCCTGGCCTTCAATAGCGGCCAGCTGCGCTACGTGGACGAGCCGGTCGCGCTGGACTTGAACGCCAGGGCCAAAAGCATTGCCAACGCCCAGCCCTATGGCCTTGCATTCGAACTGGGCGGCAAGTACCGCAAGGCCGCCATCACCGGGGGCGGGCGCACCGGCGCCGTGCTGACGCTGACCGATGAGCATGTCACCTTCCCGGTGGAAGCCAGGGCCAACCTGGGCGAGAACAAGGTGGCGCTGCGCGGCACCGTCACCGATCCACGCACCCTGGCCGGCATGGACTTGCAAATGAGCCTGGCTGGGGCCAGCATGGCCGACCTGTATCCGCTGACCGGCGTGCTGCTGCCCGAAACACCGCCCTACGAAACCCACGGCCGCCTGCTGGCCCGGAAGAATGGCGGGCAGTGGAGCTACACCTATCAGAAATTCGCCGGCAAGGTGGGCGCCAGCGACATTGCCGGCACCCTGGAATATGCCCAGCGCAAGCCGCGTCCCATCCTGCGCGGCGAGCTGGTGTCCGAGCAGCTGCGCCTGGCCGACCTGGGTCCCACGGTGGGCGCCGACACCGGCGCCGGCACGCGCCAGGCCGGCGCCGTGCAGTCGCCGCCGCCTGGCAAGGCGCTGCCGGTGGACCAGTTCAACACGGCGAAGTGGGGCGCGCTGGACGCGGACGTGAAGTTCTCCGGCAAGCGCCTGGTGCGCACGCACGACATTCCGCTGACCGACATCGTCACCAACATCCACCTGAAGGACAAGGTGCTGACCCTGACCCCGCTGGAGTTCGGCATGGCGGGCGGGCGCGTCACTTCCAACATCCGCCTCGATGGGCGCGACAAGGTGATCGACGCCCAGGCCAGGCTGGCGGCGCGCCACCTGAAGATCCGCGAGCTGTTCCCCAAGCTGCAATCCATGCAGGCCAGCTTCGGCGAAGTCAATGGCGACGCCGCGCTGGCCGGCAAGGGCAATAACGTGGCCGCCATGCTGGGCAGCTCTAACGGCGAGTTGAACGCCGTGGTGACGGAAGGCTCGGTCAGCAAGTTCGTGCTGGAGATCGCCGGCCTGAACGTGGCCAACGCGGTATTCGTCAAGCTGTTTGGCGACAAGCAGGTGCACCTGAACTGCATGGCGGCCGAGACGGACGTGCGCAACGGCCACGCCAATATCGACCGCTTCGTGCTGGACACCGATGAAGCCGTGGTCGACGTGTCCGGCTATGTGGACCTGGCCAGCGAACAGCTGGACCTCAAGGTGCGGCCGAAAACCAAGGGCACCCGCATCGTCACCCTGCGCACGCCGCTGTACGCCAGGGGCACCTTTGCCGATCCCAAGGTGGGGCCGGAAAAAGGTCCGCTGCTGCTCAAGGGCGGGGCCGCCGTGGCGCTGGCCACCGTCGTCAATCCGCTGGCCGCCGTGCTGCCGCTGGTGAACGTGGGCCGGGTGCCGGATACCGATTGCGCTTCCGAGATCAGCCGCGCCGAGAAAAAACCGGTGATGCCCAGGGAGGCGCTGGGCAAGCATCCCACGCTGCCGAAAACCGTGGCGCCCAAAAAATAAGTTCAGGGGGCGCCGGTGCGTAGCGCTGCCGCTTCCGGCACCTGCAGGATGAACTGGCTGCGCAGGTCGCGCACGATCTTGCGGATATCGGCCTGCATGGCCAGGTAGTCTTCCGGCGTGCACACCTTGGTGCCGGCCTTGCCGCTCTTGAAGCTGCGCTTGATGAGCAGCTTGCCATCGACCCGCTTGAACTGCGCGCGGTACTGGATATAGGGACTGCTGACGCTGAGGTCGGGCGGCACCGCCAGCAGCGCCGCCTCCCTGGGCAGCTCGTAGGTGGCGTCTTCTTCGATATCGTTCTCCGGGCAGACGTAGGGCTGGGTGCGGGTGGCCTCGTTGGTCAAGCCATAGACTTGCTGGGCCAGGCCCGCATACAGCGCGCTGGAAGCCGGCACGCCGATGGTGCCGGGCAGGTAGACCCAGTCCTCTCCGCTGCCGCGCAAGGTGTAGCTGTAGCCCTTGCCGGCGTCCTTGCCGCTCAGGTCGCCCAGCTCCACCTCGCCGCTGCCCTTGACCCCGGACGACTTCAATATCTCCGCCACGAAGCGTTCCTGGTCGGTCTTCTTCCAGTTGCGCTGCTCGTTGCGCACTTCCTCTTCCCATGCCCCCAGGTTCTCGCGCGTGAACTGGAAGGTGGCCGAGCCGTCAGCCGCGATGCGCACCGTGTAGTGGTTGCGGATGCCATTGTCCTGCCTGAGCGGGGTATGGCCCATGGCGCCGGTGCGGGTCAGGATCACCTGCTTGTCCTGGTCCCAGAAGGGCAGGTAGCCTGCCGCGATGTTCTCCGCCGTGGTGTCCAGGTACAGGTCCAGGCTGGGAATGTAGTTGATGACGTGGTTGAACTGCCCCAGGCTGGCCACCGGCGACAGCTTGTAGGAGTTGCCGGAATTGATCAGCGCCGGCGTGCTGGCTATGCCGGCCGCGCGCAGCAGGGCTTCGGTCAGGGTGGCGTGGTCCTTGCAGTCGCCGTAGCGGTTGTCCAGCACCGATTCGGCGCTGTGCGGCACCAGGCCGCCGTTGCCGATGTAAACCGCCACGTAGCGCACGTTCTTGCGCATCCAGTTGCCGATCGCCAGGGCGCGCTGGCGCGGGTCGTCCAGCCCCTCGGTCAGCTCGCGCGCCAGCGCTGTGATGCGCGCACTGGTCGCCGTGGCCGGCAGCGCGCTGCGGTCATAGGCGCGGCCGACGCTGGCGTAGTCCTCGAAAGTGGAGACGATCAGGTGGCGCCCGAAATCCCAATAGGCCACGGTGTCGGATTCGATGCGCGGGTTCTCGGCCGGCTGGTAGTCCCAGCGGTACACCGTGCGGCCCTTGCTGCGCATCGGCGCGCTGGCCTTGAAGCCGGCTTCATCGGCCCTGAGCGTCATGCTGTCCGGCAGGTCGTAGGTCACGGTCAGCTGTTTGGTGGGCTGGTAGTAGGGGAAGGTGGTGTCGCTGAACTGGCCCGCAAACAGGGCGGTTCTGCGCACGCGCCGGGTTTTGGAATACAGCTTGTCGTCCACCGCCACGTCGGCATAGATCACGGTCTTGACCTGCATGTCCTGGAACATGGGCGCGCCGCTGTAGGCCGGTTCCTGCTGCAGCTTGATCTGGTCGGGCAGCACCGGAATGCGGCGGCCGTCCGGCTTTTCCGTGTATGCCTCGATCACTTCCACATCTTCCAGCGTGCGGTTGAAATGGAACTCGCGCTGGGCCTCGGCGGCGACGGCGCGCTGCTCGTTCAGCTGCACCAGCACTTCCCGGACCTGGGTGTAGCTGCCGTCCTGCTGGACGACGTAGTGCTCCATGTGCCTGAGCACCGTCACCGAAGGATCGGTGCCGTCATCGGCTGCGCGGGCAGGTGAGGCGTACAGGAGGGCGGCACTGATGGCAGCGAGCAATTTCTTTTTCATGGAAGTGCATTCTGTCAGTTTTGACAAGTTAGTCAAGGGCCGGCTGCGATTTGTCCGCCGCGCCTGCACGGTCCGTGTGGCCTGCGGCCGCCAGCAGTCTCCCGGCCTGCCGCCCTGATCGGCACGCAGGCCGCGCCGTAGACCGGGCGGTGTCATCCGAATAAAATGTGCGCCAGACGCTCACGGGAGACAGAATGAACAATGCAGTCAAGCTGGGTGGCGCCTTCACGCTGGCCATGGCGGCGCACAACGCCGCCCCGGGCCAGGCGCCATTGAAAGCCACCGTTATCCACTGGTGGACATCGGGCGGCGAATCGGCCGCCATCAAGCAGTTCGCGGACGCCTACAACCAGGCCGGCGGCCTATGGGTGGACCAGGCCATCGCCGGCGCCGAGCAGTCGCGCGCCACCACCGTCAACCGTATCGTCGGCGGCAATGCGCCGGTGGCGGCCCAATTCAACACCTCCAGGCAGTTCCGCGAGTTCGCCGAGCAGGGCCTGCTCAACAACATCGACGACGTTGCCGCCAGGGGCGGGTGGGAGCGCATCATGCCGGCCCCGATACTGGACGCGATCAAGGTCCAGGGCCATTTCTACGCGGCGCCGGTGGACATCCACATGCCGGCCTGGTTCTTCTACTCGAAGGCGGCCTACAAGAAGGCCGGCATCACGGCCGAGCCGCAGAGCTGGAATGAATTCCTGTCCCAGCTCGACAAACTCAAGGCGGCAGGCCTGATCCCGCTGGCCTTCGGCGGCCAGGTGTGGCAGGAGAAGATCACTTTCGACGCCATCTTCGCCATGGTGGGCGGCGCCGACCTCTATTTGAAAGTCTACCGCGACCGCGACCAGAAAGCCGTGCTGTCGCCGGCCTTTCGCCAGGTGCTGGTCGATTTCAAGAAGCTCAAGGCCTATACCGACCCCGGCGCCCCGGGCCGCAACTGGAACGACGCCACCGCCCTGGTGGTCAGCGGCAAGGCGGGCGTGCAAATCATGGGCGACTGGGCCAAGGGCGAATTCTCGTCGGCCAGGCAGGTGGCGGGCAAGGACTTCGGCTGCTTCCCCGGTTTTGGTCCCAAGGCCCCGTACATCGTGGCCGGCGACGCCTTCGTGTTTCCCCGGACCTCGAATCCGGATGCGGTCAAGGCGCAGAAGCTGCTGGCCTCCGTGGTGACCGCGCCCGGGCCGCAGGCGGCGTTCAGCGTGCGCAAGGGTTCCATACCGATCCGCGCCGATGTCGATGATACGCAACTGGACATCTGTGCACGCCAGGGCGTCGCCATCATCAAGGACAGGACGCGCCAGCTGCCCAATTCCGAGATGCTGACCACGCCGGACACCAACGGCGCCCTGCAGGACGTGTTGACCAGCTACTGGAACAAGAACCAGGCGCCGGAGGCCGCGCAGCAGGCCTTCGCCCGCGCCCTGCGGGACGAATAAGCATGGCCGTGCGCAAGGGGAGGGCGACGGCAGCTTCGCTGGCGGCCTCGTGGACGGCCTCGTGGACGGCCTCGTGGACGGCCTATATAGCCCTGCTGCCGATGGCGGCGACGGCGCTGCTGGCCTACCTGGGCACCATGCTGTGGTCGGCCCGGATCTCGGTCAGCAGCTCCAGGACCTTTCCAGCCAACGACTTCGTCGGCGCCGCCCAGTACATCCGGCTGTTCCACAACGAGCGCTGGCTGCTGTCGCTGCACAACGTGGCCGTGTACGGCGCGCTGTTCATTGTGGCTTGCCTGGTGCTCGGTTTCCTGCTGGCCGTGTTCATCGACCAGAAGGTGATGGCCGAGGGCGTGCTGCGCACCGTGTTCCTGTATCCGTACGCGATGTCCTTCGTCGCCACCGGCATGGTGTGGCAATGGATGCTCAATCCCGAGCTCGGGATACAGCAGGCGCTGCACCGCATGGGCTGCACCAGCGCGCGCCTGGACTGGATCCTGGACCAGGACCTGGCCATCTACACCATCGTGATCGCCACCGTGTGGCAGGCGTCCGGGCTGGTGATGGCGCTGATGCTGTCCGGCCTGCGCGGCATCGACGAGGAATTGTGGTGGGCGGCCCGCATCGACGGCATCCCGCGCTGGCGCGTCTACGTGAGCATCGTGCTGCCCATGCTGGGCCCCATGCTGTCGACCGCTTTCGTGCTGCTGTTCGTGATGGTGGTCAAGGTGTACGACGCGGTGGTGGCCATGACCCAGGGCGGTCCCGGCACGGCCAGCGAGGTGCCGGCCAAGTTCATCATGGATTACCTGTTCGGGCGCGCCAACATCGGGCTGGCCTCGGCAGCCTCCATCGTATTGCTGGCCACCGTGCTGGCCATCGTGGCGCCGGTGTATTTTGCCCGTGGACGCGCGGGCAAGGAGCGTCACTGATGGAGCGGACCATGCAAGCGCCATCCGAAGCGCGAGACAGCACTGGCGCCGCGCCGCGCGCCGGCCGGCGCAGCCTGGCCTGGACTCCGGCCCGGCTCGGCATCTATGCCTTCCTGCTGGTGGCGGCGCTGTTCTTCCTGCTGCCGCTGTACGTGATGCTGGCGACCTCGGTCAAGCCCATGGAGGAAATCCGCATGGGCACGCTGTTCGCGCTGCCGGCCCATGCCACGCTGGAGCCGTGGCGCCAGGCCTGGCAATCAGCCTGCACCGGACTGGAATGCGAGGGCATACGGGGCGGTTTCTGGAATTCCGTCAGCATCGTGGTGCCCAGCACCGTCCTGTCGATTGCAGTCGGCGCCGTCAATGGCTATGCGCTGTCGTTCTGGCGCCCGCGCGGGGCGGGCCTGCTGTTCGCCATCCTGATGATGGGCGCCTTCATCCCGGTGCAGGTGATGGTGTATCCGCTGGTGCGTCTGTTGGCGGCGGCCGGCTGGTTTGGCACCTTGCCCGGCATCGTGCTGGTGCACACCATCTTCGGCATGCCGGTCATGACGCTGCTGTTCCGTAATTACTATGCCGCGCTGCCGCTGGAACTGTTCAAGGCGGCGCGCATCGACGGCGGCGGCTTCTGGCGCATCTTCCTGCAGCTGATGCTGCCCATGTCCACGCCGGTGATCGTGGTGGCCGCCATCATGCAGGTGACCGGCATCTGGAACGACTTTCTGTTGGGCCTGGTGTTTGCCGGCCCCGAGCACCTGCCGATGACGGTCCAGCTCAACAACATCATCAACACCACCACGGGCGAGCGCCGGTACAACGTCAACATGGCGGCCACCATCCTGACCTCTTTGGTGCCGCTGGGCCTGTATTTCATTTCCGGCCGCTGGTTCGTGCGCGGCATCGCCTCCGGCGCAGTCAAGGGATAAGCACCATGTCGAATGTAGCGTTACGCAATCTGCACATCCAGCTGGGCGGACATACCGTGATCGACCAGCTCAACCTGGACGTCAAGTCCGGCGAATTCGTGGTGCTGCTGGGGCCTTCCGGCTGCGGCAAGTCCACCCTGCTGCACGCCATCGCGGGGCTGATCGACAGTATGGCCGGCCAGATCGAAATCGGTGGCCGGGACATGACCTGGGCCAACCCCAAGGACCGCGGCGTCGCGCTGGTGTTCCAGTCCTATGCCCTGTACCCGACCATGAACGTGGAGCGCAACATGTCCTTCGGCTTGCGCATCAAGGGCACGCCCAGGGCCGAAATCGAACGCCGGGTGGCGCGCGCGGCCGGCATGCTGCAGCTGGGGCCACTGCTCAAGCGCAAGCCCGCCCAGCTGTCCGGCGGACAGCGCCAGCGGGTCGCCATCGGCCGCGCCATCGTGCGCGAGGCCGACGTGTTCCTGTTCGACGAGCCGCTGTCCAACCTGGACGCCAAGCTGCGCACCGAGCTGCGGCGCGAATTGAAGCAGCTGCACCAGCAACTGGGCGCCACCATGATCTATGTGACCCACGACCAGGCCGAGGCCATGACGCTGGCGCAGCGCATGGCCGTGATGCAGGGCGGCGTGGTGCAGCAGTTCGACACGCCGGAGGAGATCTACCAGCGTCCCGCCAACCTGTTCGTGGCCGGCTTCCTCGGTTCACCCGGCATCAACCTGTTCCGGGGCCGGCTGGCGCTGGAAGGCGGCCGCACCTGGTTCCGTAACCCGCACATGGAGCTGGACGTGAGCGCCTACGCCTGGCTGCGGCCGCCGCGCGCCGGGCAGGAGGTGGTGTTGGGCGTGCGCCCGGAGGATATCGCTATTGCCTACGGCGAGGCGGGCCAGGGTGGCTTGCCGCCGTGGCCCGCCGCCGTCTCGCTGGTGGAGGCCATGGGCGCTCACCGCGTGCTGTGGCTGGACTTCCACGGCACCGAGGTAGCGTGCCTGGTGCCGGACCGGCAGGCGCTGCAGGCCGGGGACGGCCTTGCCTTCACCATCCGCCCCGATGGCGTTTCCCTGTTTGACGGCGCCAGCGGACAGCGGCTCTGAGTTTCGCTCCTGCCGACCGGGTCGGGCGGCGCACACGGGGGCGGAGGAGGCGGAATGGTGTACAATAGTCGATTGGTCTGAAATTACCTGCAACCCCTCGCATTTGTTTAGCAACCCATCATGCAATCGCAACCCATCTCCCGCATCCCCAAGCCCGCCGACGCCAGCGCTCCCGCGCCCAAGGTGGGATTCGTCTCGCTCGGCTGCCCCAAGGCGCTGGTCGATTCCGAACAGATTCTGACCCAGCTGCGGGCGGAGGGCTACGAGACCGCCAAGTCCTATGACGGCGCCGACCTGGTGATCGTCAACACCTGCGGTTTCATCGACGCGGCGGTGCAGGAATCGCTGGACGCCATCGGCGAGGCGCTGGCCGAAAACGGCAAGGTGATCGTGACCGGCTGCCTGGGCGCCAAGAAGGACGCGGCCGGCGACGACATCATCATGAAGGTGCACCCCAAGGTGCTGGCCGTGACCGGCCCGCACGCGCTGGCCGAGGTGATGGACTCGGTCCACACCCATTTACCCAAGCCGCACGAGCCCTTCATCGACCTGGTGCCGGCCCAGGGCGTCAAGCTCACGCCCAAGCACTACGCCTACCTGAAAATCTCGGAAGGCTGCAACCACCGCTGCAGCTTCTGCATCATTCCTTCCATGCGCGGCGACCTGGTGTCGCGTCCGATCGCGGAGCTGATGCTGGAAGCGGAAAACCTGTTCAAGTCCGGCGTCAAGGAGTTGCTGGTGATCTCGCAGGACACCTCGGCCTATGGCGTGGACGTCAAGTTCCGCTCTGGCTTCTGGAACGGCCGCCCGGTCAAGACCCACATGACGCAGCTGACCCAGGCCCTGGGCGAGCTGGCCAAGTCGTATGGCGCCTGGGTGCGCCTGCATTATGTCTATCCTTACCCGCACGTGGATGAAATCATCCCCATGATGCAGGGCGGCCATATCCTGCCTTACCTGGACGTGCCGCTGCAGCACGCCCACCCCGATGTGTTGAAGCGCATGAAGCGTCCGGCCAGCGGCGAGAAAAACCTGGACCGCATCCAGGCCTGGCGCAAGATGAATCCCGATCTCGTGATACGCTCGACCTTCATCGCCGGTTTCCCGGGCGAGACCGAAGCCGAATTCGAGTACCTGCTGGACTTCCTGAAGGAAGCGCAGATCGACCGCCTGGGCTGCTTCGCCTACTCGCCGGTGGAAGGCGCCACCGCCAACGAATTGGCCAATCCGGTGCCGGAAGAAGTGCGCGAGGAGCGCCGCGGCCGCGTCATGCAGCTGCAGGAAGAGATTTCGAAAAAGCGCCTGCAGGCCAAGGTGGGCCAGACCGTGCGCGTGCTGATCGACGAGATCGACCGCAGCGGCGGCGTCGGCCGCTCGGCCGCCGACGCCCCGGAAATCGACGGCGTGGTGTACGTCAAACCGGCCTTCGAGCCGCACAAGAAGCTGGCCGTGGGCCAGTTCGTGGACGTGAAGATCAATGCGGCCGATTCACACGACCTGTGGGGCCAGGCGCAATAAGAGACTGTTCAAAAATGACCATGGCGTCGTTGCAGCTCCTCGCCGTGCTAGCGCACTGTCTTCGTCGCCCCGGCCCAGGCCAGCGCCTGGCCCTGGCCATGTTGGAACAGTCCCTAAGTGACAGGCAATGACATCCTGAAAAGGCGGTACGCGGCGGCGTCCCGCCTTTTTTTCTGGTGCGTGCGGCGACCCTGTTGACAGTCCGGCTGCCAGCGTTGAAGATAGCCATATTGAAGCTGTTCTTCGTCCAGAAGAAGTCATCCATGCCCCATTTGTCCTTGTCCCGCCTGACTGCCAGCGCGCTCCTGCTGCTGGCTGTGGCGGTTCCGGCCCCGGTTCCGGCCCAGGCCGCTCCCTCCGCCAGCGTGATGCTGGAAGACCTGACCAGCACCGAACTGCGCGCCCGCATCAGCGAGGGCGCCACCACCATCATCGTTCCCGTCGGCGGCACCGAGCAAAGCGGGCCCTTCATTGCGCTGGGCAAGCACAATGTACGCGCCACCATCCTGGCGCGCATGATCGCCCAGAAGCTGGGCAACGCCATCGTGGCGCCCGTGGTGTCCTATGTGCCGGAGGGGAGCATCACGCCGCCGGCCGCCCACATGCGCTTTGCCGGCACCATCTCGATCCCGGAAGCGACCTTCGAGGAACTGCTGGTTTCGGCCGGGCAGAGCTTCCGCCAGCACGGCTTCCGGCGCGTGGTGTATATCGGCGACCATGGCGGCTACCAGAAAAACCTGTCGGCCGCCGCCGCCCGCCTGAACAAGGCCTGGGCCAAAGAGGGCAAGGCCAAGGCGCTGGCGCTGCTCGATTACTACAACGTCACCCAGGCCGGCTACGTGGCCGACCTGGAGGGACGCGGCTACACCAGGGGCGAGATCGGCACCCACGCCGGCCTGGCCGACGCGGCCCTGATGCTGGCCACCGACAAATCGCTGGTGCGCACCGAAGAACTGGCGCGCGGCCCCAAACCGACCGAGCGCGATGGCGTCCATGGCGACGCCCGCCGCGCCAGCGCCGACCTGGGCAAGCTGGGCGTGCAGCGCGTGGTGGAGGCCTCGGTGGCCGCCATCGCCGCTTTCGCACGCGACGGCGCAGCCAATTAAAGAAAGGATAGCTACATCATGAAGATTTCCCCCCGCATCATGGCCGCCTCGGCGGCCGGCGCTGGCCTGGCCGCGCTGCTGGCCGCCAACCACTGGAGCGTGGCGGCGCCGCCGGCCGCTGCCGCTGCCAGCCCGGCCGCCGAGTCGGTCAACGTCTACAAGGGCATCGCGCCGGACCAGATATCGCCCGTCACCAAGGGCCAGCTGGAGCGCGTGTATGTGCCCAACCTGCGCTCCAACGACGTGTACGTGATCGATCCGGCCACGCTCAAGGTGGTGGACAAGTTCAAGGTCGGCTACGGCCCGCAGCACGTGGTGCCGGCCTGGGACCTGCAGACCCTGTGGGTGGCCAATAACGCCGAGCGCCGCACCGACGGCAGCCTGACCCCCATCGATCCGCGCACCGGCAAGCCCGGCCCCTCGGTGCCGGTGGATGATCCCTACAACATGTACTTCACGCCGGACGGCAAATCGGCCATCGTGGTGGCCGAGGCCCTGCACCGGCTGGACTTCCGCGATCCCAGGACCATGCAGGTGCAGTACGCGATCGACGTGCCGCAGTGCGGCGGCATCAATCACGCCGACTTTTCGCCCGATGGCAAGACCGTGGTGTTCACCTGCGAATTCAACGGCTCCATTGCCCAGATCGACCTGGCCGAGCGCAAGGTCAAGGGCTACCTGAAGCTGCAGATGCCCAGCGTGCGCTTTGCCGAATCGGCGCCCGTGGGCGGCCCTCCCGGCGAAATCTGCACCTCCAAGAAGGGCATGCCGCAGGATATACGCATCTCGCCAGACGGCAAGCGCTACTACATCGCCGACATGGAAGCCGACGGTGTGCACATCGTGGACGCGGCCCAGTTCAAGGAAGTGGGATTCATTTCCACCGGCGTCGGCGCGCACGGCCTGTATCCCAGCCGCGACGGGAAAAAGCTGTACGTGGCCAACCGCGGTACGCACCGCATCCACGGCAAGCGCAAGGGCAAGGGCCATGTGAGCGTGATCGACTTCGCCACCGAAAAAGTGGTGGCGACCTGGGATATTCCTGGTGGCGGCAGCCCGGACATGGGCAATGTCAGCGCCGACGGCAAATGGCTGTGGCTGTCGGGCCGCTTCGATGATGTGGTGTATCGCTTCGACACCGCCAACGGCGACGTCAAACAGGTCAAGGTCGGCCAGGAGCCGCACGGCCTGACCGTGTGGCCGCAGCCGGGCCGCTATTCGCTGGGCCACACCGGCAACATGCGCTGACCATGGCCACGCAAAAGGCGGTACAGACCGCGCTGATACACACGGACTACCAGGCTCCGGAAGGCTTCGCGGCCTTCCCGAGCGCCATCCACCACGCCTCCACGGTGCTGTTCAAGAACGTGGCGGCCATGCGCTCGGGCGACTGGAAAGAAAAGAACGCCTATACCTACGGCCTGCACGGCACGCCCACCACCTTCACCCTGGAGGCGCGCCTGGCCGAGATCGAGGATGGCAAGTACTGTCTGCTGGCGCCCAGCGGACTGGCGGCCATCGCCATGGTGGATTTCGCGCTGCTGAAAAGCGGCGACGACGTGCTGCTGCCGGCTAACGTCTACAACCCCAACAGCGAGCTGGGACGCTGGCTGCAGGACGACTTCGGCATCACGGCGCGCTACTACGATCCCATGATAGGCGATGGCATCGCGGCCCTGATCCAGCCGAACACCCGCCTGGTCTGGACCGAGGCGCCGGGCTCGGTGTCGATGGAAGTGCCGGACCTGCCGGCCATCTGCCGCGCCGCGCACGAGAAGGGGGTGGTGGTGGCGCTGGATAACACCTGGTCGGCCGGGCTGGCCCTGCGCGGCTTCGACCTGGGCGTGGACATCATCATGCAGGCCCTGACCAAGTACCAGTCGGGAGGCTCGGATGTGCTGATGGGCGCGCTGATCACGCGCGACCGGGACTTGCACGACCGCCTCAGCACGGCGCACATGCGGCTGGGCCTGGGCGTGGGAGCGGACGACGCCTACCTGGTGTCGCGTGGCCTGCCGACCATGAAGCTGCGCTTCGAGGCGCACGACGCGGCCGCGCGCACCCTGGCGGCCTGGCTCAAGGCGCGGCCGGAAATCACCAGGGTGCTGCACCCGGCCTTCGAGGATTGCCCCGGCCACGCATTCTGGAAGCGCGATTTCACCGGCGCGGGCGGCTTGTTCTCGGTGCTGTTCGATGCGCGCTACACGGAGGCGCAGACCGACCGCTTCGTGGACGCGCTCAAGCTGTTCAAGATAGGCTACAGCTGGGGCGGCGCCAACAGCCTGGTGATGCCCTATCGCATACAGCACATGCGCCAGAACTGGCCGGACGCCGGCATCCTGGTGCGCTTCAATGTCGGCCTGGAGGACGTGAAGGACTTGATTGCCGATATCCAGCAGGCCTTCGCACAATTGGGTAGCCCTTGATTTAAATCAAAGAGCCATCTACCATACTGTATGGGCATACAGTATTGAGGTTAAGATGGAATTGCGGGACAAACTGGAGATCCTCGCTGATGCGGCGAAATACGACGCTTCCTGCGCCAGCAGCGGGGCGCCCATGCGCAACTCTATCGGCAAGGATGGTCTGGGCGCGACGACCGGCATGGGCATCTGCCATAGTTACACGCCAGACGGCCGGTGCGTCTCGCTCCTCAAGATATTGCTGACCAATTACTGCCAGTACGATTGCCAGTATTGCGTCAACCGGCGTTCGTCCAATGTGCCGCGCGCCCGTTTCTCGGTGCAGGAAGTGGTCAAGCTGACCACGGATTTCTATCTGCGCAACTATATCGATGGGCTGTTCCTCAGTTCCGGCATTATCCGCTCGGCCGATTACACCATGGAGCAGTTGGTGCGCATCGCCCGTGAACTGCGCGAGACACATCAGTTCCGCGGCTACATCCACCTGAAAACCATCCCGGACGCCGACCCGGCCCTGATTACCCTGGCCGGGCAGTATGCGGACCGGCTCAGTGTGAACATCGAACTGCCCACCCAGGACAGCGTGCAGCGCCTGGCGCCGGAAAAGAGCGTGCACACCATCAAGCTGGCCATGGGTTCCATCCGCCGCAAGCTGGACGAAAAGGCCGAGGAACCGAAGGCGCCGCGTTTCGCCCCGGCGGGGCAGAGCACCCAGATGATCGTGGGCGCCGACGCCAGCGACGACAGCCAGATCCTGAACACGGCCGAGACCCTGTACGGCAGCTACAAGCTCAAGCGTGTGTACTACTCGGCCTTCAGTCCGATTCCGCAGAGTCCGAAAAGCGTGCCGCTGGCGCCGCCGCCGCTGCTGCGCGAGCACCGCCTGTACCAGGCCGACTTCCTGCTGCGCGGCTATGGCTTCCAGGCGCGCGAGCTGCTGCCGGCCAGCGGCAACCTGGCGCTGGACATCGACCCCAAGCTGGCCTGGGCCCTGGGCCACCGCGAGCACTTCCCCTTGGACCTGAACCGGGCCGAGCTGCACATGATCGCGCGTGTGCCCGGCATCGGCTTGCGCAATGCCCAGCGCATCGTCGAGCTGCGGCGGCTGCGCCAGGTGCGCTATGCCGATTTGTCGCGGCTGCGCTGCAGCATGAAGAAAATCGCCCCATTCATCATCACGGCCGACTATTTCCCGGCGCGGGACGCCGCCAGCAGCGAGCGCCTGCGCTCCGCCATGGCCGAGGCGCCGCAGGAGCAGATGAGCTTGTGGCCGGAGCTGCAGGCGGCATGAGCCAGACCGTGGTGCGTGTGGCGCGCTCCTTCGACGAATGGCGCGCCGCCGCACGCGGGCTGGTCGCCAGCGGTATCCCGCCCGAGTCCGTGCACTGGCTGGGGCACGAGCAGGATGGCGGGCTGTTCGCTGCCTCTGCCATGGCGGACAATGATGCCGGCGCCGCTCACGCTGGCTCCGCTGCTGGCCATGGACCGGCTATTGCCGCGCAAACGGACGGGCGTGGTCCCGGGACCGGTGTGTTGGCGCTGCGCCTGCCGCGCGCGTTGATGGACATGCTGGAATCTGCCGCCTGCTTCCGCGCGCCGGACCGCTGGGCTTTCCTGTACAAGGTGGTGTGGCGCTGGCACCTGGGCCAGCGCGAGGTGGCGGCCGCTGCCGATGAAGACGGCGCCCGTCTGTACGCCATGCTCAAGGCCGTGCGCAGGGAGGAACACGATATGCACGCTTACGTGCGCTTCCGCGAGCGCCCCGAGGCCGAAGGGCCGCCGCGCTTCGTGGCCTGGTTCGAGCCCACCCATGAAGTCCTGCCTCAGGTCGGCGCGCACTTCGCGCGCCGCATGGGCAATGTGACCTGGATGATCGCCACGCCCGATGCCGCCGTACTGTGGGATGGCGAACATCTGCACCTGGGGCCACCGGTGGCGCGCAGCGCGGCCGACATCGAGGACGGCGGCGAGCAGCTGTGGCTGACCTACTACCGCAGCATCTTCAATCCTGCCCGCCTGAACGCGGGGCTGATGCGCAGCCATATCCCGTCGCGCTTCTGGAAGAATCTTCCGGAGGGAGCCATCGTGCCGGAACTGGTGTCGGGCGCCGCCAATGGCGAACGGCGCACCGGCCAGACCGTGGCCGTGGGGAGGCGGCGTGGATCCGACATCCCGATCACGCCCGAGGATGCGCAGCCGCAGCGGGAGCAACCCTCCACGCTGGACCAGTGCCGCCGCTGCGAGCTGTGGCGCAATGCGACCCAGGCCGTGCCGGGTGCGGGACCGAAAAAGGCGCGCCTCATGCTGGTGGGCGAGCAGCCGGGCGACCAGGAGGACCTGGCCGGCCTGCCGTTTGTCGGCCCGGCCGGCACGCTGCTGGACCAGGCCATGGCAGAGGCGGGCGTGGAGCGCGGTGGGGTCTATGTCACCAACGCCGTCAAGCACTTCAAATGGGAGCTGCGTGGCAAACGCCGCCTGCACAAGACCCCGGGCCAGCGCGAGATCGCCGCCTGCCACGTGTGGCTGGAACAGGAGCTGGAGCAGGTGCAGCCGGAAGTGATCGTGGCGCTGGGCAGCACCGCGCTCAAGTCCATCACGCGCGATGGCGGTGCAACGATGAAGTCCGTGATGGACGCGCCATTCCAGCACGAGGGGCGCTGGGTGGTGACGGTCTACCACCCATCCTACGTGCTGCGCGCACCGGACGAAACGACGCGCAGGCAAGCCTACGACGTGATCGTGGCCGGCCTGCGCAGCGCCCGGCAGCTGCTCAAATAAAGGGCGGGGTCAGTTCACAGCGGCCGGACCGGGATGCAAATGTCGCATTCCAGGTTGACGCTGCTGCTGCCGGGACGCGCTTCCGGAGCGAAACGCTCGAAGCTGGGGCGGTCGTCGAACTGCATTCCGCTGCCTGGCATCCAGCTGCGTGTCAGCTCCATCCAGCATGCCGCCAGGTCCGTGGGCGGGGCCGAGAAATGCGCCACTGCGTAGCGCCCGCCTGGCAATTCGGCCAGCGCAAGCTGCGGGCCGGGCTGGAAGCCGTCCGGCAGCGCGACGCAGGCGTCGTAGCGGCATTTGTCCGACGCGGTGATGGTGGGATCATCCAGGCCGACGCCGTAGCAGGTTTGCGCCTGCAGCCCGTTCGCTACTATCCAGGGCAGCACCGTGCCGCGCCAGAACGCGCCGATGGCGGGACCATAGGGGCCGATCAGGCGAAAATACGCCACGCGCACGGCGGGCAAGTCTTGCAGTTGTACGTCCATGTCCAGGCTTCCTTCGGCATTGGGGGAGTGCTCATGGTAGCGCCGCGCCGGCAGGCGGGCCTGATCAGGATTGCTCTTGGCAGCCTGCATCCACTCGCTGGGCGGACAGCCGAACTTTTGCTTGAAGGCCCGTGCGAAGGCTTCGCCGGAACCGAAGCCGGTGGCCATGGCGGCATCCAGCACGGTCGCGCTATGGCCGCAGGCCAGCAGGAAGGCGGCTTTTTCCAGCCGCCGCCGGCGCGCGTAGTCGCCCAGCGTCTCGCCCATCCAGGCCGCGAACACGCGGTGAAAGTGGTAGCGCGAGAAGTTGGCGATATTGGCCAGCTGCGCCAGTTCCAGCGGCTGGTCCAGGTGCGTGTCGATGTGGTCGAGCACGCGGTTGATGCGCCGCGCGTACTCGGCGCGGTGGCGCTGGCCACTGTCGTCCTTCATGCCATGGTGCGCAGCAGGCGGTCGTGCAGCCGCGTCAGCAGCAGGGCCGCCAGCAGGGCGCGGCTGCGGCCTGCCACGCTCAGACGGCCGCCGCTTCGTTGCGGTTCAGGCGCAGCATGCCGCTGATGAGGCGGTAGGCTTTCCACAGCCAGGCGCACACGCCCACCAGCCAGGCCAGCGGGATGCCGATGATGGTGGCTGCCAGCACCGCGCTCACGCACATCCACACCACATACCACCAGAACGAGCGGATCTGCCAGGTATGGTGGGTGTGCACGAAGGTGCCGGACGTGCTGGGGCGCTGCACGTAATTGAGTATCAGCGGGATGAAGGACAGGGCGCCCAGCGTGAACAGCAGGCTCAGGCCGTGCAGCACATACAGCCACCATGCCATGTTCTTGGCCGCATCCAGCTGGCGGTCGAGTATCAGTTCCTGGGACATGACGATCCTCCTGTGATGGGTTCGGACAGGTTTCCATTATAGCAATCGGGATGCCGCGCGGTGTGCGTACCGCTCCCATATGTGCGATCG
Organism: Duganella kummerowiae; assembly: GCF_053572355.1. Classification (NCBI taxonomy): domain Bacteria; kingdom Pseudomonadati; phylum Pseudomonadota; class Betaproteobacteria; order Burkholderiales; family Oxalobacteraceae; genus Duganella; species Duganella kummerowiae. The sequence goes on from NZ_JBKFEH010000007.1 coordinate 217,037, forward strand.
TGCACGTTACTTTTCGTCATGCTGTTACACTGCCTGTATTCCCAGACCACGAGCTTTCATGCCCCCTGCCGCCGTCGCCAGCCTGCCATTTTCCGCCGAAGGGCCGTTCACCTGGCTGTTCGAGAGCAGTCCGCATTGCCTGGCGCTGCTGGACATGGACGGCCGCGTGATCGCGCTGAACCAGGTGTGCCAGCGCAGCCTGGAACGGGAGCCGCTGGGGGGCGAGCGCAAATTCTGGGCCCTGTCCTGGCCGGACAGCGTGCGCGATGAACTCGCGGTGGCGCTGGCGGCGGCCTGCAGCGGCGGTTCCGGCCAGTTCGACGCCCAGCGCCGCAACGCCGCCGGGCAGCTGCGCTGGTGGAACGTGACGGTGACGCCGCTGCGCGATGGCGCCGGCGTACCGGTAGCGCTACTGGGCATCTCGCGCGATATCACAGGGCAGCGCAACGTGGAGGAACGATTGCGCCTGCTGGACGCCATCGGCCAGGCCACGCGCGCCAGCAGCGACGCCCTGGCCATCATGGAGATCACCACCCGCCTGCTGGGCCAGTACCTGGGCGCCACGCGCTGCGCCTACGCCGACCTGGAGGACGACAACGATATCTTCACCATCCGTAATGACTGGACCGCGCCCGGCGTGGCCAGCACGGCCGGCGTGTATTCGCTGGACCTGTTCGGCCCGCGCGCGGCGGCCGAGCTGCGCGGCGGCGGCGTGCTGGTGATACACGACGTGCGCCGCGAACTGAGCGCCGAGACCGGCGCCGCCATGTTCAACGCGATCGGCATCGAAGCCATCATCTGCTGCGGCCTGGTCAAGGATGGCCGCCTGGTTGCCATGATGGCCGTGCACCAGGCCACACCGCGCCGCTGGAGCCCGGAGGAGGTGGCCCTGGCGCAGGAAGTGGTGGAGCGCTGCTGGGCCCACATCGAACGGGTGCGCGCCATGCAGACCCTGCGCCAGGAGGACCGCCGCAAGACCGAGTTCCTGGCCACGCTGGCGCACGAGCTGCGCAATCCGCTGGCGACCATCGCCAACGGGCTGGCGCTGCTGCCCCTGAAAATGGGCGATGCGGACGGCACCACCCGGGTGCACGGCATGATGGAGCGCCAGCTGTCGCATCTGGTGCACCTGGTGGACGATTTGCTGGACATAGGCCGCATCACGCAGGGCAAGGTGGCGCTCAAGAGGGAGCGCGTGCGGCTGGGCGCCATCGTCGATTCCGCGCTGGAGGCCGCGCGGCCGCTGGCCGAGACGCGCCGGCACCAGCTGATCGTCAACCAGCCCTACGCGCCGCTGGAACTGGAGGCCGACGCCACCCGCATCGCCCAGGTGCTGGGCAACCTGCTCAACAACGCCGCCAAGTACACGCCAGAGGGCGGCCGCATCGGGCTGGATGTCAGCGCGGAAAACGGCCAGGCCGTGGTGCGGGTGTCGGACAACGGCATCGGCATCTCGCGCGAGGACCTGCCCTCCATCTTCGACCTGTTCATGCAGGCCGGCAGCACCCGGGAACACGCGCAGGGCGGCATGGGCATAGGCCTGGCGCTGGCCAGGCAACTGGTGCAGCTGCATGGCGGCAGCGTGCATGCGGCCAGCGGCGGCCCGGGACAGGGCAGCTGCTTCACGGTGCGGCTGCCGCTGGCGCCCGCGCTGCCGCAAGCCGCGCCGCAGGCGGCCAGTGACGCCATCCCCGAAGCTGCGCCGGGCAGCATCCTGGTGGTGGACGACAATGGCGATGCCGCCCACATGCTGGCCGATATACTGGAATTGTCCGGCCACGCGGCGCGGGTGGCGCTGAGCGGACCGGATGCGCTCGACATGATGAAGCGTGAACCGGCGCAGATCGTGTTGCTCGATATCGGCATGCCCGGCATGGATGGCTACGAGGTGGCGCGCCGCCTGCGCGCCATGCACTGGCAGCGCCGCCCGGTGCTGGTGGCGCTGACCGGCTGGGGCACGGAGCGCGACCAGAGCCTGACCCGCGAGGCCGGCTTCGATCATCACCTGACCAAGCCGGCCAACCTGGCGGCGCTGAACCAGATTATCTCGGCCAGCCTGGCCGTGTGAGTTCAGCGCTGGCGGCCCACCAGGCTGGCGTGCAGCAATTCACGGTCCGGTACCGGATCGACCAGGTAGGCGATTTTCCCGGCCACCATCGTGGCCACGGCGAGGCCGTCGCGGAACAGGATGCGGTTGCCGGCCAGCGCAGGCACCTTGTCGCCCGGCAGCAAGGTGCCGCACAGGTTGAGCGGGTCGGCGCCGGAGATGCACACCAATCCACCATCATGTGGGCGGCGCCGCACTTCGCGCAGCATCGGGATGGCTTCCGGCAGGGCGAACTGCTCGCCTGAGTATCCCGCCACGAAACGGCCGCCGCGGATTTCGCCGCGCGCTTCCAGGCGGTGGTAGACCGGCAGCAGTTCGCGCCATGACGGCAGCCACGCGGCCTCGCGCTCCAGCAGGCGCCAGAACATCACGCCGTAGCGGCGCAGCAGGGTCATGGCGACATATTCCAAAGTGTCCTGCGGCAGGCGCTGCTGCGGCAGGCGCGGCTTGCGGGATGGCTTGCCGCCCGCCGCTTCCGCTTCCGGCGCCGCGCGCCGCACCAGCGCCCAGCGTCCCGCCTCGTCCATCCCGGGCGGGGCGAAACCGCGCCGGCGCTTCTTGTCATTGCTGGCGCGCTTGTTGGCCGGTAGCAGCATGGCGCGCATGCCGGCAAAGCTGTCGGCGTTCACCAGGCCGGTCGACACCAGCTCGCCCAGCGCAGTTTCCAGCTCCACCGGCAGCAGGCGCGCGTCGTGCTGCAGTTCGTCGAAGAACATGGCGCCGTCGCGGCGCAGGGTTTCCAGCACGCGCGCCGCGCGCGGCGACACCTCGGGCTGGCCGGCGCCGGCCGGCAGCGTGTGCCACAGCGCACTCTGGCGGCGCGGCAGCAGCACGATGGGCGTGGCGCGCACCGGGCCGCCGGAGGCCGACAGCGGTGCGCCGATGCGGGTCCACACCACCTTGCCGGCGCGGCACAGTTCATCCAGGTAAAGGATGGAGTAATCGGCCATGCGCAGCGCCAGCAGGTCGCTTTCCCAGGCCCCGGCCGCCGCCTCGTAGCCTTCCAGCTGTTCCAGCACCTTGGGCAGGGCGTCCTGGCCATGCAGCCGGGTATCCGCCGACAGGTGCTGCCAGTCGAACAGGAAGCGCATGAAGTCCTGGCGTTCGACCGGCTCGATTTCGCGCCGCAGCCGCTTGATGGTGTAGCGGTGGATGCGCGCCAGCAGGTGGCGTTCGCACCATTGCTCGTCCGCCGCGCCTGGCGTGTAGCGTCCCCGCATGACGTAACCCTGGCTTTCCAGCGTGGCCAGGGCAATGGCGGCGCTGCTCTCCGGCAGTGCCAGCGCGGAGGCGATGGCGGCCAGCGGCTGCGGGCCGAAGCCGGTCAGGCGGGCGCGCAGCAGTTCGACCAGCGCGCTGTCGCGGGTCCAGGCGACCTCGCCGTCGAGGGCGTGGCTGTCCGGTATCGCCAGCGCGGGCGTGGCCATGGCTTGCGGATACACGGCCTGCAGGCAGGCCAGGCGTTCCAGCGGCACCCAGAAATCGGCGCCCTCGTGGCTGCGCAGGCGGGTAGCGCGGCCGGCACGGGCCAGTTGCTCCAGCCACCCGGGCCAGCCAGGCTGGCCGGCCGCTTCGGCTTGCGTGACGCAGGCCAGGGCCACCAGCGCTTCCTGCATCTCGTCCGCGCTGCGCGGCTGAGGCCAGGCTTCGTCGGCCACGCTGGCGATGGCGTCGGCGTCCAGTGCGCCCAGGTCGTCGGTGGCGGCAGGATCGCTCCAGCGGCGCCCCATCACGGCTTGCGTGCGGCGTTCTTCCAGCGGGGCGTCGTCCAGGAAGGCGTAGGGGCGGGCATTGAGAATTTCCGCCGCCAGCGGCGAGGGCGCGGGCAGGTCGCGCGCCAGCAGCCGCACCTGGCCCGCTTCCATGCGGCGCAGCAGGGCCAGCCAGCCTGCACTGTCCATGGCCTCGTGCAGGCAGTCGTCCAGGGTCTGGTCCACCAGCGGATGGCTGGGCAGTTCCCGTTCGCCGACGATGTTTTCCAGGCAGGCCGCCTGGTCGGGGAAGACGGCGGCCAGCAGGTCGTCGCTCTTCATGCGCTGCAGCTGGGGCGCCACCTTGCGGCCGCCCGTGTAGCGCGGCAAGGCCAGTGCGGTGGTGGCGTTCCAGCGCCACCGCACGTTGAACAGCGGTGCGTCCAGCAGGGCTTGCACCAGGATGTGTTCGGCGGTGGCGGAGCGCAGGTAGCGCCACACTTCGTCCAGCGGGAAGCTGTGGCTGGTGGACAGCGAGAGGATGATGGCGTCCTCGGTGGCGGCGGCCTGCAGCTCGAAATTGAAGCTGCGGCAGAAGCGCTTGCGCAGCGCCAGGCCCCAGGCGCGGTTGATGCGGCTGCCGTAGGGCGAGTGTATCACCAGCTGCATGCCGCCGGATTCGTCGAAGAAGCGCTCCATCACCAGCGTGTCCTGGGTCGGCAGTGCGCCCAGCGTGGCGCGCGAGCGGGCCAGGTAATCGACGATCTGACGGGCGGCGTCCTCGTTCAGGCCCAGGTGCTGGTCCAGCCAGGCCACGGCGCGGTGCAGTGCGGCCTGGCCTTGCTCGCCGCCGGCCAGCTGGTGATCGATCTCGGCGCGCAGGCGCGCCACGCCGGCCGACAGTTCATCGCTGCGGCCAGGGGCCTCGCCCAGCCAGAACGGGATGTTGGGCGCGGCCCCGTGGGCATCCTCGACCCGCACCTTGCCGGCGTCCACCTTCAGGATGCGGTAGGAGGTATTCCCGAGCTGGAACACGTCGCCGGCCAGGCTCTCGACCGCGAAATCCTCGTTGACAGTGCCGACCGGCTGGCCTTGGGGCTCCAGCAGCACGGTGTAGTCGGCATTGTCCGGGATGGTGCCGCCCGAGGTCACGGCTGTCAACTTGCCGCCGCGCCGGCCGCGCAGGGTGCGGGTGGCGGCATCGCGGTGCAGGTAGGAGCCGCGCACGCCGTTGCGCGAGGTGTAGCCCTCGGCCAGCATGCGCAGCACGGCGTCGTAGCGGGCCCGTTCCAGCCGGGCGTAGGGCTGGGCGCGGCGGACCAGGTCGAACAGCTCGTCCTCGCCCCATTCGCGGCAGGCCACTTCCGCCACGATCTGCTGGGCCAGCACATCCAACGGCGCGGGCGGCACCCGCAGCGCATCGAGTTCGCCGCGCCGCACGCAGTCCAGCAGGGCGGCGCACTCGATCAGGTCGTCGCGCGAGGTCGGGAACAGCCGGCCCTTGGGCATGCCGCCCACGTGGTGGCCGGAGCGCCCGACCCGCTGCAGGAACGAGGCGATGCTGCGCGGCGAGCCGACCTGGCACACCAGGTCGACGTCGCCGATATCGATGCCCAGCTCCAGCGAGGCGGTGGCGATCAGCACCCGCAGCTGGCCATGCTTGAGGCGCTGCTCGGCAGCCAGCCGGTATTCCTTGGCCAGGCTGCCATGGTGGGCCGCCACGTGTTCCGTGCCCAGGCGGTCGCCCAGGTGGCGCGCGATGCGCTCGGCCATGCGGCGCGTGTTCACGAACACCAGCGTGGTGCGGTGCAGGACCGACAGTTCGGCCATGCGGTCGTAAACCCGTTCCCACACCTCGTTGGGCATGACCGCCTCCAGCGGCACCGGCGGCAGCTCCAGCGCCAGGTCGCGCGCGCGTACGTGGCCGACGTCCACCACGGCGCACCCGCCGCCGGCGCCACCCCCGGCCGCACCACGCCCGGCGAGGAATTCGGCCACCAGCGACAGCGGCTTTTGCGTAGCCGACAGCCCGACCCGCACCGGCCGCCGTCCGCACAGCGCATCGAGGCGCTCCAGGCTCAGGGCCAGGTGGCTGCCGCGCTTGCTGCCGGCCACGGCATGGATTTCGTCCACGATCACGGTGCGCACGGTCGACAGCATGGCGCGCCCGCTGTCGGAACCCAGCAGGACGTACAGCGATTCCGGTGTCGTCACCAGGATGTGGGGCGGGCGGCGGCGCATGGCGTTGCGCTCGGCCGTGGTGGTGTCGCCGGTGCGCACGGCGGCGCGGATGCCGTGCGGCGGCAGGTTCATGGCTTCCAGCTGGCGGGCGATGCCTTCCAGCGGCGCTTCCAGGTTGAGGCGGATATCGTTCGACAGCGCCTTCAGCGGCGACACGTACAGCACCTGGGTTGCATCCGGCAGCGGAGCGTCCCCGCTGTCGCGCACCAGGGCGTCGATGGCGGCCAGGAAGGCGGTCAGGGTCTTGCCGGAGCCGGTGGGCGCCGCCACCAGGGTCGGGCGGCCGGCCTGTATCAGCGGCCAGGCCTGCCGCTGGGCCTCGGTCGCGGCAGGGAAGGCCGCGCCGAACCAGGCCGCGACGGCCGGATGGAAGTCATGCCAGCTGCTGGCGATGGGCGCGCGCTTGTTCATCCTGCCTCACATGGGGGCGGGAGCCGCTGGTGCAAGGCCGGGTGGCCGCTCAACATTGCATATCGCCCCGGTGGAAAGTGCGCTACCATGCTGCTCCCTGTCAGCTACACGAAGAAATACCGCATGTACTATGCTACCGCACGAGAGTTCCTCGCGGCCGTCCAGCAGCGCTACCGCGCCCTGGCCGCAGAGTCCCGGTCCGACCATCCCACCGGCATTGCGCGCGGCGTGGCGGACACCATCGACACACTGCTGTTCCGCGTAGCGGGCGGCTTCCAATTGGCGACCTTGCAGCGGCTGCGCTTCCGCCGCCTGCGTGTGGTGGACGGTGTGCTGTGCCGTGCGGTCTCCGGCCTGCATCCGCACGGTGGACGCATCACCGCCTGGTTCGGCGCCGACGACCTGCTGCTGCGCCGCCTGCAGCGGCATGGCTGGCATGTTGTCACCTCCACCACCCCCGGCGCCCAGGCGCCGGACTGACCGAGCCGCCCCGGGGACCGCCTGCCAGCCTCTTCCCATCGCGCAGGGGAAGCTATTCAGTGCCATGGTTGCGCAAGCTACTCGTTAGTAGTAAAGTTTACCGATAAGTAGATTGCGCCCGCTGCCGGGCGTGCCCATGGCCTGTTTATCCGGAAAATACGTATGTCCTCGCCATCCCTGTCCCGTTGCCTGGTCCTCTTCTGCGGCTTGCTGCTGGCCGCTTGCGCCAGTGCGCCACCCCCTGGCATGACGCCGGTCACCAACTTCGAAGCGCAGCGCTATAGCGGCAAATGGTATGAAATCGCGCGCCTCGACCATCGCTTCGAGCGTGGCTTGAGCGATGTCAGCGCCAGCTATACGCTGCGGCCCGACGGCGTGGTCGAGGTGGTGAACCGCGGCTACGATGCCAAAGATGGACGCTGGAAGCAAGCGCAGGGCAGGGCCCTGTTCAATGGCGCACCGCAAGTCGGCTCGCTCAGGGTGTCTTTCTTCGGCCCCTTCTACGGCGGCTACCACGTGGTGGCGCTCGACCCCGACTACCGCTGGTCCATGGTGGCGGGCAATGACCGCTCCTACCTGTGGATACTGGCGCGCGACAAGCGCCTCCCGGACCAGGTGCTGGCGCAGCTGCTGGCGCAGGCGCGGCTGCTGGGCTTTGATACCGCGCAGCTGACCTACGTCAGCCAGGACCGCGGCGACGGCTGAGCCATGGCCATCAAGCTCAATCCCCGCAAGCTCTTGCTGAGCAAATGGACGGCGCTGCAGCCGCAACACAAGGAAAAACACTTCCTCGTGGTGCGCGTGCTGCAGCCTGAGGACCCGCAGGCGCCCATCGTCTCGGTGGAACTGGAAGCGGTCCACAGCCGGCGCAGCCGCATCATGGACTGGAGGGCGCTGACCGATGCGCAGCGCTGGCGCCAGGGCTGGCACTGAACCCCCAGGCAGAAAACGCCGCACCATCAGGCCGCAGCCCAACGGGTATCGCGGTTTTGATGAATTATGTTCGGCCCACTGGTGATTTTCATAATTGTCCGCCGTCGTGCAAGATCGCACAATTGCGGCACAACGATAATCACGAGGACACGATGGAGACCAAACGCAAGCCGGCGCCCCTGCTGGCGCTGGCGGCCGCCTGCCTGTGCTGGTCCGCGCAGGCGGCAGAGCTGGACCTGGCGCGCATCTTTTCCGACCACGCGGTGCTGCAGCGCGACCAGCCTGTGACGGTTTGGGGCACGGCGCCGGCCGGCGCCACGGTGGCCGTCAGCCTGGCCGGGCAGGGCGCCAGCGCCAGCGCCGATGCGCGCGGCAAGTGGCGCGTCTCGCTGCCGGCGCAGCCGGCCGGCGGCCCTTATACGCTGCAGGTGGCCTCGGGCGGCAAGACCGTCAGCCGCAGCGACATCCTGGTGGGCGACGTTTACCTGTGCTCGGGCCAGTCCAACATGGAATTCCCTCTGCGCGCCTCGACCGGCGCCACCGAAGCCATCCAGGGTGCGCGCAACCAGCGCATGCGCTTCCTGAACGTGGAAAAGCACAGCGCCGCCACGCCGCAGGAGGAACTCAAGGGCGCCGTGGCCTGGACCCCGGTGACGCCGGAGACGGTGGGCGAGACCTCCGCCGTCTGCTATTACATGGCGCGCTCGCTGCAGGCCAGCTACCAGGTGCCGGTGGGCCTGGTCCACGCCAGCTGGGGCGGCACCACGATACAGGGCTGGATAGGCGCCGGATCGCTGGGCACGCTGCCCGCCTACCGGGACGGGGTGGCCGCGGTGGCCGAATACGGCGCAGACGCTGCGGCCGGCATGCGCGGCGAGGCGGCCCGCAACGATGCGTGGTGGACGGCGCACGATCCGGCCGACGCCGCCCAGCGCGGCTGGCGCGGCGCCCGGTTCGACGATGCCGCATGGCCGGACATCACGCCCGGCGGCTCCTGGAAGGACAGTGGCGTGACCGGCTTCAAGGACTTTGACGGCGTGGCCTGGTACCGCGCCACCATCACGCTGACGGCGGAGCAGGCCGCCCAGGCCAGGCAGCTCAACCTGGGCCCGGTCGACACCTACGACACCACCTGGGTCAACGGCGTGCGCGTGGGCGGCGCCAGCACGCCGTGGATGTGGCGCGCCTATCCGGTGCCGGCCGGCGTGTTCAAGGCCGGCCGCAACGTGATCGCGCTGCGGGTGTTGAACGGCGGGCGCGGCGGCGGCCCGTCCGGCCCGCCAGGTTCGCGCCACATCGCGCTGGCGGATGGCCGGCAGCTGCCCTTGCCGCCGGTCTGGAAGGTGCAGCGCGGCAGCGCGCTCAAGGGCCTGTCCGTGCCGCCCGCGCCGTGGGATGTGCCGACCAGCCTGACCACCCTGTACAACGGCATGATCGCGCCGCTGGCCGGCTACAAGTTCAAGCTGGCGGCCTGGTACCAGGGTGAATCGAATGCCGGCGCGGCGCAGGAATACCGCACCCTGCTGCCGCTGCTGATGCGCGACTGGCGCCAGCGCTTCGGCCAGCCGGAGCTGCCGTTCGTGATCGCGCAGCTGACGGCGTTCGGCGCACCGGCCAGGTCGCCGCGCGAGTCCGGCTGGGCCGAGCTGCGGGCGGCGCAGGCCGCCGCCGTGGCGGCCGACGCCCACGCCGGGCTGGCCGTGATCCTGGATGTGGGCGACCGCTACGACATCCATCCGACCCAGAAGACCGTGGTGGGTGAACGCATGGCGCGCGCGGCGCGCAGCGTGGCCTACGGTGGACAGGGCGCGCCCGGCAGCCCCTACGCGGTGTCCGCCAGCCGCAGCGGCCAGGACATCGTGATCGCGTTCCGCGACACCGGCGGCGGCCTGGCCACCTATGGTTCCGAGCGCGCCATCGGCTTCGAAGTGTGCGCCGCCAAGGCTTGCCGCTACGCCGAAGCGCGCGTGGAAGGCGACACGGTGCGCCTGCCCGGCGCCGGTACGCCCGACGCCACGCGGGTGCGCTACGCCTGGGCCGACGCCCCCTTCGTCAACCTGTACAGTGGCGACGACCTGCCCGCCGCGCCATTCGAACTCGGCCTGCGCTGAGCGCCGATCTGGAGACCAGACTGATGCAAGACAAATCGACCGCGCGCGCCTGCCTGGGCCTGGCGCCGCTGGCCCTGTGCCTGTTGACGGCGGCCACGGCCGCCCAGGCGGGCGCCGCTGCGCCGGGCGCCGCTGCGCTGGCGCCATCCGCGCGCTGGAGCGCCTACACGGCCGGCCGCGCCGCCACCCCGCCCATGGGCTGGAGCAGCTGGAACGCGTTCGGCACCGATATCGACGAGGCCAAGATCATGGGCTCGGCCGAGCGCCTGGTCGCCACCGGCCTGGCCGCGCGCGGCTACCGCTACGTCAACATCGACGACGGCTGGGCGCTGCGGCGCCAGCAGCCGGATGGCCGGCTGGTGATACGGCCCGACCGTTTTCCTTCCTCCAGCGGCGGCAGCACCTTCCGCCCGTTCACGGACAAGCTGCACGCGATGGGGCTCAAGGCCGGCATCTATTCCGACCTGGGCCGCAACACCTGCTCGCAAGCCTATTCCGGCGACGACACCGACCTGCCCAGGGGCAGTGTGCCGGAACGCGAGGTCGGCTTGTACGGGCATATCGAGCAGGACATCGCCCTGTATTTCGCCGGCTGGGGCTTTGACTTCATCAAGGTCGATGGCTGCGGCCTGCGCGCCTACGGCGCGGGCAGTCCCAAGGTGCGCTCGGGCGCCTACCGGGAGCTGGCGCCGGTGCTGGACCTGCAATCGGTGAGCCGCTCCGACATCCCGGCCGTGCAGGCCGAATTCAGCGCCATCAATGAGGCCCTGCAGCGCAGCAATCCCGACGGCGACTACCTGCTGTCGCTGTGCGTCTGGGGCGCGGCCGACGTGCGCGCCTGGGGCAAGAACTACGGCAACCTGTCCCGCACCAGCGACGACATCACGCCGTCCTGGACGCGCATGCTGACCAATTTCGACAGCGCGGCCAGGCGCGAACTGTACGCCCACCCCGGCAGCTGGAACGATCCCGACATGCTTTACATCGGCAAGGGCGACTTCGACGCCGCCCACCTGGTGGAAGCGCGTTCCCACTTCGCGCTGTGGGCCATGCTGAACGCGCCGCTGATGCTGGGCGCGGACTTGCGCAGCCTGGCGCAGCCCCTGCTGGACATGGTGGGCAATGCCGACATCATCGCGCTCAACCAGGACCCGGCCGGCAACCAGGCCGTGCTGGCCTATGACGCCGACGACCTGCAAATCCTGGTCAAGCAGCTGGCTTCCGGACAGAAGGCGGTGGCCATCTTCAACCGCGGCCTGGCGGCCATCGACGCCGACCTGACCGCCGCGCACCTGAAGCTGCGGTCCGACGCGCCGGTCACGCTGACCGACCTGTGGAGCAAGCAGCAGACCACCTTCAGCAAGCAAACCAGGGTGCGGGTGGCGCCACGCGAGACGCGCATCTTCCGCGTCGAGGGCGCGCGCCTGCTGGCCGATGGCGTGTACCTGTCCGAGCAGCCCGGCAGGGTGAATCCGGCCGTCGATGGCGTGCAGCGGCCGCAGGCCGATCCGGGCATCTTCCGCTCGTCGGCCGGCTGGAGCGGCACCCGGGGCGCCGGCGAGCGGCCCATGTATGCAGGCTGGGGCGGCGCGCGCGCCGACAGCACGCCCTACGGCCAGGTGCTGCAGATCGCCGGCAAGCCCTATGGCGCCGGCATCGGCGTGCTGGCCAATTCGCGGCTGGAAGTGCGCAATCCCGGCTATAGCCGCCTGGCGGTGCGGGTGGGCGTGGACGATTCGGCGCAGAACGGCAGCGATGCCGTCACTTTCCAGATCTACGGCGACGGCAGGCTGCTGGCGCAGAGCAGGGCGCTGCGCCGGGGCGAACCGGCCCAGGCCTTGGGCGCCGATGTAGCCGGCGTGCAGCTGGTGGAACTGGTGGCCCGCAGCGTGGTGGCGGCCAACGAGCAGCTGCCGGTCACCTGGGCCGAGGCCGCGCTGTCATCGTCCACGAAGCAAGGAGGCAAGCAATGAAGACCACGTCCCGTCCCTTGGCGCTGTTGCTGTCCGGCTGCCTGGCGGCAGTGCTGGCCGCATTGTCGGGCTGCCAGTCCGCGCCGGTGGCGGCGAATCCCGAACGTCCCGGCGCACCCGTGGGGCCGATCACGCTGGCCGCCGACGATGTGCGGGCCTTCCCGCCGGCGCCGGCCGGCTTTGCCGACGACCATCCGGGCCGTCCGCATGGGACGGTGGTGCCGTTCAGCTACGATTCGCCCGTCACGCACACCCGGCGCACGGCCAATGTCTACCTCCCGCCCGGCTATACGCCGCAGCGCCGCTATCCGGTGCTGTACCTGCTGCACGGCATAGGCGGCAACCAGGAGGAATGGCGCGGCTATGTGCGCGCCCAGGCCATCCTCGACAACCTGATCGCCGGCGGCCAGGCCGTGCCCATGATCGTGGTCCTGCCCAACGGCCGCGCCCTGGCCGACGACCGCCCGCCGCCGGGCGATCGCACCTTCGCGCCCGCGCACATCGCCGGCTTCGAGGCCTTCGAACGGGAATTGCTGCAGACACTGATACCGGCCATCGACGCCGCCTATCCCACCCTGGCCGCACGCGAGCAGCGCGCCATTGCCGGCTTGTCCATGGGCGGAGGACAGTCGCTCAATATCGGCCTGGGCCACATCGACACCTTCGCCTGGATAGGCGCCTTCTCGGCCGCTCCCAACACCCGTGCCCCGGCCACGCTGCTGCCCCAGGCCAGCCAGGCCGCGTCCCTGCGTCTGCTGTACCTCTCGTGCGGCAACCGGGACAACCTGCTCGCCATCTCGCAGGGTGTGCACCGCCACCTGCGCCAGCAGGGCGTGCCGCACGTGTGGAATGTGGACGAGCATGGGCACGACGCCGCCAGCTGGGGCGATAACCTGTACCACTACGCCCGCCTGCTGTTCCGTCCGGCGTCCTAGCTGGCTTGCCAGCCGCCGCCCAGGGCCTTGTAAAGCGACACCGTGGCCTGCAGGCGCTTGAGCTTAAGTTTGCCCAGCTCATTCTGGACGTCGGACAGGCTGCGCTGGGTATCCAGTACGGTCATCAAGTCCTCGGCCCCGGCCTGGTAGCGGATTTCCGACAGGTTGAAGGCCAGGCGGGCCTGTTCCAGTTCCGCCTCTTTCAGGCGGCGCTGCTCGTCCAGGCTGTTGATCTGGCCCAGCACGGTGTCCACTTCCGCCAGGGCCGCCAGCACCGTCGAGCGGTAGTTCTGCACCAGTTCCTGTTTCTGTTCAAGCGCCAGGTCGCGCTCCGTGCGCAGGCGCCCGCCATCGAAGATGGGCGCCACCAGCGAGGCGCCCACGTTGGCCAGCAGGTTCTGGGGACTGAGCAGCGACCCCAGGGAGCCGCCTTGCGTGCCGGCCGATCCGGTCAGGCGTATGCTGGGAAACAGGGCTGCCCGCGCCGCGTCCACGTTGGCGCTGGCGGCCGCCAGCATCGCCTCGGAACGCTGGATATCGGGGCGCCGCGACAGCAGTTCGGACGGCATTCCTGCTGTCACTTCGGGCAGGCGGATGGTGTCCAGTCCACGGTCACCTATCTTGAAGCGCTGCGGCGATTGTCCGAGCAGGATGGCCAGCGCCGCTTGCGCCTCGCGGGCCTGCTGGAGCAAATCGGGAATGGCGGCGCGCTGGCTGGCGACGGCGGAACGCTGGCGCGCCAAATCCACCGGCGTGGCGGCGCCGACGCTGCTCTGGGCCTCGACCAGCTTGAGTACCCGCTCCGCCGTCCTGGCGTTCTCGCGCGCCACGGCCAGGCGGTCGTGCAGCGACAGGAGCTGCAGGTAAGTCGAAACGATGCCGCTGGTGACGGTCAGGGCCACGGTCTGCCTGTCGTACAGATTGGCGCGCAGCGATGCCTCGGCGGCGGCGGCGCCGGCGGCGTTCCTGCCCCAGAAATCCAGTTCGTAGGAAACCTGGAACCCGGCGTTTGAGGCCAGGCTGGCGTCGCGGTGGCCGGCCAGCGGCAGGTCGCGGCTGGCGCCGGCGTAGGCGTCGACGGCGGGCAACAGCGCCACGCCGGCGATGCGCGCCTGCGCGGCCGCCTGGCGCACCCGGGACATGGCGGCGGCCAATTCGAGGTTGCTGTCCTGGCCCTGGCGCACCAGCTGGCTCAGTTCCTCGCTGCCGAAGCGCTGCCACCAGTGGCTGTCCGGCCATTCCTGGCCGGCCGGCTTGCCGGCCTGCGACCAGGTGGAAGGCAACTCGACCACAGGCGCCGCTTCCTTGACGGGCATGGTGTGCGTGCAACCGGCCAGCAGGGCGCCGGCCAGGCTAGCCGCCCAGATGCGGGCGCTGGCGCGCCGGCTCATGGCGCTGCCGCCGGCGCGGCCGGCTTGGGCTGTACCGGCGCAGGCGCAGGCGCGGCCAGCACTTGCTCGCCCGCCTCCAGGCCGGACAGCACCTGCGCCTGCTGCGCCGTGCGCAAGCCGATCTTCACCTTGCGCGCCACGATGCGCCTGTCGGAAGTGACGACCTGGACCTGGACCATGCCAGTCGTATCGCGCTTGCCCAGCACGCTGGCCGGCAGCAGCAAGGCATCCTTGGCCTGGGCCACGATGAACTGTACCTGGGCCGTCATGCCGCTCATGAGCTCCTGTTCCGGATTGTCGACCTCGAACAAGACGTGGTAGTAGGCCTGCTTGCCCTGTTCTCCCGTGCCATCGGCAGGCACGGGTATCACCTGGCGCAGCTTGCCCTGCCAGCTGCGGCCGGGATAGCCGGGCGTGGTGAAGCTGGCCGCCATGCCGGGCCGCAGGCGCGTCACGTCGGCCTCCGCCACGCGGGCCTGCACCGTCATGCGCGACAGGTCGGCAATGCGCATCAGGGGCACGGCCGGCTGGCCTGTGCCTACCGTCAGTCCCGGGCGGGCGTTCAAGGCCACCACGGTGCCGGACAGCGGCGCCAGCACCTGGGTTTGCCGCATGCTTTCCTCGTCGGCCTTGAGCGTGGCTTCCAGCTGCTGGATCTGCGCGTGGATGGAGTCCATGCGGGCGCGGGCCGAGGACAAGGCCATGCGGCTGGACTCGAAGCTTTCCTCGCGGGTGGCGTTTTGCGCCTTGAGCTGGGTCTGGCGCTTGAACTGCAGCTCGGCGAATTCCGTCTGGGCTTGCTGGTCCGCCAATTCGGCCCGCAGCCGCGCCATTTGTGCGCGATTGCTCTCCATCTGGCTGGGGCGCAGCGCGGGCGAAATCTCCATCACCGGCTGGCCCTCGCGCACGGCGTCACCGAGGGCGAACCGCACTTCCTTGACCTGGCCGGCAACCTGGACGTTTACATCCGCAAATTGGCGGAACTGCAGCTTGCCGGTGGCTTCCACCGTTTGCAGCAGGTCGCCGCGCTGTACCGTTACCGTGTCCGGCCTGGGTTCTGCCGCTGCGGCAGGCGAGGACGGCGTGGCGGCCGCCGATGGCGGCGGCGCCGGATCCGGCGTCTGGGCCCAGGACAGACCGGCCGGCAGCGCCAGCAGGAGCGCCGCCGCCAGAGGGAGGGAAAGTGGGCGGCGCGATGCGTCTTGTTTGTCGTTCATCAGTTCTACATCGTTGACAGCGTGCGGCCATTCTAGCGTATTCATGCACAGGCATGGCACTCCATGGCCGGGCTGTGCCGCTTGCCGGTCGACGGCTTCCTTTGTAACACCTCAATACGGCCGCATATTGTCTGGCCGTAGACTGGTTGGATGCCTAACTCCACGCCACCCTCCCGCTTTGATTTGCCCTGGAAAGCTGCCTTGTCCCACGCTTTTCCGGCCTTCATTTCCTTCTTTTACCCCGCGATCCATGCACAGATAGACTGGAGCAGGCGGCCGCGTTCGCGTGACAAGGAGCTGGCGGGGATAGGCTTCGGCGCCGCGCCGCATGGCGTGGTCGCCGACAAGCTGGTCGAGGTCTGGCTGCGTGACGGCCGCGCTCATTGGGTGCTGGTCCATATCGAAATCCAGGCCCAGCGCGATGATGGGCTGGGAGCGCGGGTACTCGACTATAACTATCGCATTTTCAAGCATTACGCGCGGCCGGTGGCCAGCCTGGTCCTGCTGGCCGATGAGGATCCCAACTGGCATCCGCATGGCTTCCATAACGAACTGCTGGGTACCGTAATGGGCATATCCTTTGCCAGCGCCAAGTTGCAGGACTACGCGAGGCGCCACGACGAATTGCTGGCCTCGGACAACCCATTTGCCTGGATCACACTGGCGCATTTGCGCACGCAGCAAGCCAGGCACGATGCGGAGCGACTGTACGCAGCCAAATGGCAGCTGACCAGGCTTTTGTACCAGCATGGCTGGCGCAAACGGCGCATAATCGCCTTGTTCAATGTGATCAACTGGATGATGGTTTTGCCTGAGCAGCACCAGAAGCGCTATTGGCAGGCTGTGCTCAAACTGGAGAAGGAGCGCAACATGAAATGGATCTCCCCATTGGAGCAGTCGTTCATGGACAAGGGCTGGGAAAAGGGCCTGAAAAAGGGACTGGAGCAAGGCCTGGAGCAAGGACTGGAGCAAGGACTGGAGCAAGGACTGGAGCAAGGATTGGAGCGAGGTCGCAAGGAGGGTGCGATGGCAATGCTGGAAAGGCAGCTGGTTTCGCGTTTTGGCCCCATACCGAGAGCGGTGCGGGCCCGATTGGCGCGGGCCAGCTTGGCGCAGCTGGAGGCTTGGGGAGATGCCCTGCCCTCTGCCAGTTCGCTGAGGCAATTGTTCGAATAGCTGCCAGCCGAAGTTATTGGCGGGTCGCCGCGCACAGCGCTGCACCATTCTTCAACTGCCAGACGGCGGCGCTGGCAGCCGCAGGCGTAGCCGCCGATGCAAATCGAGCGCCTTGAGGTCGGCGCCGAACACCTCCTCGATCAGGCGGGCCTTGAGCCCGCTCGCTTCCGCCTCCTTCAGGGCGCGCTCGATGATGGGCTGGTAGGCGGCGGCGCCGGCATCCAGGTAGAACACCAGGTCCCCCTCGTATTCGATGAGCAGGTGCTGTTCCACCGCCAGTTGGGGATGGGCGCGGGCCTCGTCCATGGCCTCGATTACGCCGCGCGGCAAATAATCGACGTTGCGGTTGCGCGCCGCCACCATGGCATAGATGGTTTGCCAAGGTGCGCCGTGTTCGTACACCGGCAATCCTGCCGCCTGCCAGATACCGGCGTCGCGCCAGCCGGCGCCGAATCCGGCGATCAAGCCGGTACGCTGCAAGTCCGCCACCGACCGGACCCGGGCAAATGCGCCAGCATCCGAACGCCGTATCAGCAGGACGCGCTGCCCGATCAGGCCGTTGGTCAGGCCATTGCGCACGGCAACCAGCCGCTTGCTGCCATCCTTGTCCTGCGATTGCATGCCGTAGAACAGATTGATGTCGCCCCGGCCCAGCATCCACCACATGCGGCGGGCCGGGATGTCCTTCAGGTAGCGGATGCGGTAGGGCTGGTGTATCAGCTGCAGCGATTCCTCCAGCAGGCGGCTGAAGTAGCGGGCGTGACCGTCGGACGATACCGCCATGCGCAGCTCCAGCGGCGCAGGGGTGGCGCCGGGCGCAGCGCTGGCGGACGTACCCAGCAGCACGCAGGCGAGCACAACGATAATCCGCAGCATCAACGGCATGGATGCGACTCCGGCAAAAAGTCGGCTATTGTAGCCTATGCCGCCTATGCGCCGCTCATGAAGCCCAGGTTGCGCGTGCTGAAGTTGCCGATGTTGGGAAACACGTCCGCCACCTGGCTGGCCGACAGGCCGAACCAGGACGCCAGCGTGGCGCCGTACTGGTCTACCGAGGTGGTCGGCAGCAGGGAACCGGAGCCGACGTCCAGCGAGTGGCCCAGGCCGGTGACCGGTATGGCGCCGTAGATATCCTTGCCCTTGACGGCGCCGCCCATGATGAAGTGGTGCGAGCCCCAGCCGTGGTCGGTGCCGTCGCCGTTGCTGGTGAAGGTGCGGCCGAAGTCCGAGGCGGTAAACAGGGTCACTTGCTTGCGCAGGTCGGCGCCCTGCAGGTTGGCCAGCACGCCGTCGAAATAGGCCATCGCATGGGCCAGCCGGGCCAGCAGGTCGGCCTGGTTGGTGCGCTGGAAGTCGTGCGTGTCGAAGCTGCCCAGGCTGACGTAGAACACCTGGCGCTTGGCGCCCAGGGTGGCGCGCCCGCCGATGATGCGGGCCACGGTCTGCAATTGCACCGCCAGCGGATTGACCGCTGCCGCGCCGGTGTTGGGATTGATGTACTGGGTGGGGTCCGGCACGCCGGTGCCGGCCGCCAGCATGGCGCCGCTCAGCGAGGACTGGGCGTTGATGGCGCGCGCCACCACAGCCGCATGCTCTTTCTGGAACAGGTCGCTGCGCTCCGCGCTGACGATCTGGCGCAGCGGATTGCTGGCCGCCGGCAGGCCGAACAGCGAATCGTTCAGGCGCGCGATCGGCACCGCGTTGGCGCCGCTGATCTGGTACTGCCGCACCTGGCGACCGGCCAGGAATAGCGTATTGCCTGAGCCGGACACGCAGGTAAAGGTGGCGCTGCCGTTGGCGGAGGCCATCAGGTCGGCGATGCGGCCGCCCCAGCCGGACGAGGCCGAGGTTTCCGTCTGCGACGATTGCCAGCTGGCCTGCTGGTCGTTGTGCGAGAACAGGCGTGCCGGCAGCTGCACCGACTGGGCCTTGTATTGCAGCAGGGTGGTGGGCATGACCAGGGTGCCGACATTGGCCAGGATGGCCAGGCGGCCGGCGTCGAACAAATCCTTCAGCGGTCCCAGCGAGGGATGCAGGGCGTAGCTGCGGCCGGCCTGCGGGCTGGTGGGCGTGATCGGCAGCACGCCGCCGGCCGCGCCGGCGGCCGGCAGGGCGATGGAGCCGGCGTCGCTGGTGGTGCGGATGCGCTGGTAGGCGCTCCACGAGGTGCTGTCGGTGGCCAGTACGGTATTGAAGTGGTCGTTGCCACCGGCCAGGAACAGGCACACCATGGCTTTGTAGTCGTTGGCGTTCTGGGCCGCCGCGTTGCCCATGGCGGCCAGGTTGAGCGTGAACGGCATGGCGCCCGAGCCGGCCATGGCCAGCATCGTGCCGAGAAAGCCGCGGCGCGTGGTGGGAATGTGGTGCATGGTGGTCCTGTCAGTGTTGGGCCAGGTATTCTGGCGAGGCCATGGCCAGGTACACGGCCAGGTAGACGCGGTTCTTGCGCGCGGCCTCGACGCTGGCGGTGTTGGTGGCGGTGGCCGTGGGCAGTTTGACGCCGTTCAGTGCGGTGACCAGCTGGTTGCGCAGCGTGGACGGCATCTGGCCGCCCATCAGCAGCAGGTCGACCCGGTCCACCAGCTGTGCAGGCTGCGCGGCCAGGGCCAGTTCAGCGCTGTAGTCGGGCAGGATGTCGCGGCTCACGCCGACGCCGTTCGGTACCACGCCCTGCATGTAATTCAGGTAGCCGGTCACCGAGGGCTCGCCCGTGATCTGCATTTCCGGCGCCGCCATGCCTGCCGCCGACAGCTCGCTATTGGGCGGCGTGTAGGCGGGGCGGAAGAAGTTGAACACGGAGGGCGCGCGCAGCGGCGTCTGGCCCAGGCCGGTGAGGGGATCATCGGTATTGGACATCTGGAAGCGGCCCGAGGTGGACTTGGCGTTGAAGGCCCGCATCCAGTTGGCCAGGCGCAGCACCGGTTCGCGCAGCTTGCGGGCGCTGGTCCCGGCGGCGGCTTCGGGATCGAGCAGCACGGCGCGTATGACGGCGCGCATGTCGCCGCGCACCCCTGCGCCATTGTTGGCAAAAGCGGCCGCTACCCGGCCCACATAAGCCGGACTGGGATTGCTGGTGACCAGGCGCTGTATCAGCTGGCGGCCGATGAAGGGGCCCACATTGGGGTGGTTGAATAGCGTGTCGAGCGCCACCTTGAGGTCGTTCTCGCCGCCGCCGTTGGTGCCGGCGCCCAGGAAATTCTTGGCCGCATTGGAGTGATAGGCTGGATACATCTGCATGGGCAGCCAGTCGCGCGCCGGATCGGCGTTGCCGCCGAGGAAGCGCGTGGCGCTCAGGTCCGGTCCGGCCCAGCTCCAGCCGGTGAATACCTTGGCCAGTCCGGCAACGTCGTCGTGGGTATAGATTTCCGCTGGCTTGCCGGCGCGGAATACGGGGCTGCCATCCTGGTTCAGCTGGTACAGGCCGACGCTCATCAGCTGCATCACCTCGCGCGCGAAGTTTTCATCGGGGACGCGGCTGCCGGATTCCTTCTGGTTGTGCAAATGGCTCAGGTAGATGCCCATCATGGGATGCAGCGCCACGCCCTGCAGCAGGTTGCGGAAATTGCCGAAGGCGTGCTGTCCCAGCATGTCGTAATAGCTGGCCACCCCCAGCGGGCGGCCGCCCACGCTGCCGTCCACCATGGAGATGACGAAGATTTGCGACAGGGCGTATGTCACGCGCTGGCGCAGCTGGTCCTCGGCTGTGGCGGCCTGCTTCCAGAACGATTCCAGCACCAGGTTCTGGCTGGCCGTGACGCCCGAGTTAATCACTGCCTGCACGGTGTCGCGGTGCAGGGTTTGCGGCAGCTGGAACTGGTTGTAAATCCAGTCCGCCTTGCTCCCGGCCGCCACCGCGTCGATGCTGGCCGCAGTGGGGCCGAAGGTGGCTTGCGCCAGGAATAGCGAGGCCTCGGACTTGCTCATGCCGCTGCGGGGGGCGGCCGAGGCAGTGGGGCCGGGCGGCGCCGAGGCGGCCGGTACCACTGGCGTGTCGGCCGGCCCGCCGCCGCAAGCGGCCAGGAGCAAGCTGCACAAGACTGAAAAGAAGATGCGTTTCACGATATTTCCCATGGAAATCTATGAGGGAATTCTAGAACTACTTTATCGGAGGCAACGAATATTCTTTTCTTTGTGCAATAACACCATTACTGGCCGTGCAATCTTTTCGCCGAAGAAGGGCGGAAAACCCATAACGTAGCCCGAACTTATACAAGCGAAAACCAAGTTGACGAGATATCCATGTCAGCTTGCAGCAACAGTTTCTTCCCTTGCGGCCAGGGGCGGGATGTTACCCTATGGTGTATTGAGCGCCATGGGCAGCCGGATCAGGATGAATTCGTTGTTGTCCGGCTTCCTGGGATTGCGCGAGGCCGAACCGCCCGGGTAGTTATTGTCGTTGACCAGCATGAGCGTGCGCTTGTCGACGATGCGCACCGCTTCCACGCATTCCATCGGGAAGGTGAACACGCCGTTGATGGTGGCGCTGCCGCCCAGCTGCTTGGGATCGGCGATGTTCATCAGGTCCACCACCAGTTCCTTGACCAGGTAGCCGTCGCTGCCCACTTTGTCCAGGTCGATCTTGTACACGCGCTTGACCCTGGCCGCCACCCGGTCCGCGCCAGTGGCCGGGAAGTTGCCGCTGCGGGCGTCGCCGGCGCCGCGGTCTTTTTCCACCACCAGGAATTCATGGTCGTTGATGGCGGTCATGTCGTTGACGCTGTAGTTTTCCTTGACCGTGGCGCCGGCCGCGTTGACGTAGCTGCCGCTGTCGACGCGGTACGAGTAGGCGGTTTTCAGGAAGGCGCCGCTGGCGATGTCGAACACGTTCAGGATGCGGCGCTGGGTATCGGTGTCGGTGCTCAGCTCGCGTTCGAACATGGTGTAGATGCGGGTGCGCGAGGTGTTGATGGTCATGCTCTCCAGCCCGCCCGAGCTGGGCAGGTTGGCCGTGCCCGAACCGAGGTAGGGATTGTTGGAGGTTTGTACCAGCGGGGTGCCGCCCAGCGGGTTGCTGCCCAGGCCCAGCGTGTTGGGCACCGGGATTTCCCTGGCCAGCACCTTGCCGGTCTTGTCGGTCTTGATCAGGAAGGGACCGAATTCCTCGCCGAACCAGAAATTGCCGTCGGCGTCGATCAGCATGGATTCGGGATCGATGTCGCCGCCGGTCAGCAGGCGGCCATTCCTGATCAGAGGGTCGACTGCCACGGTCTTGCCGCCGGCCGTGGTCGTGCCCGGATAATTGGCGCCGTCGGCCACCAGCGCGTAGCCCAGCTTGCGGTCGGGGTCGCGCAGGCGGATGTAGCTGTTGGCATCAAAGGAGGCCAGGCTGTCGCAGGTGGCAAAGTTGGCTGGCACGATCTTGCCGGTGTTCCAGTCCGGCTTGATCGCATACACATGCAGCAGCGCATCGGGAGAGGCCCCCTTGCTGCCGAAGCCATTGTCCTGCATGGCGTAGTAGCAGCCCGGCTGCGGCCCGGCGGCAAAGGCCGAGAAGCCCTGGATGGGCTGCTTGTCGGTGAAGGGCAGGGTGTAGCCGTAGGTGCCGGTGGCGGTGCTGTAGTCGCCGCCGTTGACGTACTGGCCGGAGGTGGGCCCGGCGACAAAGGAATCCGCCGCCAGCGAGGCAAAGCCGATCAGGGTGGGCACGGAGACGTCATCGGAGGCATCATTGCCGCCGCAGGCGGTCAGCATCAGCGTCACGGCCGCCGCGCCTATCGCGGCAAAAAAGGAGGGAGAGCGAGTCATGTGGCAAGCAGTCGGGTTGAAAGCCGAGAGTATATTTTTTGACTGTTACGCAATGATGACGGAAAGCTACCGAACCTGCCGGCGTGCGGAGTACGCAGCCGGCGCCCGGTTATACTTCGGCTCCTGACACGGAGCAAGAACCGATACATGAACAAGACAAACAAGGCCACCCTGGTCGGGCTGGCGGCGGTGCTGCTGTGGAGCTCCCTCATCGGCCTGATCCGCAGTGTCAGCCAGCACCTGGGCGCCACCGGCGGCGCCGCCATGATGTACAGCCTGGCCTCGGTGTTCCTGCTGCTGGCGGTGGGACAGGCCAGACCAAGCGACCTGCCACGCCGCTACCTGGCCTGGGGCAGCCTGCTGTTTGTCGCGTACGAGTTGTGCCTGGCGCTGTCGATAGGCTACGCCCACACTGCGCGCCAGGCCATCGAGGTCGGCATGGTCAATTACCTGTGGCCCACCTTCACCATCGTGGCCGCCATCCTGTTCAACCGCCAGCACACCACGGTGCTGATCGTGCCGGGCTTCCTGCTGTCCATCGCCGGCATCTGCCGGGTGCTGGGTGGGGCCCAGGGCTTCGATCCGGCCGGCATGCTGGACAATGTGCTCGACAACCCGCTCAGCTACGGCCTGGCCTTTGCCGGCGCCCTGATCTGGGCCGGCTACTGCACGGTGACGGCGCGCATCGCGGAGGGCAGGAATGGCGTGACCCTGTTCTTCATCCTGGTGTCGCTGACCTTGTGGGGCAAGTACGGGCTGGAGGGCGGCGGCCGCATGGCGTTCAGCGGCGAGGCCGTCGTCTACCTGCTGCTGGCGGCAGCCGCCATGGGCCTGGGCTATGGCGCCTGGAATATCGGCATCCTGCATGGTAATGTGGCCATCCTGGCGGGTGCGTCCTACTTCATCCCGGTGCTGTCGGCGGCGCTGTCTTCGCTGCTGCTGCGCACGCCGCTGTCGCCGGCGTTCTGGCAAGGCGCGGCCATGGTGTGCGGCGGCGCGATCCTGTGCTGGCTGGCCACGCGTACCAGGCGTGGCCGGCAGGCTGCGGCCTGAGGCGACCGTCTTTGGGCGCTTGCACGGGCATCCGGCCAAGCTTAATGGCTGCCGGCGTCCAAGGTCAGCGCCATCAGCCCGATCACCACGTCGTTGGCCAGCGTGCGCACGGTCAGGCTTTTCAGCGGGCGTGACGAATCGAGCGGAATCTCGATCACAGTGGCGGCGCCGCCCGGGATATCGCGGCCGGTCCCTTTGAAGCTGGCCGGCTCCAGCACGCGCACGCGGGCTGTCTTCAGGTCCACCCGGACCGGCAAGGGGGCGCACAAAGGGAACTGGTAATCGTCGACGAAATAATCTTGTTCGATGGGCCACCAGTTGTCCGGATTGCGCAGATCGGTGCGGCTTACGCCACCGTCAGCGTAAGCCACCACGATCTCGCCATTGGCGATGCGGCTCTGCATGAAGTTGGTGGAGCCGGCCATCAGCAGGAAGGCGCGGCGCGCCTGGCCCTGGAGCGGAATGGCGGCGTCGCGCGGATAGTTGTCCCACTGGGAGGTGAACAGCACGTTGGGCGCGGTCCCGGCCGGTGTGGCGAAGCGCAGGCCGTTCGGCAGTGTCAGCGCGCCGCCCAGCGCGCGCAGGCCGCTGTCGTCAATACCGGGCAGCGCGTTCAGGTGGCCGGCCCAGGCGCCGGCGCCTTGCGAGGGCAGGGCCAGCGTCACGTGCGGCGCGCGCGGGGCCTGGTACTTGCCGGGCTTGAAGATGGCGGTGACGCTGTCGTTGAACCACGGCGACAGGTCGACCGGCACGGCTGCGATGCGCGGTCCGCCGGTCCAGGCAGCAGCGCTGGGTCCGCACGCGCCGGCGTGGGCCGCGTCCGCGCTCGCCGTGCCACCAGGGGCAGCGTCGGCTTGCCACCAGCTGAAGTCTCCACGGCGCTGCTGGCTGTAGCCTTCGCGCGTGGCGCCGGTAGGCTGGACGGCGGCGTCGCTGGCGTCCCATGACACTACGATGCTGGCTTGCTGCGCGAATGCCACGGCTATCTGCAGCCGGGGCGGGCCGACCGCGTCGGACTCGGACTGCCACCGCGCCGGCTTGCCATCGACCAGCACCTGCGCCACCCTGGCGCCGCGCACCGGCAGTTCCAGCACCAGGCGCCGGAAGCGCGTGCCGGCCTGGCTGACGGTCCAGCTGTCGCGCTGCCCGCTGCGGCGGTAGGCCAGGCCCAGGTCCGGATGCGCCAGCGATGCGTGCTCCCATGTGGATGGCAGGCCGGGACGCACGGTCAGCACGCCGGCCAGTGCGTCCGGGCGCACGCCGAACAAGCCTTCGATGATGGCGCGCGACATGACGCCCACGCCATCGGCAAAATCGCGCTGCGCCTCGCGCCGGTACACGTCCAGATAATTCAGGGTGCCGATGTTCCCTGGCGTGATGCCCATGTACAGGCTGGCCAGGACCGCGCCCTTGGCAATGTCGTAGGCGGTGTCCGGACGGCCTGCCTGCCAGTAGGCCAGGGCGGTATGCAGGTTCTCACCGAACACCACGTTGTTGATTGACCAGGCATAGGGCATCCAGTCGCTCTCGGACAGCAGGCGGTAGGGCCGGTCGGCTGGCACCCCGGGACCGGTGACCGGGATGGGGCGCAAATGGCGGTCCAGGTCGGCCGCCATGCGCGCCGCCTCGAAAGCGTCCGGCACCTGCGAGTCGATGGTGTGATAGAAGCTCCACAAGCCGTAGCTGGGATGCAGCAGCTGGCGCCCCAGCAGGTCGCGGTACTCGGCAAACGCGCCGCGCTCCGGCATCCACAGCTGCTGGCGCATGGCGTGCCGGATGGCGTCGGCCTCGCGCTGGTAGGGCGCCGCATCCTTGCCGAGCAGCGTGGCGATGCGGGCCGCCATCTCGTTGTGCCAGGCGTTGTAGGCCGAGGTATGCGTGACGCCGCCGCCGTTGTAGTACAAATCGTCGCTGGCCCAGATGGCGGCGTAGGCGTCGTACAGCGGCAGCCGGTCCGGGCCGAATTCGCGCCGGAACAAACGGCGTTCCCATGCCAGGTGGCGTTCCAGCACCGGCCACACGGCGCGCGCGTAATCCACGTCGCCGGTCCACAGCAGGTGGCGCAGCAGGGCGTCGATGAACACCAGGTTCATGTCGTAGTGCGAGAAACTCATGGCGCCGTTGGAGTGCAGGCCGGGCTCGTTGCGCGCCAGGTTGGCCTTGGGATCGGCCGCCGGCGGCCGGTCTGGAACCGGGGACGTATCCTGGCGCGCGGTCCATACATTGAAGTTGTCGCGCGCGCGATCATGCCAGCCCAGGGCATCGAGCGCGTAGGGGCCGCGCCAGCCCAGCAGCTTCATGCGCCAGGCGATGGCGCCGTGCATGATGGCCTGCTGCTCGCTGTCCCACACCGCATCGGCCGCCACGTTCAGGGCGCCCATGGCCGCGTTCAGCCACGGATCGGGGGTATCGATGCGCACCCGGCCACGCACCCCGGCCACATGCCGGCGCGCCTGGTCAAACCGCTGCGCCAGTTCGGCTGGAGGGTAGCGTGGCGGCAGTGAAGGCGCCGCTGCGGTGGTGCCTGGTGCTGCCTTGGGTGGGGGCAAGGCCGTGACCTGCAGTGAGAGATCGATAGTCTGCGCTCCCAGCGGCAGCGTTCCCACCACCACGGCGGGCGTGGCGCCTGCCGGGGAGGACAGCAGGGCCGCCGCATCATTCCACAGGCCGGCGTCGGCCAGCCGCAGCCGGGCGGCGCCGCCCTCGTGGCCACTGATGGTGGCGCTGATGGTGGCGTGGCGCGCCGCCGCCGTGAAGCCGCGCCTATCCAGTTCATAGCGCGTCTCGCGCGCATACTCGGGCGAGAACTGGAAAAACTCGCTGATCGGCACCTTTTCGCTGCCGATGTCGCCGCCGCGCTGGCCCTTTTGCCCATTGCCCGGGCCGAA
This sequence comes from Duganella kummerowiae, assembly GCF_053572355.1. Taxonomy (NCBI): domain Bacteria; kingdom Pseudomonadati; phylum Pseudomonadota; class Betaproteobacteria; order Burkholderiales; family Oxalobacteraceae; genus Duganella; species Duganella kummerowiae. The sequence goes on from NZ_JBKFEH010000007.1 coordinate 243,389, forward strand.
TGCGAATACCAGTTCGGCGCCGGCCGGCAACCGCTCGCCGCTGACCTGCAGGCCCAGCCCCTGGGTGGCGGCATAGGCCACGGCGGCCACCCGCATGCGTCCGGCGGCGCCCAGCAGCGGATCGGCGATCTCGTACAGCAGCTCGCCGGGCCGGTAGCGGGTGGTGACGTCCGCCGCATTGTGCAGCCACAACGTGCCTGCCGCCGTATGCACGCCCAGGCGCAGGTTGCCGCCGCGTCCGGGCAGGTAGAGCGAGAATTCCGGCCGGTCGCCGCCATCGACGCGGAAGGCGTCGTTGGCGCCGTACAGCGAACGGTTGAAGAACTCCCCGCCATTGTGGATCACGAAATCCTGGCCATCAGGATGGTAGCGCAGCGGCTGCGCCAGCTGCCCCTGGAGATTGGGGCGCAGCCTGGCGTTGCGGATCTCGGGCGAGTCCTCGGCAGCGGCAGCGGCCGCCGCGCACGACAGCGCCAGTATCAATACGGAGAGGGTCTTCATGCGTCCCGAGTCAGAGTGAGCGGAAATTCACGCCGACCATGATACGCCGTCCCGCATAGGCATAATCGAGCAGGACCGGCGTGCCATCGCTGAAGGGCGTGAACTGGCCCTGGCTGTGCGAGGTGGTGGCGTTGCCCAGGTTGCGGCCTTCGATGAAGAACTCGACCTGCGGCGACCACTTGTACGAAATCTTGGCGTCGATGAAGCGGGTCGAATCCGTGAAGTTGGGCGAACCCGGGTTGTACGGCGGACCGAGACGGCCGCCGCCCACGTTGGGGTAGTTCAGCATGCTGGTGCTGCCGCCGCAGGCGGCGATGCAGTTGAAGTAGGATGCCACTGCCTGCACCGCGACGCGGGCCGACAGCCGGCCATCGTCGTACCACAGCGCCGCGTTGTAGGTGTACTTCGATTCGTTCTGCGGCGGCAGCGGGGTGCCGGTCAGCAGGTCGACGATGTTGGCCGTGCTGGTGGCCGAACGCATCTTGGTGTAGTTGCCATCGAAGCCGGTGTAGCGGAATAGCCAGGGCAGGAAGGTGAAGGCGGTCTTGGTGGAGAGTTCCAGGCCCTTGCGGCCGGTGACGGCGCCGTTCATCCAGGTCGAATAGTCGAACAGGGCCTGGCCCAGCGAGATGCCGGTGGCGGGATCGACCAGGTTGGTGTTGGCGAACAGCGGCGAACGCGACACACCCTGGGCGATGGCCGGGCCTATCTTGCCCTGCTGGCGGAAGCCGGCCACGGTCAGCATGGTGTCCTTGTTCGGATAGTATTCCAGCGACAGGTTCTGGTTGACGTTCTTCTGCGCCTGCAGGGCCGGATTGCCGACCGTGCCTGAGCACTTCTGGGCATCCTCGCCCTGGCCGGCCAGCACCTGGTTGTAGGTGCAGGAGCCGGAAGCCACCAGCCGCGACACGGGCGGGCGCGCCACCGTCTTGCCCACGCTGTAGCGCAGCACCATCTTGTCCGGCATGACCCAGGTGGCCAGGTTCAGGCTGGGCAGCACGTCCGAGGTCTGGGCGTCGGTGACCGTGCTTTGCTGTACCGTGGTGGTGACGGTGCCGCCCGGCGCGTCCGGCAGGGCCGGGTCGTAGCTGGCGGTCTTGGTGATGGAGGTAAAGCTCATCATGCCGGTGCCGTGCACGCGGGTGCGCACGTAGCGCACGCCCAGGTTGCCGTCGATTTCCCAGCCAAAGGGCAGGGCGCGGTTGGTGAAGGGCACGTGGTCCAGGCTGAAGTCGCCCATCAGGTAGAAGGCGTCGGTGCGTTCCTTCAGGTGTTGGGCCGGCTGGTCGTAGACCTTGCCGTCATTGGCCGTGCACTGCTTGACGCAGTTGAAATTGGTATTGGGGATGTTCAGCAGGGAGAACATCTTTTCCACATCGATCTGGGTCCAGTTGTTGATCAGGCCTGCGGGGCGGCCCTGGGCGCCGCTGAAGAACTGGGTCGGCGTGGCTTGCAGGGTCATGGTCTGCTGCAGCAGGTTCGCGAACTGGTCCATGGTCAGCACCGTGGTGCCGTCCAGCGACTGGCGGATATCGAGCTTGGGTATCCAGCCATAGACGCAGGCATTGCCTCCCGGGCCCAGCGAACCGGGCGTGTCGGCGCAGCCGTACATGCTGCTGCGCAGGGTGGGCGAGGGCATGACCAGCGGCGCGACGTAGCCAGCCGTGCCATAGGTGCCGACCGGATTGCGCAAGGTGTAGCCGCCGTTGTTGATGTTCCAGTTGTCGTTGCGGTTCTCGCGCAGGTTGAAGCCGGTCTTGAAGCGCTTGAAGAAGGGCACCGACTCCGGTGTGGCCCAGGTCACGTCCAGCTTGGCGGTGCGCTCTTCGCTGAAATACATGGTCGGCACCCAGGTCAGGTTGGGCGAGGACGTGACGGCGTTCTGCTGGGCCGCCGTGTAGGCCGGCGCGCTGGTGCCGGTGTAGGTCCCTGGCACGATGGCGGCGCTGGCGCCGCGCGGATACAGCTTGGCGAAGCGCGACAGGTCGGAATTGTCAGTGGGGTCGTAGCCGGGGAAGCTGTAGCCCCACAGGCCGTTGGGCAGCACCTTGAGCGTGCCGGAGCCGTAGTAATCGTTCAGGGTCAGTTCCTTGACGCCTTTCTGGAAGTTGGAGCGGGCGTCGCCGACGAAGAATTCGGCGGTCAACCCGCCGCGCTTGAAGGTGCCGCCGGTTTGCAAATAGCGCGCCGTGGTCTCTCCTATGCCGTGGCTCTGGTTGGTCTTGGCCACGCCGTTGCTGTCGGTGTTATCGAAGGTGTACTGGGTCAGGTGGTGGTTGGCGTCCACCACCACCGATGCCGGCTGCACATTGGACACCCCGTTCTTGACGGTGAAATTCCCCATCGAGAAGGCCAGCTGGTTGATGTCGTCGTGGCGGCGGTTGTAGCTGCCCTTGGCGTAGATGGTCAGTTCGTTGTTGACCTTGAAGTCGGCGCGCAGGTCCAGGTTCTGGCGGCGGTCGATCTCGCGCCTGACCACGTAGCGGGGGGCGGACGGGGTGTAGTCGTTCCACTGGTTGAGGCATGTAGTCAGCTCGTTGCTGCGCTGGTTCTGGGCCGCCGTGCGCGCCGCAGCCGTGCTGATGGCGGCCAGCTGGGCCGCGCTCAGGGGCGCGAAGCTGGCCTGGCAGTCGGCCTTGGTCTGGGCGGCGGCCGAACGCGTCACCAGCTCCAGCGGCGTGGCCGAGTTGAATGTGCCGCCGCCGGCCAGCGGCGACGACAGCATGGGCGTGCGGGCCGAGGCGTCCGCCGTGTTGACGGTGCCCGGCTGGAACGTAAAGGTCTTCTGCGGCGAGTTGTCGAAGTCGTACAGGCGGTAGTAGCCCTGGTTGCTGCCCGATACCTGGGCCAGGTGGCCCTCGTTGTCCAGCGTGGTGGTGGAGGCGTTCAGCAGCAGGCCGAGGCGGCCGTTCATGAATTTGTCGGCCAGGATCAGGTTGGCGTCCGGCTGCCATTTCTTGTTCAAGCTGCTCTGGCTGCCCGCCACGCGCAGCGAGGCGAAGGGCTTCTTGAAATCCAGGCCGGTGCGGGTCTTGATCTGTATGCCGCCGCCCAGCGCGCCTTCGGCCATGTCTGCGGTCGAGCCCTTGACCACGTCCACGCTCTTGATCAGGTCCGCCGACAGCTGCCGGAATTCCACCGCGCGGCCATCGCCGCCGCCGGCCATGTCGCTGCCGCCGGCCGATTGCACGGCCTGGCCGTCCAGCTCGACCCGGGTCAGCTCGGGACCGTTGCCGCGCACGGACACGGTGACGCCCTCGCCGAAATCGCCGCGGTCCAGCGCGATGCCCGCCATGCGCGAGATGGCCTCGCCCACGTTGCGGTCGGGCAGGGCGCCCACGTCCTCGGCCACGATGGAGTCGATGGCGGTGGCGGCGTTCTTCTTGCGTTCTATGCTGGACTGCTGCGAGGCGCGCGTGGCCACCACCTTCACTTTCTGGATGGCTTCGGCGTCGGCGGTAGCCTGGGCCTGGGCCTCGGCTGCGGCCTGGGCCTGCGCCTGCGCCAGCGGCGCGCCCATCATCATTACCGCCGCCGATACGGCGCAACAGGCCGCCGTGCGCTGGCCCGGTATGTTCAAGTTTGTCATGGTCTCCTCCGTCATATTGTTGGACGCGCCGGCAATGGTGCTGGCGCGCGCGCCTAGGGGGCGCTTCATAATCACGACGGTGCCGCCAGTTCCGGTCCTGGCGATCAGATTGGTGCCGAGCAGCAGCCGGTCGGCCGCCTCGGGGATGACAAAGATACCCACCAGCGCATTGGTCGTCACGCCTTCCAGGATGTCGGCCGAGGCCAGCACATTGATGCCGGCCTGTTTCGCGAACTCCGGTATCGAACGCGCGGCGGCGCCGGCTGGAATATTGAAGGCCTGCGGTAGCTGCTGCGCGTGCGCGGCGCCGGCATGAGCCGCGAGGCTTACCGCCAGCACCAGGCTGTATTGGTACATCCAGGTCATGTCTCCCCACTCCTGCACATCTGAACGCCGGGACTATGGTGCCCCGTTATTGATTAAGACGGACGGCGGCGTGCATTCCTCGGCTGCCGGAAAAATAAATCCGCACGGTGGAGCAGGTTGATCAGAGATGGCTGCGGCCGGCCTCGCGGGCCTGGCCGATCAGTATCTGTCCGGAGGTGATCAGCACCGGCACATCCAGTATCATGCTGATGTCCTTGGCGAACAATTCCGGCTCGTCCAGCTGGTATTGGCCGACCAGGCGCTTGTCGCGCAGGGAGGGATCGGCAATGACGATGGTCTTGGCGCTGTAGCGGTTGAAATCGGCCACCGCCTCGTCCAGGGTCTGGCTGGACAGCAGCAGCTTGCCTTCGCGCCAGGCCAGCCGGCGTTTGATTTCTTCCGGCTGACGCGATACCGGGATGGCCCCGGCGCCGCGCCCCAGGTAGGCGTGTTCGCCGGCCGACACCAGGCGGCGCCGGGCCTTGCCGTCCTTGCTCCACACCTCCACCGTGCCCTCGGTCACCAGCACCTCGCAGCCGGTGGCCAGGCGCCGCACGGAAAACGCGGTGCCGACCGCGCGCGCCAGCGCATCGCCGGCCTCCACGATAAACGGTTTGCTGGCGTCCTTGGCCACCTCGAACCAGGCTTCGCCCTGGCGCAGCCTGATCTTGCGCTGCCGTTCGGTGTAGGCGACTTCCAGCTGGCTGCCGCTGTTGATATTGATGATGGAGTTATCCTGCAGCGGCACCTTGCGGAACTCGCCCTTGGCCGTGGTCAGCACATCGTCCGGCCACAGCGCCGAGTAGGTGAATTTTCCGGCGATGGCAGCCAGGCCGGCGGCCATGGCGCCTGCGATGAATTTCCGGCGCCTGCCATGCTGCCGGGGCAGCGGGGCATTCCCATTCACCAGGTGGATGGCATTGTGGATGGCCATGGCGCGCGCGTAGGCGCCCTGGTGCCGGATATCGGCCTGGTACCAGGCGTCGAACGCCGCCGATTCGGCGTCATCCAGGCCGCGCACCTGCTGGCGCGCCAGCCAGGCAAAGGCTTCATGATCAATCTTGGACATTGCCGGTTTTTAGCCTACGTTTGGGTGGGGAGCGGTGGCGCTCCTGGGGCGGCTCCATGCCCTGCCGGGAAATCATCTCCGACATCAGCCGCATCCCCTTCATCATCTCATGTTCTACCACGCCATCGCTCAATCCGAGGATTTGCGCCGTCTCGTTCTGCGACATGCCGTGCAGCCGGCGCGCGCGGAACACCGACTTGCAGCGGTCCGGCAGCTTGCCGATCAGGCCGAACACCCATTTCAATTCCTCGCGGGCAAACACCACCCGGTCAGGCGAGGGCGCGCTGTCTGCGATGTCCAGCTCCTCCAGGTTGGCCATGGCCTCGATGCTGACCACGGCGTCGCGCCGGATGCGGTCCAGCACCAGGTTCTTCGCGGTGCGGAACACGAAGGGCTTGGGATCGCGGATATGGGCCAGGTCGCCCGCCGACAGGATGCGGTAGCAGGTTTCCTGTATCACATCGTCGATCTCCGCCGGGCTGGCGCACACGCGGCGCAGCATGCTGCGCAGTTCCGCCTCGTGCGGCAGGAAGTGTATCGTCAGCCAGTCTATGACTTCAGTGTCCATGTGTTTGCTCATCCTGGTCCCCTGATGATGAAGACGAACGGCGCGTCCGCTTCCTCAAGTTTTTTTATGCCGACAAGGTCTGGTTGACGGTCTTGCCGGCGATGGTCACGTTGGCCAGCACCACGCCGCGTGCGTTGTAGAGCTGGACCGGCTGGGCGCCATTGCGCGGCGTGCCGAAGTCGCAGTCGGTCAGCGTGACCTGGGACACCGGCGTGATGGCCGCGCCCGGCGGGCCGTTGTAGCTGGCCGCCACCGGCCCCAGTATCAGCAGCGCCTGCCAGCCGGAAAAGGCGCCGTCCGCCATGGCGGCGTTGCCAGCCTTCAGGTTGGAGATGTGCACGTCCGACACCTCGGGAGGACGGGTGCGCACGCCGTCATCGCCGGCCGCATAGTTGCAATCGATGGTGACGATGGCGCCGCCGCCGGTGGCCAGGCCCTTGAGCGGGCTGTCCAGATCGGGCGGAGGCGTCTTGCGCGGGCGGGCGTCCACGCCGTTCGGCAAGGTCACGTCGCGCACGTACAGGTGGCGCAGGAAGCCGCCCCGGTTCATGTTCGATTTCAGGCGGATCGCGCTGCCCAGCGGATGGGTGGCCCAGTGCTCGTTGCGAAACTCGATGCGCTGCGCGTACACATGCTCGATCCCGCCCGCCATCTCGCTGCCCAGCGTGACGCCGCCGTGGCCGCTGTTCATCACGCAGTCCTGGATCACCACGTTGCGGGTGGGACCGTACTGGGTGTCGCGGTTCTTGCCGGACTTGATGGCGATGCAGTCGTCGCCGGTGTTGAAGGTGCAGTGCTCGACCAGCACCGTGTCGCAGGATTCGGGATCGAAGCCGTCGTTGTTCGGTCCCATGCTGTCCATGTGGACCTTGCTGATGCGCAGCCTGCGGCAATCGACCGGGTGGTGCTGCCAGAATGGCGCATCGCTGACCTGGTAGCCTTCCAGCAGCACATCCTCGCAGCCGATCAGCTCTATCATGCATGGGCGCAGGTGGTGGCCGACGCCGAACACGCGCCGCTGCACCGGCACGCCGGCCTCGGACAGCGCCGGCAGGTAGCGCGGATCGCCGTTCCAGCGCGGGTGCGTACCCTGGATCAGGGCGGCCTGGGCGGCCGTCAGCGAGGGCGCCACCTGGTCCAGCGGCAGGTTGAGCGGATTGGCGCTGCCCGCGTTGACCACGCCCGGCTTGCTGTCTATCCAGTCCCACCACGGTCCGGCGCCGGCGTTGACGGCCACCCCGGCCTGGCCATTGAGCACGCTGGTCCAGTCCTCGCCGGTGAGGGCGATGTTGGACTGGTTGCGGGCGTACACCAGCGGCGAATAATTGATCACGTCATTGCCCTGCCAGCGCGACAGCACCAGCTTGCCGGCCTGGCCGCAATCGATGTCGCCGTACTTCGCATAGTCGGCGGGATCGGGACTGAAGTAGATTTGCGCCCGGGCCGCCAGGTGCACGTGCACATTGGAGCGCAGCACGATGGGGCCCTTGCAGTACCAGCTGCCGGCCGGGATCAGTACGCGCCCGCCGCCGGCCGCGCTGGCCGCGGCTATGGCGGCGGCGATGGCGGGGTAGCAGTCGGTGGCGCCAGGCGCAGGTGTTTGTACGTCTCGCTGGCTGTTGCGCCATACCGACTTGGCATACACCAGCGCGCAGCTTCTGGCGCCATAGCGGGTGATGATGAAGTCACGCCGGGGGAATACCAGGCGCCGCGTACAGCGTTCGGCGATGTCGCGTGCGCGCTGCCAGGGATCGTCCTGGGCCCGTGCCTGCGGCTGCGCCCGGGCAGCGGTCAGCATCGCCAGCGGGCTGCCGGCCAGGAGCGCGCCGGCCGCCGTGGCGCCGCGCAGGAAGCGGCGGCGGTAGGAATTACTGGTCATCATGGTTGGTCGTCTGGTGGTGATGATGTCAGGGCAGCTTCTGGAAGCCTTCGGCGCGCACGGTCCAGCTGCCGTCGGCGGGGAAGCCCGGCGCCGGGCGCTCCGGCGCGCCATCCCAGCCGCCCGCCATCATGGCGACGGCGGCCAGCAGGGCGCCGTTGCCGGGCAGGTAGACCTGCAATTTGGTGTTGGGGTTGTGGCCGGCCACGGTGTAGCCGTTGTTGGGACCATCGGACTTGAGCAGCACGCCGAGCGCCAGCTGCGGTTCGTCCAGGCGCGCCGCCGTCATGGCGATCATCGGGTAGTCCCAGCCCCAGATCTTGGTTTTCCAGTCCCAGCTGGACAGCACGGCCTGCAGGGTGCGGCGCATGGTCTCGCGGTCAACGCCGTCGCCCGGCAACTGGCCCAGCGCCATCAGGAAGGAGGGATGGTCGTGGCGGGAATCGATGTTGTCCCAGGTGTCGGGATGCGATTCCAGCGCCACGTAGCGGCCATCCTTTTGCGGCAGGGCCGAGAGGTGGGTACGGCGCTGTTCCCAGTCGGCGTCGCGCACCAGGCCCAGGCGTTCGCGCCATCGCTGGGCGATTTCCAGGCCGCGCGCCCAGTAGCTCAGCTCATAGGTCGGGTTCATGCTGCTGGACTGGTCGTAGATTTCCTGCGCGATCCACAGCGGCGGACCGAGCACATAGCGCTGGCCCTGGTCTTCCCAGTGCAGCATGGAGGCCATGCCCTGCGCGGTATCGAACACCAGTTCACGGTACTTCTCCAGCGTCGCGCGGGTTGGATTGGCGCGGTACAGCAGTTCGGCCAGGTGGATGGCGTGCGGTTGGTTCCACACGATGAGCGGATTGCCGCCCGGGCTTTCGCGTCCGCCGGGACCGGTCATCTTCATCCAGCGCGCGCCCTGCAGGCCACGGCTGGCCGCCACCGCGCGCGCCACCGGCAGGGTGCGCTGGTACCATTCCAGCGTGCGCGCCAGGAATTCGGGACGGCCCCACAGGGCGAAATGGGCGGTGTGCCACCACACCATCTCGGTATGGTGCTTGCCGTACCAGGTCGAGGTGGTGAGGCCGCTCTCCGAGGCCGGCAATTCATCGCCCAGCTGGATCGCGGTCAGGTACTGGGACAGCACCACGCGCCGCTCCAGCTCAGGCGCGCGCGGGTCCTTGCTGCCGCTGAAGTCGACGGCGGCGCCGCTGCGCCAGAAACGCTCCCAGTGCGCTGCGCTGGCCTCGAACACGGTCCTGGCGTCGGCTGGCTTGGGACTGCCGTCGCGGGCGAAGGAAATGGCCAGTTCCAGGGTGTCGCCGGACTCCGGGGTGATCTCGAATACGTGGGTTTCGGGATGGGCGATGCTGAGCGCCGCCGGGCTCGATAGCGCCATGGCGTAGCGCGCCGCATCGCGGCTGTGCTCCACCAGCAGCGACTGGCCGCCTTGCGCCAGCACCCGGGTCTGGTGCGCCTCGGGGTGGGACCAGTCCAGCGGTGGGTTGTGGTGGTCGCCCATCTTGTAGCCGTAGGGCAGGGCGATACGCACCGCGATGCGGCCGCTGGCCAGCAGGGGCGAGCGGATGCGCAGGGCCAGCGTGTCGCTGTCCGGACTGACGGCGCTGCTGACGCTGACCGGCTGGCCGAGCAGCTGCACGCGGCTGTCCAGGCGGCCGCGCCACATGTCCAGGCGCTGGTCGATGGCGGCGAGGTCGGCGGCTGTCAGCGGCCTGGCGCCGGCGCCAGCCAGCACGAAGCCGATTTGCGGCAGCGGCTGGATATGCGGATTCTCGCGCAGCCACTGGCCGGCCGGGGTTTTGGTGTTGGTCGGATAGCCGACCGTGCGGCCCCAGGCCGTGTAATCGCGGTTGGCGTCGGACAGCTGGTAATGGTTGGGGTTGGCGTCTTCGTGCCAGGACCAGCGCGCCTGGGTTTCGATCGGCGTGCCTTGGCCGTGATACAGCGCGGGCAGGGTTTGCAGGCCGGTGACGTCGGCCGTGTAGGCGAAGCGTCCGTTGCCCACGCTGAGCGGCGACATGGGATCGAAGGCGCGCAGCTGCGGGTTGTGGCGCGCGACCAGGGCCTGGCGGTCTATCTGGTCCGCGCCGTGGGCGGCCGGCAGCAACGATACGAGGCAGAACAGGAAGCAACGTGGATGCATCATCCTTTATTCTCCGGTGTGCGGGTGGGGACGGTGGCGGCGGGCAGGCCGCTCACGCTGCTGGCCGGGCCCACTTCAACCGGCGCGTCCGCAGGCAGGCGCAGCGTGGTATTGGTGAAGCGCCAATCCTGGGCGTCGCGAATGTAGCCGCCGCTTTTGGCTTCGATATCGAGGCCGTCGAACTGGAAGCGTTGCAGCGGCGCGTCGGGGTAGGCGGCGACTTCGAAGGCGGTTCTGGCGCCGGTAGCCTTGACGTTCCAGACTTTCACGTCGCGGAAGTGGGCGATGCCCTGTTCCCTGGGCACCATGGTCGCCATTACCTTCCAGTGTTCCGGCACGTCCTTGGTCCCGGCCGGGATGCTGGCGTAGCTGTAGGCCGGGTTCCAGTTCATGTTGATGCGCATGACCACCGGCGTGCCGCTCATGGTGATGTCGTGCAGGCGGATGTTTTCGCCCCAGCCGCCGCGCGTGTGGGCCGACTTGAACAGGATGCCGACCGGGGTTTTCTCGTCGAAGGCCAGGCGGTAGGCCTCGATGTTGCGGAAGCCCCCCGAAGTCTCGCTGCCGAACACGATGCCGCCCTTGGAAAAGCGCACCTTGACGTCGCGGATGACCACATCCTCGGTGGGGCGGTTGACGCGCAGGCCGTCGGCGTCGCGGCCGGCCTTGAGCACCACGGCGTCATCGTTGACGGCGATGTCGGCGTTCGCCACCAGCACCTTGCGCGAGGAATCGATGTCGATGCCATCGGTGGAGGGGCCGTGGCCTTCCTCATTGTTGTCTATCCTGACCCCGTCCACCGCCACATCCTGGGAGTAGCACACATGCACGGTCCAGAAGCCGGAGCGGCGCAGCAGCAGGCCGCCGCCGACCTTGACGCCGGTGGAATCGAATACCTGCAGCAGGCGCGGGCGGCGCGCATCGTAGTCCGAGGCCCAGCGCAGGCCGCGCGGCTCGTACTGCTTGCGCAGCGCCCAGTAGTGGTCCCAGTACACCTTGCCGTCGCCGTCGATGGTGCCTTCGCCGACGATGGCGGCCTGGCTCTGACGGTAGACGTTGACCAGCGCGGCCGGCCAGCGCATCTCGATGCCGGCGATGCGGGTCGGCATCATGGGATAATCGTCTATATTGCGCGAGCCGAGCAAAGTCACGCCCTTGTCCAGCTTGAGGGTGACGCCGGATTTGACGAAAATCGAGCCAGTCAGGTAGGTCCCGGCCGGGAACACCACCGTGCCGGCTTCCCTGGCCGCCGCGTCGATGGCTTGCTGGATGGCGGCGGTATTGGTGGTGACGCCGTCGCCCCTGGCGCCATAGTCGCGCACGTTGAAATCGGCCGCCAGCGCGTTGCCGGCCATGCAGGCGCAGGCGGCGAAAATCGACAACTTCATGAAATGGTTTCCTAACCCGGCTGAAGCGCCGGTGTCTCATAAGTTTTTAATAAATTATGAACTGAGTGTAACGCCGTTCTGCTGGCCAGTGATTGATATTTCAATCAACTATCTGATCAGTGTGTGGCGCGGCCGGGAGAGTTACCAGTCGCGGCGCAGCCGCAGCATGGCAAACGGCTGGGTGCGGGTGAGGTTGTGTTCGATGAAGTCCACGCCGCCGGCCAGGCGGTCGCCGGACGAATGCAGGCGGTCGTAGCTGATCACGCGGCTGGCCAGGTTGTTCAGTTCCAGCGTCACCGTCAGCCTGGACTCGGGCCGGTAGTTGATGTAGGCGCGGGCCCAGCCGCTGCCGCTGCTGGTGTCGCGCTCGGCCACGGGCCAGCTCTCGTTGCTCCAGCCGTTATCGACTGAAAATCCCCACGCCGCCTTCTGGCGCGGCAAGTCCTGCGAGAACTCGACCCGCCAGGCCAGCGCCTGCTCGCCCGACAGCCGGCGCGTCTCCAGCGTGGTGGGATCGGTGACCGAGGAGGTGCGCCAGGTGGTCGAGAGCTTGAGCAGGCCCAGCGGCAGGGCCCAGCTGTCAGTGGGCAGGTTGAGCGCGCCGGTGACATTGCCGGCGTCGGCGTCACCGATATTCCCGGCCGCGTCGTAAGTGGCGGAGGCGGTGCGGATGGGCATGCGGTCGATCACATCGCTGATGTGCGACTGGGTGTAGCTGAGCACCGCCGAGCCGCGTTTCAGGAAGCGGTATTCGAGCGCGCCTTCGCACAGCCAGGTCCTGGCCGGCAGCAGGTCCGGGTGGCCGGCGCGCACGGCTCTGTCGGTGCTGAAGTAGGCGGCGGCGTCGCCGAGGTTGAGCTGGCTGATTTCGCGCTCCATGCGCAGGCGCAGCTGCAGCGCGGGCGAAGGCGAGAGCGCCAGGCGCAGCCGCGGCTTGGGATAGACATAGGCCCGGCCCTCCGGCTGGTCGGCCCCCGCGCTCAGGCTGGAGTGCTCCAGTTTCAGTCCCGCTTCGGCGCTCGCGCTGTCCACCTGCCACGCGGACGACAGCTGCGCTTCCAGGCGCGATTCCTGCACCCAGGCGGCGCCGCTGGGCGTGGCGGGCGCGCCGGCGCCGGGCTGCCAGGTGCTGCTGCTGTCGTTGGTGTTGAGCGCATGTTCCAGCCCGCCGCGTATCACGACGCCATCCAGGACTTGCCAGCTCAGTTGTCCCGCAACCAGCTGCTCCTCGGCGCTGGCCGTGGTCACCGTTGCCGTGGTGTTGCCGCCCGAGGTGGCGACCGCCTCCGCGCTGCTGTCGGCGCTGCGGTACAGCGCCCGCAAGTCCAGGCTGGCGCCGGGCGCCAGGTCGCGCGAGTACGACAACCCGAGTTCGCGGTTGTGGCCGCTGTTGTCATTGCTGTTCAGGGAGGGGACACCGCCATCGTAGCGCGCCTGCGACTGGTAGGCCCAGGGGCTGTAGGAGGCGTTCGCGCTCAACTGGCCGTCCAGCAGGTCCTGTCCCGCATTGAGCTTGACGGTCTTGCGTTCGGAGCCGCCCCGGGCCGCGATGTCCACCTCGGCCGGCGTGCTGTTGCCGGTGTAATGGGTGCTGCGGTGGCCGCGCGCCTGCCCGGTGTCGGGCGAGGCAGTCCATCCCAGGCCCAGGTTGACGCTCTTGTCGCCGCGTTTGAGGCTGTAGTTGCCCTCCAGGCCGGGCTGAAGCCGGCCGTCCGCCATCAGGTAGCTGGAAGCGGTGGCGGAGGCCGACACCAGGTCCATTTCCTGCAGCACGATATTGGCCACGGTGGCATGGCCCTGCATGTCCAGGCCGCCGGCGCCGCCATTGATCACATCGATGCGCAGGACGGCGGCGGCCGGAATGCGGCCCAGCGCGTCGCCCAGGGATTCGGTCCTGGAAGCCGGGCGCTTGCCGTTGATGAAGACATTGCCGGCCACCCCGCGCGAGGCGTTGCCGCCGTCGAATACGAAGCCGGGCAGGCGGGTCACCATATCCATCGCGGTCCCGGCCTGGAACTGGCTGAAGTAGCCGGGCTGGTAAGACTGCACCGGCGGCGCCTCCCCGGCGCCCGCCAGCGGGGACAGGCCCAGCGTGAGGAGCAGGGCCGCATGGCGGAGAGGGGAGGCAGGGCGCATGAACAATATTGTGCAATGAATATCGTCCGTCCGCAATCCACTTCTACATGGCTGGCTGCGTGACGGCGAAACGATAGCGTCCGGACGGTACGGCCAGCGTGGCCATGCCATCGCGCCAGCCATCCAGGCGCACCTGCGGCGCGCGGTCCAGCGGCAGGCCGGATTCGGTGATGGCGCCGGCCGTGGCGGCGGGCAGGATGATGGTGGCCGTGGTGTTGGGCGGGATCTCCACCTCCAGCAGCACCCGGTCCGCGGTACGCCGCCAGGCGGACTGGATGACGCCATGGGGGGAGTCGTAGCTGGCTTCCACGGCATCGAGGCCGGCCACCAGCGCCGGACGGATCACGATGTGCTTGAAGCCGGGCGCGCGGCTGTCTGGCTGTATGCCGGCCAGGTCGTGGAAGAACCATTCGTTGATCTGGCCCAGCATGAAGTGGTTTTGCGAGGAGCGGGCCTCGGCGTTCCAGGCTTCCGCCAGGCTGGTGGCGCCCTGGGCCAGCTGGTAGCCGTAGCCCGGGCGTTCGCTCTGGCTGGTGATGGCGTGGACGATATCGGAGCGGCCGCCGTCGGCCAGGGCGCGCAGCAGATAGCGGTAGCCTATGTCGCCCGCCGTCAGGCCACGCGCCTGGACGTCGGCCACCAGTGCCGCCAGCGTCGCGGCTTGCGCGCTGTCCGGCGCCAGTCCCAGCGACAGCGCCATCGCGTTGGCCGTCTGCGAAGCCGCCTCATAGCCGCCTTCCGGGCGCAGGTAGGCCTGGTTGAAACTGGCGCGCACGCGCGCCGCCATGGCGCCGTAGCGCCTGGCGTCCTCCGGTTTGCCGAGCAGGCTGGCCAGCCGCTCCATGATCGCCAGGTCGTCGTGATAGATGGCGGTGGCGGTGAGGTCGGTGCTGGTCAGCTGCGCGGGGCCAGGTTTTTTGGGGCCGATATCGTACCAGTCTCCCAGCGCGCCGGGGATGTGCAGCAGGCCCTGCGGCGTCAGCCTGGACTGCAGGTAATCCACGTAGCGCGCCATGCCGGCGTAGTGGGCCCTGGCCGGCCCCAGGTCGCCGGCGTACAGGTACTGCTGCCATGGCACCTGGATGTAGGCGCTGCCCCATTCGGCCGATTCACGGAACTGGGTGGGCAGCTGCATGGGGAAGGCCACGTATTCGGGCGCGATATTGGGCACCATGCCGGTCTCCTGCTGGGCATCGGCGATATCGTTCATGTTTTTCGCCAGGATGGCGTCCACCCTGAAGTTGTAGCGCAGCGCCGGACCGTTCAGGTAGTTCTGCTCCAGCCAGCCGAGTTTCTCGCGGTGCGGGCAATCGGTCAGGATGCTCATCATGTTGCTGCGCTGATGCGGTTATACAGCTCGCTGGAGCTGCGGAAGCTGCCCACGGCGGGCGCGTCGGCGTGCAGCACCCGGCCCTGTACCGACAGCAGCTGCGGCAGCTCGCCGCCCGGCCTGGCCGGGATCAGCTCCACCTGCAGGTAGCGCGCGCCGCGATAGAAAAAGGTCGGCCGCCAGTGTTCCTCGCCGGTGCCCGCCAGCGTGTATTCCCAGTAGGCGCGGCCGCCGGTCATGGTGTCGTTGATGGCGCCATCGGGCTTGAGCAGCTCGGAGCCGGTGATGCGCACCTTGTCGCCGGCCCGGCCGCGTACGGCGATAGCCGGCAGCAGGGCGGCGTTCTGCCCCAGGTCGATCACGCCCAGTCCGGGCTGCAGCCATTGCTGACGCTGCGGCGCCAGGTTCTCGTGCAGGCGGATCGGCAGGGCGGCCGCCGACAGGCCGCGCAGGCGTCCGGCGGGCGCTGCGGCCAGCCTGGCCGGCTCCCAGCCCGCCGCCGCAAAGCCGGGGGCATCCCATCCTGCCTGCACGCGGCGCGCATCGATGTCTTCGCCGCCATAGACGTTGGAATAGGTGATGGGCGACGGGCCGGCCTGCCAGCTGCCGTCGCTGACCACCCATTCGGAGTGGCCGTCGCGGTAGTCCAGCTGCAGCAGCAGGATGGCTTTCTGAGGCTGCGCCGGGCTGTGGAACTTGTTGTAGCGCGCCGGCGTCTTCTCCACGCTGTACATGCCGTTGCCCAGCACCAGCGCGATGGTGTTGGCGCCGGTGTGCAGCAGCCCGGTCAGGTCATGGCTGTCGTACAGCACGGTCTTGCCGTAATGGGTCCAGCCGGGCGTGAGCATGGCGTCGCCGGCCTGGGCGCCGTTGGCGCGCAGCTCGTACAGGCCCAGGCCGCTGACGTGGGCGGTGGCGCGCAGCAGTCCCGCGCTTGCCGTGAAGTCCTTGCGCAGCAGGGCCGATTGCGCCATGCCGTCGCCGTAGCCTATCCAGGCCGCGCCGCGCCAGTCCTGCGGGTCCAGGACCCCCATGGCCCACTGCGCAGGTTCGCTCCAGGCGCCGGCCTGGCCTGCCTGGTCCCAGCTGCGCACTTTCCAGTACACGGCCTGCGACGAGCGCAGCGGCTTGCCACGGTATGCGATCTGGCGGGTCTGGCCGGAGCTCACCTTGCCGCTGTCCCACAGGTCGCCGGCGCCGCTGGCCAGCCTGGCGGGCGAGCTGGCCACCAGGATGCGGTAGGCGCTCTGCCGCACGTCGCGCTGGCCGCTGGCGGCCAGGCGCCAGTCCAGCAGGGGATGGGGGTTGTCCACGCCCTCTGCTTGCTGCCGCCCCTCGGCCTGCAGGCCGACAGGGCGCAGCACGACGGCCCAGGCAGTGTTGGTGTAAAGTTGCACGGATAGCAGATAGAGCAGGGCGCACAGGCGCAGCAGCAATTGGTGGCGCATAGCTGGAGTGGCAGGTTGAATCCTGCATGATGCCGCGCCCGGCCCCGCGTGTGCGGCCTGGACGGAAAATTCTCACTGCCTTGACAATCGCAGGCCGTTTCGCTCAAGGCCGTGATTATTCGGACGGCGCCAGGCCGGGCGCCTGGGCGCTCATCTAGAATTTCGCGGTCCACCATGCCCTCGATCCGACCATGTCCCACCTGAAGCACCTGCTGGCCATCGTGCTGGCCTGCGGCGGCGCCGCCCGAGCCGCCACCTACTACGTCGCTCCCAACGGCGACGACAGCGCCGCCGGCACCATGGCGGCCCCCTGGAAATCCATAGTCCGCGCCCAGCAGGCCGCCGCGCCTGGCGACACGGTCTACCTGCGCGGCGGCAGCTATAACATCGCCCAGGCCACCTCGGAGTGCGCCAGCCACACGGCCGTGGTCAGCGGCGTGGACCTGAACAAGAGCGGCGCCGAGGGCCAGCCCATACGCTATTGGGCTTATCCGGGCGAAAAGCCCAGGTTCGATTTCCATGAGATGAAAAACGATTGCCGCGTCAAGGGCTTCAACGTGACCGCCAGCTGGCTGCACCTGAAAGGCCTGGAAGTGACGGGCGCCCCGCAGCAGCCGGAGAACCGCCTCAACCACGAATCCTGGGGCGTATGGAACAGCGGCAGCCACAATATCTTCGAATTGCTGGACCTGCACCACAACATGGGGCCCGGGCTGTTCATCAAGGATGGCAGCTACAACCTGGTGCTGAACTCGGACTCGCACCATAACTACGATCCCTACACCTCCAATGGCGCCGGGCAGAGCGCGGACGGCTTCGGCGCCCACATCCGCGCCAACCAGCCCGGCAACGTGTTCCGTGGCTGCCGCGCCTGGGCCAATACCGACGACGGCTTCGACCTGATCAACGCCTATACGCCGGTGACCATCGAATACTCGTGGGCCTGGCAGCACGGCTACCTGCCCGGCACCCACGACCCGCTCCCGGCCGGCAATGGTAACGGCATCAAGGCCGGCGGCTATGGCGGCAAGTATGCGGGTAACGCCGTCAAGCACATCGTGCGCTACTCGGTGGCCTTCGATAACAAGGTCAACGGCTTCTATGCCAACCACCACCCGCTGACCATCGATTTCTACAACAACACGGCCTTCCACAACGGGACCGACTTCAACATGCTGGGCATAGCGCCCGATGGCGCGCCGGTCAACCTTGGCACGCTGCGCAACAATATCGCGCTGCAGCCCAGGTCCAGGCTGAAGATCGATGGCGCTGATTCGGCGTCCAACGCCTGGGACCTGCCGGCCGCCGTGACCGAGGCGGATTTTGAGCGCGTTTCGGACCAGGGCTGGGATGCGCCGCGCCAGGCCGACGGCAGCCTGCCGGAAATCCCCAACCTGCGCCCGCGCAAGGGCAGTCCGCTGGCCGGGATGGGCGCTTTCGCGCGCTGATCTGCGTTCCGGACTAGCCAACTGGACGCCAAGCTCATCCGTAAGCTGCCAGAATGGGACCGGGGCGAGACAGGGTCCCGGCACCCGATGGCTCGCCTCGCCATTCATCCCATCCATGCGAGGACATATGCGGCTACCACTGATACCCCCCGGCGAACTCACGGCTGAACAGAAATCCCTGTACGACGATATGCGCAAGGGCATAGCGGGCAATTTCAACGCGTTCAAGGTCGAACGCGAGGATGGGGCACTGATGGGCCCCTGGAATCCCTGGCTGCACGAGCCGGGCATAGGCAAGGCGATCTGGGACCTGACCCTGGCCATGACGGCCAACGCGGCCCTGCCCGATAATGTGCGCCAGATCGCCATCCTGGTGGTGGGCGCCCGCTATAACGCGGCGTACGAGCTGTACGCGCACGTCGCCGTGGCCGAGAAGGAGGGCATGCCGGCCGAGCGCCTGGCGGCGCTGGTGGCGGGGCTCAAGCCCACCGATTTGTCGGCGCAGGAAAATGCCGCCTTCGACTTCAGCTACGCCCTGTGCCGGGGCGGCACGCTGCCGGAACCCTTGTACCGGCTGGCCGTGGCCACCTTCGGCCAGAAGGGGACCAATGAGTTGATCTACCTGGTTGGGCTGTATGCGCTGGTGTCGACCACGCTCAACGGCTTCAACGTTCCGGTGCCCGAGCGCGAATAGGCGCGGCGCAATGCGCTGGGCGATACGCCATGGCGCCACGTCCATGGCCTTCGCGCCCAGCGTACTGGACGCCCCCTTCCAGGATCACCTTATGCGAACCGGATGAACATCGCCGACGACCATATCTTGCTGTCGTTGCGCTGGCGGGCGTGCAGGTAGACCGGGCGGTGGCCGAAGGGAGCGTTGTCCGGCGCCACCTGCAGGCTGCCCGACAGCGATACCGGCAGCGGCCGTTCGGTCAGCCGTTCCAGCGCCAGGAACAGCTCGGTGCCGCCCAGCTCCAGCCGCACACCGCCTTCGTCCAGCAGCTGCTGGCCGCTGATCTTCCAGCTGAATTCCGGCGCGTGCACGTAGGGATTGCGCTTGAGCGGATCGCCGACTTTCACGTAGCTGTCGATGGTGCCCTCGACCAGGATGGTGGCGTGCCGCAGGTTGCTGACGTCGATCTCGACGCTGTCGGCGTCGCCATAGGTGTCGCTGCGGAAGCCGATGCCGGTCGGGCCGTCGCGCCAGCTGACCTCCTCGGCGTGCTCGAAGCCGTGCGAGGAGTAGCGGTTGATGGTGCCGTTCAGGATGGTGATGCGGCCGCGCCACGAGGCCCAGCGGTAGCGGTCCGGCACGCGCGCGCCGCCCCAGCGCAGCCGGATCAGGCGCTCGGAATAGCCGAGTTCCTGGTGCAGCTTGCGCTGCCAGATCAAGCCGCTGTGGTCGTAGGCTGAGATTTCCTCCCAGCCGGCGTCGCCCAGCAGTTCGTACTCCAGCGTGGCCGGACCATGCTGCGTGAATTCGTCGCCCTGGATGTGAGCGCCGCTGCGCACCAGCAGCGCCGTGTGTTCGCCGGTGGTGGCCCAGGTGTGGCGCGCGCGCAGGGCGCGGCCTATGGTGCGGCGGTCCAGCTGTTGCGCGATCACGCCGGTCAGCCCGCCATGGACCCCGAACACCTGCGTGCCCGGCGGCCCGCCGCCCGGACGGCCACGGTGCTCGTCGCCGCTGGCCGCCACGCCCATCTTGTAGCCGCGCGCGATCACATCCTGGTACAGCCAGCCGAAATGGCCCCAGCTGGACGCGATCTCCACCAGCCGCTCCAGTTCCGGATGATGCCAGTCCGGAATGTAGCGCCGTCCGCCCACATGCGGCATGATCAGGTGGTCGTCGGCCTCGTCCACGTAGGCGCCCCACAGTTCTTCCACCGGCCAGCGGCCCAATTCGACCGAGCTGCCTTTCATGTCCTCGTTCCAGACGAAGGTGCGGTTATGTTCGCCCTTGCGGTTATAGGGGAAGCCGGGCGCCTGGTCGCCCAGGAACACCACGTTATGGTCGCCGCCCGCCGTCGAGCTGCCGCACCATTCCTGCACCGGATAACAGACGAAGCGGCCCGGCTGGTTGAATTGCTCCACCGTGTCCACCCCCAGCTGCCAGTTGGCGTCGGTGATCTGGAAGTCGTTGGCGGTGTAGCCCAGCACGTCGATGCCGCCAATGTCGCGCGCATAGGCGGCGTTGTAGGCCGGGCTGTTGGTGCCCACGGTGTCGCCGGCGTGCACGTGCAGGTCGGCGAAGTAGGAGCGCGGCGCGGGATAGTGGGCGCCGATGTTGATGTACCCCTCGGCCGCGGGCACGCCGCGCTGGTCCGGCAGGCTGGCCACGATGCGCAGTTCGCCCTCGCGCGCGGGCAGGTCGTCCACGCCTATGCTGGCCCAGCCGGTGGCGGGCAGGGCATGGCGGCGTTCGTAGACTTGTTCCTCGCCCTGCCAGGCGCTCAGCAGGACGTCGCCGGGACGGTCTTGCGACACATTGCCCCAGCGGTCCTGCGCCGTGATGCGCAGCGGCAGCGCGCTACCCGGGCGGGCGTAGCGCGGTGCGCTGAGCAGCAGCCGGGCCGGGGCGCCGGCCGCCATGTCGATCACCACGTCGCCCGGCACGGCAATGAAGCGCGAGGTGCCGAGGGGGTCGACGTAGCAGCGGAAGCGGAAGTTATCCTCCACGAAGGTCTGCACCCGCGTGCCCGGCCCGCCGCCACGGCGGTCGCCGATGCGGATGATGATGTGGTCGCCCGCGTTCAGGTAGCCGTCCACCACGTCGACGATGATGGCTTTCTGGAATGGACGCTCGTGGCCCTTCTGGTCGAAGCGCACACTCAGCGACTGCACCGTGGCCGGACTCTGGCCAGGCGCCAGCCTGCCGGCCTGGTACTCGGCCGAGAGGTAGTTGGCGGCGGCCGGATCGCTGGTCTGGAACAGCGCCCAGTCGGAATAGAACTTGAAGGTGGCCTTGAACCAGCCGCCGTCGGCCAGCCCGCCCGCGCCGACTTCGTAATCGAGAACGATCTCGTTCCAGCTGCCGGTTTCCAGCCGGGTGACATTGCAGCTGACCCGGCCCGCGAACGGCAGCGCCTTGTTTTGTTCGTACAGGCCTTGCGGCGCGTGGTGGGGGCCCAGCTTTTCGCGCAGGGCGGCGTATTGTGCTGAAATGGTGTTCATGTTGAGGTTGGAGGAAATTCAGATAAAAAGGTCAGATGTGGCGCCAGGCGCGGTAATGGTTTTCCAGGCGGCGGAAGATGAAATGCTCGGCCAGCCAGGCAAAGGCGCCGATCAGGGTGATGCCGAACAGGACCTGGCTGCTGTTGCCGGTCTGGCCGCCCATGGACACCATCCAGCCTATGCCGCGCGAGGCGCCTATCATTTCGGCCGCGACCAGCGCGCGCCAGGCCTGGCTGAAGCCGACCCGCAGCGCGGTGGTCAGGGCCGGCAACGATGCCGGCAGGTAGACGTGGGCCAGCAGCTGCGCGCGGCTGGCGCCCAGGATGCGGGCCGCGCGCACCTCGCCCTGGCGTATGCCCTGCACCCCGGTCTGCAAGGTCAGCGCCATCGGGAACACGGCGGCGATGAAGATCACGGCAATGATGGCCGGGGCGCCCAGGCCGAACACGATCATGGTCAGCGGCGCCCAGGCCACCGGCGGGATGGACATGAACAGGTTGTTGAGCGGCGTGGCGAAATCGCGGAAACCGGTGCTCAGGCCGCTGGCCACGCCCAATATCGCGGCCACGATGACGGCGGCGCCAAAGCCCAGCACTTCCTCGAACAGGCTGGCGCCGAGGTGCTGCCACAGGCGTCCGCCGGCCAGCCAGCGCCAGCCTTCGGCCGCCACTTCCCACGGCGGCGGCAGGATGTAGGATGGGAAGCGGCTGGCCACCACAGTCCAGGCCAGCAACAGGAAGGGCAGGGCGGCCCAGCTCCAGCCGGATTGCAGCGCGGCCGGCTTCATGGGCGGCGCCCGCCGGCTTGCGGCTGCCCCTGCGCCGCGCGCTGCTGCCACGACAGGTCGACCACTTCGCTGGCCTTGAGCGGCCGGTTCAGGTAGCCCAGCGCCTGGGCGTCATTCATCTGGCGCTGGATGAATTGCAGGTCGGACGGCGCGATCTGGTCCGACCAGCCCAGGCGCTTGCGCGCTTCGCGCACCACGGCTTCCGGCGCGATGCTCTTGCCGTCGGCGGTCTTGATGGCCGCGATGTTGAAGGCGTCGGCGATGATGCGGTCGGCGTCGTCCGGGTGTTCGTTGAGGAAGCGGATCGCCTTGCGGTGGGCGCGCAGCACTTTCACCACGTCGTCCGGGCGGCCAGCCAGGGTGCGCGGCACGGCCATCAGCACGTACCACGGATAGCGCGGGATATGCTGGTTCACATCCAGCACCAGGCGCGCGCTGCCGCGCAGCAGGGCTTCGGAGACGAACGGCTCCCAGCTGAAGGCAGCGTCGGTCACGCCGCGCTCCAGCGCCGCATTCATGTTCCCGACCGGCATATTGACCACTTGCAGGTCGCGCTCCGCATCCAGCTTGCCGATGTCGCGCAGGATGGCGCCGCGCAGCAGCACATCCATGCCGCTGCCGCGCGCCACCCCGGCCACCTTCCTGCCGCGCAAATCGGCCAGCGACTTGACCGGTGCGGCGCTGCCGGCGATCAGCGCGGCCTGGCCATAATTGACCTTGGCCAGGATGCGGCTTTGCAGTCCGCGCGCATACCACTGGAACACCGGCACCGCGCCGATGTAGGCCATGTCCAGCTCGCCGGCCGACAGGGCCTGCTGCACCACCGGGCCGTCGCCGAAAGACTTGAGTTCCACCTTCAGGCCTTCCTCGCTGTAGTAGCCCTTCTTGTCGGCGATCAGGGCCGGCGCGTTGGCCATGGCGTACACCCAGCCTATGCGCAGGGCAGGGGTGTCGGCATGGGCGCTGGCGGGCAGCGCGAGGATGGCGGCTGCGGCCAGGCGCAGCAGGGCAAGGGTTGCTCGTTTCATGATAGGTCTTTCCGGTTCAGGTGGTGGTGGCGAGCGTGATCTGGTCCATCAGGCCGCTGGCGTATTCGGCAAAGCGCGGCAGCTTGCGGGCCTGGTGGTAGCCGCGCGGACGCGGCAGGGCGATGTCCACCTCAGCCAGCACCCCGGCGGGGGCGGCGCCCAGCACGATGACGCGGTCGGCCAGGAACACGGCTTCGTCGATGTCGTGGGTGATGAAGACGATGGTCTGTCCCAGCGTGGACCAGATGCGCAGCAGTTCTTCATTGAGCGCGGCGCGGGTGATGGCGTCCAGCGCGGAAAACGGTTCATCCATCAGCAGCACGCCCGGCTCCATCGCCAGGGCGCGCGCGATCGCCACGCGCTGCTGCATGCCGCCCGACAGTTCGTGCGGCAGCCGGGCGGCGGCATGCGCCATGCCGACCAGGTCCAGGTAGTGCAGGGCGCGTTCGCGCTGCGACCGGGTATCGGCGGCGCCCGCCATGCGCAGGCCGAAGCGCACGTTTTCCAGGGCGCTCAGCCAGGGGAACAGGTGCGGCGACTGGAACACGTAGCCCAGTTGCGGCATTTCCGGCGCCACGGCCACGCCGTCGACCCGCACCGTGCCACGGCTGGGCGCGTGGAAGCCGGCAAGCAGGTTGAGCAGGGTGGACTTGCCGCAGCCGGAGGGCCCCAGCAGCGCGACGAATTCACCGGGCGCGGCCTGGAACGAGAAATCGCGGAACACGGTGTGTCCGCCGGGGTGGCTGAAACTGATACTGTCGACTGACAGGCGCGGTATCTGCTGCGGTTGCATGGGCTGGCCATATCTCGGGTGGTATGAGCTTGTTATAATACGTATTAAGATGAGTTGGCCGAACTAAGCAATCCGTATATCGATATCCAGTTTCTGCGCATCAGCCCGCAAACAAGCCTACCAACAAGCCTACAAGCAAGCCCTAACATGAGCACCAGCACCCTGGAACGCAAGAACGTCACCGCCCTGTACCAGCAGATCGCCACCCGCCTGCGCGAGGAGGCCATGAATGGCGTCTATGAACCGTCCGGCAAGCTGCCGTCCGAGGCGCAGCTGTGCCAGCGCTTCGGCGTCAGCCGCATCACGGTGCGGCAAGCCATGGACCAGCTGGCCGGGGAGGGCACGGTGGAGCGCAAGCAGGGCAAGGGTACCTATGTGGCCGGACGGCGCGTGCGCCACGGCCTGGACGCGCTGCGCAGCTTCCACGATTCGCTGCTGCAGCAGGGACTGAAGCCGGAGATGCGGCTGCTGTCGCTGGATCCGGCGGCGGTGCCCGAGCATCTGCAGGGCCGTTTCAGCGGCGGTGATGGCGGCTGCGTGCTGCTGCGCCGCCTGCATCTGGTGGAGGGCCGTCCGATCGCGCTGGGCGCCAGCCACCTGCCGCGCGCCATCGCAGCGCTGCCTGCCGGCGAGGTGGCGCACACGCCGAACTACGCGCTGCTGGCCGCCCTGGACGGCAAGGGCGTGGCGCAGGCCGAAATCGCCATCCGCGCCGAGGCGGCGTCCGCCGGGGTGGCGCGTATCCTGAAGGTCAAGAGCGGCAGCCCGCTGCTGGTGATGACGCGCACTTCCTCCTACCCGAACGGCGAGTGCTGCGACTTCTCCACTTTCCACATTTGCCCGGACCGCTACGAGTTCTTCGCCAGCTGCACCTTCCAGGTGGCGAACCAGTAAGCCGTTTCAACATGAGCGGTGCGAGGCGGCGTAACGGCGCCAGGGGCACGTTGAACGGGGTCTAAGGCGGCGGGATGCGGTTGGCCAGCGGCTCGCCGCGTTCGAAGGCCGTGATGCTGTCCACGGTGGTGCGCATGATCTGGCCGATGGCTTCCAGCGTGAAGAATGCCTGGTGGCCGGTGACGATCACATTGGGGAAGGACACCAGGCGCTGGATCACGTCGTCGCAGATGACGGTGGAGGACAGGTCCTGGAAGAACAGCGCCGCCTCCTGCTCGTAGACGTCGATGGCCAGGCCGCCCAGCTGGCCGGTCTTGAGCGCCGCGATGGCGGCCTCGGTGTCGATCAGTCCGCCGCGGCTGGTGTTGACCAGGATGCTGCCGCGCTTGGCGCGCGCCAGCGAGGCCGCGTTGACGATGTGGCGGGTCTCGCTGGTCAGCGGGCAGTGCAGCGAGACCACGTCGCTGCAAGCCAGGAGTTCCTCCACCGCCACGTAGCGTCCGCCCAGTGCTGCAAAGGCGGGCGAGGGATGGCTGTCATGGCCGAGCACGGTGCAGCCGAAGCCGGCCATGATGCGCGCAAAGATGCTGCCTATCTTGCCGGTGCCGATCACGCCCACGGTCTTGCCGTGCAGGTCGAAGCCCATCAGGCCGTCGAGGTCGAAATTGCCGTCGCGCGTGCGCACGCTGGCGCGCACGATCTTGCGGTTCACCGCCAGCAGCAGCCCGACCGCGAATTCCGCCACCGAGTGCGGCGAATAGTCGGTCACGCGCACCACGGCGATGCCATGGCGTGCGGCGGCGGCCGCGTCGATCTGGTTGTAGCCGGTCGAGCGGGTGGCCACCAGGCGCACCCCCAGCCCGGCCAGGATGGCCAGGGTGCCGGCGTCCACCGTGTCGTTGACGAACACGCAGACCGCCTCGCAGCCGGCCGCCAGCGGCGCACTGGCCGCCGTCAGGCGGTCTTCCAGGAAGCGCAGCTCGTGGCCGGCGCCGGCCTCGCTGTTGGCGCGCGCCAGCATGGTCTTGTCATAGCGTCTGGCGCTGAATACGGCGGTTTTCATGGCGATTCCGGTGGCGTGTCATATGTCATAGCCGACATAATGACATGAAACGTGCCTTTTCAATCAAGCGCACCGCTGGCGCCCATTCGCAGCGGCCAGCCCGTTCAGCAGCATGTGTAGTCCTCCGTGGCACAGGGTTGCAACATTTCCGTGCTTTGCATGCGACATGCATGTAAAATAGTCTCATTGCTTAACGGAAATTATCGCCGGCGCCCAATCAGCGCGCCCGCGACCTGTTCCGACTGACTGCAAGTACCGCAGCCCCGCTTTGCTGCCCATCCTTCCCTTATTCCGGATAAACGATGTCGAGCGCAAACACGGGCAGCCTGCGGCTGCCGCATACCCTGCAATTCACACGATCCGCCACACCGGCCGCCTGGGCCTGCGGCGCCATCGCCCTGGTGTACATCTTTGCCGGCCTGTGCGGCCACGATCCCTGGAAGGCCGACGAGGCCTATGTGTTCGGCGTCATCCACCACATGCTGGAGAGCGGCGACTGGGTGGTCCCCACCTTGGCCGGCGAGCCCTTCATGGAAAAGCCGCCGCTGTTCTACTGGGTTGCCACGGTCTTTGCCCGGCTGCTGTCGGGCGTGTTGCCGCTGCACGACGGCGCGCGGCTGGCGTCCGGCATGTTCATGCTGACCGCCTGCGGCGCCACCGCCGCCACGGCGCGCCGCTGGTGGGGGCAGGGCACGGGCCGCTATGCGGCGCTGGCCCTGCTGGCCTGCCTGGGCTCGCTGGAACAAAGTCATTTGATGATGCCCGACATCCCGCTGCTGGCCAGTTTCGCGCTGGCGGCGCTGGGGACCACCTGGATCCTGGAGCATCCAGCCCGTGGCGGCGTACTGATCGGCCTGGGCTGGGGCATGGGCTTCCTGTCCAAGGGGCTGCTGGGGCCGGCCGTGATGGGCGCCACCGCGCTGCTGCTGCCGCTGTGTTTTGCCCACTGGCGCCGGCGCGCCTACTGGCGCGGGCTGGCCATTGCCGCCCTGGTCAGCCTGCCGTGGTGTGTGGTGTGGCCGGTATGCCTGTACCTGCGCTCGCCGCAGCTGTTCATGGACTGGTTCTGGATGAATAACGTGGGCCGCTTCCTCGGCTTCTCGGTGCCGCAGCTGCGCACCGAGCACGCGCCGTGGTTCTGGACCCGGACCCTGCCCTGGTTCACCTTCCCGGCCGCGCCCCTCGCCCTGTGGACGCTGTGGCGCATGCGCCGCACGGCGCTGGCCACGCCGGCCGTGCAGTATGCGCTGGTGGCGTCGGCCGTGCTGCTGCTGGTGCTGGCGACTTCCTCGTCGGCGCGCTGCGTGTATGCCTGGCCGCTGCTGGTGCCGCTGGCGCTGCTGGCCGCGCGTGGCGCGCAGCAGCTGCCCCGGGCGGTGGACGCGGCCTTTTGCGCGCTGGGCCTGGCCGTGTTCGGATCGCTGGCGGCGGCCGTGGTGGTGGCCTGGCTGTTGATGATGGCGACCGGCATGCCGCCGGCCTGGCCGCAACTGCTGCGCCTGCTGCCGGTCGAGTTCGTCCCTTACTTCGACGCCGCCCATGCGACGGCGGCGCTGCTGCTGGCGGCCGGCGCGGTGGCCGTGCTGCGCCTGCTGTGGGCGCTGCCGGCACGCGGCCTGACGGTGTGGGCGCTGGGCATCACGCTCAGCTGGTCGCTGCTGACCACGCTGTGGATGCCGTGGCTGGACTTTGCCAAGAGCTACCGGGGCGTGTTTGCCGCCATGCCCATTCCGCCGGCCACCACTTGCCTGTCCAGCATCAACCTGGGCGAGGGCGAACGCGCCATGCTGCGCTACGTCACCGGCCGCAATCCGGTGCGGCGCGAGGTGGCGCCGGACGCGCCCTGCAGCGCGCTGCTGGTCCAGCGCGAGGCCGCCCATGGCGAACCGGAGATCGATACGGCGCAATGGCGCGAAGTGTGGCGCGGTTCGCGTCCCGGCGTGACCAACGAGCGTTTCTGGCTGTTCGAGCGGCGCAGCAAGGTTGCAAGCAAGGTCGTGTTATCTGGTTTGTGAATGCTGGACATGCCAAATCTAAAGTAGCCTTATAACGCTGAATCGCTATACTGGTACTGCAGTGCAACATCATGTACTGGTTAAAAAGGAGTTCAGATCATGTCCGCATCCACGTTTGCCGCCACCAGCGCTTCCAGCAGCATCAGCTTCAGCCCCTTGTTCGACTTCGCCGCGGCCGCCCTGCGCGCCCTGTTCGCCAGCAATGGCCAGGCCCAGTCTACCGAGAGCGAACAGGAAGTGGCCGGCTGGGAGCAGGACTACCTCGATGGCGCCGGCGACCTGTATGACCTGGAAGACCGCCAGCGCGCACTGGACAACGGCAGCGCCCGTCCGGGCTGGTCGATTGGCCTGGGCTGCTGATACGCCCACGACCCAGGGCGCCACGGCGCGCGCGCTAGGCCGCGCGGCGCCGCGCCAGCCGTAGCGGCTGGCGGGTGCCGGCCGGCTTGCTGCGCAAGGTAGGGGGCGGAGGCTGGTTCAGGCAGGCGTCTATCGCCAGGCGCAAGGCCTGGTCGTCCCCGGTTGGAGGCAGCCAGCCATCGAACAGGCGGCCCGTGGCGCCGCAGCCGGGTCCGCCACTGCAATCCAGGGCCAGCAGCGGCACATCGCACAAGTCCGGGATCGCGCGCAGGGTCTGCGCGGTCCGCCATCCTTCTCCATTCCCCCATCCCGTCTCGATCACCACCGCATGCGGCGCCGATGTCATGGCGGCCAGCACGGCGGCTGCGCCGTCGCACGCTGTTTCCGTCAGGTAGCCACAAACGGCCAGGCGCTGCAGGACGTCCAGCGCCTGGGCGGAGCGGCCGATGAACAGGATCAGGGGTGCGGGGGCCATCATGGTCATGAATATCTGGCATTAGTGCCGGTGTTAAGCCGTTCGGAATCGTGCAGCCTGCCCATGGTACAAAATCCGGCCGGCTTGCTGCCTGAATTCTTCTTCAGGAAGGCGGCGCGCCGGCGCTGCTATACTGCGCCACCATGCATATCCTGTTGGTGGAAGACGATCATAAGGCGGCGCGCCTGCTGGCCCGCGGCCTGGAAGAAGAGGGCTACCGGGTGTCGATCGCCCATACGGCGCAGGAAGCCGGCGCCTTCGACCTGTCCAGCGTGGACCTGGCGATCCTGGACTGGATGCTGCCGGGCCGCGATGGCGTCGCCCTGTGCGGCGACTGGCGCCGGGCCGGCTGGCGCATGCCGGTCATCATGCTGACGGCGCGCGATGCCGTGGCCGACCGCATCGCCGGCCTGGACACGGGCGCCGACGATTACCTGACCAAGCCCTTCTTTTTCGGCGAGCTGCTGGCCAGGGTGCGGGCCCTGCTGCGGCGCGCGCGCCAGGCGGCGCCGGTCGTCCTGCGCGCCGGCGACCTGCTGCTGGAGCAGGATGCGCGCGCAGTCAGCCGGGACGGCGTCGGCCTCGACCTGACCCGCAAGGAATACGCCATCCTGGAATTGTTCATGCAGCGCCAGGGCCAGATCGTCAGCCGGCTGCAGCTGGCCGAGCATGTCTGGCACGCCGACCTGATCGCCATCGACAACCTGATCGACGTCCACATGAAGAACCTGCGCCGCAAGCTGGACGCCGCCGGCAGCGCGGCCCAGATCGACACCGTGCGCGGGCAGGGCTTCCGCCTCGCCGTGCCCGGAGAGCCGCGTGCTTAGAATGCGGGTTCTTAGCCTGCGGCGCCGGCTGGTGCTGCCGCACCTGCTGGCCATCCTGGTGGCGGTGGGCGGCACGGCGGCCGGCGGCTGGTGGCTGCTGTCGCAATCGCTGCTGCGCCAGCTCGATGGCGCCCTGCTGGCCCTGGCGGAAACCGAGGTGGCCGCGCTGGCCGAGGGCGCCGGCCCGGTGCATGTGCATGAGGCGCCGGCCGGCAGCATCCCCTCCCTGGTGCGGCTGGACCGGCTGGTGCAGATCATCGATGGCAACGGCCATGTGCTGGCGCGCAGCGCCAACCTGGGACCGGAGCGGCTGCCGGTGCCGGCCGCGCTGCTGGCCCGGCTGGCGGCCGGCGAGACCGTGTTCGAGACCTTGCCGGACACCAGCGAGGAGCCGCTGCGGCGCGTGTCCCTGCCGGCGCAGGTGGATGGCCAGGCCTATGCGGTGCAGGTGGCCGGTTCGATGGATGACATGAACCGGGTGCGCAAATCGGCCGCCATCCTGTTCGCCTGCATGGCGGCGGTCCTGCTGGCGGCGACCGGCTGGGCCGGCGCGCGCCTGTCGCGCAAGGTGTTCGTGGCGCTCGAGCATATCGTCGACCAGGCCGCCCAGATCGAGGACGGCAAGCTGGACCGGCGCCTGCCGCACCCGGGCGGCGACGACGAGGTCGGCCACCTGGTCGATACCCTGAACGCCATGCTGGGGCGCATCGAGCGCGCCTTCGACATCCAGCAGCGCTTCACGGCCGACGCCTCGCATGAGCTGCGCTCGCCGCTGTCGCGGCTGCGCGCCGAGATCGAGATCAGCCTGCGCCGCCCGCGCGAGCAAGCCTACTACGTGGGCACCCTGCGTTCCTGCCTGGACGAGGTGGAGCGCCTGACCACGCTGGTGGAAGAATTGCTGCTGCTGGCCCGGCTCGACGGCGGCCAGCAGGGCGCACCGGCCGGCCGCATCGAGCTGGTGCGGCTGGCTTGCGACGCCGTGAGCCGCATGCGGCCGGCGGCGCGCGAGCGTGGCGTCGAGCTGGTGCTGGACAATGCCGCCAGCGAGGCCGTGCTGGTGGAGCTGGCGCCGCTGGCGCTGGCGCTGCGCAACGTGCTGGACAACGCCATCAAGTTCTCGCCGGCCGGCGCACAGGTGCTGGTGCGGACCGCAACCGAGAGGGCGGAGGCCGTGGTCGAGATCACCGACCAGGGCGCCGGCGTGGCGGCGTCCGAACTGCCCTTCCTGTTCGACCGCTTTTTCCGGGGCGAGCGGGCACGCGCCGGGCAGGTCGATGGATACGGCCTCGGGCTGGCGCTGTCGAAGGCGGTGCTGCAGGCCCATGGCGGCGCCATAGAGGCGGTCAACCTGGCGCAGGGCGGGGCGCGCTTCAGCCTGCGGCTGCCGTACCGGCGCGAGGAATGAGCGGGCCATATAGGAGATCACATGCAGGCGTTGTTGAACATCAATTTGAATTCGTTGGCCGATACCCTGGTCAGCCTGCTGTCCGCCTTCATCCTGGGCGGGGCGATCGGGCTGGAGCGGCAATACCGGCAGCGGACGGCAGGCTTGCGCACCAACGTGCTGGTGGCGGTGGGCGCCGCCATGTTCGTGGACATGGCCAACCGCCTGCAGGGACACGAGGGGGCGGTGCACGTGATCGCCTACGTGGTGTCCGGCATTGGTTTCCTGGGCGCCGGCGCCATCATGCGCGAGGAAGGCAATGTGCGCGGACTGAACACGGCCGCGACCTTGTGGGGTTCCGCCTGCGTGGGTGCGGCGGCCGGCGCCGACCTGATACTGGAGGCGCTGCTGGCCACGCTGTTCGTGCTGTCGGCCAATACCCTGCTGCGGCCCATCGTCAACAGCATCAACCGCAAGCCCATCGATGTGGTGTCGGTGGAAGCCACCAATACCGTGTATGTGATTGCCGAGCGCGCGCAGCAGAAAAAAGTGATGGCCGAGCTGGAGCAGCTGCTGGAACGCGGCAATTATCCGGCCCGTGACCTCAACCTGCACGCCTTCGGCCAGGACGAGGTGGAAATCGAGGCCACCCTGGCCAGCACCTCGGTGGACGGCGGCGAACTGGATGCCCTGGTGGCCCAGTTGCAGGCGCTGTCCTTCGTGCGCCAGGCCTTCTGGAGTCCGAGTACCAGCGACTGACGGCGGCCGGGAACCGGGGGCGGTCCCGCTCCAATCCCAACAACGGGGCGCGCCCCTCCTGCGCGCCCCGGCCGGCTAGCGGATTCAGGCCGGCTTGCCCGTGAAGTGCTTGGTGAACCCCTGCCAGCACTGGTAGTAGTCCGGCTGCAGCTGGGGCGTGGCCAGCGCCCAGGCGGTGGGGCGTAACACGTCGCGCGTTTCGAACATGAAGGCCATGGTGTGGTCCACCTTGTGCGGCTGGCGGGTGTCGCTGGCGCTGGCTTTTTCAAACGTGGCCAGGTCCGGGCCGTGGCCCGCCATGCAGTTGTGCAGGCTGGCGCCGCCGGGGCGGAAGCCTTCCGACTTGGCGTCGTACTGGCCTACGATCAGCCCCATGAATTCGCTGGCGACATTGCGGTGGAACCAGGGCGGACGGAAGGTGTTTTCGGCCGCCAGCCAGCGCGGCGGGAAGATCACGAAGTCCAGTGTATCGACGCCGGGTGTGTCGGATGGCGCCTGCAGCACCAGGAAGATGGAGGGATCGGGATGGTCGTAGCTGATCGAACCGATGGTGTTGAAGTGGCGCAGGTCGTACTTGTAGGGCGCGTAGTTGCCATGCCAGGCCACCACGTCCAGCGGCGAATGGCCGATGCGGGCGCTCCACAGGTTGCCGCCGAACTTGGCCAGCAGTTCGAAATCGCCCTCGATGTCTTCAAAGGCCGCCTGCGGGGTGAGAAAGTCGCGCGGGTTGGCCAGGCCATTGGAGCCTATCGGGCCCAGGTCAGGCAGGCGCAGCAGGGCGCCGTAGTTCTCGCAGACATAGCCGCGCGCCACGCCGTCCGGCAGCGTCACCTGGAAGCGCACCCCGCGCGGCAGCACGGCGATTTCCTGCGGCTCGACCACCATCACCCCCAGCTCGGTGGCGATGCGCAGCCGGCCCTGCTGCGGCACCACCAGCAGCTCGCCGTCCGCATTGTAGAAATAGCGGCCCGCCATATCGCGGTTGGCCGCGTACTGGTGGATGGCGTTGCCGCTCTGCGCGGCGGGTGAGCCGTTGCCGGCCATGGTGACCCAGCCGTCGATGAAGTCGGTGGGCAGCTCGGCCGGCGGCAGCGGCAGCGGGTCCCAGCGCAGCTGGTTGGGCGGCGCCGCCACCGCGTCGAAACTGCTGACGATGCGGCCATGGTCCACCTGGCGGAACGGCTGGTGCATGGCGGCCGGACGGATGCGGTACAGCCAGCTGCGGCGGTTATGGGCGCGCGGCGCCGTGAAGGCGGTGCCGGACAGCTGCTCGGCATACAGGCCGTACGGCGCGCGCTGGGGCGAATTGCGGTGGGCGGGCAGGGCGCCGGGCAGGGCTTCGGTGGCGAATTCGTTGCCGAAACCGGACAAATATCCTTCGGTGGTCATGTGGTCTCCTCCTGGTTTGATGGGAAGAATGTAGTGCAATCCGGTTAAATTTGCGATATAAATGCAAAAATTCAGACTATTTATAGTGTAAATAATGGAGCTGCGCGACCTGGACTTGAACCTGCTGCTGGTGTTCCGCGAGATCTTCCGCGAACGCCAGATCTCGGCCGCGGCCAGGCGTTTGCGGCTGACGCAATCGGCGGTCAGCAACGCGCTGGCGCGGTTGCGCACCAGCACCGGCGACGACTTGTTCGTGCGTACTGCCGAGGGCATGCAGCCGACCCCGTACGCCGAGCGCATGGCGGAGCCGGTGGCCGCCGCCCTGGCCGGCCTGGAGCAGGCCTTCCGTCCGGCCGACGCATTCCAGGCGGACAGCAGCCGGCGCCGCTTCACCGTCGCCATGACGGACGTGGGCGAAATGTATTTCATGCCGCGCCTGGTGGAGCGCTGCGCGGCGCTGGCGCCGCAGGTGGAGCTCGCCACCGTGCGGCTGGGCGCCATCGACCTGCGCGCCGAGATGGAGGCCGGGCGCATCGACCTGGCGCTGGGCGCCTTCGAGGATGCCCCCGGCGCGCTGTACCAGCGCCGGCTGTTCCGCCAGTCCTGTGTGTGCATGTTCCGCGCCGGTCATCCGCTGGCGCAGGGTGAATTGACGCTGGAGCGCCTGGCCGCCGCCCGCCACCTGGTGGTGACGGCCATGGACAGCCCTTACCACGCCATCAACCGGGCGCTGGCGCAGGCCGGCGTGGACCTGGCGCGCTCGTTCAGCGTGCCGCATTTCGCCGCCGTGCCCTACATCCTGGCCAGCACCGAGCTGGTGGCGACCGTGCCGCACAAGCTGGCCGAGCGTGCCGCCGGACCGTTCCAGCTGGCCTATGCCGCCAGTCCGCTGGACCTGCCGCCGCTGCAGACCAATATGTTCTGGCACCGGCGCTACCACCAGGACGAGGCCGGCCGCTGGCTGCGCGGCCTGCTGGCCGACATGTTTGCGGAATAAGCGCAAGCACACGGTCAGATGTCCATTTTTGATTTGTATCAAACTTTTTATGCGGCTGGACCGGTACGCTGTCAAGCATGATGGACACGGGAGGACGGGCGATGGGCAAGCACATACCACTGCATACATTGCCGGTGCGCGGCGCACCGGTGCGCTGCGGCGGCTGCGCCCTGCGGGCGCTGTGCCTGGCGGCGGGCCTGGACGCCGGCGAACTGGCCAGGCTGGAGCACCTCATCCGGCGCCGCCGCGTGGTGCGCGACCAGCAGCTGTTCCGCATGGGGGAGCCAGGCCAGTCCCTGTATGTGGTACGGTTCGGCCACTTCAAGACCACCCAGGCCGATCGCCGTGGCGCCAGCCACGTCACCGGCTTCCAGATGGCCGGCGACGTGCTGGGCATGGACGCGGTAGGCAACGGCGTGCACGCCAGCGCCGCAATGGCGCTGGAAGATGCCGAGGTGTGCGAGATACCCTATGCCCGGCTGAATACCCTGCTGCCCGAGGCGCCACGGCTGCTGGAGCGCTTCCACCACTTGCTGGGACGCGAACTGCTGCGGGTGCAGGCTGCGATGATGTTCCTCGGAAATATGCGGGCCGACCAGCGCCTGGCCAGCTTCCTGCTGGACCTGGGCGGGCGCTATGCCCAGCGCGGCTTTTCGCCGCGCAGCTTCCAGTTGCGCATGTCACGCGAGGACATGGCCTCCTACCTGGGATTGACCATCGAATGCGTCAGCCGCCAGCTGGCCAGCCTGCGCCAGCATGGCTGGATCGCACTGGAGCGGCGCGCCGTGGAATTGTCCGACCGCGCCGCGCTGGTGGCGCTAACTGCCGGACTGCAGCCGGCCCTGCCGGAGCCCGATGCGGCGCCGGCGCACGCGGCCTGAGCCCGCGCGGCTCCGCCCCGCTCAGCCGCGCACCTTGAGCCAGCCTTGCGGCACCACGGTGCGGTCGATGCCGGCGGCGGCACGCCCCTGGCTCGGCGCGCCATTGTCGTAGTCGGGCAGCTCGGCGCCGGTGGCCGCGTCCACATGGCTGATGCGCACCCGCAGCCGGGCCGTTTCCCCGGCCTCGGCCTCCATCAGGAAACGGTAGCCGGGCCGGCCGTTGAGCCGTCCCGTCCCCTCCACCCGGGCCTGGCGGCCGCTGATGCTGGTGGCCACGGTCTCGCTGCGGAAGTGGAAGGGGCCGGACAACACCACGGCCGCGCCCGCCGCGCTGTCGCCGGACGGCGCCCACAGGGCAAAGCCCAGCGGCGCCATCTTGCGGCCGGGCGCCGGCGCCGTGGCGCCCGCCTCCAGCAGGCCCTTGCCGCTGGCTGCAGCCAGGCCGGGGTCATCGACCACGATGTCCCGCCGCACTTCGGTCTGGCGGCCGCCGGAGTCGGCGACCTGCACCCGCACGGTCTGGAAGCCCGCCGCGCACAGGCGGTGCCGCAGTTGTACCTGCCCGGCGCCGTGCCGTTCGCTGACCACCGGCGCGGCCGATGCGCAGCCGTCGCTCCAGCTGCTGCTGGCGCTGTGGGTCTGGTCGCGGTTCTGGTCGACGAAGTTGAGCGTCAGCGCCAGTTCCTGGCCCACCGCCAGGCTGTCGGGTAAGCCCAGCAGGGGGCCGAGCACGGGCGCATCGCTGCCGCGCCAGCCGGGCCGCAGCAGCACCAGCCCGGCGTTGGAGTGGGCCAGGATGGCGCCGCTGTCGTTGATGGCAGCCGCCGCTTCCAGCACCAGCCCCGCCGGCGGCCGGTACAGCAGTCCGTTCAGGTCGATGGGAGGCGACATCCCCGGCCAGGCGACCGCGCGTTGCGCGCCGCCACTGCCGGGGCGCACGACCAGCCCGGCCATGACGCCCAGGTTGTTGATGTCGAATACATCAGTACGCTCGGCGTTGCCGGCCGGCAGGGGCGCCAGGCCGCGCGCCAGCGTCCAGCGGTAGGCTGCGCTGCGTTCCCCGATGACGGTGTCGCCGACGATCTCGCCCCGGTTGTTGAGGTCGGCCACGAGGCGGATACCGCCGCCTTCCACGGCGATCGGCACCATGCCGGTGCGCCGGTTCCAGTAAAAGCCGATGGTGCGTCCGTCGCTGGTGCTGGCGGTGCCGGCCACCTCGTTGCGGTCGTTGATGCGCTCGCCGAAAGCCAGGCCGCCGTTCATGTCGCCCAGGTCGGTCTGGCCCCCGGCCCGGTCCCACAGCATGGCGTGGATGCCGCCGTCCGCCACGTCGGCGTAGCCGGCCGAGTCGCCGGACTGGTTGACGACCAAGGCTTCCGACAGCGAAAACGGCTGCGGCCCCAGGTCCGTGATGGCGCGGCTGGCGTCCCACAGCACGGCGCGGGCGGTGACGGGCGGGCTGCTGACCAGCCCGACGGCCTCGTTGCGGTTGTTGATGGCGTTGGCGCTGGACACGGTCATGCCGGGCAGGGCGCGTATGCCCTCCGCCACGGTCCAGGTATAGGCCAGGATGTTGCTGTGTTCCTCGGCATCCTCCGACTCGCCGACCACCACGCCACGGTCGTTCAAGCCGCTTACTACCGTGTAATCGCCGCCCAGCGTGCCGATTTCGTGGATGCGGTCGCCGTCGAAGTAGCCGTTGCGCAAGCCTTCGTAGCTGACGGAGCCGAACGCGGCCTGCCCGCGCTCGTTCAGCAGTGCCCAGCTGGCTTCGGGCCACAGGTTGATGACGCTGTAGACGCCGAAGCGCGGCAGGACGATGTTGGCGACGGGTGGCGCCGCTTCCGGACCAGGCTGGGCCGCGGCCACCGGATGCAGGGCGCACAGCGCCGCGCAGGCCAGCGCCAGGCGGGTAAGCGGCGCGCGGGTGAGCGCCGCGCGGCGGTGCGGCCGGGCTTGGATAAACAGGTGCGACATGATGTAGTCCCTCCAGCAGAGAGTGAGTACAAGCTGCTGCTTGCACTGGCGCCACTGTTGCCGGCAGGCTGAGGCGAGCGGCCGGCGGCGGGCGCCATCATCGAGTCTAGGCTGGCGCAACCGGGCTGCCCTGATCGGGCGCAAGCGTACATGGCGCGCGGCGCCAGCCGGACGTACCGGGCGGCAAGCGCCTTCAGCGCCCGGTGGCGCCCAGCTGTTTCAGGATGGCATAGGCGGCCTTGATCCGTTCCTCGTTTGGGTAGGCGCGGTTGGCCAGGATGACGACGCCGGTCTTGTGCGATGGGATGAACACGGCGTAGCCGCCAAAGCCGCCGGTCGAACCGGTCTTGTTGTACAGCGCGGTGCCGGACGGCGGCAGCGGCGGCGCCAGGCGCCGGGTCGGGTGGGGTTCCCACGCCATCGCGCTGCTGTTGCCCGCTAGCAGGCGCTGCAGGTCGTACGGCGTGCTGTAGCGCTCCCAGCCCAGGGCCTGGGTCATGGGGCCGGTGCGGAAATAGCCCTGGTGGGTGGCTTCCACCGCGCGCCTCACCGGCCCCTGCAGCAGGGAGGGGTCGATGTTAACCTGCAGCACGCGCACCATGTCGGCCGCCGTCGAGCGCACGCCGTAGGCTTCGCCGGCCAGGGCCCCGGGATGCATGCGCACCTGCCGGTTTTGCTTGTCGTAGCCCCAGGCGTAGTTGGGCATGGCGCTGTCCGGCACCTTGATGTAGGTGGAGGTCAGTCCCAGCGCGGGAAACAGCCGGGTTTCCATGGCGGTGGCGATGTCGGTCCCGAGCGCTGCCGCGGCGGCATGGCCGAACAGGCCTATGCTGGGATTGGAATAGCGGCGTATGGCGCCGGGCGCGGCGTCCGGCTTCCAGTCGCGGAAATAGGCCAGCATGGCCTGTTCGCTGTCCGCGTCGTCCACCTGGTCGGGGAATTGCAGCGGCAGGCCGCCCGCCGTGTAGGTGGCCAGGTGCAGCAGGGTGGCCTGGTCGATGGCGGCCCCTTGCAGCGCCGGCAGGTACTTGCCCGGGTGGTCGTCCAGCGACAGCTTGCCCTCGGCCCGGGCCAGCATGCCCAGGGTGGCGGTAAAGGTCTTGCTGATCGATCCCAGTTCGAACAGGGTGTGCTCGGTGACGGCAGCGCCGCCGCTGCGCGCCGTCACGCCGTAGTTGAAGAATTGCGCCTTGCCGTCCACGATCACGCCGACCGCCACGCCGGGCACGTCGTATTGCTTCATGATGGGAGCGATCACGCCGTCCACGGTGTCGCGCAGGGTGGACGGGGCCGCGGCGACGGACGTGGACAGTCCCGCGATGGCGCACATCGCAAATATCAGCTTCATGGTTTGCTCTTTCTTGGTGGGGGAATCTTGGTGGGGGAAATCAGGGGGCGGCGGCCAGCCGCGCCGGCAGGGTGCGCAGGAAGGCGTCGCGCACGCGCGGGCCGGCGGCCCTGGGCTCGTCCTTGCGGTCCTGCTGCAGCTGGGCGAACACGATGGTGCGGCCGTTCTTGCTGGCCCAGCCGACGAACCAGCCATAGGCGTGCTCGCGGTCTTCCGTGCCGTCGGCGTTGACCGGGTAGCCGGAGCCGGTCTTGCCGTACACTTGCCAGCCGTCCGCCTGCACGTCCAGGCGCAAGAGGGCTGCCGTCATGTCGTAGGCGTGGGTTGAGACGCCCAGCTCGCGGTTGACCAGGCGGCGCAGGAAGCCGGCCTGCTCGTCAGCGGAGATCTTGAGCGAGGAATCTATCCAGGCCATGCGCAGGCCGTTGTTGGCGCCCGGGTCGCCGGCCACGTCGCGGTTGCCGTAGCCGAAAGCCTGCACATAGCGCTGGAAGCGCTGCGGTCCCAGTCCTGCGGTGACCTGCTGGGCGTACCAGACCGAGGAGGTGCGTATCCAGCCGGCCGGGTCCAGCGCCTGGCGCCAGCTGGGCTGCCAGTCCACGTAGCCGGGCTTGAAGGGCAGCAGCGGCGCGTGCTGGTCCTGCAGGATGCCGCTGTCGTAGCCCATCAGGCTGACGGCGATGTTGAAGGTGGACACGGGCGTGATGCGCACGCCGCACGAGCCGCTGTGCTCCAGCGCTTTGCCGCTGGCGGCGTCGACCATGGTGGTGCAGGCCAGCGCGCTCCAGGCCTGCTGTTCCGGCGCGGCGTTCCAGGCCAGCGCCGGCTGCAGTGCGAAGTTGGCGGCCGCCACGGCGGCCAGCGCCGCCAGGGCGGCCCCTCGGGCCAGTCGCGCCTGGGCGGGGCTGCCAGGGTTGCCAGGGTCGCGTATGGCCGCCACCCGTCCGGACAGGGTGTGGGCGCCGGCGCCGCCGAAAGCCAGGGCCGGCGGCGCCGGCGGGCATTGCAGGCGCAGCTGCGCCACCAGGGCCGCCGCGTAAGCCTTGCGCTGCACCAGCGGCCGGCCGCGCAGCACGTCGCGGTCGCAGCCCAGCTCCTGGGCCCAGGCCAGGCTGCGGCGCAGCAGGTGCATGAAGGGGTTGAACCACAGCAGGGTTTGCAGGGCGGCGCCGGCCGCCATCCAGTGCAGGTCACGGCGCCGCAAATGCGCCAGCTCGTGCTCCAGTATCAGCTGGCGCTGCAGCGGCTCCATGCCGTGCAGGTGGGTGGGCAGCAGCAGGCGCGGCCAGAACAGGCCCAGCAGCATGGGCGAGATGGGGGCGTCGACTTCGATCACGGCCGCGCCGCCCGCCGGCGGCAGGCTGCGGCCGGTCGCGGCCAACTGCGCCAGCACATGGCGCGCGCGCAGCAGCCGCGCCACGCAGCAGGCCAGGCCGGCCAGGTACAGCAGGCCCCAGGCGCGGGCGGCCAGCGTGATCCAGCTGGCGCCGGCATCGGTGCCGCCCGGTTGCGCACGGTGTTCCGGATCGCGCACCGGGATGGCCGCCTCCCGGGCCGGCAGATAGGGCGTGACGGCTTGCGCCGCGTATTCGATGGGGGGCACCAGGCGCACCCGTTCGCTGTGCGGCAGCAGCACCAGCAGGAAGGTGGCCGCCACCGCCAGCTGGGCCAGCAGCCATGCCGAACGCTGCGCCGCCAGTGCGGGCAGGCAGCGCCGCAACAGGACCGCCAGAGCCCACACGCTGCCGCCGGCCGCCAGGCAGCACAGGCTGGCCAGCGCCAGGCGCAGCAGCAGGAAGTCCGGTGCTGTCACGGGGCGCCGTCCTTGTCGTCCGGCCAGTCGCTGAGCATCTGCTCCAGCCGCGCCAGTTCCTGGGCGTCCACCAGCCGGGAGCCGGTAAACATGTTGACCGGCAGCGGCGAGTCGATTTCCATCACGCGGCGGCCGAAGTCGTGGGCGAAGGCGGCCAGCGTGCCCACCTTTTCCAGCGCCGCCTGGTACACCTGCACGCCGTGGCGCGTGGCTTGCACCAGCATGCCTTTTTCCAGCATGCGCTCGACCGTCTTGCGGGTGGACGAAAACGACCACGCCAGTTCACCGGCGACGGCGTCATGGATTTCGCGCGCGCTCAGCGGATGCTGGCGCCACAGCGCCTTCAGCACGCACAGCTCGGTGGGGGAGGGGACAGCCATTGCATATACTCCGTTTGTGACAGTTGGGAGTATTTTGCGACAACTGTCACACGGCGTCAATCGAAAACGCGTGGGCGGCGCGCTGTCAGGGTGGGGCTGCGCCCTGCCTCGCCTTCCAAGTGGCGTAGGCCGACAGCGCACGCTGGCCGCCGGTGAGGTACCAGGCGTAGCCGTTGCGGCGCTCGGCCGAGATCTCCATCACATCGTCGTGCAGGGTCAGGTCGCGGTCGCCGAACACCGGCTTGCCGCTTTCCAGGCTGGTGTAGCGCGCCCACAGCAGCGGCGCGCCCGGCTGCTCCGCCAGGACGCTGCCCTGCGCCGAGTGGCGCCAGGCGCGGTCGCGGATGGCGGTGGCGCGCAGCCATTGCACGCCGGCCTCGATGGCGGCCGCCACCCCGGGCGCCGGCTGTTCCAGTTTCATCAGGTACAGCAGCAGGCCGGTGCTCTCGCCGCTGGACAGGGCGTCCGGCTCGAAGTTGCGGGCGCCCACCGGCTTGAGCGTGACGGGATCGTATTGCTGCGACCATGCCGTCAGGCGGCCGTCCAGGCGCACCTGGGTGGCCAGGATGCAGGCAATGGCGAGCTTGCCCGCCTCGGCGGCGCGAGCGCGCCGGTCGGCCGGGACGAAGGCGTAGTCGCCCAGGCCGGCGGCGACGTCCGCCAGCAGGTTGGCGATATCGGCCATGGCGTCGTCATTGTAGGTGATGGCGTCGTGGTAGCCGCCTTGCAGCGGGTAGACTTGCGGCCAGCCGCCGTTGGGATATTGCGCGGCCAGTACGTAGTCGAGGCCGCGCAGGAAGCTGGCGCGCCAGGCCTCGCCCTCGGCCCCGGGCGCCTGGGCGGCGACCCGCGCCAGGAAGCGCAGCTCGGTGGTGGTGGCGTCGTTGTCGAAAGTGCCTACCCAGTTCCACGGCACGTCGTCCGGCGCCGCGCGGGCGTGGGCCGCCACGTAGGGCTGGCCCGGGAGACGGGTGGCGCCGTCGCGCGCCATGTTCTTGCTCCAGCCGCCGGCCGGGGTCTGGAAGCTGGCGATCACGTCGGCGATATGGCGCGCCTCGGCCGTGGCGTACCAGGCGGTGGGGCGGTTCAGCGGCATGGTTTTGGCGCCGCCCGCCGATTCCATGACTGGCGGCGGCGCGGCGGTGGCGCGCTCGGCCTGGAACGACGCCTTGTCGGCCGCCATCAGCGCCCGCGAGCGCGCCAGGTAGGCCTGCCATTCGGGCTGTCCGGCGACGCGCGCCTCGGTCAGCGGCGTGGCGGGAACGGTGCGGCCGACCACGGCCGCATGCAGCGGCAGGCTGAAGGCGGCGGCAAGCAGCAGGGAGATCCTGATCATTGGCCCGCCGGCGGTTCCCACAATTCGACCTTGTTGCCCTCCGGGTCGATCACCCAGCCGAATTTGCCGTACTCGGAATCGTCGGCCTTGTCCAGCACATGGCAGCCCTCGTCGCGCAGGGCCTGCAGCAGGCCGTCCAGGTCGGCCACGCGGTAGTTCACCATGAAGGAAGCCGAGCCGGGTGCGAAATGGCCGCTGTCCGCCGCGCTGATGCACCAGGCGGTGGTGCCGCCTGCCGGCTGGCCTTCGCCATCCTTCCATTCGAAGGCGGCGCCACCCCAGGGCTGCACGTCGATACCGAGGTGGCGCCGGTACCACTCGCGCAGCGCCGCCGGGTCTTTCGCATAAAAGAAGATACCGCCTACACCTGTCACGCGCTTCATAAGGCCTCCGTAAGTAAGGGTGCCTCACTCTAGCACAGCCGGCCGGCGGCGCGCCGTAACAGGCCCGCAGGCTGGCCTGGACTGTAGCGAAAAGTTGTGCATGACAGTATGAAGCGCAGCGCCGCGACCGTACTGATTTCAGCTGGAACTACTTGCCTATAATGTAATCTCCTCATGGATGGAGCCTGCAATGAAAAGGCAGCTACGGATCGTGTTTGGCGCGGCCAGGGGGCAGGCGCTGGGATTGACTGCCCTGTCCCTCGTCAATGGCGCCCTGCCTGCCGCCATCGCGGTGTTGGGCGGCTACGTACTTGACGCGATAGCGCTGGCGGCGCGCGGCGACCGGCACGCGGCCGACAGCGTTCCGGCCTGGGTCGCCGCCGAGGCCGCGCTGGTGATCGCCGCCGCCTTGCTGGGCAAGCTGGCCAGCGTGGTCCAGGCCACGGCTGCTACCCGCGTGCGCAACAGCCTGGTCCTGCGGCTGATGGACAAGTATCTCACGCTCAGCTACGAACAGGTCGATACCCCGCAGATGCGCAGCGACTACATGCTGGCGCAGACGGATGGCGTGGGCCGCGGCGTTGCCATGTTCTTCAGCGGGCTGGCGCTGTTGCAGAACGTGGTCATGCTGGGCACCGCAATCGCCGTGATTACCAGGTCATCGGCGATGAATGGCCTGATACTGGCGGCGGCCGCGATACCCGGCTTCCTGCTGTCCGACCGGCATAACAAACGGATGTTCAACATGGTCGATGAACTGCATCGCTCCTCCGCCCAGCAGCATTACCTGCAGGATGCCCTGGTCCTGGGGAACAACGCCAAGGAAGTCAAGCTCTATAACCTGCCCAGGCTGCTGCTGCCCCAATACACCGTCGCGGCCGATGCGCTGGCGGCGCGCGAACTGCACATCGCCTGGAGCGGGTTCCTGAACGGCGGCGTCGTCGACAGCCTGGGCACCCTGTCCGTATATATCGTTTACGCGATTACCGCCGTGCAGGCGGCGCAGGGCAGCATCAGCATAGGCCAGCTGGCGGCGCTGCTGCTCATCACCCGCCAGACCCAGGGCACCCTCAGCACGCTGTTGTCCGGCGTCAGCCAGATGCGTGCCCACCTGATGCACTTCTCGAACTACCTGAAAATCATCGATTTGAGCAGCGCCAGCGTGTGGGGCAGCGCCAGGGAGGGGGCGGTTCCCGGCGACGGGCTGCGCTTCATCGATGTCCACTACACCTATCCGGGCAAGCAGTCGCCGGCCTTGCGCGGCGTGAACCTGCACCTGCCGGAGGGGAAGTCGCTGGCGGTGGTGGGCATGAACGGCGCCGGCAAATCGACCTTCATCAAGCTGGCGGCCGGGCTGCTGCAGCCCAGCGCCGGCAGCATCACGCTGGATGGCACCGACCTGCGGCAGTGGAACGAGGACGCGCTGCGCGCCCGCACCTCGGCGCTGTTCCAGGATTTCAGCAAATACCATTTCACGGCCGGGTTGAACATCGGCCTGGGCGATGT
Organism: Duganella kummerowiae; assembly: GCF_053572355.1. Classification (NCBI taxonomy): domain Bacteria; kingdom Pseudomonadati; phylum Pseudomonadota; class Betaproteobacteria; order Burkholderiales; family Oxalobacteraceae; genus Duganella; species Duganella kummerowiae. The sequence goes on from NZ_JBKFEH010000007.1 coordinate 286,826, forward strand.
CGACGATGCCGGCAACCGGGAACGCTGGCAACGGGCCGCCTGGCGCGCCTTCGCCGACCGGGTGCTGGAGCAGCTGCCACGGCAGTACGACACCATGCTGGGCCGCACGTTCGATGGCGGGGTGGAGTTGTCGGGCGGCGAATGGCAGAAGATCGCCATGGCGCGCGCCTACATGCGCGAGGAGCCCGGCCTGCTGGTGCTCGATGAGCCCAGCGCCGCGCTGGACGTGCCGAGCGAGGACAGGATCTTCCGCGAATTCAGGCAGGGGCGGCGGCGCGGCATGGTGATCCTGGTATCGCACCGCTTGGCCGGCGCGCGCCACGCCGACCGCATCGCCGTGTTCCACCAGCAGGCCATCAGCGAATACGGCAACCACGAACAGCTGCTGGCCCTGGACGGCGCCTACGCACGGATGTACCGGATGCAGGCGAGCGGCTTTGCCTGAGGCGCTTACTTCAGCGCCGAGTAGGCGGTCGGGCTCAGGAAGGAATTCTCGATGCGTTCGACGATGGGCGAGACAGCCTCCGATTCAGCGCGCTTCTGCAGCCATTCCGGATCGCTGGCGAAGGCGTTCCACCTGGCCTCGCGCTCGGCCAGGCTGTCCCACTTGAGCAGATAGGTCAGGGTCTGGTTGCTGGGACCGGCCACGGTGGTGAAGAAGCCCACCTGCTCGATGCCGTGCTTGTCCCACAGCTTGAGGGTGACGTTCTGGAAGCGGTCGTTCAGGGCCGGCAGCCGGCCCGGCAGGCAATGGTAGACGCGTAATTCGATGATCATGGTGGTCCCGGGTGCGTGGATGATGGCGGCAGCATAGCCCCGATCGGCGGCGCCGTCCAGCCCTGGCGCGGGCCCGGCGGCCGCCCGGCCCATGGCGCCGCCTCCGGCTTCCACGGCGGTCCCAGGCATGCGCACGGAACAGGGCGCGAAGGTGGTTTATGATAGCGGCTGTCCAGCAGCGTCCAAGCCAAGGTTGTCCATGCCCGAATCCTCCATCCTGAAACGTCCGGCGAACGCCATCGTCACCGCCACCTGTTTGATCGCGCTGCTGCATTTCGGCCGCGAAGTACTGCAACCCATCACCCTGGCTTTCGTGCTCAGCCTGGCCATCGCGCCGCTGATCACGGCGCTGGCTTCCTGCGGCCTGTCCAGGGCCAAGTCCACATTTGCCGCGCTGGGCATCGTGGTGGCGGTACTGGCCGGCGCCGGCACGGTGCTGGCGGGCCAGCTGCTGTCGCTCACCGCCGAACTACCGCAATACCGCGACCAGATCCGGGCCAAGATGAAGCAGCTCGAGGTGCTGGCCGAACAGCCGCTGGCGCGCTTGCCGACCGAGCTGCTGACGCCGGGGCCGGTGCCGTTCGAGGACCGCGACGTCGCCACCATCGCCGGGCTCAAGCCCAATCCCGCGCAGCCGATACCGGTCGAGATCCACGAGCGCATGAGCACCCAGGATTCCGTCACGCGCGCCATCAGCGTCGTGTCCGGCCCGCTGGGCGAGGCCGGCCTGGTGCTGGTGCTGCTGATCTTTATCCTGCTCGATTACGAAAGCCTGCGCGACCGCGTGATACGCTTGACGGGCCAGCGTGACGTCAGCCGCACCATGAAAGGCCTGGAGGATGCGGCGCATGGGGTGTCGCGCTTCTTCTTTTCGCAATTCGTGGTCAACCTGGTGTTCGGCACCGTGATCTGCCTGGTGTTATGGCTGCTGGGCATACCGCATGCGGCGCTGTGGGGCGCCATGTGCGCGCTGCTGCGCTTCGTCCCGTATATTGGCGCGCTGATCGCGGGCGGCGGCATCGCCCTGTTCGCGGCCGCCGTCGATCCCGGCTGGACCCTGGCCATCGTGGCGCTGCTGCTGTTCGGCGCGCTGGAGGTGCTGGTGGCGAACGTGGTCGAGCCGCGCGTGTATGGCCAGAGTTCCGGCATGTCGCCGCTGGCCATCATCATCTCGGCGCTGTTCTGGAGCGCCCTATGGGGTCCGGTGGGGCTGCTGCTGGCCACGCCGCTGACGCTGTGCCTGGTGATCGCGGGCCGCTATGTGAAGGGGCTGGAGCCGGTCAGCATCCTGTTCGCCGAGACGCCCAACGCCAGCGGCGCGCAGCGCTTCTACCACCGCGCGCTGAGCGGCGACGCGGCCGCCATCCTGGAAGACGCGCGCGTGTTCCTGCGCAAGTCCAGCATGGCGCGCTACTGCGACCAGATCCTGCTGCCCGGGATGATCCTGGCGGGGAATGACCTGCGCGGCGGCACCATCGAAAAAGAGCAGGAGGAGCGGCTGCGTTCCACCATCGTCATGGTGGCCGATACCCTGGCGGCCGGCGGCAAGCCGCCGCGCTCGCGGCGCCGCAGCGTGTCGATACTCAACGAAGGCATAGGCGCCCACCTGCGCCACGCCCGCGAGGAAAGGCTGGGGCGCTGGCAGGGATCGCTGGATGTGCCCGAACATTCCGTCATCCTGTGCGCGTCGATGGAAAACATCCGCGACGAATTCCTCAACGAGCTGCTGGTGCTGGCCCTGCGCGAGGCTGGCCTTGACGCACGCAGCATCGTGCTCACCAAGCAGCAGCAGGAAGCGCAGCCGGAAGCCGAGCATCTGCTGTCGACGGTGTTCGTGATCGCGCCGATAGACTGCTCGGTGGAAGACTGGTGCGGCGCCGTCTCCGACCTGCGCGGGCAGCTGCACGATATCCCGGTGGTGACCATGCGTCCACAGGAGGAAATGCGCGCCACCCCGGCCGCCGTGGCCCAGCAGACCGACCTGGTGCTGCACACCTTTGAAGAAGCGCTGGCCTTTGTCTCGCCGGTGCGCCAGCGCTGAGCCTAGCGCGACAGGATATCGATATAAGCCCTGTAGCCGAAGCTGCGGTTCTTGCGCAGGCCGGTCATTTCCTGAATGATGCCCAGGTCCGCCAGCGCCTTGACGGCGGCATTAGCGGTTGGGTAGCTGGTTGCCAGCCGCTGTTTCACCTGTTCGACCGTCAAGCGCGGCATGGTCGGCAGCGATTCGAACAGGCGGTAGGCTGCTGCGCCCGCCCTCGGCGCCTCCAGCAATCGGCGGCGGTCGCTGGTAATTAGCGTCGCCAGGTCTATGATGGTGTGTTCTGCCTGGACGGCGGTATCGGTCACGCCCTCAAGGAAAAATGCTATCCAGGCTTCCCAGTCGCCATCCGTGCGTATACCGGACAGCAGGCGGTAGTACTCCTGTTGATGCTGTTTCAGGTAGGCGCTGATGTACAGCAGCGGCGCCTTCATGAGCCGCCAGTGTTCCAGAAGGGCTGAAATCAACAGCCGGCCTATCCTGCCATTCCCGTCGAGGAAGGGGTGTATGGTTTCGAATTGTGCGTGGACCAAGGCGATGCGCACCAGCGGCGGCAGCGCTGCATCTTCGCTATGGATGTAGCGTTCCAGATCGCTCAGCAGAGTTGTGACGTTCTGCGGCGGCGGAGGCGCGAACACGGCATCCCCCGGACGTTTTCCGCCTATCCAGTTCTGCGAACGGCGTAGTTCACCGGGCTGCTTGCCGGCGCCGCGCACACCGTCCAGCAGCAGCTTACCAGTTCTGCCTGGCGATTGGCCGTTGTATAAGACTCCATCGCCAGCGACGGCGCACGCGGCGGCAGACCATGCGGGATGAAAGCACGGACGGTTACGCCTACAGTGGTCATGGTGACGCTGGTGCCAGCGGAGCGGTACATTTTAAAGAAGTCTTTAATATGGACAGTCCATATTAAAGCATTCTTTAATTTTCGTTGTGATTTGCCTTACCGGCCGGCGGCAGCCGCCAGCCTGGCCATGGCCGCCTTGGCGCTCATGCCGTCCTGGTTCCAGAACTGGCGTATCACCTCCCACATGGGGGCGACGGTGTGGGCCGGCTGGGCCATGCCGTGCGCCAGGCTGGGGAGCAGGGTGCCGCGCCTGGCGCTGGCCTGGTAGTCCTGGCGCGCGCGCCGGGCGCAGCTGTCGAAGCGCTCCAGCGGCACGTCCAGCCGCGCCGGGATCGACCCCTTGGCCAGGTTGAAGGTTTCCTGGAACGGCTTGCTCATCACCGCCCGCACCAGGTCGCGCTGGGCCGGCTTCTTGCCGTCGCTGACGCCGAACATGATGAAGGAATCGATGTCGAAGCTGAACGCCTCGCGCGAGCCGGGCGTGGCGGTGCACAGGATGTCGATCCCGGGCCGCTTGCCGGCCGCCAGCATCTCGGCCTTGGCCCAGTCGCCCATGATCAGCATCCCGGCCGCGCCCCGGTTCAGCAGGTCGGTGGCCGCCACCCAGTCGCTGCCGCCGTAATTCTTGTTGGTGTAGCTCTTGATGCGCTTGAAGGTGGCCAGCGTCTTTTCCATCTCGGGGCTGGACAGCGCGGCGCGGTCCAGGTCCAGGAAGGCGCGCTTGTAGAAGTCGACGCCGCCGACCCCGATCGCCACGCTTTCGAAGGTGCCCAGGTCCAGCCAGGACTGGCCGCCGTAGGCCACCGGCGTCACGCCTATCTTGCGCATGGCCTCGGCCGCCGCAAAGAATTCATCCCAGGTCGACGGCGCCTTGGCGCCGGACTTGCGCAGCACGTCGGCATTGATCCACAGCCAGTTGACGCGGTGGATGTTGAGCGGCGCGGCCACGTAATGGCCCTGGTATTTCATGGTGTCGCTGACGCTGGAGGGCAGCAGGGCGTTCCAGCGGTCGGCGGTCGCCACGTCGTCGATGCCGGCCAGCTTGCCGGTGCGCGCCCATTCCTGTATCGCCACGCCCTTGATTTGCGCCGCCGTGGGCGGATTGCCGGAGCGCACGCGCGAATCGAGCATGACCATCGCCAGCCCGCCGCCGCCGTCGGCAATGGCGAAGTCCTTCCACGTATGGCCTTGGGCGCGCAGGGTGTTCTTGAGCTGGGCCACGGCCTGGGCCTCGCCGCCACTGGCCCAGAAATGCAGGACTTCCACCTCGCCCGCCAGGGCGAAGGCTGGCAGCGCAGATAGCAGCGGCAGCAGCGCCAGCAAGCCGCTTGGCGCTGGCCTGTGCTGGCGCGGCAGTCGAGGCGGTGGCAGCCAAGCCCGCAGCGGCCGCCGCAGCGCAGGCCGCAGCGTTGCGCGCAGTAGTGCTTGCGCCAGCACCAGCAGGGTGGGGTGGTGCTTCATGCGGCGGCATCCGGCCGGGCAGACGGGGCGCCGGGCAGGCGGATGGTCACGCGCAGGCCGTGCGGCTCGGCGTCGCCCAGCGTGACGGCGCCCTGGTGCCGCTCGATGATCTCGCGCACGATGGCCAGGCCCAGGCCGCAGCCTTCGCCATCGGCCGTGGCGCGCACGAAACGCTCGAAGACCCGTTCGCGGTCGGCGGCCGGGATGCCGGGGCCGTTGTCCTCCACCGCCAGCTCGGCCCACGGGCCATCCTGCCGCATCCGCAGCGTGACCACCGCACCGCGCCCGGCATAGCGGACCGCGTTGTCGATCAGGTTGGTGACCGCCTCGCGCAGCAGCGCCGCGTTGGCGTACACCGTGACGCCTGCGCGCTCCTGGATATCCTCCACGCCCAGGTCGACGCCGGCCCGCAGCGCACGCGGCACCAGGTGCGCCGCCACTTCCTGCGCAAAGCGCACCAGGTCGAACCGGGTGCGCTCCAGCGCGGCGGCCGCGCCGGGTTCGGCCCGGGCCAGCGTCAATAGCTGCGCCACCAGGTGCGCGCTGCGGCTGGCGCTCTGGTGCACCAGGTCCAGGCGGGCGCGCTGCGCCTCGTCGCTGGCGCTTTCCAGGGCCAGCCTGGTCTGGCTTTTCAGCCCCGCCAGCGGGGTGCGCAGCTGGTGCGCCGCGTCCGCGATGAAGCGCTGCTGGGCGCCGACGTGATGGCGCACCGAGGCCAGCAGCTCGTTCAGCGCCGCCGCCAATGAGCGCAGCTCGATGGGCGCCAGGTCCAGCTTGACCGGCGTCAGGTCGCCTGGCGCGCGGCTCTCCACCTCGCGCCGCAAACGGGCCAGGGGCGCCAGCCCGGCGCGGATGCCGAACCACACGATCACGCTCATCAGCAGCACCAGCACCGACAGCGGCAGCAGCGTATCGGCCAGGATGGCCCGCGCCAGCTCCTCGCGGTTGGCGCTGCTGCGCGCCACCTGCACCAGCATGGTCTGCTGCGGCGCGCTGATGTCGCCGTAGGCCACGTACAGGGCGGCGATGCGCATCTGCTTGCGCACCCCGTCCACGTTCAGGTCGGGCGTGACCTCGGCGTCGTAGAAATAAGGCGTATCGAGCTTGGGTTCGCCCTTGCCGGGCGGCGGCGGCAGGTTGTTATTACCGAGGATGAAGTGCCCGGGCGGGGTGCTGACCGTGTACATCAGGCGGTCGTTGGGATCGGCCTCCAGCACTTCCTGCGCCGCGCGCGGGAAGTCGATCAGCAGCCCCTGCTCGATGGGCTTGACCTGGCGCAGCAGCGCGCGCGAGGCTTGCACCAGGGTCGCATCGATGGCGTTGTTGGCATAGCCGGCCGCCAGCCGGAAGGTCGCCACGCCGCCCGCCACCCACAGCACCAGCTGCGGCAGCAGCAGCCATAGCAGCAGTTTGCGGTGCAGGGAAACCATGGCTCAGCGCGCGCTCTTGCTGTCCGCTTCCAGCAGGTAGCCCAGGCCGCGCACGGTGCGGATATCGAGGCCCGAGCCTTCCAGCCGCCGCCGCAGGCGGTGGATATACACCTCGATGGCGTTGCCGCTGGCCGTGCCCTCGTGCGACCAGCCCTGGATGATCTGTTCCTTGGTCACCACGTTGTCGCGGTTGATCAGCAGCAGTTCCAGCAAGGCCCACTCGCGCGGACTCAGTTCTATCTGCTCGCCGCCGATGGCCGCGCGCCGGGTGCGCGGATCGAAGCTCAATTTGCCGCAGCCCAGTTCCGCCGTGCCGCTGCGGGCGGTGGCGCGCCGCAGCAGGGCGCGCACGCGGGCGTCCAGTTCGGGGAAGTCGAAAGGCTTGGTCATGTAGTCGTCGGCGCCGGCGTCCAGGCCGGCCACCCGGCTTTCCAGCGCATCCTGCGCGGTCAGCACGATCACCGGCATCTGCTGGTTGGCGGCGCGCACATTACGCAGCACCGTCAGCCCGTCCACCATGGGCAGGCCCAGGTCCAGGATGCCCAGGTCGAACTGGTGGCGCTGCAGCAGGTACTCGGCCACCGGCCCGTTGGGCGCGTGTTCGACCGTGTAGCCGGCGCCGGTCAGGTGGGCGCGCAGGGCGTCGGCCAGGATGGTGTCGTCTTCGGCGAGGAGGATGTGCATGCGTCAGAGTTTAACAATAAATGAATCCAACCACCACCATGGACGGAAATGATCAAGTTCATAGTCATTTTTCATTAATAAGTTTACCTGTTTTTAAGAATTATGTATATTTCCTTACAGCTCGTTAAGCTTCGGGCGGCAAAACAAAAACACACGGAGACAGCAATGGACTACCACGACAGGCATAAGCGTCTGCTGCGGCTGCTGGCCGAGCATGGCGCGGCCACCATTCCGCAATTGTCCGGGTGGCTGGGCGTGTCGCCGGCCACGGTGCGGCGCGACGTGCGGCTGCTCGACCTCACGCAGCAGGTCAAGCGGGTGCACGGCGGGGCGCGCAGGATGGAGGGCGCCAGCCATGCACCGCTCAACCGCGTCAGCTTCGACGGCAGCATGGACAGCAACGCGGGCCGCAAGCGCGCCATCGCCCGCCACGCGGTGTCGCTCTGTGGAGACGGCGACACCATCGTGATCGGCGGCGGCACCACCACCTTCCGCATGGCCGAATTCATGGCCGCGCGCCAAATGCGGGTGCTGACCAACTCCTTCGAAGTGGCGCGCCGGCTGCTGGCCACCAGCGACAATGATGTGATCCTGTCCGGCGGCACCATCTACCGCAACCAGGGCATCGTCCTCAGCCCCTTCGAGACCGAGACGGTGCAGTTCTGCTACGCCAACCGGCTGTTCCTGGGCGCGCACTCGCTGTCCTCGTTCGGAGTAATGGAGGCCGATCCGCTGCTGATACAGGCCAGCGGCCGTTTGATCCACCAGGCGCAGGAACTGGTGGTGCTGGCCGATTCCTCCAAGTTTGCCAACAAGGGCAGCCTGTTTTTGTGCTCGCTCGACAAGATCGCCCGCGTCATCACCGACACCGGCGCGCCCGACGCCGGCGTGCAGATGCTGGAGCGGGCCGGGGTCAAGGTGACGCTGGTCGAACCCGAGCCGCCGTCCATGCCCGCGGCGCCCCGGGCAACCACAGTAACGCCAAACCAAATCAATTATTAGAAGGGAGACAGCAATGCATCAACTTATTTACCCGAAGACCCGTATCGCGCTGGCCATCTGCGGCCTGGCCGGCTGCTGGCAGCACGCCGCCGCCCAGCAGGCCGACCCGGTCAAGCCCGACAACGTGGTGACCGTGACCGGCACCAGCATACGCGGCATCGCCGCCACCGGCACCGACGTCACCACCATACGCCGCGAGGACATCGCCGCCACCGGCGCCACGACCTCGACCGAGCTGCTGCGTTCCGTGCCGGAGATGAACAACTTCAGCGCGTCCGGCAACAACAATGGCCAGAACCAGGCCAACTTCGTCGACCAGCCGGCCATCCATGGCATCGGCGTCGGCAATGGCGGCGCCGGCCTGACCCTGGTGCTGGTGGACGGCCACCGCCTGCCCGGCGCCGGCATCAACCAGACCGCCCCCGACGCGGGCGCCATCCCCACCTCCATCCTGGAACGGGTGGAAGTGATGGCCGACGGCGGCTCGGCCATCTATGGCTCGGACGCGGTGGCCGGCGTGATCAACTTCGTCACCCGCAAGAGCTTTACCGGCGCCGAGACCAAGCTGCGCTTCGGTTCCGCCGATGGCTACCAGACCAAAAACTTCAGCCAGCTGTTCGGCCAGAAGTGGGAAGGCGGGCACCTGCTGGCGGCCATCGAGCGCTCGGAAAACACGGGCCTGGACGGCTTTGCCCGCTCCTACGCGGTGAACGACCAGCGCGCCTGGGGCGGCCCGGACACCCGCTCCACCAACTGCACTCCCGGCACGGTGACGGCCGGCGGCGTGAATTATCCCATCACCGGCGGCGGCCGCCTGGCGCCAGGCGCCGCCACGCTGTGCGAGACCAATCGCGGCAACGATTTGTATCCGGCCCAGCACCGCGACCAGGCTTATGTCGGCGTACGCCAGAACCTGGGCGAGGCGGCCGAGTTGTACGCCAGCGTCATGTGGTCGGGGCGCAAGCTTGATTCGCGCGTGTCCGGCGGCGGCGTCACCAGTGGCGGCCTGTCCGTCAACCTGCCCGCCACCAGTCCGTACTACCTGCCGCTGTCCGGCGCGGCGGCCGGCGTCACCGAATCCGTGACCTACAATCCGTCGGCCGACTTCGGCAATGCCTTCACCAACCGCATCAGCACCGATACCCGCAGCTTCGTCACCGGCGCCAATATCCAGCTGCCCAACGACTGGAACGCCAAGATCGAATTCAACTACGGCCGCGAGAAGGATGACGTCAACAACCACGGCATCAACCAGGCGCTGGCCATCAAGGCCGCCGCCGACGGCAGCTTCAACCCGACCGGCGTGGGCGCCGCCACCAATGCCGCGCTGCTGGCGCAGATCGGCAACTACGTGACGCGCTACTACGCCCAGCACACCTTGAAGGACGGGGTGGTCAAGCTCGACGGCCCGCTGTTCGGCATGGCCGGCGGCCAGGCCCGGGCGGCGGTTGGCGTGGGTGTGCGGCGCGAGGAGATGGATGGCCTGACCTCGGCCGGCGCAGCGGGCGCGGCCGTCTCGCCCTACACCTCCAGCGGCAGCCGCGACGACAAGTCGGTGTTCGGGGAACTGTACTTCCCGCTGGTGGGCGAAGCCAACGCACGCCCCGGCATCAAGCGCCTGGACGTTTCGGTGGCGGCCCGCTACGACAACTACAGCGACGTCGGCAGCACCACCAATCCCAAGGCCGGCGCCACCTGGACCGTGGCCGATGGCGCCAAGGTGCGCCTGTCGGCGGGCCGCTCCTTCCATGCGCCCAGCCTGGCCGACGCGCCCACGGCCATCGACACCCGCGCCATCCACTTCGATTGCATCCCCGGCGCCTACGTCGGCTGCGCGAACGCCGGACCGTCCGACTACACCGTGCTGCTCGCGGGCGGCAACAAGCTGAAACCGGAAAAGGCCAACACCTACAACGTCGGCCTGGACCTGGGACCGGAACTGCTGGGCGGCGCCAGGCTGGGCCTGACCTACTTCCAGATCGACTACAAGGACGTGATCACCTTCCCGACCTTCGGCCCGGTGACCAATCCGCTGTCCGCCTACAACGCCTACCGCATCGTGCGCCCGGCCGGCAGCACGGACGCGCAATGGAAGTCGGTGGTGGAGCCGCTGCTGGCCGGCCTGCGCCACGATGGCCTGGTCTATCCCGACCTGGGACTGCCCACCGTGATCTATGACCTGCGCCGCCAGAACTTCGCCGACGAGAAAATCCGCGGCATCGACTACAACCTGGAGTACCGCCTGCGCCACGCCAGCGGCAACTGGAACTTCGGCATTTCCGGCACCCACATGCTGAAGTTCGACCAGTCCGTGCCGGGCATCGCCGAGCCCATCGAACTGCTGGGCACCAACTATTCGGTGCGCGACAAGGTGCGGCTGCAGGCCACCGTCAGCAGCGGGAACTTCAGCGGGGGCCTGTTTGCCAATCACGTGGGCGGCTACCGCAATACCGGCGTGACCCCGGTGCAGCAGGTGGCCAGCTTCAACACGGTCGATGGCCATTTCGCCTGGAACTTCAAGGAGGGAGCGCTGAACAACACCACGCTGGCGTTGGACGTGTCGAATATCTTCGACCGCAATCCGCCGGTGTACTACACCACCGGCTCCATCGTCGGCTTCGACCCCCTGGTGGCCAATCCGCTGGGCCGTGTGATCTCGGCCAGCCTGACCAAGCGCTGGTAAATCCGGCTGGGCCCTCCGCCGGCCGTGCGCAGGGCTCACGCCTCACTGAAGCATGAATAAAGCTAGCATGAAACCAAGTCCAGAAGAAATCGCCCGAGCCAATGCGGCGGAAGAGGCCAAACGTATCAACCTGCCGCCCGGTGAACCCGTCGCGGCCTTCCTGAACACGGCGCAGGCATTGGTCCCCACACTGCATGAGCGCGTGTTGCCGGTGGCGGCGCTGGTGCAGCCGGAGTCCCGGCCGGACCTGCCGCTGCGCCATGCGATGCGGCCGGTGGCGGATGGCGCCAGCCTGGCGCAGCGCGGCTGGCAGGAGGGCGATACGTTCTACGCCGACTTCGGCGAACACCTGACGGGTTACCTGTCCTTCCACGTGGCGCCTACCGGCAGCGCCGCCGACAGCCCGATCCGGCTGCGCCTGACCTTCGGCGAGGTGCCCGCGGACGTGGCCGAGCCCTTGTATCCGTACCGTGGCTGGGTCAGCGCGGCCTGGCTGCCCGATGAAGTCATCACCATCGACGATTTGCCCGCCAGCGTGCGGCTGCCGCGTCGCCACGCTTTCCGCTACGTCAAGGTGGAGGTGCTGGCGGCCTCGCGCCGCTTCGGCGTGCGCTTCGGGCAGTTCACGGCGCATGCGGTCACCTCGGCGGCCAGCGCGCCTGCCGAACTGCCGGCTACCTGGCCGGAATGGATACGGCGGGTCGACCTGGTATCGCAGCATACCCTGCGCGACTGCATGCAAACCTGCTTCGAGGACGGCCCCCGGCGCGACCGCCGCCTGTGGGTGGGCGACCTGCGGCTGCAGGCCCTGGTCAACTACCATACCTTCCAGGCCAACGGCGTGGTCAAGCGCTGCCTCTACCTGTTCGCCGGCTTGCCGCGCTCGGATGGACTGGTGAACGGCTGCGTCTACGAACGTCCGCATCCCATCTATGCCGACACCACCACCCTGGACTACGCCGCGCTGTACTGCGTCACCCTGCAGGAATACGTGGCCGCCACCGGCGACAAGGCCTGTGGCCGCGAGCTGTGGCCCGTGGCCCGGCGCCAGATCGATTGCCTGCTGGCGCGCCTGGACGACAGCCTGATGTTCCACGATTCCGGCGAGACCTGGTGCTTCATCGACTGGGCCTTCGGCCTGCACAAGAGCGCCGCCACCCACGGCGTGATCGTGTTCGCGCTGCGCCGCATGCTGCTGCTGGCCGAGGCCCTGGGCGCCCAGGGCGAAGTGGCGCACTACGGTCCGCTGATAGACGGCATGTGCGCGGCGGCCCGCAAGCAGCTGTACGACGCGGGGCGCGGCGTCTACACCAGCGGACCGGACCAGCAGGTATCCTGCATCGCCCAGGCCTGGATGGTGCTGGCCGGGGTACCAGAATCGCAGACTATGGCCCAGGCCGCGCTGCGCCAGGCGCTGGCCGATCCGCAGGCGGTAAAGCCCATCACCCCGTACGCCTACCACTACCTGGCCGAAGCCATGCTGGCCTGCGGCATGCGCGAGGAAGCGCTGGCGCTGGTGCGGTCCTATTGGGGCGGGATGCTGGAGGCGGGCGCCGATACCTTCTGGGAAGCCTGGGACCCGGACGATCCATCCGCCTCCCCCTACGGCGACATCCACGCCAACAGCTATTGCCATGCGTGGAGCTGTACGCCGGCCTGGCTGTTCCGCGCGCTGGGCCTGGGTTCGCAGCCGGAGACCGAGAGCAATCAAGAAGGGGAGGCGGCATGAGCGTGGCAGCCATGGAATCGCCCAGCTTGAGGGAATTGCCGCGCAGCGCCTGGCGCGTCGCCATCCTGGCCGGCATGGCGTCCTATCTCGACGCCGGCGCCATCATCACCAGCGGCGGCGCCCTGGTGTTGTACAAGGAGCGCTTCGGCCTCACGCTGGCGCAGATCGGCCAGCTGTCGGCCGTGCTGACCGCCTTGTTCGCCATCGGTGCGCTGGTGGGCGGCCACCTGGGCGACCGCTACGGCCGCCGCAAGGTGTTCACCGTCACCATGGTGGGACTGGCGCTGGGCACGGCCATGCTGGCCTTCGCCAACGGCGCCGGCATGCTGTATGCCGGCACGGTGCTGGTCGGTTTCTGCATAGGCGCCGACCTGCCGGTGTCCATGACCATGATCGCCGAGGAATCGCCGCCCGGCTTCAAGGGCAGGCTGGTGGCGTTTTCGCACGTGCTGTGGATGGCCGCGATCGGCACCACCTTCCTGCTGCAGATCGTGGTGGGGGAGCTGGGTGAGCTGGGCGGGCGCATCATGTGGGCGCACATCCTGCTGGCGGCGCTGCTGGTGCTGGCGCTGCGCGCCACGCTGCCGGAATCAAGCGAGTGGATCAAGGCCAACGCCCGCCGCGCCGAGGTGGACCGCGCCGGACAGGCGCTCGAGAGCAGCGGCATGCGCCAGCTGTTCGGCCGCCGCTACCTGGGCGCTTTCATCGCGCTGTGCCTGTTCTATGGCGTGTTCAACCTGGCCGCCAACACCGGCGGGCAGTTCGGCACCCTGCTGTACACGGAGCTGGCGCATGTGTCGGTGTCCACCGCCGGGATGGTGAATACGGCGCAGCTGGCGGTATCCTTCCTGTCGGCCGTGGTCTTCATGCGCACCGTGGACCTGCCCTCGCGCATGCGCTGGTTCCTGCTGGGCGGCGTGCTGGCCGTTGCCGGGCAGGCCATGCCGGTGCTGTTCGGCGTGAACGTGTACTCGCTGGCGGCCTGGCAGATGCTGCAGGGCATAGGCGGCGCCTTCGCCGGCGAATCGATGTGGAAGGTGTGGAGCCAGGAGCTGTTCCCCACGCTGCTGCGCTCGACCGCGCAGGGCGCCAGCACCTTTTTCACGCGCATGCTGGCGGCCGTGTCGGCGCTGGGCACGCCGTATCTGATGCAGAGCGGGCCATCCACGCTGTTCATCACCCTGACCGCCGCCGTGGCCTTCACCACGGCGCTGGGCTGGCTGTATATACGCAAGCTGCCGTTGGCGGCGCTGCGCTGATGTCCATAACAAAGGAGCGAGACTACAATGAGCAAGAATAATCTGTTGCGCCACGCGGTGCTGCTGGTACTCGGTATCGCCGGTCCGGCCCTGGCCGATAGCGGCAGCGCAGGCCAGCCCTGGCGCGACGCCACCCAGCGTCCCGAAGTGCGGGCCGAGCAGCTGTTCAAGGCCATGAGCCAGGACCAGAAGGTGGTGCTGGTCAGCGCCACCGATCCGGCCGAATACGCGCCGCTGGCGCCGCTGGGCATCCCGGCCCTGACCCGGGTGGACGCTTCCGGCGGCCTGCGCGGCGACAAGGGCGTGACGGCCTTCCCGGTGCCGCTGGCCCTGGGCGCCACCTTCGATACCGAACTGGCGCGCGCCTACGGCAAGGCCATTGCCGAGGAAGCCCGCGGCAAGGGCTGGAACGTGATCCTCGGTCCCACCGTGGACGTGGCGCGCGATGGCCTGAGCGGGCGCCTGACCGAATCCTTCGGCGAGGATGCGCTGCTCAACGCCAGCATGGGCTCGGCCGTGGCCGCCGCCATGCAGGGCGAAGGCGTGATCGCCATGGCCAAGCACTATACGGCCTACCACACCGAACGCGAACGCCTGACCATGGGCGTGGAAGTCTCGCCGCGCGCGCTGCACGAAGTCTACAACCTGCCGTTCTACCACCTGGTGGAGGACGCACATATCGGCTCGCTGATGGGGTCCTATCCCAGGGTGAACGGCAAGTTCATGCTGGAGAATCCCGAGCTGATTGCGTTGATCAAGAAGCACGGCTTCAAGGGCTACATGGCCACCGACTTCATGGGCGGCCAGGATGGCGTGGCGCAGTTCAACGCCGGCATCGATTCCTGGTCGCTGCAGCCCTTCCTGCGCAAGCCGGAAGCGCTCAAGGATGGCCGCATCAAGCCCGAGCGCCTGGACGATGCGGTGCGCCGCACGTTGTGGGCGCTGTTCTCGACTGGCACCTTCGACCGTCCGGTCACCACCACCCCGGCCGCCGTGGTGACCACGCCGGCGCACCAGACCCTGGCCCAGCGCGTGGCGGTGAGCTCGGCGGTGCTGCTGAAGAATGAGGGCGGCGTGCTGCCGCTCAAGCGCCAGGGCCGGATCGCCGTCATCGGCCCTGCCGGCAGGGAAGCCATCACGGGCGTGATGTGGTCCAGCTATGTCGATCCCGGACAGTTCGTCACGCCCATCGAGGCCATCGCGGCGGTGGCCGGTCCGGGCGTGAGCGTGGCGCATGCGCAGGGCACGCTGGGCGACGTGGTGCTGCCGTCGCTGTCATCGGACGCGGGTCCGTTCGCGCCGCCGGTCGCCATTCAGGCCCCCAACGGCCAGCCCGGCTGGCAGGCCAGCTATTACGGCAGCGAGGACTTCTCGGGTCCTGCGCTGCGCGAGGAAGTGGTCAAGGAGATCGACATCAAGGGCAAGGCCTTCGAGGCGCTGCCCGACAAGTGGTCGGCCAGGTGGAGCACCGACTACACCCCGCCGGCCGACGGCCTGGTGCGCCTGGCGGCCTCGCTGAGCGGCGTGGTCAAGGTCACGGTGGATGGCAAGACCGTGATCGACGGTCTGCGCTCGACCGCCGACGGCTTCCCCGGCTCCGGCCCCTATACTTATCCGCTGCAGGGCACGGTACGGCTGGAAAAGGGCCGCAAGGTGCGCATCGAGGTCGAATATGCGACCCGCGGACGTTTCACCGGTCCCCGCATCCAGATTGGCTGGCAGCCGGTGTCGCTGATACCGGAAGCGGTGGCGCTGGCGCGCAAGTCAGACGTGGCCGTGGTGTTCGTCAACCAGGTCACCGGCGAGGAAATGGACCGCGACAGCTACGCCCTGCCGGCCGACCAGGATGCGCTGATCGAAGCGGTGGCGGCGGCCAATCCCAACACGTTGGTGGTGCTGAACACGGGCGGCGCCGTCAAGATGCCGTGGCTGGCGCGCGTCAAGGGTGTGGTGCAGCAGTGGTATCCCGGTTCGGCCACCGGCAGCGGCATCGCCAGCGTGCTGTTCGGCGACGCCGATCCGGGCGGCCGGCTGCCGGTGTCGTTCCCGGCCGACGAGAGCCAGGGCATCCGTCCCTATCGCGGCGGCGGCACGGTGCGCTATGACGAAGGCATCCACGTCGGCTACCGCTACCTGAACAAGCACGGCCAGCAGCCGCTGTTCGCCTTCGGCTACGGTTTGTCCTACTCCAGCTTCGGCCTGGATGGCCTGGCGGTACGGGCTTCCTCGCGGCCCGACGAGGCGGCGCAGGTGTCGGTGCGGGTGAAGAACACCGGCGCCCGCAACGGCTCCACCGTGGTGCAACTCTACAGCGGCGCCTTGCCGGGGCCGGTGGAAACCTCGGCGCTGAAACTGGTCGGCTTTGCCCGCGTCCAGCTGGACCAGGGAGAGGAGCGCGTGGTCACCATCCCGATCGAGCGCCGCCAGCTGTCGTACTGGGATGAAGGCGCGCGCAAGTGGATCACCCCCAAGGGCAAGGTGACCATCAGCGCGGGCTTCGCCTCCAACAATCTGCAGGCCCGGCAGGAGCTGCAGCTGGACCAGTAGCGGCCACCGGCGATGGGCAGACAGCGCAATCGTTTGTTCTCGATCATGGTTGCGCGGCGGGCCGGACTTCTATAGTGGGTGCCGCGCTGCGCGGCGATCCACGGACGCCGCATGGAACAGTCCGCATCAAACACGCCGCCGCAGGCCGAGGCGGTCCGCCAGCCGTCCCGCCGGCTGCTGCGCCGCGCCGGCGCCGTGGCTGCCGCCGTGGCCGTTGCCGCCTTGGTGGTCTGGGCCTGGAGCATGCTGTCGGCCGCCTCCGACGCCGCTCCCGGCCTGGTGAGCGGCAATGGCCGCATCGAGGCCACGGAGATCGACATCGCCACCCGCCTGCCAGGCCGCGTGGCTGCCGTCCTGGTGCGGGAGGGCGACCTGGTGGCCAGCGGCCAGACCCTGGCGCTGATGGACAGCACCACCCTGCAGGCCGAGCGTGCCTAGGCGGCCGCGCGTGAGCAGCAGGCGCGCGACGCGGTGGCGGGTGTGCGGGCCCAGGTTGCCATGCGTGAGAGCGACCGCGCCGCCGCCGCCGCCCTGGTGGCGCAGCGCGAAAGCGAGCTCGATGCGGCCCAGCGCCGCCGGGCCCGCTCCTACGCGCTGTCGCAGTCCGGCGCGGCGCCGGCCCAGGAGCTCGATGACGACCGGGCCCGTGTGCGCGGGGTGGGGGCGGCGCTGAGCTCGGCCCAGGCGCAGCTGCAGGCCGCATCGGCGGCGGTGCAGGCGGCGCGCGCCCAGCTGGTGGGGGCCGGCACGGCCGTGTCGGTGGCCGAGGCCACCACCGCCCGCCTCAATGCCGAGCTGGCGGAAACCCGGCTGCTGGCGCCGCGCGCCGGACGGGTCCAGTACCGCGTGGCCCAGCCGGGGGAGGTGCTGGCGGCGGGTGGCAAGCTGCTCAACCTGCTGGACCTGGACGACGTCTACATGACCTTCTTCGTGCCCGAGCGCGCCGCCGGGCTGGTGGCGCTGGGCGGCGAGGTGCGCATCGTGCTGGACGCCGCACCCATGGCCGTGGTGCCGGCCCGGGTGACCTATGTGGCCAGCACGGCGCAGTTCACGCCCAAGACCGTGGAGACGGCCAGCGAGCGCGAAAAGCTCATGTTCCGGGTCAAGGCCAATATCGATCCGGCCCTGCTGGTGCGCCACCGCGACCAGGTCAAGACCGGCGTGCCGGGCGTGGCCTGGCTGCGCACCGATCCCGGCCAGCCCTGGGCGCAGCGCCTGGCGCTGAGCCCGGCACGCTGATCGGTGCCGTGCGGATGAGCCCCGTGCGCATGGACGCGGTCGTGCAGGTCGCCGGGCTGTGCCTGCGCTACGGCGGACAGGTGGCGCTGGACCACGTCGACCTGGCGCTGGAGGCCGGCGCCGTGGCCGGCATCATCGGACCGGACGGCGTTGGCAAGAGCAGCCTGCTGGCCAGCGTGGCCGGGGCGCGCCGGGTGCGCGCCGGCACGGTCACCGTGCTGTGCGGCGACCTGCGCTGCGGCGCGGAGCGGCGCCGGGTCTGTCCGCGCATCGCCTACATGCCGCAGCGCCTGGGCCGCAACCTGTATCCGCTACTGACGGTGCGTGAAAACCTGGATTTCTTTGCCCGCCTGTTCGGCCTGGCGCCGGCCGCGCGCCGTGAACGGCTGGCGCTGCTGGCGGCGGCCACCGGCCTGCAAGCGTTCCTGGAGCGGCCCGCGGGCCAGTTGTCAGGAGGAATGAAGCAGAAGCTGGGCCTGTGCTGCGCGCTCGTGCACGATCCCGAGCTGCTGATCCTCGATGAACCGACCACCGGGGTCGATCCGCTTTCGCGCGACCAGTTCTGGGAGCTGATTGCCGCCATTCGCGCCACCCGTCCGCGCCTGGCCGTGCTGGTGGCCACCGCCTACCTGGACGAGGCGGCGCGCTTCGACTGGCTGGCCGCCATGGACGGCGGCCGCATCATCGCGCGCGGGACGCCGGCCGGACTGCTGGCCGCGACCGGCTGCGCCATCCTGGAACAGGCCTACGTGGCGCTGCTGCCGCCCGCGCGGCGCGGGCCCGCGCGCCTGCCCCAGGCGGCGCCCGGGCCCGGCGCCGAGGCTGGCACCGCGATCGAGGCGCGCGGCCTGACGTGCCGCTACGGCGATTTCGTGGCGGTCGACCGGGTCAGCTTCCGCATCGCGCGCGGCGAGATCTTCGGCTTCATCGGCTCCAACGGCTGCGGCAAAACCACCACCATGAAGATGCTGACCGGCCTGCTGCCGGCCAGCGCCGGCCAGGCCACCTTGTTCGGCGCCGCGCCGCGCCAGGGCGGGCCGGCGGCGCGGCGCCGCATCGGCTACATGTCGCAGGGCTTTTCCCTGTATGGCGAACTGACGGTCTGGCAGAACCTGGTGCTGCACGCGCGCCTGTTCGGCGTGGCGCCGGGGGCCGTGGACGGTCGCTGCGGCCAGATGCTGGAGCGCTTCGGCCTGTCGGCGGAGCGCGACGCGCTGCCGCCGAGGCTGCCGCTGGGCTTGCGCCAGCGCCCGTCGCTGGCGGTGGCCATGGTGCACGCGCCCGAGTTGCTGATCCTGGATGAACCGACTTCGGGCGTGGACCCGGTGGCGCGCGACAGCTTCTGGCAGCTGATGCTGGACCTGTCGCGGCGCGAGCGCGTGACCATCTTCCTGTTCACCCATTTCATGCACGAAGCCGAGCGCTGCGACCGGGTCGCGCTGATGCACGCGGGGCGGCTGCTGGCCACCGGAAGCCCGGCCGGGATCGCACGCGACCATCATTGCGCCAGCCTGGAGCAGGCCTTCGTGGCCTGCCTGCGGGCGGCCGGCGGCGGTGGCGATCCGCCCGGCGCGCAGGCCTTGCAGCCGGCGCCTGCGGCCAGCCGGCGCCGCGGCCTGCTGGCGCGCAGCTACGCCTGGAGCTGGCGCGAGGCGATGGAACTGCGGCGCGACGCGGTGCGCATGACACTGGCCCTTGCCGGTTCGCTGATCCTCATGGTGGTGATAGGCATGGGCATCAACATGGATGTGGAGCGCCTGGGCTTCGCCGTGCTGGACCGCGACGGCACTGCGCTCAGCCGCGACTACGCGGCCAGCCTGGCCGCCGCGCGCGACTTCATCGAGCAGCCGGCGCCGGCCGGAGAGGCCGAGCTGGAGCGCCGCCTGCGTTCCGGCGAACTGGCGCTGGCGCTGGAACTGCCACCCGGCATGGCGCGCGACATGGCGTGCGGCGCCCCGGTGCGCATCGGCGCCTGGGTCGATGGCGCCATCCCGATGCGGGCCGAGACCGTGCAGGCCTACGCGCTGGGCGTCCATCAGCAATGGCTGGCGGCCCAGGCAAGCGGACCCGCTGCGCCGGCGGCCGTGGACATCGACACCCGTTTCCGCTACAACCCCGAAGTGCGCAGCCTGCCGGCCATGGTGCCGGCCATGATCCCCATCCTGCTGATGCTGCTGCCCGCCATGCTGGCCGCACTGGCGGTGGTGCGGGAAAAGGAGATGGGCTCCATCGTCAACCTGTATGTCACGCCGGCGCGCCGCGCCGAGTTCGTGCTGGGCAAACAGGCGCCCTACGTGGCGCTGGCCATGCTCAACCTGGTGCTGATGGCGCTCATGGCGGTGCTGGTGTTCCGCGTGCCCATCACCGGCAGCCCGTTCGCGCTGGCCGGTGCGGCGCTGCTGTACAGCGTGTGCTCGACCGGCATCGGGCTGCTGGCCTCGGCCTTCACGCGCAGCCAGATCGCGGCCATCTTCATGACCATGATAGGCACCATCGTGCCGACCATACAGTTCGGCGGGCTGATCAATCCGGTGGCGTCCATGCAGGGCCTGGGGCGCTCCATCGGCGAGGCCTTTCCGGCCTCGCACATGTTCACCATCAGCCGGGGCGTGTTCAGCAAGGCGCTCGGCGTGGCCGGACTGGAGGCCGACTTCCTGGCGCTGGCCCTGGCCGCGCCGCTGGTGGTGGCGGCCGCCGTGGCGCTGCTGCCCAAGCAGGAGCGCTGACATGGGGGCGCTGGTGCGCATCCTGCGGCTGGGCGGCAAGGAGCTGTGGAGCCTGTGGCGCGACCCGGTCATGCTGGGATTGATCGTATGGACATTCTCGGCCGCCGTCTACCTGGGGGCGGTGGGCCAGCCCGACACCCTGTCCGGCGCCGCCCTGGCCATCGTCGACGAGGACATGTCGCCGCTGTCGCAGCGCCTGCGCCTGGCCTACCGGCCGCCCCAGTTCACGCCGCCGCAGCTGCCGCCGGTGTCCGCCGTGGACGCCACGCTGGACGCCGGCCGCCATACCTTCGTGCTGGTGATACCGGCCGGTTTCCAGCGCCGCGTACTGGCCGGGCGGCGTCCGGCGCTGCAGCTGAACGTGGACGCCACCCGGGTCGGCCAGGCCTACACCGGCGCCGCCTACATCGCGTGCATCGCCGAGGCCGAGGTGGACGGCTTCCTGCGGCGCGGCCGGGACGAGCCGGCGCCACCACGCCGCGCGAGAGCATCCCGGCCATGGTGCGCCTGCCCATGCTGCTGGCGCCGACCACCCATTACATCGCCGTGACCCAGGCCATCCTGCTGCGCGGCGCCGGGCCGGCGCTGGTGTGGCCGCAGCTGCTGGCCCTGGCCGCAATCGGCGCGGTCCTGTTCGGAGCGGCGCTGTGGCGCTTCAGGCTGGCCGGGCGTTAAGAACGCGGGCTCGAAGTAGCGTCCTCTAGCATAAGCAGCGGCAGGCACCTTTGATATTGCTCACACTTTGGATACGCGCGCAGGCTATGCTGGATCTGACACTGCAGAAAGAGGAGGCATCATGGCAGACTTGCTGACCCGATTCGATCATCCCGCCGCCAGCGGCGGCGCACCGGACGCCATGGCGGCGCTGGTGTACCACGGCCCCGGCCACCTGGCGCTGGAGACCCGGCCCCGTCCCACCCTGGTGGAACCCGGCGACGCCATCGTGCGCGTCACTCGCACCACCATTTGCGGCACCGACCTGCACATCCTGCGCGGCGACTTGCCCGATTGCAAGCCCGGTACCATCCTCGGCCACGAGGGGGTGGGCGTGGTCGAGCAGGTGGGCGCCGCCGTCGCTGCGCTGCGGCCGGGCGACCATGTGCTGATTTCCTGCATCACCGCCTGCGGCCGCTGCGACGCCTGCCGGCGCGCCATGTATTCGCATTGCGCCAGCGGCGGCTGGCTGCTGGGCCACCTCATCGACGGCACGCAGGCCGGGTATGTGCGCATCCCGCATGCGGACACCAGCCTGCACCGCATCCCGCCCGGCGCCGACGAGGAGGCGCTGGTCATGCTGAGCGATATCCTGCCGACCGGCTACGAGTGCGGCGTCCTGAACGGGAGGATCGCGCCGGGCGCCAGCGTGGCCATCGTGGGCGCCGGCCCGATCGGGCTGGCGGCCCTGCTGACCGCGCAGTTCTACACGCCCGCCTGCGTGACCATGATAGACCTCGACCAGCACCGCCTGGCCGTGGCGCGCCGCTTCGGCGCCAGCGCCACCGTGGTGGAGGGGCCGGAGGCGGCCGCCGAGGCGCTGGCCCTGAACGGCGGGCGCGGCTACGATACCGTGATCGAGGCGGTCGGCCTGCCGCAGGCCTTCGAACGCTGCGAGGAACTGGTGGCGGCGGGCGGCGTCATTGCCAACATCGGCGTGCATGGGGAAAAGTGCGACCTGCACCTGGAGCGCCTGTGGTCGCACAACATCACCATCACGACCCGGCTGGTCGATACCTGCACCGTGCCGCAGCTGCTGCGCGCAGTCCAGGCCGGCAAGCTGGCGCCGGGCAGCCTGCTCACCCACCGCTACCCGTTGGGGCGCATGGAGGAGGCCTACCGCACCTTTGCCGACGCCGGCGCCAGCCACGTCCTGAAGGTGATCATCGAAGTCTCCAACCCATGATGCGCGGCGCCAGCCTGGCCGCCTCCAGCAGCAGCACCAGCACGGCGGCCAGGGCCGCGGCGGCGCCCAGCAGGGCGGGCGGCGGGGCGTCGAAGCGGAACAGGCCGGCCATGGGCGGCAGGTACAGCGCCGCGGCCAGCATGGCCAGGGCGGCGGCGGCCACGATCCAGAACGCCGGGTTGCCATTGCCCAGGGCACTGGCGGCGCCGCGCCGGCCGGCGCGCTGGACCAGCAGCAGGGCCAGGTTGCACAGCACTATGGCGGCAAAGCCGAAGGCGCGCGCCTGGCGCTCCGGCAGCCACGCCACGGCCAGGGCATAGGATGGTGCCAGCAGGGCCAGGGCGGCGGCGCCGGCCAGCAGGGCCCGGGCAATCTCGCGCAGTCCGAACAGCTCCGACCCTGCCGGGCGCGGCGGGTGCGCCATCAGGCCGGGCTCGGGCGGTTCGCGCTCGAACACGATGGCGCAGGCAGGATTGATTACCAGCTCCAGGAACACGATGTGCACCGGTCCCAGCATCACCGGCCAGCCGAACAGCGCCGGCAGCAGCGCCATGCCGGTGATGGGCAGGTGGATGGCGGCCACATAGGCCATGGCCTTGCGCATGTTGGCGAAGATGCGGCGGCCGGCCGCGACCGCGTCCACGATGGAGGCGAAGCGGTCGTCCAGCAGGGTCAGGTCGGCCGCTTCGCGCGCCACGTCGGTGCCGCGCCCGCCCATGGCGATGCCGATGTCGGCCGCCTGCAGCGCCGGGGCGTCGTTGACGCCGTCGCCCGTCATGGCCACCACGGCGCCGCCTCGCTGCAGGGCGCGCACGATGGACAGCTTGTGTTCCGGCAGAATGCGGGCGCACACGCCCACCGTGGACAGGCGCGCCGCCAGCGCCTCGCCATGCAGCGCGGCCAGTTCCGCGCCGCTGGCGGTGTCGCCGCGCAAGCCGGCCTGGGATGCGATGGCGGCGGCCGTCCCTGGATGGTCGCCGGTCAGCATCACGACGCGGATCCCGGCCGCGTGGCAGGCCTGCACGGCGGCGCGGATGCCGGGCCGCAGCGGATCGGCCAGGGCGCATAGTCCGGCCAGCGTATAGCCGCCGGCCGGCGGCTCCCCGGGCAAGTGGCCAGGGGAGCGCACATGCGCCACCGCCAGCACGCGCAGGCCCCGCTCCCCCATGCCGCGCGCCGCTTCCAGGGCCGCTGCGCGCTGTGGCGGCGCCAGCATGCACATGGGGATCACGCTTTCCGGCGCGCCCTTGACGGCAATCACCGGGCCGGCCTCCTGCCCCGGCTGCCATGCTTGCAGCAGGGCGCGGCGCTCGGAAGTGAACGGGTATTCGCGCAGCAGCGTCCAGCCCGGCGGGGGCGCCGGCTGCGGCAGGCGCGCCGCATGCTCCTGCAGGGCCAGTTCCAGCGGGTCCCGGGTGTGCGGCGGCGTGGCCAGCAGCGCCCAGCGCAGCACCTCCAGCTGCGGCCCGGACAGGACAGCGTCCGGCGCGCCGCTGTCGCCATCGGACCACAGGCATTGCAGCGCCATGCGGTTTTCCGTCAGGGTGCCGGTCTTGTCCACGCACAGCACCGAGGCCGCGCCCAGGGTTTCGATGGTGGCCAGGCGGCGCGTCAGGACGCTCTCGCGCGCCAGGCGCCAGGCGCCCAGGGCCGGAAACACGGTCAGCACCACGGTGAATTCTTCCGGCAGCACCGAAATGGCCAGCGCGACCCCGGCCAGCAAGGCGTCCAGCCAGCGCACGTCGCGCAGGCCCAGCAGCAGCACCAGCAGCGCGCTGCAGGCCAGTCCCAGCAAGGCGAAGCGGCGCGCCAGGCGGGCGTTCTGCGCCTGCAGCGGCGACGGCGGCGGGGCAATGGCGTGCAGCGAGGCGCCGATCCGGCCCAGCGCGCTGCGCGGGCCGGTGGCGCTCACCTGCGCCACCCCATGCCCCTGCGTGACCAGAGTGCCGGAATAGACCCAGGGCTGGTCGTCGCCACCGGGTATGGCGGGCGACACTGCCGGACCGGCCAGTTTGCGCACCGGGACCGATTCGCCGCTCAGCAGCGACTCGTCCACCATCAGTCCGCGCGCCGACAGCAGCACGGCGTCGGCCGGGATACGCACGCCCTCATCGAGCAGCACCACGTCGCCGGCCACCAGCTCGCGCGCCGGCACCTGCTGGCGGCGGCCGTCGCGCAGGACCAGCGCCGACGGACTGCCCAGCGTGCGCAGCGCCTGCAGCGCGCGCTCGGTCTTGCCCTGCTGGTGCAGCGTCAGGCCGATGGTGACCGCCACCATCAGCGCCAGGAAGCCGCCCTCCAGCGGTTCGCCCAGCAGCAGGTAGAGCAGGGCGGCGCCGCACAGCAGCAGGAACATGGGCTCGCGCACGGTGTCCGCCGCCATGCGCCACCAGCCGCGCCGGTCGCGGTCGGGCAGGGCGTTGGGGCCGTCGGCGGCCAGGCGCGCGGCCGCTACGCCCGCCGTCAGGCCGGTGACCGGCGCGGCGCCAGTCATGGCTCCAGCACGTAGGCGCCGGGCGCGTCGTCCAGCGCGTGCGAGGGCGGCGGCGGCGCCTGCAGCGGACCGGCGTGGCGCGCCAGCCACGCTTCCCATTCCGGCCGCCAGGAGCCGGCCCGGACCGGCTGGCTGGCGCGCCAGCTGTCGGCGTCGATGAAGGGGGCGTTCGGGCGGTGGGTGGCCACCTGGTAGCTGCGGCCGCCGGGACCGGCCGGGGCCACCACGCCCGCGTTGTGGCCGCCGGAGGCGCTCGTGGCCTGGGCCACCGGATTGGTCGCCAGGAAGTTCGATGGCGCGGCGCTGTCGAGCAGCTGGCGCGCGATGAAGGTCACCACCTCGGCATGGTGGCGCGACACCCCGCGCACGCCGGTGGTGGCGCACTGCCACCATTGCTGCGCCAGCAGGAAGGCTTGCGACGTGGCGTTGTACGGCCACACCTGCCAGGCCGGGTCGGCGAAGCGCCGGTCCGATGGCGGCGCGATGATCACCGGGGCGGGCTCGTCCGCCTGCGGCAGCGCGGCGTGGCCGGCGTAGGCCAGCCAGCGCACCGCCCCATCGAGCGCGAACATGGCCAGCTGCAGCTGCTTGGACGGCGCCAGCAACAGGTGCGCGGCCCAGTCGAACCAGGCCCCGGCCACGGCCACCGGCGAGACCGAGGCCGTCAGCCGGGCCAGGGCGGCGTTGAACAACAGGTCGGCAAGGTCGTCGTCGCTGTCGCCCTGGGCGCAATACTGCACCGAGCCGGGCATGGCGGGCGCGCCGGCGGTTGGCAGCCCGGCGTCGGGCGCCCGTTCGGGCGCATGATAGGCCGCGGGTTCCGGCGCGTAATCCAGCGCATGATGCGCCGCAGGCGCCGGCGCGGACTCGCGCCCCGCGTCCGGCATGGCAGCCGGCTTGGCGTCCGGCGGCACCGCCATGGCGGGGTGCCAGCATCCTTCCAGGTCGGCCATGTCAGTGCGCCAGCAGCAAGGGCACGCTGGCGTCGTCCAGCAGGCTGGTGGTGGCGCCCCCGATCAGCCACTCGCGGTAGCGGCTGTGGCCGTAAGCGCCCGCCACCAGCAGGTCGGCGCCCACGTCACGGGCCAGGCCCAGCAGGGCGGGCGCCGCGCCCAGCGTGCTGTGTTCGCGCACCACCTCCACCGGTACGCCGTGGCGCGCCAGGTAGGTGGCCAGGTCGGCGCCGGGACTCTCGCCGTGGGTTTGCGTCAGTGAGTCCGGGTTGATCACGGCGACCTTGACCGAGGTGGCCTCTCGCAGCAGAGGCAGGGCGGCGGCGACCGCGCGGCAGGCTTCGCTGCTGGCGTCCCAGCCGACCACGGCGACGTTGCCGACCTGCTGCTTGCCATAGCCGTCCGGCACCACCAGCACCGGACGCGTGCAGTGCAGGGCGACATAGCCGGCCAGGCCGGCGGTCAGGCGGGCGCGGGCCCCGGGCGGGGTGCCGGGACTGAGCACCAGCAGGTCGGCATAGGCCGACTGCAGCAGCAGGGCGTGTTCGGCGTCGTCATTGATGATGCGCTGTTCCCAGGACGCCACGCCCAGGCGCTGCATGGCTGCCGTGAAGGCCTGCAGCTGCTGCGCCGCATGTTCGCGCAGCAGATCGTAGTCCGCCGCGGGCAGCGCACCCATGGGAGAACTGCCGAGCATCAGGTAATCCTGCGGCGCGATGCCGGTGACGGCGCTGCCCACCAGATGGGCGGCATGGCGGGCGGCCAGGGCAGCCGCCACTTCCAGCCTGGGGGCCAGCCCGGCGCTGCCGTCGACGTGCACGAGTATGGTCTTGTACATGGTGCGCTCCTTTTATTGGTCGTGGTATCCAGTGTAGGAGCGCGGGAGGAGTGGCAGGGTTCCCGGATTTGAGCTTGATCAAAAACCGTGCACGGAAATTTGCGGCAATTGCACGCTTGAATATGTGGGATGGCTCACCGGGTTCCGATACGCGCGCCGTGCGCGCACCAGCCTGCTTATACTGCGCTAGCCTACAGCTACCATGGAGCGCAAATGAAAATACGGGAGATGCCGAGCGGCGGCGTGCGGCTGGCCGCCCTGATATGCGTGCTGCTTGCCGTGGCGGCCGGGCCAGGGTACGCGCAGCGTGGGAGCCCTGCGGTCACGCCGGCCGATATGCCACGGCCGCCGCAGGAGGTGTACGGCGCCCTGTTCGAGGCGGTGCAGGCCGCGCACATCTATCCCGATGCCAAGACCTTCGCCGATGCGGTGGCCAGGGAGGAGCCGGCCGCCATCCTGGCGCGCTACCGGCAAGAGCGGCCCCAGGGCGCGGCGCAGCTCAAGGCTTTCGTCGAGCGCCACTTCACCCTGCCGGAACCAGCCCAGGTCACGCTGCGCCAGCACATCGCCTCCCTGTGGCCGATACTGGCGCGGCCGCCGCTGGAGCCGCCGAAGTGGTCGTCGGCGTTGCCGCTGCCGGCCGCCTACGTGGTGCCGGGCGGCCGCTTCCGCGAGATCTACTACTGGGATTCCTACTTCACCATGCTGGGCCTGCGCGCGGACCGGCGCGAAGACCTGGTGGCGTCCATGCTCACCGACTTCAAAAGCCTGCTGCAGCGCTACGGCCATATCCCGAACGGCACGCGCACCTACTACCTGAGCCGCTCGCAGCCGCCGTTCTTTGCCGCCATGACGCGCCTGCAGCCGGCCGACGATGCGCTGGCGGCGCTCAAGACCGAGCATGCCTACTGGATGCGCGGCGCATCCTGCCTGCCGCGGCAGGGCGCGGGCGCCTGCGAGCATGTGGTGCGGCTGCAGGATGGCGCCATCCTCAACCGCTACTGGGACGCCAGGGACACGCCGCGCGACGAGGCGCTGGGGCCGGACCTGGCCACGGCGCGCGACAGCCGCCGTCCCGCGTCCGAGGTCTACCGCGACCTGCGCGCCGCCGCCGAAAGCGGCTGGGATTTCTCGTCGCGCTGGCTGGACGATGCGCAGCGCCTGTCCACCATCCACACCACGTCCGTGCTGCCGGTGGACCTCAACAGCCTCTTGTACCAGCTGGAAGAAGAAATCGAAACGCGCTGCGCCGCCGCCCGGGACGCCGCCTGCGCCGTTGCATTCCGGCGCGCGAGGGAGCAGCGCGCCGCCGCCATACAGCAGTACCTGTGGCTCGCCAGCGAACAGCGCTATGCCGACTACGACACCCGCAAGGGCGCGCCCACGGAAGTGTTGAGCGCGGCCACCCTGTTCCCGCTGTGGGTGGGCATCGCCACGCCGGCCCAGGCGCAGGCGGTGGCGGCCACCACCCGCAACCGGCTGCTGGCCGAGGGCGGCCTGCGCACCACGCTGGTCCGCACCGGCCAGCAGTGGGACGCGCCCAATGGCTGGGCGCCGCTGCAGTGGATCGCCATCGACGGCCTGGAACGCTACGGCCACAAGGAGCTGGCGCGCGATGTCGCCGCGCGCTGGGTAGCCACCGTGGACCGCACCTGGCGCGAGACCGGCAAGCTGCTGGAAAAATACGATGTCGAGGAACGCAAGAGCGGCGGTGGCGGCGAGTATCCCACCCAGGACGGCTTCGGCTGGACCAATGGCGTCACGGCCGCGCTGCTGCAGCGCTATCCGCACCTGGAAGATTGAACGGCTAGCCAAAATATCAGTTTACCTGATAATATCGCCACAGTTCTTTTTCGAGCGAGCGCCATGTTCACCTACCAGCCCCCCGTCAAGCATATGCGGTATGTCCTGTTCGATGTCCTGTCCGCGCAGGGACAGGTGGATGAAGACCTGGCGCTCCAGGTGCTGGAGGAGGCGGGGCGCTTTACCAGCGAGGTGCTGTTCCCGCTCAATGCGACCGGCGACCGCGAGGGCTGCACCTTGCGCGAAGGCGCCGTGTCCACCCCGGACGGCTTTGCGGACGCCTACCGCCAGTTCCAGCAGGCCGGCTGGCCGGCGCTGGCCTGCGACCCCGAGGACGGCGGCCAGGGCCTGCCGCATGTGCTGGAATGTGCGCTGCAGGAGATGATGGTGAGCGCCAACCACGCCTGGACCATGTATCCGGGCTTGCTGCACGGCGCCTACACCTGCCTGAAGGCGCACGGCAGCGAGGAATTGAAACAGCGCTACCTGCCGCGCATCGCCAGCGGCGAGTGGCTGGCCACCATGTGCCTGACCGAGCCGCAGGCCGGCAGCGACGTCGGCCTGCTGCGCACCCGCGCCGTGCAGCAGGCCGATGGCAGCTACCGCCTGGGCGGCGCCAAGATCTTCATCTCCGGCGGCGAGCATGACCTGACGGAGAACATCGTCCACCTGGTGCTGGCCCGCATCGAGGGCGCGCCGCAGGGCAGCCGTGGCATTTCCCTGTTCATCGTGCCCAAGATCCTGCCCGATGGGCGCGTGAACCGCGTCGCCTGCACCGGTATCGAGCACAAGATGGGCATACGCGGCAGCGCCACCTGCTCCATGGAGTTCGACCAGGCAGAGGGCTGGCTGGTGGGCGAGCCGAATCGCGGCCTGGCCGCCATGTTCTCGATGATGAACGCGGCCCGCCTGCTGGTCGGCGCCCAGGGATTGGGCATCGCGGAAACGGCCATGCAGAACGCCGAACGCTATGCGCAGGAACGGCTGCAGATGAAAGCGGTGGCGCGCCCGGTGGAACGCAGCGATGCGGCGGCCGATCCCATCATCCTGCATCCGCCGGTGCGGCGCCTGATCGCCACCCAGCGCGCCTACGTGAACGGCGGGCGCATGATGCTGTACTGGAGCGGCTTGCTGCTGGACCTGGCCGCGCATGAGCAGGATGGCGCCAGACGCGCGGAGCTGGAAGCCACGCTGGCCCTGGTCACGCCGGTGATCAAGGCCTTCCTGACGCAAAAAGGCTTTGACGGCGCCAGCGCGGCCCTGCAGGTCTACGGCGGCTACGGGGTCATCACGGAAACCGGCATCGAGCAATACCTGCGCGATATACGGGTGGCCATGATTTACGAAGGCACCAATGAAATCCAGGCCATCGACCTCGTCATGCGCAAGATCGTGGCCGACCGGGGCGCGGCGCTGTCCCGCTTCTTGGACCAGGTGCGGCGCGACCTGTCGGGCGGACAAGCGCATGCCGCGCAGCTGCTGGCCCTGGCCGACGACCTGGAAGGCATCGCGCGCGAGCTGGCCGCGCGTGCCCCGGACCAGCCGGAGCTGGCGCACTGGATTGCCCAGGATGTGCTGGAGCTGCTGGGCCACTGCATCCTGGGCTGGCTGTGGCTGCGCAGCGCCCGCGCTTCCCTGGCATTGCGCGAGCAGGACCCGGCCTTCCACGGCGAGCAGCTGGAGACGGCATCGCATTACTTCTGCTTTGCATTTGCCGATACCCACGCGGCGCGCGCCGTCATCCGCGCGCGGCTGGCTGCCTGATCGCCCCCGGCAGGAGGGCAATCGATCCTGCGTTTGATCTGCGGGCGTGGCCCATCAGCGTGAATGCGCAGTAAAATCATGGCATTCCATCACGACGCCACCGCCATATGCGACCACTTACCACCCGCTTGATCAGCGCCGTCAGCGCGCTCCTGTTTGCCGGCCTGGCCACGGCCGGCGTCACCATTGCGCCCGACAACGCCCAGCTGCAGTACACCGGCCGTATCGATTTCGCCTATCCGGCGGCGCCGGTACTGTCCTGGCCCGGCACCAGCATCGAGGGCGCATTCACCGGCAGCAGCCTGGCCCTCACGCTGGATGACCAGAAGGGCAAGAACTACTTCAACGTCTTCATCGACGGCGACCTGGAACATCCGCACATCGTGGCGGCGGAGCAGGGCAGCAAGCGCTATCCGGTGGTGGACGGCCTGGCGCCGGGGCCGCACCGCTTCCTGGTCACCAAGCGCACCGAGGGCGAGGAGGGCAGCACCGTGTTCCAGGGTCTGGAACTGGCCGATGGCGGCAAGCTGCTGCCGCCGCCTGCGCGCAAGCAGCGCCATATCGAATTCTTTGGCGATTCCATCACCAGCGGCATGGGCAACGAGGCGGCCGATGGCAAGCCCGATAACGTGGGCGCGGAGAAGAACAACTTCCTGTCCTATGCCTCGATCACGGCGCGCAACCTCGATGCCGAGGCCCACATCACGTCCCAGAGCGGCATAGGCGTGATGATCAGCTGGTTCCCCTTCATCATGCCGGAGTTTTACCAGCAGCTCAGCGCCGTCGGCAAGAACGACAGCCGCTGGGATTTCAGCCAGTGGACGCCGGACGTGGTCGTGATCAACCTGTTCCAGAACGACAGCTGGCTGATCGATGACCACAAGCGCCTGGTGCCGCATCCCAGCGACGCCGACCGCGTGGCGGCCTACAAGAAGTTCGTGCAGACCATACGCGCGCGCTATCCCAAGGCCTACATCGTGTGCGCACTGGGCAGCATGAACGCCACCCGTCCTGGGTCCAAGTGGCCGGGCTACATCAGCGAGGCGGTGGCGCAGATACGCAAGGAGCAGGGCGACCAGCGCATCGATACGCTGTTCTTCGACTTCACCGGCTACACGGCGCACCCGCGCGTGCGCCATCACCAGGCCAACGCGGCCAAGCTGACCGCCTTCATCCGCGAGAAGATGGGGTGGTAGCCCCCTGAGAAGGGCGACTCGACATGAGCGTGGCGAGGCGCCGGGTCGAAGACAGTGCACCTGCACGGCGAGGCCCGGCAACAACGCCACGGCCATGTTCAGGCCCCCTTCAGAAGGGCGCCTCAACATGAGCGTGGCTAGGCGCCGGGTCGAAGACAGTGCGCCTGCACGGCGAGGCCCGGCAACAACGCCACGGCCATGTTCAGGCGCCCTTCGGTCCGTAGGCGGCCATGAAGACGGGGATTGCGCGCCCCACCACGGCCGCGATTTCCTCTTCGCTCACCTCATCGAGCTCATGGCACAGGAAGCGCTCCATCAGTTCAGCGTCCAGCAGGGCCTTGAGCTGCTGGGCCGCGACGTGGCTGTCGGCGCGCCGCAGCTTGCCCTGTTCCATGGCGCGCGTCAGGAAGTCCGCGATGATGGTCAGGCTGCGCTGCGGTCCCAGCTGGTAGCAGCGCGCACCCAGGCCCGAGCGGCCGCCTTCTGCCACCACCAGCCGCCGCACGGCCCGCACGTGCGGCGCGTACAGCAGGCCCAGTAGCCGCCGCCCGAAATCTTCCAGCACCTGCACCAGGTTGCCGCCATCGCTGCCGGCCAGCGCCGCGTGCACCGCCTCGAATTCCGCTTCCTTGGAGCGGTACATCACCTCGAAGAACAATTCCTCCTTGTTGGCGAAGTAGTTGTAGATGGTGGCCTTGGAGCCGCCGCCGCGCTTGCTCACCTCGTCCATGGACGCGCGCTCGAAGCCCAGCTCGGAAAAGACCTGCTCGGCGATATTCATGATGGTCTGGCGGCGCGCCTCGGTCTTTGCTTTCATGGCTGTGCTTAAGTGAACTGAGGATTCCAGTTTAGCTTGTCTTTAGCCACGCCACAATGCTAAACTAAACCGTACAGTTCACTTAAAGAGATATTCATGCGTGAAAAGAATGCAGTTTCGACACGATGGCGGGCATCCAGGCTGCTGCTGGCCGCCGCCTGCGCCGCTGTCGCCGCTGGATGCGCCCAGCTGCCGGCGCACCAGGATGCCGCGCGTATCAGGACGGCGGCCGATTTTGCCAGCGCCGCCACGCTGGCCGCGCCGCAAGCGGAGTGGCCGTCCGACCAGTGGTGGAGCGGCTATGGCGACGCCCAGCTGGACCGGCTGGTGGGCGAAGCCCTGCAAGGCTCGCCCGACCTGGCGGCCTCCCAGGCCCGCCTGGCGCGCGCGCAGGCGGCCACAGGCACGGCCGGCGCCGCCTCCAGGCCGCAACTGTCGGCCAACGGTTCCATCACCGGCCAAAAGCTGAGCAGCAATTACCTGACCCCGCCGGCTTTCACGCCATCCGGCTGGAACGACTATGGTCAGGCCACGCTCAACCTGAGCTGGGAGCTGGACTTCTGGGGCAGGAACCGCGCCGCCTTGGCGGCCGCCACCTCGGAGCAGGAAGCCAGCCGCGCCGAGCTGGCGCAGGCGCGCCTGGTGCTGGCCTCCGGCGTGGCCGACGCCTACAACGAACTGGCCCGCCTGCACGCAGCACGCGACAACGCGGCCCAGATGGCGGAGGTGCGCGCCACGACCTCCAGGCTGTTCGCCGAGCGCTACGCCAATGGCATGGAAACCCTGGGCAGCGTGCGCCAGGCAGACGCCCGCCGCGCCCAGGCGCAGGGCAGGGTGATGGAGCTGGATGAACAGCTGGCGCTGCAGCGTAACAGGCTGGCCGCGCTGCTGGGCGCCGGTCCGGACCGCGGGCTGGCGATCGGCCGTCCTGCACTCGCGTTCGAGCGTCCGTTCGGGCTGCCGCCGTCGCTGTCGGCCGACCTGCTGGGACGCCGTCCGGACGTGGTGGCGGCGCGCCTGCTGGTGCAATCGCAGGACAGCCGCATCGCCGCCAAGAAGGCCGAGTTCTACCCCAACGTCAACCTGTCTGCCATGGTGGGTGGGCAGGCGCTGGGACTGGGCACGCTCACCAAGGCCGGCTCCGGCATGGCCAGCGTGGGTCCGGCCATCTCGCTGCCGTTGTTTACCGGCGGCCGCTTGCAGTCCGAACTGCGCGGCGCCCGCGCTTCCTATGACGAAGCGGTGGCCAACTACAACGGCGCCCTGGCGCGCGCGCTGCAGGAAGTGGCCGACAACGCCGCCAGCCAGCGCGCCCTGGGCGAACGCCTGCTGCGCGCCCAGGAAGCGGTGCAAGCCGCGCGCGACGCCCACCGCGTGGTGCGCGAGCGCTACGACGGCGGCCTCGCCACCTGGCTGGAAGTGCTGAACGTAGAGGACGCGCTGCTGGACAGCCTGACCGCGCTGACCGACATGCAATCGCGCGCCATCACCCTCGATATCGCCCTGAACCGCGCGCTCGGCGGCGGCTACCAGGCCGCCCAACAATAATGACCAGGACCCATCATGACTGAACACACCTCTCCCGCGCAGGAAGCCGCCGCCGACCTGGTGCTCAAGCAGCGCCGCAACAAACGCCTGGCCGGCCTGGGCGGCGCCGTCGCCGTGATCGGCGCGGCCTCGGCCGCCTACTGGTTCCTGGTCGCTAGCCATTATGTCTCCACCGACAACGCCTACGCGGCGGTGGAGGTGGCGCAGGTTACGCCTGCGGTGGGCGGCACCATCCTCGACGTCAAGGTCAAGGATACCCAGGCCGTGAAAAAAGGCGACGTGCTGGCCGTGATCGACCCCACCGACGCCAGGTTGGCCCTGGCCCAGGCCGAGGCGGAACTGGGCCGCGCCCAGCGCCGCGTGCGCGCCTATG
This sequence comes from Duganella kummerowiae, assembly GCF_053572355.1. Classification (NCBI taxonomy): domain Bacteria; kingdom Pseudomonadati; phylum Pseudomonadota; class Betaproteobacteria; order Burkholderiales; family Oxalobacteraceae; genus Duganella; species Duganella kummerowiae. The sequence continues at coordinate 320,937 of NZ_JBKFEH010000007.1, forward strand.
TCGCCAACGACAACGGCCTGGCGGCCCAGATCGCGGCGCGCAACGCCGACGAACAGCGCGCCGCCGCCCAGCTGGCGGCTGCCGTCTCGGACCGCGAACGCGCCAAGGTCGATTACGACCGCCGCAATGCCCTGGTGGCGTCCGGCTCGGTGTCCGGCGACGAGATGACGCGCGCCAAGAATTCCCTGGCCGCCGCCGATGCCAACCTGGCGGCCGCCAAAGCCGCCGCCGCCCAGGCGCGCGCCACCCGCGTGGCCGCCGAAGGCGCGCGCGACGCCAACGCCGTGCTGATACGCGACGCCGACGAAGCCACCAATCCCGAAGTGGCGCTGGCCCGCGCCAAGCGCGACGCGGCCCAGGTCGACCTGGACCGCACCGTGATCCGCGCGCCCATGGACGGCGTGGTGGCCAAGCGCCAGGTGCAGGTCGGCCAGCGCGTGCAGGCCGGCACGCCGCTGCTGTCGGTGGTGCCGGTGCAGGACATGTACGTCACCGCCAACTTCAAGGAAGTGCAGCTGGAGCAGGTGCGCGTGGGCCAGCAGGCCACCATCAAGGCCGATTTGTATGGCAGCGGGGTGACCTACCACGGCGTGGTGGAAGGCTTCTCGGGCGGCTCCGGCGCGGCCTTTGCCGCCATCCCGGCGCAAAACGCCACCGGCAACTGGATCAAGGTGGTGCAGCGCCTGCCGGTGCGCATCCGCCTCGACCCCAGGGAGCTGGAGGCGCATCCGCTCAAGGTCGGCCTGTCGATGACGGCCAAGATCGACACCCGCACCGGTGCCTGACATGAGCGCGGGCCATCACGTCCACAGCCCCCAGCCGCTGACCGGCGGCATGCTGTGGTTCGCCGCCCTGATACTGGCTTCGGCCAACTTCATCGCGGTGCTGGACATGACGATTGCGAACGTCTCTGTCAGCAATATCGCCGGTGGACTGGGCGCCAGCACCAGCCAGGGCACCTGGGTCATCACTTCCTACGCGGTGGCGGAAGCCATCACCGTGCCGCTGACCGGATGGCTGGCGGCGCGCTTCGGGCCGGTGCGCGTGTTCGCCACCGCCATGGCCATGTTCGGCGTGTTCTCGGCGCTGTGCGGGCTGTCCAATTCGCTGGGCATGCTGGTGTTCGCGCGCATTTGCCAGGGCCTGGCCGGCGGTCCGCTGATGCCGCTGTCGCAGACCCTGCTGCTGCGCATCTTCCCCAAGGAGAAGGCGCCGGCCGCCATTGCGCTATGGTCCATGACCACGCTGGTGGCGCCGGTGCTCGGTCCCATCATGGGCGGCTATTTGTGCGACGAGTACAGCTGGCCGTGGATCTTCAACATCAACGTGCCGATCGCCATCGTGTGCGCCTTCATCGGCTGGAACCTGCTCAAGCGCTACGAGGAGCCGCTGGTGCGCAATCCCATCGACCGGGTCGGCCTGCTGCTGCTGGTGATCTGGGTCGGCGCCCTGCAGCTGCTGCTGGACGAGGGCAAGAACCTGGACTGGTTCTCCTCGCACGAGATCGTGGCGCTGGCAGTGGTGGCGGCGATCGGCTTCGCGGCCTTCCTGATCTGGGAGCTGCACGAGCAGCATCCCATCGTGGACCTGCGCGTGTTCCGCCACCGCGGCTTTTCGGTCAGCGTGCTGACCATCTCGGTGACCTTCGCGGCCTTCTTCGGCATCAACGTGCTCACGCCCTTGTGGCTGCAGAACTACATGGGCTATACCGCCACCGAGGCGGGGCTGGTGACGTCCTGGACCGGTGTGTTTGCCGTGTTCGTGGCCCCGGTGGCGGCCGGACTCTCGGCCAAGGTCGATCCGCGCCGCCTCGTGTTTGGCGGCGTGACGCTGATCGGATTGGTGACCCTGTGGCGCATGCACGCCACCACCGACATGGACTTCTGGACCATCGCGGTGCCGCTGATGGTGATGGGCCTTGGTCTGCCGTTCTTCTTCGTGCCGACCACCGGGCTGGCCATGGCCAGCGTGGAGGAGCATGAGATGGCCGGCGCCGCGGGCCTGATGAACTTCCTGCGCACCCTGTCCGGCGCCTTCGCCACCTCGCTGGTGACCACCTATTGGGAAGACCTGACCACCATCATGCACGCCGAGCTGGTGGGCCTGGCCGACGCCGACGGCGCGGTGCGCACGGTGCTGGAGAGTAGCGGCGCCAGCGGCGAGGCGCTGCTGCTGAATATCGACCAACTGGTGCAAGGACAGAGCGTGATGCTGGCCACCAGCGAAATCTTCGGCCTGATCGGCATCGTGTTCCTGCTGGCCGCCACGCTGATCTGGCTGGCGCCCAAGCCGACCAGGGTAGTCGACCCCGCCGCCGCCGGCGGCCACTGAGAGGCCCTGTCAAAAAGACCGTGGCGTCGTTGCAGCTCCTCGCCACGCTCCTTTTGAAACGTCCGCTGAACATAGTTTTCCCCGCATGGCGGCGGCACGGACCGCCGCATGCGGGGGCCTTTCACGATGCAGTCTCGAAGTCCCAGCGCGGCTCAACGGGGCTGTAGGCCCGCAAAATCTTGTTCATGAAAGCCCGTATTTGCGGATGCTGGCGTAGTGACACCACCAGCTCGTGCGGCAGTGTGCGAACACCCGGATTGTTCAGCAAGCTCGATAGCGCCTCATGATGCTGCGGCGTAGCAGCCGCCACCTCCTGCGCCACGGCGCGGAGTGAGGGGATGAATACAAAGGTGCTGTACGGCACACCGAAAGCAGGCGTGGACAGCAAGCGCAGCTGCAACTGCTCCAGTTCGACAGGATCATCATCGTTCGCATCCAGCACCACCATGACTGGAATGCCTTCCTGAAGCAGGATGTTGCGTGCCAGGGTGGTCACAGCCAGTCTTTGTTGTCCCGCAAAGTAGCGGGCCTTTTGCAGAGGGGTGCCATCAAGTAAGCAGCGCAGGAGTCGGGTTTCAGGCAATTCTTCCGTTACCAGAATCACTGGTGCGACCTCTTCCCTTGAATGCTTGGCTACTCTATTCATCATTCCCCTCCATTCCCTGGTAAAGGTGAGCATAATCCGTCATTCCAAAACGGCATAGATTGCGATATTTCCTGAGCAAAATAGCGCGCAAATCTTGCTGTTCCAACCCTGCAAACACGTCCTCCTCTTGCCACAGCAGAGTTCGCTGTGGCGCAGTAATGTCGGTCACGTCGAGTGCCGGCTTGGTAAACACTCCGGCGACAAATATACATCCAAAGACAGTTGGCGGACGCCGCTCCAATTGGTGGCGAATCTTGGCAATCACAGCCATGTCGTTGCGGGCCATGTCTTTGCATTCGATGAGGAAAACCAGTTCGTTGAGATAGACGGCGCCATCGATTTGTTCGATGGGTTTGCCTGCCGGAGGAACGTTGAAACCATATTCGACCTCCAGTCCGGAAAGTTCGAGCCCACGCACTACCAGGTGCTCGAATGCTTTCCCCGCAGGCCAGGTTGGGGTCGCACCGCTTTGGATGTTTTACCGAAGCCCGCGTAACTCGCGCCAGTGCATTTTTCTAACGCGCTCAACATATGTATCCATGATGGGAGGCCTCAAAACAAAAGGCCAGCGTGCCACGAATAGGCCGCCGGCCAGGCGAGTTGCGTCAAGGTCCCAGCATGAACGCTGTGTTTATTTCGCCATCCCGATATCCTTCAGCCACGCCATGAACTGCCCCGTCCAGCTGCGCACCGTGCCGGACGGCGGCGCCACGCCGAAGCCGTGTTCGCCCTGGCGGTACACGTGCAGCTCGGCGGAGCCGCCCTGGTCGATGATGTGGTTGAACACCTTGGTGGCGATCTTCACCGGCAGCTTGCTGTCGTTGGCCGCGTGCGCGATGAACCAGGGCGTGCGCTGGTCCACCTTGGGCATCTTGTTGTCCGGCGGGCTGGCGTAGATGAGGCCGATGAAATCGGGCTTGCTGCCCAGGCGTTCGACCGGGTCCCGGGCGCCGGCCTTGCCATCGCTGGCATCGATGGTCAGCCGTATCGCCATGGTGCCGCCTGCGGAGAAGCCCAGCACGCCGATGCGCGCCGGATCGATCTTCCAGTCCGCCGCATGCGAGCGCAGCACGCGCATGGCGCGCCCGGCGTCGTTCAGGGCCAGCAGCGGCGACATCACATCCCAGCTGCGCTCCGCGTCCGGCGCCACCACGCGGTACTTCAGCACCGCCGCCGAGATGCCGACGGAATTGAGCCAGCGCGCCACCTCGTGGCCTTCCTTGTCGATGGCGACATAGCGGAAGCCGCCGCCCGGCAGCACCAGCACCACCGGCGCGGCGGCATCCAGCCCCGGCGCCGGATACCAGGTCAGCGTGGGATTGCTGACGTAGCCGAGATAGCGGTCCAGGCGTCCGGTCTCGTGCTTGTCCTCCGACGTTTCGGCATGCTCGTGGCGGAAACCGGGCGCGCCGTCGGGCCACAGCGGCACTTCTTGCGGCGCCTGTTGGGCATGGGCGAGGCCGGCGCACAGCGCCAGCGGCAGCAGCACACTACGGCAGATGCGGTTCATCAGCGGCGTCTCCTTTATTGTCATGGGAGGCGCCAGCATAGCGTATTTACACGAACATGCCACCCGAGGCTTCGATGCGCTGGCCGTTGATCCAGCCGCTGCCGGCATCGAGCAGCAGCGCCACCGCCGCGCCGATATCGTCCGGCTGCCCGACCCGGCCCAGCGCCGTGTTGGAAGCCACCATGGCCGCCACCTGCGGATTGTCGCGCACCACGCCGCCGCTGAAATCGGTGGCAATCGCCCCCGGCGCCAGGGTGTTGACGCGGATGCCGCGCTCGCCCAGTTCCTTGGCCAGGTAGCGCGTGAGCACCTCGACCGCGCCCTTCATCATGGCGTAGGCCGATTTGCCCGGCAGGGCGAAGCGCGCCAGGCCGCTGGAGACATTCAGGATGCTGCCGCCATCGGCCAGCAGCGGCACCAGCGCCTGGGTCAGGAAGAATACACCTTTGACGTGAACGTTCATCAGGGTGTCGAATTCCTGTTCGGTGGTGTGCAGGAAGGGCGTATTGGCGCTGCCGCCGGCGTTGTTGAGCAGGGCGTCGAAACTGTCGCGGCCAAATTCCGCGCGGAGCACTTCCTGGAAGCGCGTGGTGAACGCCGGGAAGGCGGCCACGTCGCCGCTATCGAGCTTGAGGGCGGCGGCGCGGCGGCCCAGCGCGCGGATTTGCGCCACCGTGTCCTCTGCGGCATCCGGGCGGCTGATGTAGGTGATGGCCACGTCCCATCCGGCTTGGGCCAGATGCAGGGCGCTGGCGCGGCCCAGGCCCCGGCTGCCGCCGGTGATGAGGGCGATACGGCTGGTGTGTTGTGCGGTGCTGTTCATGTCGTGGACTCCATTGTCGGTGGGGGAGGACTTCACTATACTGGTTGAAACAGCCGCGATAAATGCGTGGATTTCGTCATCATCTGTCGGAATTTTCAACCAATGAACCAGCCCACACCGAGTCCAGACGACTTGCGCGCCTTCGTGCTGGTGGCGCGCCACGCCAGCTTCACCAAGGCCGCCCAGCAGCTGCAGCTGCCGCGCGCCACCGTATCGAGCGCCGTGCTGCGGCTGGAGAGCCGACTCGGCGCGCGCCTCCTGCAGCGCACCACGCGCCGCGTCCAGCTCACCCACGAGGGGGAGGAACTGCTGGCGCGCAGCGCGCGCCTGCTGGACGACCTGGACGACATCGCCGCCCTGTTCCAGCAGCGCGACGCCCAAATCAGCGGCCGCCTGCGGGTCGACATGCCGCTGGGGATGGCGACCGAGGTCGTGTTGCCCAAGCTGCATACCTTTTATGCGCGCCATCCCGCGATACAGGTGGACGTGTGCAGCACCGACCGCAGGGTGGACGTGATAGGGGAGGGCTACGATTGCGTGATACGCGGCGGCGCGGTGGTGGATGAATCGCTGGCGCACCGTCCGCTGGGCGCGATGGTGCTGCTCAACGTGGTGGGCCGCGAGTATGCGGAGCGTTACGGTGTGCCTTTGTCTCTCGCTGATCTGGACAGGCACCTGCTGGTGAACTACCAGCCCAACGTGTCGGATGCGCCGGCCGGTTTCGACTACGTGGAGGCGCGCAGCGGCCGCAGCGCATCGGTGCCCATGAAGCATATCGTCACCGTGAACAATAGCGTGGCCTACACGGCGGCTTGCGAGGCGGGACTGGGCATCGCCCAGCTGCCGTCGCTGCGGGCCGGGCAGGGCATACGCAGCGGCGCCATGGTCGAGGTGCTGCCCGAGTTTCGCGCCGCGCCCATGCCGGTCAACCTGCTGTTCCCGCACCGGCGCAATATCCCCAAGCGGGTGCGGGTGTTTGCCGACTGGGTGCAAGAGTTGGCCGCGATGATGATGTAACGCTGAACAAGCGGCCTCAGCGTCGAGCTTGGTTGAATAGTCAGTTGAATGAGGAGTCTGAACGGCAGCCACCGCCTGCAGAGGTTCCTGAACCCGGCTCGCCGCAAGATAGGCACGGGTCGCCGCAATTGACTCGACCGCTGCCGAGCTGTCACCTAAGGTCTATGCTTCACGACTTCTGTACCGTACATGTACATATTGACGTCTATTCGCCAGGTGATTGAAACGCTACAATCGCGGGATTGTATTTTTGGAAACCTCCTGTGAAAGTCGACACCCCCTTGCTCGTTCCCGCGCTGGCCGCACTACCGGTGTCGGCCTGCATGGTGATACTCGGCCTGCCTGCCGCCAGTGATCCCTATATCGTAGCCTTTCGCACGCTATTCCTGGTGGCCTGCCTGTTGTGGCTTATTCCGCTGACGCTGCTCCAGCGGGCCATGTGGCGTCGCGATTGGTCCTGGCTGCGCATGGGGCCGATATTGCTGGCCACCACCTATGCCATGGCAATTACCAACGCCTTTCTGGGGCAGAGCTTTGGGATCGCGATAGGACGGGAGACCGGCTACCAATGGCGCTATCTGGCACGTGGCCTGGATAGCTGCTGGCTGGCGCTGGTCGCGTTCTGCGCGGTCCATGCGCTGGCGGCCTATTACCTGTCGCTGCAACAGCTTCGTTTGCACCTGGCCCAGGCGCAAAGCGCGTCGCGCGACGCCGAACTTCGCGCGCTGCGCCTGCAGGTCCACCCACACTTCCTGTTCAACTCACTTAATGCGATCTCAGCGCTGGTGTCGGCCCAGTCCAACCGGGAGGCCAACCGCATGCTGGCATGCGTGGCCGATTTCCTGCGCGCCACCCTGGCGCACGATGGCCGCCACGAACATGCGCTGGCCGATGAACTGGCCCTGCTTGACGCCTATCTGGCCATCGAAAAGGCGCGTCTTGGGGAGCGCCTGCGCGTCACCATGAAAACCGGTCCCGACCTGCTGGGCAGCGTCGTGCCTTACCTGGTGTTGCAGCCGCTGGTCGAGAATGCGATCCGCCACGGCATCGCGCCACTGGCCGCGCCCGGGCAGCTTGATATTCTGGTCGAGCGCGCCGGCACGCGCCTGCTCATCGGCGTGCAGAATGACGCCCGGCCGTCGGCGCAACACGGTAGCGGCATAGGCTTGACCAACGTCCGGGAGCGCCTGCGCCACCTGTACGGCGCGGAACAGGAGGTTGATGCGGGCTGGCGTCCCGATGGCCGCTTCCACGTGCAGATCGCGATGCCGCTGCGCCGCATCGAGGCGGCGGCATGAACATCAGGGTGGTGATCATCGACGACGAGCCGCTGGCCCGGCTGGCGGTCAGCGCCAGGTTGGCGCAGCGCGGCGGCTTTGAACTGGTGGGCGAATTCGGTGACGGCGACAGCGCTTACCAGGGGATACTATCGCTCAAGCCCGACCTGGTATTTGTCGACGTCGAGATGCCGGGCAAACGGGGCCTCGACGTGCTGGCCGCACTGCCACCGGCGCAGCGGCCGATGACGATACTGCTAACCGCATACGAAGGCCATGCGCTGCAGGCGTTTGAACTGGCCGCCCTCGATTATCTGCTCAAGCCGGTCGATGACGAGCGCTTCGATGAAGCCCTGGGCCGGGCGCAGCATGCGTTCCCCTACCGGGGCCAGACTCGTGCCGCGACACCTGCGCTTACGCCAATGCGTAACTTCAGCGTGCGTGTGGGATCGCATACGGTCTTGGTGCCGGTGGCCGATGTCGAGCGCATCGAGGCCGACGGCGACTATGCCTCCCTGCATGCGAATGGCAAGACCTGGCTGGTGCGGGAACGCCTGCACAACCTGGCCATGGAGCTCGATCCGCGCCAGTTCCTCCGCGTGCACCGCTCGTCCATTGTACGGCTGGACATGATCGCCGAACTGCGTTCACTGACCAACCGGGACGCCATGCTGCGCCTGCGCGACGGCACTGTGCTGCGCGCCAGCCGCTCCTACATGCCGGCACTGACAGAAGCGCTGCAATACTTCAACACAAAATCCGTTTCGTAGGCCAACCTGGAGAATTGTATGTTAAATAGCAAGACATGGGTCGCATCTGTTGTGCTGGGCGCGCTGTGCTCCTTACCCGCCTTCGCGGGGGAGGATGCCGCCCTGAACGCGTCCGACCGCGACGCGATTGTGCAGACATTGGCGGCGAAGATCAACGCGAACTACATCGAACCCACGAAGGCCGGGCGGATCGGCACTGCGATCATCAGGAAAAATGCGGAGGGAGGCTATGCGTCTGCAGCCAACGCGACGGCGTTTAGCGCCGCGCTGAAGCACGACTTGCGCGAAATTAGCGGCGACATGCATTTCAGCGCCGGCCGTTATGAGGGCTTCAAGGAACCCAGCGGCGCCGAGGAGGCGCCGAGCCGCGCCCAGACGGACGAATGGCGACTTGCGGTTGCCCGGCGCGGCTTTGACATCGGGAAGATCGAACGTCTTCCCGGCAACGTCGGCTACATCGAGTTGCGCCGCTTCGCCGGCGTGGAATTCGTCAGTGCGGCGTACACGGCGGCCATGTCGCTCCTGGCGGGCACCGATGCGCTGGTGATCGACCTGCGCCGCAACGGCGGCGGTGACCCCGCCAGCGTGGCTTACCTGATCAGCCATTTCCTCCCGGCCGGAGATGTGCGCCACCTGATCGATATCTATGATCGCCCGACCGATACGACGCGGCAGATCTGGACCGTTCCGGCGGTCGCGCAGCGTTACGACAAGCCTGTATATGTACTGATCTCGGCCAGGACGGGTTCCGCCGCCGAGGACTGTGCCTATGACTTCCAGGTGCTGAAGCGTGGCACCCTGGTCGGTGAAACCACCATCGGCGCATCCAATCCGACCAGCTGGTACAGCTTGGGACACGACATCGCGGTCTCGATCCCGACGGCGCGCACGATCAATGTCGTCACCAAAACCAACTGGGAGCAGGTCGGTGTCAAACCGGATGTCGCTGTGCCGGCAGCGCAGGCCTTGCAGGCGGCGCATGCCGCCATCCTGCGCAAGCTGGTGGAATCTGCCAAGGAGGGCGACGAACGCACCGAACTGCAACGCCTGCTCGCCGTGGTGGAACAGGGCGGAGCCGGGTAGGCATGGCAGTGACAGGCCGCACACCAGCGCTCCGTGCCCGGCACGTGACCAGGTTACGGTGTGCGGCCTTCGATGACGGTTGAATTATCGCAGTGGTTGCTGTACGATATTTCAATAATTATCGAATAATAGAATGCTTGCATGGATACCAAAGACGTCCTGGCTGCACTGGCCGCGATCGCGCAGGAAAGCCGCCTGGCAGTGTTCCGGCTCCTCATCCAAGTCGGACCTGAAGGCATGGCTGCCAGCAAAATAGCCGAACAGCTCGATATCGCACCCTCATCGCTGTCGTTTCACTTGAAGGAGCTGGTCCACGCCAAGCTCATCACTTCCCGCAATGAAGGCCGTTTCGTCATTTACTCGGCCCATGTCACTGTAATGAATGGCTTGATCGGCTACCTCACGGAAAACTGCTGTGGCGGTGTTCCATGTGGTCCGGCAAGCTGCGCCCCCAACCTTACCGTCAACTGATACGGAGAACGTCATGCAAGACAAGGTGTACAACGTGCTGTTCCTGTGCACGGGCAACTCGGCGCGCAGCATCATGGCCGAGGCGCTCGTCACCACCATGGGCAAGGGCCGCTTTAGGGGCTACTCGGCCGGCAGCCAGCCCAACGGCGCCGTGAACCCGTTTGCCATCGAGCAGGTGGCAACCACCGGCTATCCCGTCGACGGCCTGCGCAGCAAAAGCTGGGACGAATTCGGCGCGCCCGATGCGCCGCAGATGGACTTCATCGTCACCGTGTGCGACAACGCCGCCGGCGAGACCTGTCCCTATTGGCCCGGCCATCCCATGTCGGCGCACTGGGGGTTTGAAGACCCGGCCGCCGTCACCGGCACCGAGGAACAGAAGCGCGAGGCATTCCACCGCATCTTCCGCCAAATCATGGCCCGTATCAGCATCTTTGTCGGCCTGCCGCTGCACATGCTGGACAAGAACGCCATCCAGCACGAAATCCGCGCCATCGGCGCTACCGCAGTCTGAGCACCCGGGCTGCCTGCTTGCCGACGCCGGGCGCCTGACCCGGCATGGAGATGACTTCAATGAACAAGATTCCCGACCTGCCCAACATCAACCCGCAGCAGCTCGATATGCCGACGATGGACAAGCTGGCCGCCGGCGAGATGGACCACCCGCCGCGCATCCTGATGCTGTATGGCTCGCTCCGCGAGCGGTCCTTCAGCCGCTATCTGACCGAGGAAGCCGCGCGTATCCTGGAGCACTTTGGCGCGGAGGTCAGGATATTCGATCCCACCGAGCTGCCCATGGTCGGCAGCGTCCCGGAGGACCATCCCAAGGTCGTGGAGCTGAGGGAGCTGTGCCTATGGTCCGAAGGCCAGGTCTGGTGCAGCCCGGAGCGCCACGGCGCGATCACCGCCGTCATGAAGAACCAGATCGACTGGATACCGCTGGAAATGGGCGCCATTCGTCCCAGCCAGGGCCGCACGCTGGCCGTGATGCAGGTATGTGGTGGTTCGCAATCCTTCAACGTCGTCAATACGCTGCGCTTGTTGGGCCGCTGGATGCGCATGTTCACCATCCCCAACCAGTCGTCCGTGCCGATGGCGTACAAGGAATTCGACGACAATGGCCGCATGCGTCCATCAGGCTACTATGAGCGCGTGGTGGACGTCATGGAGGAACTGTTCAAGATGACGCTGCTGCTGCGCGGCCGCAGGGACTATCTCACGGATCGCTACAGCGAGCGCAATGAGCGCGCGATGAAGGCCATCAACCAGGCGATACAGCGGCTATGAAACCAGGCCGGGCCAAATGAGGCAAGTTCAGGGCTTGCCCTTGCCATTCACGATAGGCTCGCCCACATCCCCCGGCTTGAACGGCTGCGTGAGCGGGTCCATCGGCAGGATAGTCCCATCCGCATCGAACTCCATGCGCACCAGGCTGGTCTGCCGCTTGTAGCCATTCCCATCCGGGATGGCATGCCGGTGATAGGCCACATACCAGCGGTCCGTGCCCGGCACGTTGACCACGCTGTGGTGCGCCGTGCCGACCGCTTCGCCGTGCTTCTGCAGCACGATGAAATTCTTTTCCGACGCCTTGACGGGCCCCAGTGGCGAGTTGGACGTGCCCCAGCCGACCCGGTAGTTCGGGCTGCGCGCATCGTCGATCGACCACATGAAGTAATACACGCCCTTGCGCTTGAAGACCACTATGCCTTCGCGGAACTCCTTCATGGCGATTTCCTGCACTTCGCCGTCCAGCGTGACCATGTCCGGCTTGAGCTTGAACACGTTGGCGTGGTTGTTGCCGTTGCCGAAGTAGAGATAGGCCTGGCCGTCATCGTCGATGAAGGGATAGGGATCGATGGTGTTGGTGCTGATCTTGCCGGTGCGCGTGAGCAGCGGCTTGCCCAGCGCGTCGCGGAACGGGCCGGTGGGCTTGGGCGCGGTGGCCACGCCTATCTTGCCGTCGGCGCAGAAGTAGAAGTAGTAGCTGCCGTTGCGCTCGATGGCGTCCGGCGCCCAGGCCTTGATGTTGGCCCAGGACAGGTCGTGCGCCACGTCCAGCACCATGCCTTCCTTCTTCCAGTCCACCAGGTTTTTGGACGACCACACGGAAAAGTCCGTGGTCAGCCAGTTGGGCTTGTCGGAAGTCGGGTAGATGTAATAGGTGTCGCCAAACACGCGGATGGAAGGATCGGCCGTGTAGCCGTCGAGGATGGCCGGAGGCGCGGTCTGCGCGCAGGCCGCGCCGCAGGCCAGCGCAAATATCAGTGGCAGGATTTTCATGGGGCGATTATTGCCCACTCCATCGCCGCTGGCACGCTGCCCGGCGAAGTAGTCAGTCGCGTGATTATTTGAGCTGGGAGCGATTCCGTTTGCGGTATCGGTCGATCAAAAAAATGCATTAGGCCGCCGGGTGGCGGGCAGCCTATACTTGCGCGAAGATGTATCAATAACAACGCAATAACAACGGAGACTCACTTGCTCAAATTCCTGTCCGGCGCCGCGCTCAGCGTGTGGGCCGCCTCGGTGCTGGCCGCCGCGCCGACGCCCGACTATCTGCTGGTGCACTTCACCGACGGCCGCACGGATGGCGAACAAATCTATTTCTCCACCAGCCGGGACGGCTACCGGTGGCAGGACCTGAACAACTCGCAGCCCGTCATGACCAGCAACGTGGGCGACAAGGGCGTGCGCGATCCCTCCATCATCCGCGCCAGGGACGGCAAGTTCTACATCCTGGCCACCGACCTGCGCATGGCCAACGGCAAGGGCTGGGACGCGGCCATGCACCGCGCCAGCACTTCCATCGTCATCTTCGAATCGGCGGACCTGGTGAACTGGTCGGCGCCGCGCCTGGTGAATATCGCCGGCGCCATCCCCAACGCGGGCTGCGCCTGGGCGCCGGAAGCCATTTACGACGAAGCCAGTGGCGACTACCTGGTCTACTGGACCACCATCTCGCCCGCCAACGGCCAGGACAAGCCGCGCATCTACTACTCCCGCACGCGCGACTTCGCCAGCTTCACCCCGGCGCAGCTGTACATCGACCGTCCCGGCGCACAGGGCCTGATCGACACCCAGATCGTGGAGGCCGACCCCGGCAAGGGCAAATACCGCTATTACCGCGCCTCCGGCGACGGCCAGATCACCATCGAGGGCAGCAACGCGCTGCTGGGCCAGTGGGAGCGCCTGGGCGACCTGAGTTCCATCGGCCTGACCGGCAAGGATGTGGAAGGCCCCATCCTGTTCCGCATCACCCAGACCGGTGAATGGGGACTGTGGGTGGACCAGTACCGCAGCCGCGGCGGCTACCTGGCGCTGGCGACGCAGGACATGTCCAGGCCCGATACCTTCCAGCACGCCGATCCCGCCAGGATTCACTACGGCGCCACCAAAAAGCGCCATGGCTCCATCCTGAACATCACCGAAGACGAATACCGCCGCGTGCTGGCCAAGTGGCCTGCCGCTCCCACCACCTGAGGAACCCATGCTGAAACAATTGTTAGCCGCAGGCTTGCTGCTGGCCGGCGCCGTGCAGGCCACCCATGCCGCCAATCCCATCGTCACCGGTATCTTTACCGCCGATCCGGCCGTGCTGGTCGAAGGCGGCCGCCTGTACATGTACACGGGCCGTGACGAAACGCCGGAGGGCAAGACCGGCTACCAGATGAAGGAATGGCACGTCTATTCGACCTGCGACATGAAAACCTGGACCGACCACGGCGTGCCGGCCACGCTCAAGACCTTCGCCTGGGCCAAGAGCGACGCCTACGCCATGGATATCGCCAAGCGCAATGGCAAATACTATATGTACGCGCCGGTGGGCCACGCCACCATCCCCGGCATGGCCATCGGCGTGGCGGTCTCGGACAGCCCCACCGGCCCGTTCACCGACGCGCGCGGCTCGGCCCTGATCACCAACGACATGACGCGCGAGACGCCCAACAGCTGGGACGACATCGATCCGGGCGTGTTCATCGACGACGACGGCCAGGCCTATCTCTACTTCGGCAACAAGGTGCTCAAGTACGTCAAGCTCAAGCCCAACATGATAGAGATGGATGGCCCCATCCACACGGTGGGCATCTTCAACTTCGAGGAAGCGCCGTATCTGCACAAGCGCAATGGCGTGTACTACCTGAGCTACGCCAGCGGCCTGCCGGAGGTGATTGCCTACGCCACCGGTCCCAGCGCCACCGGGCCGTGGACTTACCGCGGCGTTATCATGGACAAGAACAAGTACACCCACACCATCCACCAGTCCTTTGCCCACTTCAAGGGCAGGGATTACATCTTCTACCACAACGATGCGTTGTCCAACGCGGACTTCCGGCGCTCGGTGGCGGTGGAGGAGTTCCAGTACCAGGCCGACGGTGGCATTCCCAAGGTCGCCCAGACCAGGGAAGGCCCGGCAGCCAACGGCGCGGCCTGCCAGTAAGCGCCGTCCATCCCGCGCACGCCCGGCCCGCGCCGGGCGTTGCTATTTTTGCAGCCACCCTCTCGTGTAGGATACGAATAAAAGCATAGGAAATTCCGGGCTCGCCCGTCTTGCTCATTAGGAGACTGAATAAAGAGAGTGACTATGGATTGCTCTGCTGTAGATTGGGTGACGTCGAACCTGCTGCCTTTCGAGGCGGAGCTTCGGCAAATGCTGCGCCGCGTGTGTTCGGGGCCGGCGGAGGTGGACGATGTGGTGCAGGAGGTCTATTACAAGATACTGTTGATGCCTTCCTTCGCCCATATCCGTGAGCCGAAGGGGTTCTTGGTGCGCACCGCGAAAAACCTGGTCATGGACCGGATGCGGCGCGACGCCGTGGTCAGCATGGAGGCCATGGCCAACCTGGACGAGCTGGAAGTGGAGGATGGCGCGCCCACGCCGGAACGGGTGGTGCTGGCGCGCGCCGAGCTCAATTGGATCATGGGCTTGATTGCCAATCTGCCCAAGCGCTGCAAGGCGGTGGTGATGGCGCGCCGCATCGACGGCTTGTCGCAGATGGAAACCGCCAACGCCCTGGGGCTGACGGAAGGTATCGTTGAACAGGAAATGATGAAGGGTATGGAACGGATTTCGGAAATGGTCGCCAGGGTAGGGCTGCACGACGGCCGGCAGACGGGCGGCCGCAAACATAAACGGACAGCCGGGAAAACGTCATGACAGCGAGAGACAAGGAAGCCTTGAAGTGGGCGCTGCTGCAGGCGGAGCGGCCCCTGACTCCCGGCGAGCAGGCCGCTTTCGACGACTGGCATGGCAGCGATATCCACCACCAGGGCGCATTCCTGCGCGCGCAAGCCATCCACAACGCCATGACGCGGGTGACGGTGCAGGAAAACCTGCGCCCCGGCGCCGACGCGCTGGCGCCATCGCACGAGGCGGACAGCCGCTGGGGCGCCAGCCGCTGGTCCGCGCGCCACGGAATCCAGCAGCGCTTTGCCATCGCCCTGGGCGGGCTGGCGGCGGCAGTGGCTGTGGGCGTGCTGGGTGGGCGCCATTGGACGCCGCCGCAGGAGCCGCCGCTGGTGCTGGCCACCGCCAAGGGCGAGTTCCGCAAGGTGCCGCTGGCCGACCATTCGGTGGCCAGCATCAACAGCGGCTCGGCGATCGAAGTGCGCCTCAGTCCCGGCCAGCGCGACATCAACCTGCGCCAGGGCGAAGCCTGGTTCGAGGTCGCCAAGGATAAATCCCGTCCCTTCATCGTGGACGCGGGCGGCATCCGCGCGCGCGCCGTGGGCACGGCCTTTGGCGTGCGGCGCGAGGCCAACGGCGCCGAGGTGCTGGTGTCCGAGGGCGTGGTGACCGTCTCCAGCGACGCCATGCGCGGTCCGCCGGTGCGCCTGGTGGCCGGCGAGCGCGCCTTCATTGCCACCGGCGCGGCCCAGGCCACGGTGGAGCGCAGCCCCGGGGAAGTGGCGCGCCGCCTGGCCTGGCGCGAAGGGAAAATCATCTTTTCGCACCATCGCCTGAAGGATGCCGTGGCCGATTTCAACCGCTACAGCGTCAAGCCCATCGCCATCGCCGACCGCAGCATAGAGGATAAGACCCTGGTTGGCCAGTACCAGGTCGATGCGCCCGAGCGCTTCGCCCGCGACGTGGGGGCTTTCCTCAAGGTGCCGGTCTCCATCACCGCGCAGGAGATACGGATAGGGAAATAAGCAGCTATTTGCGCAATATGCTGAGCATTGTGTGCGTTCGCAACGCCCGGCTTGACGCTCCCCACCTTCGCATGCACACTGACCGTCAATAACAGGCGGCGACCAAGGTTGCTGCCATAGACGAGGTTGTGAGGAGAGAGTCGCGGATGAAGCCCACCCAGCGTTGCGGCGCCATCGCCGCGCTGGTTTGCACGCTGGGAGTCGCCGGACAACCCTTGCCGGCCCACGCGGAGGAAAAGAGGCAGTTCGATATCGCCGCCGGCCCCGGTGCGCGCGCCATTGCCGAATTCACGCGCCAGTCCG
This sequence comes from Duganella kummerowiae, assembly GCF_053572355.1. Lineage (NCBI taxonomy): Bacteria > Pseudomonadati > Pseudomonadota > Betaproteobacteria > Burkholderiales > Oxalobacteraceae > Duganella > Duganella kummerowiae. Next base: position 337,315 of record NZ_JBKFEH010000007.1, read on the forward strand.
GCGTCAACCTGCTTGCCTCGGGCAATGAGCTGGACCAGGTCGCGCTCAAGGCCGTCAAGGGCCGCTACACGGTGGCCGAGGCGCTGTCCCTGCTGCTGGCCGGCAGCGGGCTGGCCGGACGGCTGATGCCTGGCGGTTCCGTCTTCATCGAGCGGGAAACGCCGCCGCCCAAGGCCGCCGCGCTCCCTCTCGCTCCCGCACACGCCACCACTCCCGCCTTCAGTGATACGCCGCCGGTGGTGATCGTGCCCGGATTCCGCGCCAGCATGGACACGGCCCAGGACATCAAGCGCCAGGCCGATGGCATCGTGGACGCCATCGTGGCCGAGGACGTGGCCAAGTTCCCGGACGCGAACCTGGCCGAATCCCTGCAGCGCGTTCCCGGCGTGGCGCTGATACGAGGCGAGGGCGGGGAAGGGCGCCAGATCACGGTGCGCGGCCTCAGCCCCACCTACACGCGGGTGCGCATCAACGGCATCGAGGCCGATGCCGCCAGCGGCGCCTCCGACATCAACGGCAGCACCAACCGCAGCCGGGCCGTGGATTTCTCCGTGTTTGCCGCCGAATTGTTCAGCAACCTGCAGGTGCGCAAGACGGCTACGGCCGACATGGACGAAGGCTCGCTGGGCGCCACCGTGGACCTGCGCTCGCCGCGTCCATTCGATTTCAAGGGCGGCAAATTCAGCCTGGGCGGCCAGGAGTTGAACAATTCCGTGGCGCGCAGGACCGAGCCGCGCGCCAGCGGCCTGCTGTCGCAGCGCTGGAGCACAAGTTATGGCGAGGTCGGCGCGCTGCTGGCCGGCACCTACGCCCGGCGCCGCGCCACCGAGGAAGGCTACGAGGCGGTCGACCTGCTGGCGGCCAGCGCCGACGGCGGCTTTTGCTCGCCGCTGGGCGTGGCGCCGCAAAATCCCGGCAACCAGGCCGTCAAGGGCGTGACCCCCGCCAGCTGCGGCTTTGGCGTGCCGCGCCTGGCCTCGTCGGACGCCTACAATCTGGTGATGGGCCAGACCGACGACTACGGCGGCACGGTGGCCAACCCGGCGCCCGGTTCCGGCGCCTTCCACCCGCGCCTGCCGCGCTACCGCCGCTCGCAGACCGACTATGTGCGCAGCGGCCTGGCCGGCACCCTGCAGTGGCGGCCGCGCCCCGGCACGGAGCTCAGCCTGGACCTGATGCAGGGCGCGTTTTCCAACGAGCGCAGCGACCAGTACATCGCGGCCCTGTCCTTCGGCCGCACCCTGGGCGCGGCCAACGGCAAGCCGCAGACCTCCATCGTGGACGCCCATTTCAACCAGAACGGCAGCTGGGACTATGGCTTGTTCAACGCGGTGGACGTGCGCAGCGAAGCCCTGCTGGACGTGTACAAGACCCGCTTTCGCCAGCACGTGCTGTCCGGCAGCCACCGCGCCAGCGACACGCTGACCCTGGACTTCGTGTACGGCGTGTCCAGCTCCGACCTGCTGGAGCCGACCCGCACCACGGTGCAGTTCGACGCGCCCAATGTGAACGGCTTTTCCTGGGACTTTCGCGGTAACCGCAACGTGCCCACCCTGAATTTCGGCATCGACGTGGCCAACCCGGCCAATTTCAGTTTCGGCCCGCAGGAAGCGGACGGTACTTACCACGGCGCCTATGTGGGGCGCTACCTGCGTACCAGTAACCGGCTGCAGACCACGCAGGTGGGCGCCAGCTGGCAGTTTACCGAGCACTGGAGCCTGAAGGGCGGGCTGTCGGACCGCCGCAACGCCTGGAGCAATTTCGAGATCGCTTCCGGCGGCGCCGGCATCGCCCTGCCGGCCGGGGTGTCGGTGGCCGATATCACCACCCGCCTGACGGACTTCGGGCGCGGCCTGGGTGGCGCCGGCGTGCCCTCGTCCTGGGTGACGGTGGACTTGCCCAAATTCCTGTCCGTGTTCAACGTGGGCTGCCACTGCCAGGGCGTGCCCGGCTCGCAGTACCAGTATTACGGCCAGGCCAACCGCAAGGTGGACGAGGACATCACCGCCGCCTACGGCCGGCTGGACTTCCGCTACGAGCTGCCGCAGCTGACCCTGCGCGGCAATGTGGGCGTGCGCGGCGTGGAGACCACCTTGACGGCGTCCGCCCTGAACGACGCCGGCGGCGTGCTGCTGCCCACCACCGTGCAGCGCCGCTACGACGACTGGCTGCCCGCCCTCAACCTGGCGGCGCAGCTGCCGCGCGACGTGGTGCTGCGTTTCGCCACCGGCAAGACCATGGCGCGGCCCGAATACGTGGACCTGTCGCCGCTGGCCACCGTGAATCCGCAGCAGCAGTATGTGGTGGTGGGTAATCCGGCCCTGGCGCCCATCCGCGCCCGCACCTACGACCTGCAGGCCGAGTGGTATTACGCGCCCAAGGCCATGGTCTCGCTGGGCTACTTCCGCAAGCAGACCAGCACCTTCATCCAGAGCCTGTCCGAGCGCACTACCTGGTCCGCCCTGGGCTTGCCCGACTCGCTGCTGACGGCAGGCGGCTGTAGCTTTGGCGCCACAGGCAATGTGTGTCCGACCCAGCCGGACAGCACGGTGGTGGTCAACCGCAAGGTCAATACGCCGGGCGGCACCCTGGATGGCCTCGAATTCACGCTGCAGGCGCCGTTCAGTTTCCTGCCGGGCGCCTGGTCCAATTTCGGCCTGCTGGCCAACGCCACCCGGGTCCGCTCGCGCGTCACCTACATCACCCGCATCGACAATCCGACCACGGCCGCCAACGAGCAGCTGACCCAGTCGGCCGACTTCGTCGGGCTGTCGCCGCGCACCCATAACCTGACCCTGTACTACGAGGACAAGCGCCTGAGCGCGCGCGCCTCGCTAGCCTACCGCTCGCGCTACCTGCTGGAAGTGGCGGGCAACGTGACAGGATACGACTACACCATGGCCGACGCGTCCACCCATGTGGACATGAGCGTGTCATACCAGCTGTCGCCCAATGTGCGGGTCAGCCTGGAGGCGCAGAACCTCACCGACGAACCGCTGCGCTACGCCCGCGATTCGCAGCGCAACGATACTTTGTTGTACGTGCATTCCGGCCGTACCTACGCCGTCGGCCTGCGCTACACCTATTGAGCGGGCGGCGCCAGCCGCTCTCCTGAATCGCTCAGCAAGTTGATTATTCAAGAATTTGGCCATAGGATTTTTTGAGCTCCATCCGTCGAGCCAGATGAGGGGGCAGGTGAAGCACGCAAGATAGCGGCGCCCTGTCCGGGACCTCGTCAATGTGGATAGGAGACATCAACGCATGAACATGATACGTACCCCGGCTTGCCGGCTGAGCCTGATCAGCCTCGGCGTGCTTGCCCTGCTGGGCAGCGCCCAAGCCCAGGAGGCCGCCCCGGCCGCACCGCAACCGCAGCAGGCCGAAAAGACCGACGGCAGCGATAGCGTGGTGGTGGTGACCGGTTTCCGCGCCAGCTTGAACAGCGCGCTCAATACCAAGAAAAATTCGGACGGCATCGTCGACGTCATCAAGGCCGAGGACATCGCCAAGTTCCCCGACGCTAACCTGGCCGAATCGCTGCAGCGCGTCCCCGGCGTGGCGCTGGCGCGCGGCGACGGCGGCGAGGGCAAGCAGATCACCGTGCGCGGCCTGAACGCCGGCTTCACCCGGGTGCGCATCAACGGCATCGAGGGCGTGGCCGCCACCGGCGCGTCCGACATCAACGGCAGCACCAACCGCAGCCGCGGCTTCGACTTTTCCGTGTTCGCTTCCGAGCTGTTCAACAGCCTGGAAGTGCGCAAGACGTCGGAGGCGGCGGTGGAGGAGGGCTCGCTGGGCGCCACCGTGGACCTGCGCACCGCGCGTCCGTTCGACTTCAAGGACCGCACCATCAGCTTCGGCGTGCAGGAGTCGCACAACACCCTGACCGACAAGACCCAGCCGCGCGTCACCGCACTGCTGTCGGACCGTTGGGTCACCAGCTACGGCAAGTTCGGCGCCCTGGTGTCGGCCGCGTACTCGAAACGCCGCGCCACCGAGGAAGGCTATGAAGCGGTCGAGCTGCTCTCGGCCAGCAACGACGGCGGCTTCTGCTCGCCGCTGGGCGCCGCCGTGCAGAACCCGGCCACCACGCCCAGCAAGGGCATAGACGCCGCCAACTGCGGCTTCGGCGTGCCCCGTACTTCCAACCCGGCCGCCTACAACGCCGTCATGAGCCGCCTGGACAACTACGGCGGCACCGTGGCCTCGCCGCTGCCCGGTTCCGGCTCGTTCGCGCCGCGCATTCCGCGTTACCGCCGTTCGCAGACCGACTACGAACGCACCGGCCTGACCAACTCCTACCAATGGCGTCCCAGCAATGAGACGGAACTGAACCTGGACCTGATGTACGGGAAGTTCGAGAACAAGCGCTACGACAACTACATCTCGGCGATCTCGTTCGGCCGCACCCTGGGCCAGGCCAACGGCAAGCCGCAGACCTCCATCCTGGACGCGCACTTCAACGAGAATGGCAGCTGGGACTACGGCAAGTTCAACGCGGTCGACGTGCGCAGCGAAGGCTTGCTGGACGTGTACACCACCACCTTCCGCCAGCACGTGCTGTCCGGCAGCCACAAGCTGAGCGACACGGTCAAGGTGGACTTCATGGCTGGTAACTCGAACGCCAACCTGAATGAACCGATGCGCGCCACGGTGCAGTTCGACGCGCCCAACGTGAACGGTTTCGCCTTCGACTTCCGCAACAACCGCAACGTGCCGACCCTGACCTTCGGCACCGACATCACCAATCCGAACAGCTTCACCTTCGGCCCGCAGGAAGCCGACGGCACCGTGCACGGCCAGTTCGTGGGCCGCTACCTGGACACCACCAACAAGCTGGAAACGCATGCCGCCAACATCAGCTGGGAAGTCAACGACCACCTGACCGCGCGCGCCGGTCTGTCCAAGCGCAAGAACATCTGGACCAACTATGAAGTCGGCTCGGGCGCCAACGGCCTGACCCTGCCGGCCGGCGTCACCATGTCCAGCATTTCGCGCCAGATCACGGGCTTCGGCAGTGGCCTGGGCGGCAGCGGCGTGCCCTCGTCGTGGGCGGCCGTGGACCTGGACAAATTCCTGGGCGTGTACAACATCGAATGCCACTGCGCGGCGGTGCCCGGCTCGGCCTACAACATCCTGGGCCAGACCAACCGCACGGTGGAAGAGAAGATCGATGCGCTGTACGGCATGGTGGACTTCAACTACGACGCCTTCGGCGTGGGCTGGCGCGGCAACGTCGGCGTGCGCGGCGCCGACACCACCGCCAGCTCCTCGGCCATGATCAACGTGAACGGCGTGCTGCAGCCGAATACCGGCGTGAAGAAATACCGCGACTGGCTGCCGGCCCTGAACCTGACGGCCCAGCTGCCCAAGGACGTGTTCATGCGCTTCTCGGCCGGCAAGACCCTGTCGCGTCCCGAGTACGTGGACCTGGCGCCGTCGGCCACGGTGTCGCAGATCTCGCAGTCGGTCTCGATCGGCAATCCGAACCTGGATCCGATCCGCGCCAAGACCTACGACCTGCAGGCCGAGTGGTACTACGCCAAGAACGCCATGGTCTCGCTGGGCTACTTCCACAAGGATATCGGCACCTTCATCCAGACCGTCAACGAGCGCGTACCGTATTCCTCGCTGGGACTGCCGAACGACCTGCTGGTGTTCAACGGCTGCTCGCTGACCGGCACCCCGGCCTGCCCGACGCTGCCCAACACCGAGGTGGTGGTGAGCCGCAAGGTCAACACCCCGGGCGGCCCACTGAATGGCCTGGAGTTCAACCTGCAGATGCCGTTCAGCTTCCTGCCCGGCGCCTGGAGCAACTTCGGCTTGCTGGCCAACGCCACCCGCGTGAAGTCCAAGATCACCTACATCACCCGGGTCGACAATCCGACCACGGCAGCCAACGAGCAGCTGACCCAGGTGGCGGACTTCACCGGCCTGTCGCCGCGCACGCATAACCTGACCCTGTACTACGAGGACCAGAAGTTCAGCGCGCGCGTCTCGGCGGCGCACCGTTCCAGCTACCTGCTGGCGGTGCTGGGCGACGTGAACGGCGCCGACTACACCATCGTGGACGGCTCGACCAACATCGACGCCAGCTTCTCGTACAACGTCAACCCGCGCCTGCGTATCAGCCTGGAAGGCCAGAACCTGACCGATACCCCGCTGCGCTACGGCCGCGACACCCAGCGCAACGACACCCTGCTGTACGTGCACTCGGGCCGCACCTTCGTGCTGGGAGCCACCTACAAGTTCTGATCGAAGTTTCGTCACTCCTTGGCCGCGTCTTTACGGATGCGGCCTTTTTTTTGGTTCATCGCACTTTGCCGGGAAGGCCTTGAGGGCTAGACGATGGCGCGGAAGGTGATTTCGATGAGCTGGTCGGGGAAGGCCAGGCGGGAAACCCCGATCAGGTTGCTGGCCACTGCGGGTTGCGCGCTGCCATACAGTTCTTTGCGGATGCCGCCGGCCACCTTGAACGCGGCGTCCACGTCCAGCACGAACAGGGTTTCCTCGACCACGTTGTCCAGCGTCGCACCGAAGCTGGCCAGCAGCTTGATGGCGTTCTGGTAGGTCTGGCGCATTTGCGCGCCCATGTTGTCGAAGTCGAGCGGCTTGCCGTTGGCGTCCAGCGGGGCCGGGGCGACCAGCTTGCCCTCATCGTCGTGGCTGAGTTGGCCCGAGATGTAGATGGTGTCCTTCACTTTTACGGCCTGGGTGTAGCCGTAGGCGTCTTCCCAAGCCACTCCCAGGTTGGCGGTTTGCTTATCCAAAGTGGACGTGGTCATGCATGTCTCCTGTCGCAGTCAAATGAACTGCAAGGATAGGCAATCGCGCCAGGCAGCGCGTCTTTCGTAATGCGGCGAGGCTGCTGTCCCTTTTTGCAGAGCTTACTCCCAGGGCAGGTGGCCGTACCCGGTGTCACGACCCGGCGACCCCGGTGTCAACCCCGGTGTCAGGTCTGCCATTGGTACATGGGCTTGCCTTGTGAAGCAGACTCATGTACCAATGGCAGACCTGACACCGGGGTGTGGACAGGCACCGGGGTGTGGGCACCGGAGACTTATTCCTCGCCCGTACCGCCCTGGCCGCCCGGGCCACCGCAAGCCGGTGTCACAAGCCGGTGTCAGATCTGCCACTAGTACATGTGCTTGCTTCTTAAACCAGTCTCATGTACCAATGGCAGATCTGACACCGAGTGTTCCGGGTGTTATTCCTCGCCCATGCCGCCGCCCTGGCCACCCGGACCACCTTGGCCACCGGGGCCGCCTTGCCCGCGGCGGTATTGCATGCCGCGCCGTTCGCCGCCTTCCTGCGCGCCGGATGCGCCGCCGAAGCGGTAGGACAGGCCGACGTAGATCACGCGGCCGTCGTAGCGGCGGATGCTGGTCTCGCGCAGCGTGTCGGAATCGACGATGGTTTCCTGCTTGTTGGTGTTGAACAGGTCGGTCACGTTCATGGCCAGGCTCAGGGCCGGCGTGATGTTGTGGCGGTAGTTCAGGTTGAAGGTGGAGTTGGGCGAGCGGTAGCCGGTCCCGGACAGCATCTTGCCGCGCATTTGCAGCGCCGCCTGCAACTGGTCGCTGGCGTCGATCTGGTAGTTCAGCCGCACCCGGCCGCTCAGGGCGTTGGCGGTGCGTATCACGTCGTTGCCGTTCACGTCCTGCACGGTCTGCTGATTGCGCGCCAGGTTGCCGCTGGCGTTCAGGGTCAGGTCCTTGGAGAGCTTGCCGCTGACGGTGAATTCCAGCCCGCCCGAGTGGCTGCCGGCGCCGTTCTCCTTGGTGGTCAGCAGCACGTTGTCGGCGATGAAGTAGCGGCGGTCGACGATGGCGTCGGTGTCGCGGCGGTAGTAGCCGCGCAGCGCCGTCTCCAGGCCCGCCACCTTGGTCTCGTAGCCGACTTCGAAGGAATCGGTCTTGGTCGGTTTCAGGTTCGGATTGCCTGACTGCACGTTCAACTCGTCGCGGTACAGCACGGCCGGATTCAGGTCGCCGGCTTGCGGACGGCGGATGCGGCGCGCGTAGGCAAAGCGCAGGTTGGTAGTGTCGTCCACTTTATAGGTGGCGAAGGCGCTGGGCATGAAGTTGATGTAGTGGTTGCTGGCCTCGGCCTGGCTGCTGAACTGCTGGATGTCCATGTCCGTATATTCACTGCGCAGGCCGCCCAGCACGCCCCAGCGTTCGTTCAGGCGCATCTGGTAGGTGGCGTACAGCGCCGATACCGTCTCGTCCAGCTTGAAGTTGTTGCTGCGGCCGGCGTTGCGGGTCTGGACCAGCGTGGCCGTGTCGATGTCGTAGTATTCGGTATCGACGGTGTTGTCGTTGGTGGCGACCTTGTAGCCGGCCTTGAAGATGCCGCCCGCCAGCGGCCGCTCGTAGTCGCCCGTGAAATCGGCGATGTGGGTGGCGCTGTGGCTGTCCTGCCAGGCCTTGCTGTTGGCGGCGCCCGGCGGCAGCACGGCGTAGGCGTTGGCGTAATCGGTGTCGCTCTGGTTCAGCGAGCCGGACACGCGCAAGTCTATCTTCAGGGTTTCGCCCGGCAGCGCGCCCTTGTGGTCCCAGCGCGCGCCCCATGCGTAGTTCTTGCTGTCGCCGGTGCGCACCGTGCTGCGCGTGTAGTCGCTGGTGACGGCGCTGTCGGTGCCGGCCAGGTATTGCAGGTAGCGGTCGGTGCCGTGCTGGTCGTTGCTGCGGCCGTTGTAGTTGATGCTGGCCGTCAGGGTGTCGGCCGGGCTCAGGTTGTAGCTGACCGTGCCGTTCGCGCCCACCATGTCGTTCAGGCCGGCGGAATTCGAATACTGGCTGGTGTGGGCGAACTGGCCGCTGCGGGCGTCGAGCTGGTCGCGCTCGGTGGTGCCGGATGGGTTGCGGCCGTCGTGGCGCACGTTGATGCCACCCTGGAAGCCCCAGGCGCCTTCGTTGTAGCTGCCGTTGACGGCGCCGTTGTAGCGTCCCTTGGTGCCCTCATTGGCATTGACGGTGCCATAGCCGCCCGGCTTGCGGTTGCGCTTCATGACCAGATTGAGGATGGGGCCGCCGCCGGCCTCGTTGCCGAATTCGGCGCCGGGGTTGTTGATCACTTCCACCGATTCGATATCCTCGGCCGGCATGGCCTGCAAGGCCGGGCCGCGGTTATCGCCCTGCAGCATGGCCGATGGCTTGCCGTCCACCATGATCTGCACATTGCTGCTGCCGCGCAGGGTGACGCTGCCGTCCGGGTCCACGTTAACGGAGGGGACGTTGTTGAGCGCATCGGCGGCGCTGCCGTTGCTGCTGCTGATGTCGGACTTGACCTCGTACACCTGGCGGTCGATGCGGTTGGTGGGGCGCTCGCCGGCCACGGTCACGGAGGGCACGGTGGCGGCGGGTTCTGCCTGGCGGTTGCCGGGCGCGGACTGCTTCTTTGCGGCTGCGGCCTTGGTGTCCTGCGCGGTGCCGGCCGGTGCGCTGTCCTGGCCATGGGCGGTGACGGCGCAGCACAGCAGGGCGCTGCCGGCCATCAGATTCAGGCGGATTCTTTGCATTCGGTATCTTTCAACTGAGGACAGTGGTGATGATGCCCTGCATGTTACCGGCCGAATGTTGCTGCACTGTATAAAGCAAGTTTCAGTGTTTAGCAGCTTGGTATAACTGTGTAGCAGTGATTGGAATGGTTTCCTGCGGGGCTATGGCTGCCGGGGAGGCCGGCGTCGGCCTGTCAACACCTATTTAATGCTGCTTCTTGTGGTGCCAGATCAACAAAGCTTCATGGAAAGCGGGCGCTGGGCTTACAATTTTGGATTGCTTTTGCGCATAGAGATCCACCCCATGCTTGACCCCAGTTCCGACCGCTTCGTCCGCAGCTACCTGAAAACCCGCCACCTCGTGCTCCTGGTTGAACTGGGCCGCTACGGCTCGGTGATGCAGGCCGCGCAAGCGGCCAAGCTGACCCAGCCGGCCGCGTCCAAGCTGCTCAGCGAACTGGAACATGTGCTGGGGGTGCAGCTGTTCGAACGCCTGCCGCGCGGGGTGGTGCCCACCTGGTACGGCAAGGTGCTGATACGCCGCGCCAGCGCCGCCCTGGCCGAGATGGATGCGGCCCACCAGGAGGTGATGGAGCTGGCCAGCGGCCTGCGCGGCCGTGCCGCCGTGGGCGCCATCCTGACCCCGTCCACCACGCTGGTGCCGGCGGCGGTGGCGCTGCTGAAGCAGCGGGGCGGCCACGTCAATGTATCGATCGAGGTGGACAACAGCAAGAAGCTGGTGGAGCGCCTGCTGAGCGGCGAACTCGATATCGTCATCGGCCGCATCCAGGATGCATCCGTGGCCAGCCAGCTTTGTTTCGAACCCATCACCGACGAGCCGCACAGCCTGCTGGTGCGGGCCGGCCATCCGTTGCTGGCCGTGCCGGAGCTGGGCATGGCGGAACTGGCCAGGCAAACCTGGATCGTGCCACCAGTGGGCAGCTTCCTGCGCGACCGCGTGATCTCGATGTTCCTGTCGCAGGGCTACGAGCAGCCGGAGGAGATGGTGTCGACGGCGGCGCTGCCGGTGGTCACCTCGCTCTTGACCAGCAGCGACATGGTGGCGCCGGTGCCGGACGCGCTGGTGCAGCCCCAGCTCGACAGCGGTCTGCTGGCCGTGCTGCCGGTGGACCTGAACCTGAGGATGGACGTGTATGGCTTCGTCACGCGCCGCCAGCACCAGCTGTCGCCGGCGGCCGAGGTGATGCTCAGTGCGCTGCGCGAAGCAGTGCAGCAGTCGCGGGCCCGGAGCGCGCGCAAGTTCGGCAAGCCTGCCGCCGTGCCGCTGGACGGCGCGCGCAGGGCGGCGGGGTGAGGCGCGCCACCAGGCGCGCATCCCGGCCCGGGCCTGAACCTTGGCCGGCAAGGCCCGGCGAAAGACCGGCCATCGGCCTGGCCCAGGCCCGGCCGGCCATGCATAGGCAGCAGCGCCGGCCGGCCTGCCCCGCTAGTTCAGGTCCAGGCCGGTCGCCCTGACCAGGGCCAGGGCAATCAGGCTCACGCCCAGCAGCGACAGCAGGAACAGCGCGGCCACCTTGCCGCTGGCGCGCAGCAGCGCCCCCGCCGCCATCTGCTTGCGCTTCTTGCCCTGGTCGTAATGCCACTTGATGGCGTAGAACATGCCGATGCCGAGCACCAGCAGCTTGAATGTTGCGAAAACGATAGGCACCCAATCCATGGTATTTCCAGCCTCGCTATTGATCATGAGGCATACTACCTAAAAGCAATTTCCATACATTGAGACAAAATGTCCCAGTTAACAGCCATACAAGATGACGGCCCGCCCGCCTGGCTGCCCAGGCTGGCCGCGCATGGCGGGCCGCGCTTCCTGCAAATCGCCGATGCCTTGCAGGCGGCAGTGGCGCAGGGAGCGCTGAAGGCGGGCGACCGTCTGCCGCCGCAGCGCCTGCTGGCGGCGCAGCTGGACGTCGATCTGACCACCGTCACGCGCGCCTACGACGAAGCCAGGCGCCGCCAGCTGCTGGAGGGGCGCGGCGCACGCGGCACCTATGTGGCGCCGCCCAGGGTCGAATTGAGCGCCATCCTGGACCTGGGCATGAATACCCCGCCCGCGCCGGACGGCGTGGACTTCGACGACATGCTGCGGCAAGGCCTGTCCCAGGTGCTGATGCGGGCCGATAATGCGGCGCTGATGACTTACCACCTGGCCGGCGGCAGCGCATCCGACAGCAAGGCCGGGGCGCGATGGCTGGCGCCCATGTTCGGTCCGCTGGATACGCAGCAGATCGTGGTCTGTCCGGGCGCGCAGGCGGCCATCGCCGCCCTGGTCCTGGCGCTGACGCAGCCAGGCGATGTGATCCTGGCGCAGGCCATGAGCTATCCCGGCTTGCGCGCCGCGGCGGAGCAATTCGGGCGGCGCCTGGTGGCGGTGGACGCGGACTCGCAGGGCATGCGGCCCGACATGCTGGAGCAGGCCTGCCGCCAGCACCGGCCTGCGCTGGTCTACCTCAATCCCACCCTGCACAATCCGACCGCCGTCACCATGCCGCAGCAGCGGCGCCGGGAGCTGGCCGCCATCGTGCGGCGCCATGCGGTACGCGTGATCGAGGACGATCCCTACTGGCTGCTGGCCGAGGCGCCGCCGCCGCCCGTGGCCACCTTTGCGCCGGAACAGGTGGCTTACATCTCCACCTTGTCCAAATGCCTGACGCCGGGCTTGCGCGTGGCCTTCGTGCTGATACGCGGTGAACAGGAACGCGAAGGCTTCCTTTCCGCGCTGCGGTCCTTCGCGCTGATGGCCGCGCCCCTGACGGCGGCGCTGGCCGCGCAGTGGATACTCGATGGTTCGGCGGCGGGCTTGATGGAAGGGGTGCGCAAGGAGGCCCGCCTGCGCTACCGCATGGCCGGCGACATCCTGGCGGGACGGACCGGCGGCGCCGGGGAAGGCCTGCATCTGTGGCTGGAATTGCCGGCCTACTGGGAAGCGTCGCAGCTGGTGCGCGCGGCGGACGGCGAGGGCATCGCGGTCACGCCGGCCCAGGCTTTCGCCATCGGCGACGCAGCCGTGAATGCGATCCGCGTGTCGCTGGGCAGTGTCCGCGACCGTGGCCAGTTGCAGGCCGGACTGCGGCGCCTGTCCGGCCTGCTGGCGCGCCGGCCGGGGGCGGACAGCATTGCCGTCGTGTGAGGACCGCCACCGGCCTTGTTTCTGTCCGTTGTCCGGCCGCGCAGGGGCCGTCCAGCGGCTATGCCAGCCGGTGAACCAGCACCGCCGCCACCGGCCTGTTGCGGCCCGCCATCCGGCGTGCGGCGGCTACGCTGCGGCCGGACATTCGGTTGAACATTGGCCGCGCAAAGCCGCTCGAAGCCGATCAGCGCCCGATCTCGACCCGGTACACCGGCACCACCTTCACGCCGCGCACGGCGGCCAGCTGCTTCTGGTCGCCGAACGCCGGGCGGTGTTCGCGCGGCAGGTAGATGGGCGCGTCGGCGCGCAGGGGCAGCACGGTCAGGCTGAGCGTGGCCCGCGCTGCGCCCTGGCGCTTGCCTGGCAGGTTGGACAGCGCATATTGCCAGCGCTGGCCGTTGTAGTACCAGTCATCCACCATGCGGGTGCCGTCGAACAGGCGCGCCACGTCGCCCACGAAGTCGATGTCGAGCAGGGCGCCGTCCACGCCTTTAGGCACCGGGCCCAGGCTCAGTTCCCAGGCGGCCGAGGCGCCGAAGGCTTCCGGCGCCGGCTGCAGCGCGGCCTTGGCGTCGCCGCCTATCTTGATCGGGGCCGCCGGCTGCGCCTCGCGCACCTGCTTGGCGCTGGCCGTGATGGTTTGCTCGGGCAGCTTCGCTTCCAGGGTCTGGAACACACCATCCGTGCCCACCGGTTGCAGCGTGGCGCTGGCTTTCACCGGCGCCGGCAGTGCCGGGTAGACGGCGGCGCGCAGCTGCGGCGAGCCGGCCGAGCGCAGCACCAGCTTGCCATGGTCGAAATAGGCTTCGCTGTCGCTGACCACCAGGCGGCGCTGGCCCTGCAGCTGGCCGATGGCCAGCTGGCGCGCCTGCTGCTGCGACAGCACCAGCACCGTGACGGGACGCTTGCCCGCGCAGCGCAGGGTCAGCGCCGCATCGAGGCCGGGCTTGATCTGGTCCACGTATAGCTGGCCCCCATCTTCCGCCAGCTGCGCCCTGGGCGCTTGCAGGCAGCTGCGCGCCGAGGCGTCAAAGGCGAATTCCACCGGCACCCCATCCTGGGCCGCGAACACATAGGTGCTGCCGGAGGCGCCGCCCTCCAGGCGCGCCACCGGCTGGGCCGTGGCGTAGCGCAGGCGCTGGCCGTCCAGGTCGAAGTTCACCGGCCAAATGAAATAGCTGCCGGTGGCCAGGTCGACCGGCTTGCGCGGCAGGCTGACGGTGCCGCCGGGTAGCTTGACCTCGAAGCGCACCTGGCGCTGCACCGGCGTGTCGTACTGGCGCACGTGGCCGTTGTAGAACAGGTAGGCCTGATCGCCCTGGCTGCGCACCGACCACCGCGGCGCGGCCAGGTCGGTCGGGTCGGCGGGCGTCACTTCCGGCTTGCGCACGGTCATGGGCGCCAGGCGGGCGCCGAAGTCGTTCATGAAGTAGTGGAAGGGGCGCAGCCAGGCCAGCACCGGGCGCTGCTGGCCGTCCGGGCCCAGCGGCGCGTTGAAGTCGTAGTTGATGGCGGGCGTGTCGTTGTAGCCGCCGCTGCGCGTGCTTTCTTCCAGCGTGGTGCCGCCGACCGGATTGCGGCCGCCGTGGAACATGTAGTAGCCCATCAGGTTGACGCCGGAACCCAGCTGCACCGGCAGCATGGAAGCGATATCGTCGGGCGACACCAGGGTGCGGCGGCGGTACATGGCGGGCAGGCCGGCGCCGTATTCCGCGCCCAGGAAGGGCGTCAGGCCGATGTCGGTTTCCGCCGTGCCCTTTTGGGTGGCGCGGGTTTGCGCACCCAGGTCGCCGGAGACGCGGGTGTCGAAGCGGAAGGCGTAGGTCTCCTTGGGCGGCAGCTCCTTGGTGGAGGTGCCCCACGGTTCATCGGGATAGCCGCCGAACACGGGCGTCACTTCGCCGGACGGGTACAGGGTGTGGTCCCAGCCGGTCACGGTATAAAAGGGCACGTCCACGCCGGCCTTGATGGCCAGCTGCTTCAAGGTGGAGATATGCTCGGCGCCGCGTCCGGGGCCGGCCAGGTTGTATTCGTTCTCGATCTGGGCGCCGATCACGGGGCCGCCCTGTTTCCACATCAGGCCATCGAGCTGGCGGCCGATCTCGCGGTAGTAGCGCTCCACGTAGCGCAGGTATTGCGGGTCGTTGCGGCGGGTGGGCATGGCGTCCACCACCCAGTCCGGGAAGCCGCCGTAGCGCACTTCGGCGTGCGACCAGGGGCCGATGCGCACCACCACGTCCAGGCCCTGCTCGCGCGCCAGCTGCACGAAGCGGCGCAGGTCGCGGTTGCCCTTCCAGTTGAAGCGGCCTTCCTCGGCCTCGTGGTGGTTCCAGATGATGTAGCAGGCCACCACGTTGATGCCGGCCGATTTCATCTTGGCCAGTTCGGCAGGCCAGCTCGATTCCGGCGAGCGCGAATAGTGGAATTCGCCCATCACCGGCAGCCAGGGCTGGCCGTCGCGGGTCAGGTATTGATTGTTGATGGCCAGGGTGTGGCCGCCGGGCGCGGTGGCGCTGCCGGTCTTGATGTGGCCCGTCAGCGGGGCAGGGGTGGGGGCGCTGGCGTCCACGCGCAGGGTGTCGGCATAGGCGCCCTGGCACAGGACGGCGGCCAGGCAGAGGGAGGTATTCAGTCGCTGGATGCGCATGGTTTCCTTCATGGGTAATGGTAAAACGGGCGGCATTTGCATGCCGCCCGCCTTGGAGTCACAGCAGACTCAGAATTTGTAGGTCACGCCGACGTTGTAGCGGCGGCCGTATTCCATCACGTTCTGCATGTAGGGATTGCCGGCCTGGGTGTGCACCACCTTCTGGTTGGTGATGTTGTCCAGGCCCACGTGCAGCTGCAGCTGGGCGGTCAGGTACTTGGAGAAGTTGGCGGTGACGTAGGTCTCCTCCTCGTTCTGGATCAGGTAGCCGGCGGTCCAGCGCGGCATGCGCACGAAGGGGCTGTGGTAGTTGGCCGACAGGCGCGCCTCGAAGCCATTACGCTCGTACCACAGCGTGAAGCCCGCGTTGTGCTTCATCAGGCCTTCCATCGGGTAGTTGTTGGTGTACTCCTTGATGTTGCTGTTGTTGTAGGAGTAGTTGGTCGAGATACCCAGGCCGTTGAACGGCGCCGGCAGCTTGTTGAAAGCCTGCTGGTAGACCAGCTCCAGGCCGCGCACATAGCCGCCTTCGCCATTGATGGAACGGGTGATGACCGCCTGGCGTCCGTCGATGGTGGTGTTGTCGGTGGTGATGCCGATGTAGGTGCCGATCTTCTTGTAGAACAGGCCGCCCGACAGCAGCGAACCCTGGTCGAAATACCACTGGTAGGACAGGTCGGCCTGGTCCGCCATCATGGGTTTCAGCTGCGGATTGCCGGCGCTGCCGGTCAGCGGCTGCTGCGAACCGGGCGTGGTGTCGATGGATATCTGGCGCGAGGCGCGCATCTCGTCCATCGGCGCGCGCGACATGGCGCGCGCCAGGCTGACGCGCAGCTGGTGCTTCTGGGCTTCGTCCAGGTTGAAGATCAGGTTGGCGCTGGGCAGCACACGGGTGTAGGAGGCGCCGCCTTCCACCGGGGTCGGGGCCGCACCGTTGCGCGATTCCATGCCGGTGCTGTCCTGGCTGGTGTGCACCACGCGGATGCCGGCGTTGCCGCGGTAGCTCTTGCCGAAGGCTTCGCCATCGAGGTCGGCCTGGGCGTAGATGGCGCTGGTGCGCTCCTTGACGCGCCAGCCGGCCAGCAGGTCGGACGCGGTCGGGGTGCGGCCGTCCGGCGACAGGGCGCCGGCGCCGAACACGGAGGCCACGGTGCTGTTGAAGTCCTTCAGCATCAGGCCGGAGAAGTAGCCGTCGACGTTGATGTTTTCGTAGGCCGAGGCCGGGATGCTGGCGTTGGACGGCGAGATGTTCCAGGTGGTCTGGTGGTAGCTCTTCTCGCGGTCGGCGAAGCGGGCGCCGACCTTGATGCGGCTGACCGGGCCCCATTCGACCTGGCGCGCGGCGCTCATCTGGGCCGAGTTCAGCTTGTCGTCGACGTGGCCGTCGTTGTCGATGTACAGCGAGGGCGTGCCGTAGATCGCCAGCGAGCCGGTGTTCTGGCTGTACGAGTAGGATTGCTGCTCGTTGCCGGTGAACGACCACTGCAGGGTGCCGCCGCTGTTGGTGTACTGGCGCACGTCGGCCCACTGGCTGTCGCGGCCGGCCTTGGAGGTGGCCACATCGGCCTCGACCTTCCAGTCGCCCACGGTGAATTTGCCGTTCAGGCCGCCGGCCAGGTTGTCCATGTTCTGGGTCCACAGCGTGCTGTGGGTGGACAGGCCGACGTTGGTGACGGTGGCGCCCACCACGTAGCCGTTGCGGATGTCCATGTTGGAGTAATTGGACGACTGGTAGCCATCCCAGTTGCCGACGTCGCCGGTCCAGTGCTGCACGCTCGGTTCGCGGATATTGTTCTTGGCGTAGTAGACGTCGGCCGTGATCAGGGTGTCGGCGTTGGGCTTCCACTCCACCTTGCCCAGCACGCTGCTGCGCTCATTGGTGCCGCGCTTGACCTCGTCCTCGAAGCCCCACGGGGTCTTGTCGACCTTGCCGTCCTTGTTGATGTCGACGGAATTGGTTTCGTTGAAGCCCCAGTGGTTCTTGCGTTCCTCGATGGAAGGCTGCTTCTGGTAGCTGGCGGCCAGGGCCACGCCCACCGTGTTGTTGGCGAACTGGTCGATGTAGATGCCGCCCAGGCGCGGACGGGTGGCTTGCGCGTTGACGTCCTTGGCCAGCGGGTAGTACAGGGCGTCGGCCTTGATGGAGGCCTGGCGGCCCTTGTACTTCAGGGGCTGCACGGTTTGCAGGTCGATGGTGGTGGCGACGCCGCCCTCCACCAGGTCGGCGTTCTGGGTCTTGTAGACCACGGCGCCGCTCAATGATTCGGATGGAAACTGCTCGAAGCGCACCGCACGGTTGGGTTCCGACGAGGCAAGCTCGCGGCCGTTCAGGGTGGCTCCGATGAAGCGCTCACCCATGCCGCGCGCGACGATCTGGCTGGCATTGCCGCGGTCCAGGCCGGCTGCCAGGCCCGGCAGGCGGGCCAGCGATTCGGCAATGGTGGTGTCCGGCAGCTTGCCGATGTCTTCCGAGGAGACGACTTCGACGATGCTGTTGGAGTTTTCCTTGACCGACAGGGCGCTGCGGATGGAGGCGCGGATGCCGGACACGGTCACCTGTTGCACGGCGGTGTCGCCGCCGGGGGCGGGGGCGTCGGCTTGCTGGGCAAAGGCTGCGGGTACGGCGGGGAGCAGGAAGAGCGAGCGTACCAGGACGCTCAACGTGGTCTGTTTCATCGAATCTCCGGGGGTATGTAATTGTTATGACAAAATGCCAAAACATGGCAAATAGTCAGTTTGTTGAGCGATTCTAGAGATCCGGCGCCACCCTTGCCACTTCAATTTCTCTCAGTTCGTATATGAAATCGATATAGGACGGCCGCTTGCGATTCACGCTGTATCAGTGCGCGGCGCTGCCACTGGCAGGGGAGGCCGGGGGAGGAAAGGCAGGGAATGGGGGGGGGACGGCCCGGCGGGTGCCGGGCGGTGATGCTGTGGCGCGCGCCGGCCGGAAGCCTCCGGCCAGCGCGGCTTGCTGAAGATTACCAGAGTACGCCGTAGATGATGGCCAGCAGGATGCAGATGACGATGGAGCCGATCGCGAACGGACGGTCCACGCTGAACAGCGAGCGGTCGATGATCATGCGTTTCTTGCTGGTGTCCTGGGGCACCAGGGTGCTCAGCAGGTACATGCCCGCCACCACCAGCAGGAACACGATCAGCATGCGGTCCAGGAAGGGGATCTCGAACACGCCGTGGCCATTGTCGACCGCGAAGCCGATCGGGGCCAGGAAGCTCAGGTCCATCATGCCAGGCAGGAACTTCAGGAAGATCGAGAACACCAGGCCGCCCACGGTGGCGAACATGGCGGCAGCCGAGGTGGTTTTATGCCAGAAGAAGCCCAGCAGGAACATGGCCAGGATGCCGGGCGAGACGAAGCCCGTGTATTCCTGGATGTACTGGAAGCCGCCGGCCTTGTCGATGCCCAGCATGGGGGCGATCACCACGGCCAGGGCCAGGGCGAACACCACGGTCAATCGGCCTATCCACACCATTTTCTGTTCGCTGGCGTCGGTCTTGAAGTGCTTTTTGTAGACGTCCAGCGTGAAGATGGTGGCGATACTGTTGGCCTTGCCGGCCAGCGAGGCCACCACGGCGGCGGTCAGGGCGGCGAAGGCCACGCCTTTCAGGCCGGACGGCAGCAGGGCCAGCAGGGTGGGGTAGGCGCGGTCGGGGTTGAGCACGCCGTCGGTGCGCATGGCGTCGCCCAGGGCGCCGGACTTGTCCAGCGCGTAGGCGGCGATGCCGGGCAGGACCACGATGACAGGCATCAGCAGCTTGAGGAAGGCGGCAAACAGCAGGCCCTTGCGGGCGGTCGGCAGGTCGGCGCCCAGGGCGCGCTGGGTGATGTACTGGTTGCAGCCCCAGTAGTTCAGGTTGACGATCCACATGCCGCCGATCAGGGTGGACAGGCCGGGAAGGTCCATGTAGTTGGCATTGCCGCGCGACAGCACCATGTCGAAGTGGTCACGGGCGCGGTGGAACAGCTCGGTCATGCCGTGGCCGGCGCCCTTGGTGCCGGCCAGGGCCGCCACCAGGTCCAGTGCCAGCCAGGTGGTGACCAGGCCGCCGACCACCAGGCAGAACACCTGGATCACGTCGGTGTAGCCGATCACCTTCATGCCGCCCAGGGTGATGACGGCGGCGAACACGGCCAGGAACAGCATGCAGGCAAACAGGTTCAGGCCGGCGATGCTGGAAATGGCCAGCGCGCCCAGGTACAGGATGGAAGTCAGGTTGACCACCACGTACAGGCCCAGCCAGAACAGCGCCATGGTGGTGGCCACGGCCTTGCCGTAGCGCTGCTCCAGGAACTGGGGCATGGTGTAGATGCGGTTCTTGAGGTAGACCGGCATGAAGAACACGGCCACGATCACCAGGGTGGCGGCCGCCATCAGTTCATACACGGCAATGGCCATGCCGATGCGGTAGCCGGAACCGCTCATGCCGATGAATTGCTCGGCCGAGATGTTGGAGGCGATCAGCGAGGCGCCGATGGCCCACCAGGTCAAGGAGCCTTCGGCCAGGAAATAGTCATGCGAGGCCGAGCCGGAACCGGCGTTCTTGCGGCGGTACACGGAATAGCCATAGCCGGCGACGATCAGGAAATACAGGAGGAATACGACCGAGTCCAGGGTTGAGAATTGAGGCATAGGAGCGCAAGGTTAGTGTCTCGAAGTCCGGAGGGCTGGCGCCGACCGATGTTTGTTATAGGTGGCGTCCCACATGCAAGGGACGCAACACGCCAGCCGAGACATTACCTGAACCGGGGACAACTTGCCATTCCGAATTTGCGTTTTGCCATTACTTTTTTTCATTGCCGGCGCGATGGGCGGCCATGCCTGGCAGGATGGCAATCGCTTGCGCATGGTCGTAATGTGGTTCTTGAGCAACGTTGCCCTGGACAAAAGGCTGGCAGGGCGGGTCCGCCCCCATGGGGCGTGGTATCGTGAACCCGATGACCGATAGTGCCCATGCCTGAATCCCGCCGCTCCCGCCGCCTGATTGCCGCCACCGGCGCCGCCCTGGTGTTCACCATCCTTGCCGCGCTCTCGTTCGCCCTGTACCAGGTGCGGCTGACGGAGCTGGACGACTGGAGCGGCCAGCTCAACAATATGTCGCTGCTGCTGGCCGAACAGACTTCGCACGAGATGGGCGCGGCCGACCTGGTGCTGGACGGCATGTTGGAGCGCATCGCCACCCTGGGGGTGCGCGATGACGCCAGCCTGCGCGAGCGCCTGTCCGGCGAGGCCGAGTTCCAGCGCCTGGTGGACCGCAAGCGCGCCGTGCCCCAGATCGACGTCGCCACGGTGGTGGCGGCCAACGGCGACATCGTCAATTTCACGCGCGCCTACCCGCATCCGCCCATCAACCTGGCCGACCGCGACTATTTCCATGCCCACCGCGAACGTGACGGCCTGGGACTGTATGTGAGCCAGCCGGTGCGCAACAAGGGCAATGGCGACTGGACCTTTTATCTCACGCGCCGGATCAGCGCCCCGGACGGCAGCTTCCTCGGCGTGGTGCTGGTGGGCGTGTCCAGCCGCCAGCTGAGCAGTTTTTTCAGCAAGATCAACCTGGGCGACAGCGCCAATGTGACCCTGTACCGGCGCGACTTCACCACCCTGGCGCGCTGGCCGCACCGGGATGCGCAGATGGGCGTGGTGAACCGTTCCGGCAGCTCCTACCAGATCATCGAGCGCGAGGGCCGCAGCAGCGGCGTGATCGTGACCGACTCGCCGCGCCAGCTGCAGGGCGGGCAGCGGGTCACCCGCATGGGAGCGGCGCGCCTGATCCCGAACTACCCCATGCTGATCAACATCACCGTGACCGAGGACCTGTACATGCGCGACTGGCGCGGCTTCGCCTGGCAGCTGGGCGGGGTGGCGGCGGTGTGCTGCGCAGCCGTGGTCGGCATTTTCGCGGTACTGATGCAGACCATGCGGCGGCGCGACGACGCCGTGCGCCAGCAGCGCGAACTGAAGGTCGAGGCCGACGCCGCCAACCGCGCCAAGAGCGATTTCCTGGCCATGATGAGCCATGAAATCCGCACCCCGCTGACAGCGGTGATCGGCTATGCCGAGCAGCTGGAACTGGCCGGACGGGTGGACACGGCGAAGGAACTGGGGCGGGTGATCGCGCGCAATGGCCATCACCTGCTGGCACTGATCAACGACATCCTGGACATGTCCAAGGTGGAGTCGGGCAAGCTGGTGCTGGAGCAGGTGCCGTTTGCGCCGGACGAGGCGCTGGCGGCGGTGGCGGCCCTGATGCAGGGCGCGGCGGCGCAGCGCGGCATCGGTTTCGGCTGGCGCGTGGAGGGGCCGGCGCCGAGCGCGGTGCTGGGCGATCCCACCCGCTGGCGCCAGATCCTGCTCAACCTGATGTCGAACGCCATCAAGTTCACCGAGCGCGGCGAGGTCGGGGTGCGGGTCTGGTACCAGGCCGACGCCGCGTTGCTGCACTGCGAGGTGCGCGACAGCGGCATCGGCATGAGCGCCGAGCAGGTGGGCCGGTTGTTCGCGCCGTTCGAACAGGCCGATAGCAGCGTGGCGCGCCGCTTCGGCGGCACCGGCCTGGGCCTGTACCTGGTGCACCGCCTGGCCGCCGCCATGGACGGCACGGTGCGGGTGGACAGCACCCCGGGCGTGGGCACGGCCATGACGGTCTCGGTGCGGGCGCCGCTGGCGCCGGGTGCGCTGCTGCGGGTGGGCGGTCCGGTGGAGCAGCAGGCGGCGCCGGAGGCGGCGGCGGCCCGCCTGAGCGGGCGCGTGCTGCTGGTGGAGGACGGCGCCGACAACCGCCAGCTGGTGGCCGCCCTGCTGCAGCGCGCCGGCCTGGAAGTGCTGTGCGCGGCCGACGGCGAGCAGGGCGTGGCGATGGCCTTGGCCGAGTCGCCCGCGCTGGTGTTGATGGACATACAGATGCCGCTGCTGGACGGCCTGAGCGCCACCGCCCGCCTGCGCGCGGCCGGCTTCCGCACCCCGATAGTGGCGCTGACCGCCAATGTGATGGCCGAGGAGCGCGAGCGCTACGCGGCGGCCGGCTTCGACGGCTGGCTGGCCAAGCCCATCGAGCATGCCGCGTTCCAGCGCACCCTGGCGCGTTACCTGGCGCCGGCCCCGGCGCAGGAATTCACCGACCTGCCGGAATTTGCCGCCATGTGCGAGACCTACCGCGCCAGCCTGGCCGAACGCCTTGAGCGCCTGTCCGGCGCCCTGAGGGATGGCGACTGGCAGGCCGCGGAAATCGAGGCCCACAGCATAAAAGGGTCGGGAGCCACTTTCGGCTGCCCGGCCAGCGGCGCGGCGGCGGCGCGCCTGGAAGCGGCCTGCAAGGCGCGCGACCCCGCCCAGGCTGACGCCGGCCTGCAAGCCCTGCGCGCGGCTGCCGCCGCCGAGGGCGCCGCCCTTACCCTACAGGAGTCACAACCATGAGCAACGACAGCATTGCAGCACCCCTGATCCTGCTGGTCGACGACGACGCCATCATGCTGGCCCTGCTGGCGCGTACCCTGGAGGCGTCCGGACTGCGCGTGCTGCGCGCGGCTGGCGCCGCCCAGGCCTTGGACCAGCTGGCCAGCGGCGCCGCGCGGCCCGACCTGGCGGTGCTGGACATCACCATGCCCGGCATGTCGGGACTGGAACTGGCCGGCCAGCTGGATGGGCTGCCGTGCATGTTTTTATCCGCCAACGATGGCCCGGAAGTCGTGCAGCAGGCTGCCGACGCCGGCGCGGTCGGCTTCCTGCGCAAGCCTATCGACCCGCCGCAGCTGCTGCCGGCGGTGCGCGCCGCACTGGCGCGCGCGGCCGAGATCCAGACCCTGCGCGCCGAGGAGCTGCGCCTGGGCCAGGCCCTGCGCGAAGGGCGCGAGACCGGCATGGCGGTTGGCCTGCTGATGGAGCGCTATAGCCTGGACCGCCATGCCGCCCTCAAGCTGCTGCGTGACCACGCGCGCTCGCATCACCGCAAGCTCAACGATGTGGCCAGCGAACTGGTGGGTGCTGCGGAAACCTTGTATGCGCTGGGGCAGGGGCTGCGCTGACACTGAAAATTACTCAGTGGAAAATAAAAATGATGAAGCGAAATATTCTATGCTAACATGGCATGACTAACCGCAGCATCGTTCCCGTGGCCGCCCCGCACCGCCGCCACGCAGATGCTGCCGCAGCCATGCCGTCCCCTGTCGGACGGCGCGCCGGCTCCCGCGGCCCATCCTGCCGCTCCAGTTGATTGCAGCGCCTGCTTCGCCAGGCGCCATGCGGAGCGTGACATGTATCCTTCTTTTCAAGCTGACACCGGCGTGGCCGGTGGCGCATCCCTGCCGGGTTTCCGGCGCACGACGGTCCTGGTGATCGACCATCAGCCGCAGGCCCTGCAGGCCGCGCGCGAAATGCTGGCCGGCATCCACGAGGTGCTGACGGCCACCAGCGGCGCGGACGGCATCGCCGCCTGCCAACGCCTGCGGCCCGACCTGGTCCTGCTCGACCTGGACCTGCCGGACATGGCAGGCCTGGCGGTGGCGCAGCACCTCCAGCGCGATTCCGCCACGCGCGATATCCCCATCATATTCCTGGTTGCCGACAGCGCCGGGCACGAGGCCTGCCTGGACGCCGGCGCGGTGGACTTCGTGGCCAAGCCGCTGCACGCGCTGGCGTTGCAGCGCCGGGTACAGGTGCACCTGACCATCCGGCGCCAGGCCGAGGAGCTGCGCCGGCTGGCCTGCCTGGACGGCCTGGACCTGGCGCATCTGCTGCGGCACGCCCACGCGCTGCTGCAGGCCCGGCCCGCCGGCGTCCGCGGTCTACTGGCGTAGCGGTGGCGCGGCCGGCGCCGCCGCCAGCAGCTGTGGCTACCCTGCCACAAGGGGTGGGGATTTCTTTGTGGTAATTCGGTACCGGTCTATACTGGCCGTGCCGCCTCAAACCAAGCCGGACAAGTCGCCGACGCAGCCCCGCCACCGCTGCTCCATCCGCCGCCTTCGCCATCCCCTATGAATGACCACTTTCCTGCGCCTCAGCCCGAGGCCCAGCTGCATTCCTGCCTGCGCGCCATGAGCGCCATCGCCTCGCTGGGCCATGCCGATTTCCACGCCAAGGCTGAAGCGGCGCTGGCCATCGCGGCACGCCTGCTGGGACTGGAGCAGGGCCTGGCGCTATGGCGCGACAACCACGGCGCCGAATGCGCCGCGCTGCACGCGAGCGGCCGCGCCCGGGAAGAGGCGGCCGTGCTGCGGGCGCATGCCGCCCAGTTCATGGACTGCGCCGGCGTGCTGGCCAGCGACGATGATCCCGCCAGGGTAGCGCCGCTGGGCGCCGTGCGCTACATCGGCATGCGCATCGAGGTGGCGGGACTGCCCTGCGGCTACGCATGCTTTGCCACCGCGGGCCCTGCCTGGCGGCGCTTCAGCTTGATGGACCGCGAGTTCGTCGAGCTGTTCTGCCGCTGGCTGGGCGGCGCCGTCGAGCGCTGGCGCGCCCTGCAGTCGCTTGCCGACAGCGAGGCGCGCTACCGCTCCGTGTTCCGCCACGTGCACGAAGGGATCATGATCACCGACCCGGGCGGCGCCATCCTGGAAGTGAACGCGGCCTTCTCCCGCATCACCGGCTACGCCAGCGAGGAGGTGGTGCGCGGCAATCCGCGCATGCTGCAGTCGGGAAGGCAGCCGCCGGAATTCTACCGCCAGCTGTGGGCCATGCTGGCGGCCGAGGGCCATTGGCAGGGCGAGATCTGGAACCGCCGCAAGAATGGCGAGATCTACGCCGAGCTGCTCAGCATCAGCGCCATCACCGGCCCGGATGGCAGGGTGCAGAACTATGTCGGCACCTTCAGCGACATCACGCCGCAAAAGGACTACGAACGCGAGCTGGAACACCTGGCCCACTTCGACGCCCTGACCGGCCTGCCCAACCGGCGCTTGCTGGCCGACCGCTTGCGCCAGGCCGTGCTGATGGCGGCGCGCCAGGAACGCGGGCTGGCGGTGGCTTACCTGGACCTGGACGGCTTCAAGGCGGTCAACGACGGCCATGGCCACGAATATGGCGACGAACTGCTGCTGGCGGTGGCGCAGCGCATGCGCCAGGCGGTGCGCGATTCGGACACGATATGCCGCCTGGGCGGCGATGAATTCGTTGCCGTGCTGCAGGACCTGGACCTGGACGAGGGGTGCGCGCCGCTGCTGGAACGGCTGCTGGAAGCATGTTCGCAGCCGGTGCTGGTGCAGGGCAGGCTGCTGCAGGTATCGGCCAGCATAGGCGTGACCTTCTACCCGCAGCGCGAGGACACCGACGCCGACCAACTGCTGCGCCAGGCCGACTACGCCATGTACCAGGCCAAGACGGCCGGCCGTAACCGCTACGCCATTTTCGACGCCGAGCAGCAGCGCAGCAGCGCGAACCGGGCGGCGACGGTGGAGGCGCTGCGCCATGCGCTGGCGGACGGCCAGCTGGTGCTGCATTACCAGCCCATCATCAACCTGCAGAGCGGTAAGCCGGTGGCGGTGGAGGCGCTGGTGCGCTGGCAGCATCAGCAGCGCGGCCTGCTGCCGCCGGCCGAATTCCTGCCCGATATCGAGAGCAACGCCCTGGCCGGGCAGCTGGGCGCCTGGGTGATGGGCGAGGCGGTACGGCAGCTGGCGGCCTGGCAGGAGCAGGGCGTGGAGATCGGCGTGAGCATCAACATCTCCAGCTACCAGCTGCAGCAGCCCGGCTTCGTCGGCGAGCTGCGCGCGCTGCTGGCGCGCCATCCTTCGGTGGCGCCGTCCAGCGTCAAGCTGGAGGTGCTGGAGACCAGCGCGCTGGAAGATATCGCCCATGTATCCAGCGTGATCAAGGCCTGCGCCGCAATAGGCGTGCAATTCGCGCTGGACGATTTTGGCACCGGCTATTCCTCGCTGCTGTACCTGAAACGGCTGCCGGCCGCGCAGATCAAGATCGACAAGGGCTTCGTGCAGGACATGCTGGAGGACCCGGACGACCTGGCCATCCTGCAGGGCGTGCTGGGCCTGGCGGCGGCGTTCAAGCGCGAGACCATCGCGGAAGGCGTGGAGAGCGAGGCGCACGTGCGCATGCTGCGCCAGCTGGGCTGCAGGCTGGGGCAGGGCTATGGCATCGCGCGTCCCATGCCGGCCGACCTCTTGCCGGCCTGGTTGGACGGCTGGCGCTATCCGGCCTACCTGGGCGGGATCGAGCCGCTGGGGCCGGCCCTGCTGCCGCTGCTGGCGGCGCGGGTCGAATACCGGGCCTGGCTGCAGGCGCTGGACGGCGGCCACGGTGCGTCCGGACCGGATTTGTGCGCCTTCCTGGGCCACGTGGATGGCCTGGCGCTGGAAGGCGCCGAGGGCCGGCTGGCGCACCGCGTCAAGCGCCTGCACCTGCGCCTGCACGCGCTGGCGGGCCGCTTGCGCCTGCGGCCGGCCGAGGGCGGCCAGCAACTGCTGCTGGCCGCAGGGTCGCTGGCCCGCAGTGCGCTCGACGAGCTGCTGGACAGCAGCTGCCGCTGCAGCTGAACCGGTTCAGCCGCGGGCGGCCGGCTTGATGAAGGCCGCCGTCAGCATGCCCAGGCCACAGATGGCGGCCACGTACAGCGCCGGCGCCATGGGATCGACCTTCAGCAGCAGCGACACCAGGAGCGGCGTCAGCCCGCCGAAGATGGCGTAGGACACGTTGTAGGAGAACGATATCCCGGTAAAGCGCACCTGCGGTGGAAAGGCCCGCACCAGCACATGGGGCACGGCGCCGACGGTGCCGACCGTGAGTCCGGTGATCGCATACAGCGGGAACAGCAGCTGCGGATGGCCGCGCAGCGAGGCATACAGCGCCAGGGTGCTGGCCGCCAGCACCAGGCCGCCAAGGGCGATCACGCGGCGGGCGCCGTAGCGGTCGGCCAGGGCGCCCGCGATCACGCAGCCGGCCAGCAGGCACAAGGTGGCCACGCTGTTGGCGGCCAGCGCCGTGCCGGGAGCGACGCCATACATCTTCTGCAGGAAGGTCGGGGTCATCAGCACCACCACCACGATGGCGGCCGACAGCATCCAGGTCAGCGCCATGCACACGGCCACCGCGCCGCGGTGCGCGCGCAGCACGGCCTTGAGCGGCATCCCGGCGGCCAGCGCCTTGTTGCGCTGCAGTTCGGCGAACACCGGGGTCTCGTGTAGCCAGCGCCGCAGATACATGGCGCCGATGCCGAAGGCGCCGCCCAGCAGGAAGGGCAGGCGCCAGCCCCAGGCTTGCACCTCGGCCGGACTCCAGCCGCTGTTGATGGCGGTGGCCACCAGGGAGCCGAGCAGGATGCCGCCGGTCAGGCCGGCCGTCAGGGTGCCGCAGGCGAAGCCGGTGCGGCGGGCCGGCACGTGCTCGGCCACGAACACCCAGGCGCCCGGCACCTCGCCGCCCACGGCCGCGCCCTGCAGCAGGCGCAGCAACAGCAGGGCCAGCGGCGCCGCCACGCCGGCGCTCTCATAGGTCGGCAGCAATCCCATGCACAGGGTCGGCACCGACATCAGCAGGATGGACAGGTTGAACATGCGCTTGCGGCCCATCAGGTCGCCGAAGTGGGCCATGATGATGCCGCCCAGCGGGCGCGCCACATAGCCGGCCGCGAAGATGCCGAAGGTCTGCACCTGGCGCAGCCAGTCCGACACCGTGGGCGGGAAGAACAGGCTGGCGATGACGGGGGCGAAAAACACGAAGATGATGAAATCGTAGAACTCCAGCGCCCCGCCCAGGGCGGCCAGCGACAGGGTCTTGTAGTCGCGCCCGTCCAGCGGGCGCGCAGCCTGGTGTGCGCGGTCCAAAAGCGTCTCCTTGTAGTAGTACGGCAAGGGCATTGTACCGTCTG
This sequence comes from Duganella kummerowiae, assembly GCF_053572355.1. Lineage (NCBI taxonomy): Bacteria > Pseudomonadati > Pseudomonadota > Betaproteobacteria > Burkholderiales > Oxalobacteraceae > Duganella > Duganella kummerowiae. The sequence goes on from NZ_JBKFEH010000007.1 coordinate 365,449, forward strand.
CCCATGGAGGGAAACGCAATTGTGTGATTTGAGCCATAATGGTTGCCGCTATCCGCAGCAGGGGAGAACATGGCCCAACACCTGATGGCCCAGCATCTGCATGGCCGCTATGCGTCCTATCACCATCCGTCGCCCGGCGCGGGCATCCGCGTGACCGGGGCGGCGCCCGCTGCGCGCCGCCGCATGGCGCTGGTGTGCGAGGGCGGCGGCCAGCGCGGCATCTTCACGGCCGGGGTGCTGGACAGCTTCATGGAGCACGATTATTTTCCGTTTGCGCTCATGGTCGGCGCCTCGGCTGGCGCCCAGAACCTGTCGGCCTACGCCTGCGGCGCGCGCGGCTACGGGCGCGAGGCCATCCTGGGCTATACCACCGGCAAGGAATTCTTTGATCCGCTGCGCTTTGCGCGCGGCGGCCACCTGATCGACCTCGATTGGTATTTCGAGATACTGCGGCGCGAGGCGCCGCTGGACGTGGGCCAAGGCGGGCGGCGCCTGGGGAGGCGCGCGCTGTACTTCGGCGCCACCCGGCGCGACACCCTGGAAGCGGCCTACCTGCCGTTCACTCCCGCCACGGCCGGCGCGGCCATCAAGGCCTCCAGCGCCGTGCCCTTGTTTTATCGCGGCGGCGTGGCGGTGGACGGGGTGGTGATGTGGGATGGCGGGGTGGCGGACGCGCTGCCGGTGCGCAGGGCGCACCAGGAGGGCGCCGATTGCATCGTGGTGATACGCACCGTGCCGCGCGGCGCCGGCGCCACTGCCTTCAAGCTACCGCGTCCGCTGCACCGTGGCCGGTTGCAGGAAGTGGCGGCGCTGACCGAACGCCATGTGCGCGGCTACGACGATGCAGTGGCCTTCATGGCCCGTCCGCCGGATAGTGTGACGGTGGTGGAGCTGGCCCCCAGCGGCCCGCTGGCCAGCTGCATGCTGGGCAGCACGCCGCAGGCCCTGAAGCACGACTACGACACCGGCCTGGCCTGCGGGCGTGGCTTCCTGGACCGACTGGCAGGGAGGCTGGGCTCCGCGCCAATTTAAGCTGAACGGCGGGACAGCACCCAGTTCGGCCGCACGTAGTGGCAGGTGTAGCCGTTGGGGATGCGCTCCAGGTAGTCCTGGTGCTCAGGCTCCGCTTCCCAGAACGGTCCGGCCGGGGCCACCTCGGTCACCACCTTGCCGGGCCACAGGCCGGATGCGTCCACGTCGGCAATGGTGTCCAGCGCCACCCTGCGCTGCTCCTCGCTGGTGGTGTAAATCGCCGAACGGTAGCTGGTACCCACGTCGTTGCCCTGGCGGTTGCGGGTGGTCGGGTCGTGGATCTGGAAGAAGAAGGCCAGCAGCTCGCGGTAGCTGAGCACCGACGGATCGAATACGATCTCGATGGCCTCGGCGTGGGTGCCGTGGTTGCGGTAAGTGGCGTGGTCCACGTCGCCGCCGCTGTAGCCCACGCGCGTTGCCAGCACGCCGGGACGGCGCCGCAACAGGTCCTGCATGCCCCAGAAACAGCCGCCGGCCAGGATGGCGGTCTCGCTTGCTGTCGTCATATGCTGCTCCTCTGTGTTGATGTCATGGCCGCAAGATGGAGGCGGGTGGCGTATTTACAAGACGCCGTGCGCATCAGCCGGGAGGGCGGCTTCCTCCGGCGCTGCCAGGGGCGGACAGGCGACGCCCTTGCCGGCGCGCTTGGCGGCGTACATCCAGTGGTCGGCCTCCCGTATCAGCTCGGCGTCGGACACGCCGTCCCGGCCTGCATCGAGCGCCACGCCGACGCTGGCGCCCACCCGTGCCGGGCCGGCCGCCAGCGCCGCCGGCGCCGAGATGGCGGCGATCAGCTTGGCCGCGATGCGGTGCGCCAGCTCCAGCGTGCAGGGCTGGCATTGCAGCAGCACGGTGAATTCGTCCCCGGCCAGGCGGAACAGCTGGTCGGTCTGGCGTACGGCCTGGCGCATGCGCGCCGCCACCGCCCGCAGCAGCTCGTCGCCGGCGTCGTGGCCCAGGCTGTCGTTGACGGCCTTGAAGCCATCCAGGTCGACGAACAGCAGGGCCACGCCCTGGCCGTGGCGGCGCGCTTCGCGGCGGGTGGCGGCCAGCGCCTCGCCGAAGGCGCGCCGGTTGGGCAGGCCGGTGAGGGCGTCGTGCCGGGTCTCGTGTTCGCGCTGGGTCTCGACCCGCTTGCGCTCCGTGATGTCGTGCAGGAAGGCGCTGAAGATCACCGTGTCCCCGGCCTTGAGTTCCGTGATGCGCACCTCCACCGTCAGCCGGCTGCCGTCCTTGCGCAGGGCCGGCAGTTCCAGGCGCTGGCCCAGGACCCGGGCCTGGCCGGTGTCCAGGTAGCGCGCCATGCCCGCGTGGTGGCTGGCGCACAGCTCTGGCGGGATCAGCAGCTGCTCCAGCGGCAGGCCCAGGGCCTCGGCGGCGCTCCAGCCGAAGATATGCTCGGCCTGGCGGTTCCAGGCCCGCACGCGGCCATCGCGGGTCAGGCTGATGTAGGCGTCGTTGCCATATTCGATGACGTTGCTGAGCTCCGCCTCGCGCTGGCGCACCGCCTGTTCGGCCTGCAGCAGCTGCTGGTTGGCTGCGCTGAGCTGGCGGGTGCGGGCGGCGATGCGGTCTTCCAGTTCCGCGTGCAGGGTGGCCAGCTGCTGTTCGGCGGCTTTTTGCGCGGTGATGTCCTGGATCACGACGATGTAGTATTCGAGCCGGCCCTGGGCGTCGTTCTTGAGCGTGACGTTGATATCGGCCCATACCAGATGGCCGTCCCTGTGCAGGTAGCGCTTGGTGGCCAGGTAGCGTGCCAGTTCGCCGCTGGACAGGGCGCGCATGGCGACCAGGTCGGCGTCGCGGTCGTCCGGATGGGTGATGTCGATGAAGCGCTTGCCGTGCAGTTCCTCCGCCCCGTAGCCCAGGATGCGGCACAGGGCCGGGTTGACGCCCAGCCAGCTGCCATCGGCCGCCACCATGGCGATGCCCACGTTGGCCAGCTCGAAGATGTGGCGGAAGCGTTCCTGGCTTTCGGCCAGGTCGCGGTCGGCGCTGACCACCAGTGCGCGCGCCCTGGCCAGCCGCTCGCGCGCGTGCACCTCGTCGGTCAGGATGGCGGCCAGGTCCTGCAGCGCGGCCAGCTTGTCGCCGGGCAGCTGGCGCGGCCTGGTGTCGATGGCGCACAGGGTGCCGATGGCGTGGCCGTCCTGCGATTGGATGGGTACGCCGGCGTAGAAGCGCACCTTGGGGGCACCGGTCACCAGGGGATTGGCCTGGAAGCGGGTGTCGACGGCGGCGTCCGGCACCACCAGCGGATCGCCCTGCATGATGGCGTGCGCGCAGAAAGCGATGTCGCGCGGGGTTTCGCTGACCGTCAGGCCGACCTGGGACTTGAACCACTGCCTATCGTGGTCGACCAGGGAAAAGGCGGAAATCGGCACGTCCAGGATGCGGCTGGCGAGGCGTATCACCCGGTCGAACACGGGTTCCGGTGGAGTATCGAGCAACTGCAGCGACGCGAGCCGGGCCAGCCGGGCGGCATCGTCTTTGGCACGTGGCGCATGCATCTTGCCTCCTGGGAAAGGTGGATGCGCCCCATTATAGCCATGATGGCCGGATTATTTGACGCACCGGCTTGCCTGCCGGTAGCGGCTGTTGTAATTACGGCCTTCGGCGTGGGTCTTACTGGTTGAAGGCCTTGCCCTCGACCGGCTTGGGCGGCTGGCCGTGCATGGTGGCCGGGTCGGGCGCCTGGTGCGCGGCGTCGGCCTGCTTGCGCTGTTCGGCGGTCCTGGGAGTGGAAGCCTTGGCGGCGCCGGTTTTCCGCTTGGTCTTGAGCTTGCGCTGGTCTTGTTGCGGGTCCGGCTTCTTGTGGTCGGCAGTGTTCTGGCCGACCATGTTCTTGGTGCTGACCGACTGCGCGGCCGCGCCGCCGCTGGCGGCCAGGGCCAGCAGCGTGGCTGAGAGGATTGCGCTGGTGAGTGTGTTCATGTCCGTGCTCCTGTTTGCCATGATTGTCGCACCGGCCTGGCGGCCGGCGCGTAGGAGCACGCCTCGTGAGCGGGTAGTCGCCGGGCTTATTCTTCCAGCAGGCTGCGCAGCATCCAGGCGGTTTTCTCGTGCACGTCCAGGCGCTGGGTCAACAGGTCGGCGGTAGGCTGGTCGTCGGCTTCGCCCACCACCGGCAGCAGCTTGCGCGCGGTGCGGGCGGTGGCTTCCTGGGCTTCCACCAGGTGGCGCACCATGTCCATGGCGTGCGGCACGCCTTCGATTTCCTTGATGCTGGCCAGCTTCACGAACTGGGCGTAGGTGCCGGGCGCCGGATAGCCCAGCGCGCGGATGCGCTCGGCGATCAGGTCCAGGGCGGCCCATTGTTCGGTGTACTGGGTCATGAACATCTGGTGCAGGCTGTTGAACATGGGACCCTTGACGTTCCAGTGGAAGTTGTGGGTCATGAGGTACAGGGTGTAGCTGTCTGCCAGCAGGCCGGACAGGCCGGCGGCAATGGTGGCGCGGCTTTCCTCGGACAGGCCGATGTCGATCTTGACGGCTTTGGCGCTCATCGTGTTACTCCTTCTGTGGTGACTGGATGTGCCATTGTAGCCGGTTCCGCAACATTGCATCGGGCTTGCCATGCCTGCCACGTTGGCGAACGGGCGCTGGTGTACCATAGCCGACCCACCCCAGACGAGACCCGCATGAAAATACTGCCGTCCTTGACCACGATATTGCCCTGGATGCTGGCCCTGGCCCCGCTGGGCGCCATGGCCGCGCCCTGCCTGCCGACGCCCGAGCTGATCGCCCTCGACACCCAATACGAGGACGCCACCCGGCGCGGCGACGCCGCCTTCCTCGACCAGTTGCTGGCCGAGGACTTCGTCTGGGTGCACACGCTGGCCTCGGCCATCGAGGACAAGTCCGTTATCCTGGCGCGCGCCCGCAAGCCCGCCGGGGAGCCGCCCAAGTCGCGCACCACCAGCGGCGTGCGCGCCCACATCCTGGGCGACACCGTGGTGCTGCGCGGCCTGAGCACGGTGGAGCAATGGAATGCCGACGGCAAGACCTGGCGCAGCAACCGCTACCAGTTCATGCGCACCTACGTCAACGACAACGGCCGCTGCAAGCTGCTGGCGCTGCAGACCATGAAAGTGTGGTCCAGCGACAAGCAGCTGCCTTCTTATCTCACAGGTAAGTGGAGCACGGCCGAGTCCCTGTTTGCCGGCACGGACAAGCAAAGCGAGGTACAGCTGCGGGCGGACGGCTACGGGCTGATGGCCGGCTCCTCGGCGGCGCCGCACCGCATCGACGGCAAGGACGACGGCAAGCCGCTGCCGCGCGCCATCATCGGCTTTCCCACCCGCGCCGCGCTCGATGGCGACGGCCTGGTGCTGACGCCTTTCATGCCGGGCGCGCCAGCGCAGCAGCGTGACTTGAAATTCCACTGCCGCTACGACCCCTCCGGTCCCGCGCTGGTGTGCATCGGCCCCGACAAGGTGGTGCTGACCATGAAACGCCGCAGCGACACGGTGGAAGCGGAGGCCGTACGCATGCTGGACGCCATCGTGGCCAAGGAAAACGCCAGCCAGCCCTGAAGCTGCGCTAAAATTGTTTTTTAGCTACGGTTTTCGGGGGGATCATGTGGGCGATGAGCAAAGCTAGGTTGCTATCCATGATGGCCGGCGTGCTGCTGGCGGCGTCCTGCTCAGGCGCCCTGGCCCAGGCCACGTCGCGTTCCTGCAATCCCGATGCTGCCACTGAGGACAGGGCGGGGCCGGCCTGTTTGATGTCGCACGTGGCGGTCGGCGCCTTGCCTGACGGCGAGGTCTACTGGCATCTCTACCAGTATCCGGATGCGGCGGCTGCCGCGCGCGCCAAACCCGCCGGCGGCGCCGTTGTGGCGGCCTTCGGTCATACCTGGCTGTTCACCGTGGGAGCCAGGGATGAGAGGCTGGCGGGCGGCCAGCATGTGGCCGATGTGGGGCCGATAGCCGTCAACGCGGGCGTCAGCTACGACGCCGAGTTCCTCAAATCCACCTTCAGCGTCGGCATGACGGCGCCCATCCACGTGCATTCCGGCCCGGAAGCCTTCTATGCCCTCAGCGGCGACACCTGCCTGGAAACGCCGGATGGCGTGCAGTTCGGGCGCGGCCCCGGCAACAGCCTGGTGATACGGGGCGGGCCGCCCATGCTGCTGATGGCGCCCGGCCCCGAACCCCGCAAGGGCTTTGCCCTGATCCTGCACGACCACGCCCAGCCGCCCACCACCCTGGTCCAGCACTGGACGCCAAAGGGCCTGTGCCAGGCGGTGATGCGCTGATGCATAGGCCGCATCGCATCAGCCAGCGTTGCGCGGCCGCAGGAACTCCACCTTGCGGGCGGTCAGCAGCGGCAGGGCGCGCGCCATGACCAGCGTCTGGTAGTGCTCCGACTGGCGGTGCTGCTCCAGCGCCGCCTCGTCGCGGTAGCGCTCCACCAGCAGCACGCTGGCAGGCGTCTCCACACTCCGGTACACCTCGTAGCTTAGGCAGCCCGGCTCGGCCAGCGACCTGGGACGCAGTTCCGCCAGCAGCCCCAGCACCTCGGGCAGCGCGATACTGGTGGTCTGCCACTGGGCCACTACGGTCACCTCGTTGGCGGCGCTCATTGTGCTGCTCCATGCAGGGCGGCGACGATGGCCTGGGCCAGCGGCGCGCCCGAAGCCGGATTCTGGCCGGTCAGCAAACGGCCGTCCACCACCACCTTGGGCTGCCACACATCGGCGGCCGCATAATCGGCGCCCTCGGCGCGCAGCGCGTCCTCCAGGTTGAAGGGCACATCGGCCTGGGCGTAGCCCGCTTCCTCGGCATTGGAGAAGGAAGTCAGCTTGCGGCCCCGGACCAGCGGCGTGCCATCTTCCAGCGTCACGCCCAGGAAGGCGGCCGGTCCGTGGCACACCGCCGCCACGATCTTGCCGCCGCCCCAGGCGCGGGCGATGGCTTGCTTCACATCCGGGTCGCGGGCGATATCGACCATGGGACCCAGGCCGCCGGGGAAGAAGATGGCGTCGTAGTCCAGCGGATCGACCTCGGACAGCTTGCGGCTGCGGTTCAGGCGGCGGATCGCGTCGCTGGCCAGGAAGGCGCGCTGCGCCGGGTCGCTCTCGTCATAGCCGTCGTGCGGGATGGCGCCGCCCAGCGGCGAGGCGTATTCCACGGCGATGCCGGCATGGTCGAACACCTCGAAGGGATGCGCCACCTCCGAAAAGAAGTATCCGGTGGGACGTTTGTTGGGGCCGATCTCGCTGGCATTGGTCAAAACAAACAGGATATGTTTGGTTTTCATGGCTGACTCCTTTTGTCAAATTAAGCGACACATCGCCGTTGAGATGAACTATACGGAGCCGCAGTCTAAGGCGGTAGATACTGCTATCATGACGCAATGTCAAACGAAATAATACAATCAAGCGCTGATCCATCGCCCATCCTGGACGAGCTGCGCGCCATGGCCATCTTTGCCACCGTGGTACGCAGCGGCAGTTTTGCGGCCGCCGCCCGCGCCCTGGGCTTGACGCGGGCCGTGGTCAGCCACCACGTGCGCGCGCTGGAGGCCAAGCTGGGCGTGCCGCTGGCCCAGCGCAGCACGCGCAGCTTCAGCCTGACCCCGGCCGGGGTAGCTTTCCGCGTGCACTGCGAACGCCTGCTGGACGAGGCCAACGACGGCATACGCGGCATGGAGCTGCTGCGCGCCGAACCGCGCGGCGAGGTGCGCATCACCTGTTCGCACCACTTCGGCAGCAAGCGCATCCTGCCCATGCTGCTGGATTTCCGGCGCCGCTACCCTGCCATCCGCCTGCATGTGTCCATGAACGACGCCAATGTCGACCTGGTCCAGCAGGGCGTGGAACTGGCCGTGCGCGCCGGGCCCCTGGCCGATTCCTCGCTGGTGGCGCGGCGCCTGGTGCGCGAACCGACCATGCTGTGCGCCGCCCCGGCCTACCTGCGCCGCCACCGCGCGCCGGCCTCGGTGGCCGAGCTGGAGCAGCACCGCTGGGTGATCTACCCGCCCAGCCAGAAAACCACCACCGTGCACGCCGGCGGCCAGGACGTACAGATCGCTGTCAAGGGCGATGTGGTGACCGACAGCGCCGCCTCGCGCCTGGCCTTCGTGCTGGCCGGCGACGGCATCGCGCGACTGCCGGCCTATGACGCCGCCGCGCTGCTGGCTTCCGGTGACCTGGTGCAGGTGCTGCCGGAAGCCCGCACGGCGCCGCTGGAGATCTACCTGGTCCATTCGCAGCGCATCGGTCCCAGCGCACGCCTGCTGCGCGACTTCCTGTTCGAGTCGGCGGGCGAGGCCGGCTACTAGGCCACACCGCCCGCGCAGGGTGCAGCCGCAGCGGGTAGCCTGCAGAGAAAGCGGCAGGCGCCTGCCGCGCCGGGTGCATGGCAGCTTATCGGGTCCCCGTCATGCCGCCTGCAGTGCGCCCTCGACCCGGTTGCGCCCCGCCCGCTTGGCGCGGTACAGGGCCTGGTCGGCCGTGCGCAGCAGCTGGTCACGGCTGCCCGTGCCGGCCATCGCCGCCGCCACGCCCACGCTGGCGGTGACGTAGCCGGCTGCCGTCTGCGGATGCGGCATGCGCAGCTGGGCGATGGCCTTGCGGATGCGCTCGGCCACGGCCAGCGCCTGGGCCTCATCGGTGGCGGGCACGATGAAGGCGAATTCCTCGCCGCCGTAGCGCGCCACCAGGTCGCCGGCGCGCTGCACCTGCGATTCCAGCGCCCGCGCCACGCTGCGCAGACACTCGTCGCCTTGCTGGTGGCCGAAGTGGTCGTTGTACTGCTTGAAGTGGTCGACGTCGATCAAGCCCACGGCCAGGGCGTGGCCCAGGCGGCTGGCGCGCGTCCATTCGGTGGCCAGGATTTCGTCGAAGCAGCGGCGGTTGGCGATGCCGGTCAGGCCATCCGTCATGCTGAGCGCCGCCAGCTTTTCGTTGGCCGCGTGCAATTCCTCGGTGCGGCGCGCCACGCGCTCTTCCAGCTGGCGCTCGGAACTCTGGAGCGCCGCCAGCAGGGCGGTGTGGGCCTGCTCCTTCTCGCGCCGCATCACGTGGACGCGGTCGGCCAGGGCGAAGGCCAGCATCATCATCTCGCAGGCGGAGCCCAGCTGGGTGCCGTAGTTGCTCAGCATATTGTGCGGCATCACGCCCAGCGCCGCCAGCGAACTGGTGGTGTTCCCGATGAACAGGGTGATGAAGGCGGCCGCAAAGTAATAGGCGCTGCGCTGGCGCTTGTAGACGCATACCAGGCAGATCACCAGCACGGTGGGCGAGGCGGCGGCCCAGAAGGTGGTCACCGGTCCGGCCATGTACCGGTAAAAGAAGAGCATGAACACCGGGGTGGCGATGAACACGGCCAGCAGGAGCAGCAGCAACTTGTCCAGACGCGGTATCAGGCGGCGCGTGGCCAGCATGGCGCGCATGAAGGCCACGAAGAAGGCCGCCGACAGCGAGAAGCACAGCGACGCCGACAGGTTCGGCCAGGCGCCGCCCAAGCCGGGCCACAGCCATTCATGCGCCAGCCCGTTCTGTCCCGCCAGCGCCAAGCTGGCGAACAGCGCGAAGCCGATGTAGAGCAGGTAGAGGCGGTCTCGCAGGGTGACGAACAGCACCAGGTTGAACAGCACCATGGCGGCCGCGCCGCCGAAGTAGGCGCCCTGCAGCAGGTAGTCCTTGGCGGCATAGTCCTGGTAGGCGGCCGGCGTCCACAGTTTGGCTGGAATCAGCTTGGCGCCGCTGGAGGCGACGCGGATGTAGATCACATAGTCGGCGTGCGGCGCCAGCTGCAGCGGGAAGGCGAAATAGCGGTTGCGCGACGGCCGCGTCGCATAGGGCTGGGCGCTGCCGGTTTCGGGCAAGGCATGCGTGCCATCCGGTCCCTGCACATACAGGCGGATCGAGCTGAGACGGGCGTTGCTGATTTCCAGTACCCGCGCCAAGGCCTGCTCACCATGGTTGCCCAGTTCCAGGCGCAGCCAGTAGGCCGAGCTGGTGTAGCCGAAACTGAGCGCATCGTCGCCCTGGCCTGCAGGCCGGAAGGCGGCCTGGCGCACCTGCTCCAGCGTGAGCGACTGCGTGGGGTCCTCCAGCACCGAGAGATAGGGTGTCAGCGGCAGGCTGCCGTGGGGGAGGGACGCCAGCTGGTCCTGCGCCGCCTGCGCCCAGCCACAGATGGCGAGCAGGCAGATGGCCAGCCAGTTCCGAAAAGACACCATTGCTTTTAATTTACATTTATTTTACTAATGGAACAGTTTAACCGATTTGCTCAGTGGCGGCGCTATAATCCCCGGCGCCATGTGGCTTGCCTACGGATATGAGAGATGAAAACCAAGCTGGTACTGGCCGCGCTGCTATCCGCAGGCGCCGCCGCAAGTCCGGGGCCGCAACCGCTACCGCTGGAGCAGGCCATTCCCGCCCCGCGCGACATCGCGTTCAAGGGCACGATACAGCTGGCAGTGGACGCCACCGATACAGCGCACAAGATCTTTGCCGTACGCGAGTCCATACCGGTGCAGCGTCCCGGCGCCATGGTGCTGTACTATCCGCAATGGGAGGCGGCCAGCCACGCCGATACCGGCACCGTGGCGCCGCTGGCCGGGCTGGTGATGCGGGCCGGAGGCAAGCGCCTGGCGTGGCGGCGCGATCCGGGCTACGTGTTTGCTTTCCACGTCGAGGTGCCGCGCGGCGCCGCCACCCTGGAGCTGGAGTTCCAGTATCTGTCGCCGCCCAGCGGCGCCACGGTCATGGGCCCCGAGCTGGCGGTGGTGCCATGGAACCGGCTGCTGCTGTATCCGGCCGGCTGGTTCATGCGCAATATGCCGGTACGCGCCTCCTTGCTGCTGCCGGCAGGCTTCCGCACCGCGTCCGCCCTGCCGCTGGAGCATGATGGCAACCCGGCCGCCTTCAAGCCCGTGCCCATGGATGAGCTGGTGGATGCTCCCGTGTTTGCCGGCCGCCATCTGCGGCGCTACGAACTCGATGTCCAGGCCAGGCGGCCGGTGGTCCTGAACGTGATGGCCGACACGCCGGAACCACTGGACATCGCCCCCGCCCAGCTGGACAAGTACAGGGCCGCGGTGAGCCAGGTGCGCAAGCTGTTCAAGTCCGAGCATTACGACCACTACGACTTCCTGGCCTCGCTATCCGAGGTGGTGGCCGCGGGCGGCCTCGAACACCATCAGTCGGCGGAGCTGAACGGCGCGCCTGGCATGTTCGATGCAGGCGGCCAGCTGCTGTCGGGCGACCTGTTCGTGCACGAATATGTGCACTCCTGGAACGGCAAGTTTCGCCAGCCGGCAGACATGTGGACGCCGGACCTCAACAGTGTCATGCGCGACACCCTGTTGTGGATATACGAGGGCCAGACCCAGTTCTGGGGCCATGTGGTCGCCGCGCGCGCCGGACTGCGCACCCCGCAGCAGACCCTGGACGTGTTCGCCGCCGAAGCGGCGCTGGCCCAGGGCCGGGCGGGGCGCGCCTGGAAGTCGCTGCAGGACAGCTCCAACGATCCGCGTTTCGTGGCAGGCAAGCCTGTGCACTGGCGCGACTGGCAGCGGCGCGAGGATTACTACGGCGAAGGCATGCTGCTCTGGCTGGACGTCGACATGCGCCTGCGCGAGCTGACCGGCGGACGGCGCAGCCTGGACGACTTCGCCGCCGCCTTCTTTGGCGTGCGGGATGGCAGCCGGATCGTGCTGACCTACACCTTCGACGAGGTGTGCGCGGACCTGAACCGCGTCGCCCCCTACGACTGGCGCGGCTACCTGCGCAACCGCCTGGACGCGCACGACGACCATGGCCTGCTGGACGGGCTGACCCGGGCCGGCTACCGCCTGGCCTTCAGCACCGAGCCTACGCCTTACTTCAACGCAGTCGAGGAGGAAATGGGCTATGCCGACCTGTCGTACTCGGTGGGCCTGGCGGTAACGGCCAAGGGAGTGGCGCGCGCGGTATCGTGGCAGGGGCCGGCCTTCCGGGCCGGGCTGGCCCCCGGCGCGCAGATCGTCACGGTGAATGGGCAGCCCTTCAGCCTGGAGGCGTTCAAGACGGCCATTGCGCGCAGCGCCGAAGCGCCGCTTGAATTGGGCTATCGGCAGGATGGCCGGACCAGGACGGTGCGCATCGACTACAGCGGCGGGCTGCGCTATCCGGTACTGGAGCGCATCCCGGGCACGCCGGACCGCTTCGAGGCGCTGCTGCGGCCCCTGTAGGACACCGTTCCGCTCAAGATGCCGAGCGTTAGCGGTACACGCATTGCGCATCTGCCGGTGCTGCGGTAGTCTCGGCGCTTTATTCAGGGAGAGTCCATGGCCGACCACACCAGGCGCGCCCTGCTGGCGGCTGCCGTGTTGCAGCTGGCCGCAGGCGCCGCCGCGCAAGCTGCTGCACTCGACGCGGCACCCGCCGCCGCACCCGCCGCCGCACCCGCCTCACCTGGCGCCGCATCCGCCGCTGCGCGCGCCGCCGTATCCGCCGCACAAGCCGCACCGGCCGCATCTGCCGTCACACCCGCCACCGGACCGGCCGTCACGCCCGCCGCCGCACCCAAGCCCCTGTTCCGCGATCCCGTCCACGACGGCGCGGCCGACGTCTCCATCGTCTACGACCGTGCGCGCCGGCTGTGGACCATGTTCTACACCAACCGCCGCGCCGACCTCAAGCTGCCGGACGAGAAGGACGTGAGCTGGGTGCACGGCACGGCGATCGGCATGGCCACCTCCCGCGACGGCCTGCAGTGGCAGTACCAGGGCGTGGCCGACATCCCCGCCTCCTGCACCGGGCCGACCTTGTGGGCTCCCGACCTGTACTACGAAAACGGCACCTACCACATGACGCTGTCGGTGGTGGAGGGCGTCTTCTCGCGCTGGAACGATCCCCGCGAACGCACCAAGGTGGTCCATCTGACCAGCCAGGACCTGGCCAGTTGGAACTGCGGCGAAACCTACGACCTGGGCACGCCGCGCGTGATCGATACCGGCCTGCTGAAGCTGGACGACGGCACTTACCGTATCTGGTTCAAGGACCTGGCGAAAAGCCGCATCTACAGCGCCGACTCGCGCGACCTGAAAACCTGGGTGCGCGCCGAAGCGCCGGCCTACGACGGGCGCGGCGAAGGTCCGAAGATCTTCCGCTTCCAGGGCTGGTACTGGATGATCATCGACGCCTGGCGCGGCATGACGGTGCTGCGCTCGGACGACGCCACCCACTGGACGGCCCAGCCGGAGCGCATCCTGGAAACGCCGGGCAGCGCGCCGACCGATACCGAGAAAGGCCAGCACGCCGACGTGGTGGTCAACAACGGCCGCGCCTACATCTATTACTTCGTGCACCAGAGCGCCGAACCGCAAGCCAAGGCCGACCCAGCCTGGGGCCACCGCACGGTAATCCAGGTGGCGGAACTGAAGTACGCCGACGGCCGCCTGCTGGTGGACCGCAACGCCACCGTGGCCACCCCTCTGTAGCCGCCAGCCGAATAACAACCCCGGTAACAACCCCAACCCCGGCAACCCCGGTGTCAGATCTGCCATTGGTACATCAGCTCGCCTAACGTTAGCGGACTCATGTACCAATAGCAGATCTGACACCGAAGGGGTATGACACCGAAGGGGTAGACACCGAAGGAGTGGGGGTATGCCATACTTGCGCATTGGAATAATGTGGAGATGGCATGGCGGGTGGCAGAACGTTTGAAATCGGCTTGGTCGGCGCGGGCGCCATCTCGGCTGGCGCCTACACCGGCGGGGTGGTGGACTTCATGGTCCATGCACTGGACCACTGGTACGCCGCCAAGGCGGCCGGCGATCCGGACGCGCCGCCGCACGATGTGCTGCTCAGCGTCTTCTCCGGCGCCTCGGCCGGGGCCATGACGGCGGCGCTGTCCACCGCCTACCTGTGCTCCGACCAGCCCTCCATCGCCACCCCGGCCGATGCGGCCATCCACAAGGACAAGAACAAGCTGTTCGACAGCTGGGTGGAACGCATCGATATCGCCCACCTGCTCAAGGCCCAGGACCTGCAAAGCTGGCGCGCCCCGGTGCTGTCCCTGCTCGATTCCACGGTCCTGGTCCGCATTGCCGACGCCGGCCTGCAAGTCCAGCCGCGCGCCATCCGCCGCCCCTACGTGGCGCCGCGCTTCGAGCTGATGCTGACTGTGACCAATCTGCGCGGCGTGCCCTACGGCTTCAAGCTGGACGCGGGCCGCGACTCCTACTACGAGATGACGCTGCACGCCGACTACCTGCAGTTTTCCATCAGCGACGACGGCACCCCGGCCGGGCCGGACCGCTACGCCATGCCGTGGTCGGACTTCGGCGCATCCGGCTCGGAAGTGAAGGCGCGCCTGAAGGACGCCGCCCTGGCGTCCGGCGCCTTTCCCTTTGCGCTGGCGCCGCGCACCCTGGAACACGAGATAGGCGAGCAGCCCGACTGGTACAGCGCCCGCACCTGGCCGGTGCCCGCGCCGGACAGCAAGGAACCGCATACCTGCGTCAAACCGGAACGCATCGCGGCCCGCTGGGGCGCCGTGCAGGGCCCGTTCAGCTACCGCTTTCCCTGCGTGGATGGCGGCGTGATGGACAACGAACCGCTGGAGCTGGCGCGCCGCCACCTGGCCACCAGCGGCAGCGGCGCGGCCCACAAGGCGGTGCTGATGATTGCCCCCTTTCCCAGCGCTCCCGCGTTCAGGAACGACTACACCCCGCCCGCCGATATCCTCGGCCTGGCCTGGTCCCTGTTCGGCGCCATGAAGCAGCAGGCCCGCTTCAAGCCGGAGGAGTTGCTGCAGGCCGCCCGCGCCGGCAACTCCACCCACTACATGATCGCCCCCAGCCGCGACGGCGAGGAGCACGCCATCGCCTGCGGCTCGCTGGAAGGCTTCGGCGGCTTCTTGAAGCGCGAGTTCCGCGCCCACGATTACTTCCTGGCCCGCCGCAACGCGCAAAAATTCTTCCGCGACCACTTCGTCCTGCCCGAAACCGATGCGCTGTTCGACGGCTGGAGCGCCGCCATGCGCGAGCGCTTCCACGTGCGCGGGCAGGACGGCCAGCCGGTGCTGCGCAATGGCCAGCGCCTGCTGCCCGTCATCCCGCTGATGGGTGACGCAGCCTTCGATTGTCCGGCGCCGCCATGGCCGTCCTGCCAGCCATCCGATCTGCAGGCCTTGCGCGGCGCGCTGCAGCGCCGCATGCGCATCGTGGGCGCGCGCCTGCTGGGCCATTATTTCTGGCGCACGCCCGTGCAGTGGGCGCTGCTGTCGGTGCTGGTGCGCCTGAAGATACCCGGGATGGCGAAGTGGCTGGTGCAGGGCGTGCGCGATGAGCTGACACGGATGAAGCTGATGCCGTAGTACCGTTTCAAGACGGGCAGGGTGTGGCGTGGGCCCGAGCCGCGCCAACCGGGACAGCGCGCTTGCACGGCGAGGGGCCGCTACGGCGCCATGCTCATATTGGAGCCGGGTGCTGGAGGGCGGCGCGGGCCGGCACCTGCAGCAGCAGGCGTGCCTGCAGGCCGGGCGCGTTGGATTCCAGCGTCAGTTCGCCGTCGTGCAGGCGCGCCACCGCGTCCACCAGGCTCAATCCCAGGCCCGCGCCCGGCGTCACCCGGCTCGGGTCGACACGGTAGAAGCGCTGCACCACCTTGTCCAGCTCGGACTCCGGGATGCCGGGACCATCGTCCGCCACCGTGACGGCCGCGCCATCGCCGCGCGCTTCGGCCTGCACCGCGATATGGCCCTGGTCCGGCACATACTTGAGCGCATTGTCGATCAGGTTGCCGATGGCCTGCGCCACCAGCAGGGCGTCGCCGCGCGCTGGCAGCTGTGGCGGGCCGTCGTAGGACAGCTTGATACCCTTGAGTTCCGCCAGCGGCGAGTAGAATTCCACCACCTCGGCCGCCACCCGCGCCACGTCGATGTCGGCGAAGCCGGCGCGGCGCGCGCCGCTGTCGATTTCCGCCAGCCGCAGCAGGGCGTTGAAGATGGCCAGCACCTGGTCCACGTCCAGGATGGCGGCGTCGATTTCGCTCCAGGTCTGCTCCGGAGAGGGGCGGGTCAGCACCAGCTCCTCAAGCCGGTAGCGCAGCGCCGCCAGCGGCGTGCGCAGGTCGTGGGCGATGGCGTTGGAGACTTCGCGCACGCCCAGCACCAGGTGCTCGATCTGGTCCAGCATGCGGTTCAAGGTGCGCGCCAGCGCGTCCAGTTCATCGTTGCTGGCCGGCGTCGGCAGGCGTGAGGACAGTTCGCCCTGCACGATGGCGGTGGTGGTCTGCTCGATGTGCCGCACGCGGGCCAGCAGCGCGTGGCGCATCAGCAGCGCGCCCGCCACGGCCAGCGCCAGCAGGGTGACGGAGCAGCCCAGCAGGCCGTAGATGAACAGCTTTTCCAGGCGCTCGAAGCGGTCCACGTTATTCCCGACCAGCAGGTGGTAGCCGCCCGGCAGCTGCGCCGTCATGTAGGCCACGCCGATGTGCTGCCCGCGCACGTCCAGCTTGCAAATATAGGGTCCGGGGGATGGGCCCAGCCGGGGAAACACGTCCAGGTTGCCGGCCAGGTGGCGGCCCTGGGCATCGGCCAGCATCAGCACCCGGCCTATCACGCGCTCCGGCTGCATCACGCTGGTGTCCAGCACCCTGGCCAGGCCGGCTATGCCGCGCTGCTGCGCGATCAGTGTGTAGCGTTGGATGTCGTCGTCCAGCCGCTCCACGCGTCCGGCCGCCACCGTCACCCGCCACGAGTACCACAGCGGCCCGGCAAACATGGCCAGGACCAGCAGGCTGGCGGCGCAATACACCAGCGCCACCCCGGTGGACGAGAAGCGCAGCGGATTGGCCAGCCTAGGCATCGCCGGTGAGCATGTAGCCGGCGTTGCGCACGGTGCGCAGCAGCGGCTTGTCGGCGCCCGCGTCCAGCTTCTGGCGCAGCTTGCTGACGTGGACGTCGATCACATTGGTCTGCGGGTCGAAGTGGAAGTCCCACACGTTCTCCAGCAGCATGGTGCGCGTCACCACCTGGTTGGCGTGCCGCAGCAGGTATTCCAGCAGCTTGAACTCGCGCGGCTGCAGCTCGATCTGGCGTCCGCCGCGCGTCACCTTGCGCGAGAGCAGGTCCATGCTCAAATCGGCCAGCGTCAGCGTGGTCTGGGTGTAGCTGGTCTGCGAGCGGCGCAGCAGGGCGTCCAGCCGCGCCAGCAGCTCGCCGAAGGCGAAGGGCTTGACCAGGTAGTCGTCGCCGCCGCTGCGCAGGCCGCGGATGCGCTCGTCCACGTCGCCCAGCGCGCTGACGATCAGGATGGGCGTGCTGTTGCCGGTCTTGCGCAGCGCATCGACGATGGCCAGCCCTTCCACTCCGCCCGGCAGCATGCGGTCCAGGATGATGGCGTCGTAGGCCTCGCTGACGGCCAGGTACATGCCGTCACGTCCGTTGTCGGCGTGATCGACCGTGTGCCCAGCCTCGGTCAGGCCCTTGACCGCGAAATTCGCGGCGCGCTCGTTGTCTTCCACCAGCAGTAGTTTCATGATCCTTCCCTGCTATTCGTCACCGGGTCGTAGCATAACCGATTGCGGCCGAGGCCAGCGGCGGGGCGTCGCTGCTGTGCTCTTGCCAGCCGCCGCCCAGGGCGCGGTACAGGTCCACCAGGCTGGTGAGCCGGTTCAGGCGCACCGTCACCACGCTGCTTTCGGCATTGTAGGCGTCGGTCTGGGCGGTTAGCACTTCCAGGTAGTTGTTGATGCCGGCCGCGTACAGCTGCTGGGCCAGTTCCAGGCGGCGCCGCTGGGCGCCCGCGTAGCGCTGCAGCGCCGCCAGCTGGCTGTCGTAGGTGCCGCGCGCGGCCAGGCCGTCCGACACTTCACGGAACGCCGTCTGTATCGCCTTTTCATACTGGGCCACGCTAATCTCCTGCTGCACCCTGGCGCCTTCCAGGTTGGCGCGGTTGGCGCCGCCGTCGAAGATGGGCGCCAGCAGCGCGGGGCCGACGCTCCACACGCCGGTGCCCGCGCCCAGCAGCGAGGACAGGGCCGGCGCCGCCGATCCCAGCGTACCGGTCAGGGTTATGCGCGGGAACATGGCGGCGCGTGCCGCGCCTATGTTGGCGTGCGCCGCCTGCAGCGTGGCCTCGGCCTGGGCGATGTCGGGACGGCGCGCCAGCAGCTCGGACGGCAGGCCGGCCGGGACATCGGCCAGCATGCCGGGCGCGTCGAAGGCCAGCGGCGCGGGCAGGCCGGCAGGCAGCGGCTGGCCCACCAGCAGGACCAGCGCATTCTCGGCCTGGGCGCGGGCGCGCTGCTGGGCCGCCAGGTTGGACTGCGCCAGCTCCACCGTGGCCTGCGACTGCTGGAATTCCAGCTCGGACGCCGTGCCTACCTGGTACTGCAGGGCGATCAGCTTTTGCGAGGCCTGGGCCGTGGCCAGGGTGTTGCGGGTCACGGCCAGCTGTTCGTCGGCGGCGCGCATGGCCAAATACTGGTCCGCCACCTGCGACACCAGCAGCAGCTGGGCCGCTGCGCGGGCGTGGACGCTGGCCAGATACTGCTGCATGGCCGCCTGGTCCAGGCTGTGCAGGCGGCCGAAGAAATCGGCCTCCCAGCTCACGCCCAGGTTGACGGAGGTGTTGCGCTGCACGCCGGCGTGCGAGCCGGCCAGGGTGTTGGCGCTTTGCTTCGTGGCGTTGGCCCCCGCCGTGACCTGCGGCGCCAGGGCGGCGTCCGCCACCTGGTATTGGGCGCGCACCTTCTCGACATTGAGGGCGGCCACGCGCAGGTCGCGGTTGTTCTGCAGCGCCAGTTCGACCAGCTGCTGCAAACGCGGATCGCGCAGGAAGTCGCGCCAGCCGGTGGCGGCCGCCGAACGGGCGCCGTGCTGCGCATCGTCGGCATTGGACTGGTAGGCCGCGCCGCTGGGATAGGCGGCCGGCAGCGGCGCCGCCGGCAGGGTGAGCGGCTGCTGGCTGGCGCAGCCGCTGGCCAGGGCAGCGGCGGCCATCAGGGTGAGTGTCAGTGTGCGCATGTCAGTGTGCTCCTGGTTGTGCGGCGGCTTGGGGCAGGGTGGCGGCCCGGGTGTTGCTGCGGCGCCTGGCCATGCCGCTGATCAGCACATAGAACATGGGGATGGCGAAAGTGGCGACGAAGGTCGCGGTCAGCATGCCGCCGATCACGCCGATGCCGATGGCGCGTTGGCTGGTTGCGCCCGCGCCATGGGCCAGCGCCAGCGGCAGCACGCCCAGCACGAAGGCCATGGAGGTCATGATGATGGGCCGCAGC
Organism: Duganella kummerowiae; assembly: GCF_053572355.1. NCBI lineage: Bacteria > Pseudomonadati > Pseudomonadota > Betaproteobacteria > Burkholderiales > Oxalobacteraceae > Duganella > Duganella kummerowiae. The sequence goes on from NZ_JBKFEH010000007.1 coordinate 384,710, forward strand.
CGCATCTTGGCCGCTTCCATGGCCGCCTGCAGGGCCGTGTGGCCATGCTGTTCCAGCTCGCGGGCGAATTCCACGATCAGGATGGCGTTCTTGGCCGACAGGCCTATGGTGGTCAGCAGGCCGACCTGGAAGTAGACGTCATTCTGCAGCCCGCCCAGGTGGGCCGCGCCCAGCGCGCCAACCACGCCCAGCGGCACCACCATGATGACGGACACCGGGATGGCCCAGCTTTCATACAGCGCGGCCAGCCCCAGGAACACGACGATGATGGACAGCGCATAGAACATGGGCGCCTGCGAGGACGACTGCTTCTGCTGCAGCGACACGCCGGTCCATTCATAGCCTATGCCGGTCGGCAGCCGGGCCGCCAGCCTTTCCATCGCTTCCATGGCCTGGCCGGTGCTGTAGCCGGGGGCAGGCTTGCCCTGGATCTGCACCGCGTCCACGCCGTTGTAGCGCTGCGAGGCCGGGGAGGCCAGCGACCAGCTGCTGGTGGCGAAGGCGGAGAAGGGCACCATCTGGCCACTGGCGTTGCGCACCTGGATATAACGCAGGTCGTCCGGGGTCATGCGGTACTGGGCGTCGGCCTGCACGTAGACGCGCTTGATGCGGTTGTCGATGTCGAAGAAATCGTTGACGTAGCGCGAACCCCACAGGATGGAGAAGGTCTGGTCCAGGTCCGTCATGGAGACGCCCAGCGCGGCAGCCTGCGCGCGGTCGATATTGAGCTGGAAGGAAGGTGCGTCGTCCTGGCCGGTGAAGCGCACCTGGGTCAGGGCCGGGTCCTTGCTGGCCATGGCCAGCAGCTGGTCGCGCGCGGCCTTGAGCCCCTCGCGGCCCACGCTGCCACGGTCCTCCAGTTCGAAGTCGAAGCCTGCCGCCACGCCCAGGCCGGCGATGGGCGGCGGATCGACCGGCGTGATCCTGGCGCCCTGGTAGTTGGCGAAGTGCCTGGCGATGCGGGCGCTCAGGGCGGCGGCGCTTTGCTCGGGCTTCTTGCGCTCATCCCAGTGGGTCAGGTGGACGAACAAGCGGCCCTGGTTCTGGCCCCGTCCCGAGAAGCTCAAGCCGTTCAGCATGAAGGTGGCGTCCACGATGCCGCCTTCCTCCTTGAGCAGGTACCGGGTCACATCGTCCAGCACGGCGCCGGTGCGCGGCTGGGTGGTGCCGGGCGGCGTCTGCACCTGCACGAACAGATAGCCCTGGTCCTCGTTGGGCAGGAAGCCGGTCGGCAGGCGCGCGAACATCAGCGCCACGGCGCCGATCACGGCCAGGTAGACCAGCATCCAGCGTCCGCTGCGGGCGATGATGCCGCCCACGCCGCCCAGGTAGCGGTCGCGTCCCAGGTCGAAGCCGCGGTTGAATTTGCCGAAGAAGCCGCGCTTCTCGTGGTGGCCGGGCTCGGGCGCGCGCAGGATCAGGGCGCACAGGGCGGGTGTGAGCGTCAGCGCCACGAACACGGACAGCAGCATGGCCGACACCACGGTCAGCGCGAACTGGCGGTAGATGGCGCCCACCGTGCCGCTGGAGAACGCCACCGGCACGAACACGGCGCTCAGCACCAGCGCCACGCCGACCAGCGCGCTGCCGATCTGGCCCATGGCCTTGTAGGTCGCCTCGACCGGTCCCAAGCCATCCTCGTGCATCACGCGCTCCACGTTTTCCACCACCACGATGGCGTCGTCCACCAGCAGGCCGATGGCCAGCACCATGCCGAACATGGACAGGGTATTGATGGTAAAGCCCAGCGCCGCCATGATGCCGAAGGTGCCCAGCAGGACCACCGGCACCGTCACCGAGGGGATGATGGTGGCGCGCAGGTTTTGCAGGAACAGATACATCACCAGGAACACCAGCACTATCCCTTCGAGCAGGGTCTTGACCACTTCCTCGATGGAGATGTGGATGAAGGGCGTGGTGTCATTTGGCCACACCACCTGCAGGCCCTTGGGGAAGAACGGTTCCAGTTCCTTGACGCGGGCGCGGATGGCCTCGGCCGTCTTGAGCGCATTGGCGCCCGGCGCCAGCTGGATGCCGATGCCGCTGGCCGCCTGGCCCTTGTAGTTCACGTCCACGTTGTAGTTCTCGCCGCCCAGGGCGATGCGGGCCACGTCGCGCAGGCGCACCTGGGCGCCGTCGGTGCTGGTCTTGAGCAGGATATTGCCGAACTGCTCGGGCGTGCGCAGCAGGGTGGAGGCGCGCACCGAGGCCGAAATGGCCTGGCCCTGCACCGACGGCATGGCCCCCAGCTGGCCGCCCGAGGTCTGCACGTTCTGCGCCTGCAGCGCGGTGGTCACGTCCAGCGGCGTCAGGGAGTAGCTGGACAGTTTGACAGGATCGAGCCAGATGCGCATGGCGTACTGGGTGCCGAACACCGTCATGTCGCCCACGCCGTCGACGCGGCTGAGCGGGTCCTGCACGTGCGAGACCAGGAAGTCGGCAATGTCGTACTTGCTCATGCTGTTATCGGTGGAGACCGCGCCCATCACCAGCAGGTAGGAGGGATTGGCCTTGGTCACCCGCAGCCCGGCCTGCTGCACGGCGGCCGGCAGCTTGGGCACGGCCAGCTGCAGCTTGTTCTGCACCTGGACCTGGGCCACGTTGGGATCGGTGCCGCCGGCGAAGGTGAGCGTGGTGGACGACTGGCCGGTGTCATCGCTGGTGGAGGACAGGTAGAGCAGGTTGTCGATGCCGGTCATCTGCTGTTCGATCTGCTGCACCACGGTGTCCTGCATGGTGGTGGCGGAGGCGCCGGGGTAGGTGGCGGCGATCTGGATGGTGGGCGGCGCCACCGGCGGGAATTGCTCGACCGGCAGCGCCACCAGCGCGATCCCGCCCACCAGCATGATGAGCAGGGACAGCACGATGGCGAACACCGGGCGTCCGATGAAGAACTTAGCCATTGTCTTTTACTCCCGGTGCGGAGGTGTTGGCCAGCGCGGCGGCCGACGCTTCCTGCGCCTGCACCGTGGCGCCGGGCTTGACCTTCAGCTGGCCGTCGATGATGACGCGCTCGCCCTCGGCCAGGCCGGCGTCGACCACCCATGCGCCGCCGGTCAGGATGCTGGCCTGGACCTGGCGCTGCGCCACCTTCTGGTCCTTGCCGACCACCAGCACCGAGGCCACGCCCTGGCGGTCGCGCGTGACGGCGCCGGCCGGCACCAGCACGGCGTTGGGACGCACGCCCTGGTCCACGCTGGCGCGCACGAACATCCCCGGCAGCAGCAGGTGCTGCGGATTCGGGAACAGGGCGCGCAGGCTGACCGAGCCGGTGGCGCTGTCCACCGAGACGCCGCTGAACTGCAGGGTGCCGGCCTGCTCGAAGTCGCTGCCATCCTCCAGGCGCAGCCTGACCTTGATCTTGCCGCCGCCCGCCTGCAGCTGGCCGCTGGCGATGGCGCGCCGCAGGCGCAGGCCCTCGGCGCTCGATTGCTGGATATCGACATAGATGGGATCGAGCTGCTCGACGGTGGTCAGCAGCGTGGCCGCGCTGGCCTGCACATAGGCGCCCTGGGTCACCAGCGAGGTCGAGATGCGGCCCGGGATGGGCGCGGTGACGGTGGTGTAGCCCAGGTTGATGCGCGCCGTCTCCAGCGCGGCGCGGGCGGCGGCCACGTCGGCGGCGGCCTGGCCCTGGGCGGCGACGGCGTTGTCGAACACCTGTTTGCTGACCGCGTTGGCGCCCACCAGCTGGCGGTAGCGTTCCAGCAGGTTGTTGCTGGCGGCCAGGGTGGCCTCGTTCTTTTGCAGCACGGCCTGGGCGCTGGCCAGGGTGGCGCGGTAGGGGGCCGGGTCGATGCGGTACAGCGGCTGCTGCGCCCTGACGTCCGAGCCCTCGACGAATTCGCGTTTCTGCACGATGCCATCGACACGGGCGCGGATCTGCGCCACCTGGTAGGCGGCGGTGCGGCCGGGCAGCTCGCTGCTGATGGGGACATCGGTGCGGTGCACGGCCATCACCGTCACCTGGGGCGGCGCGGAAGGCGCGGCGCTCTTCGGCGCCTGGCCGCAGGCCGACAGCAGCGCCAGGGTGGCGGCGGCCGGTATGGTTAGAGTCGATTTCATCATCTGGTCCTGTCGATAAGCGGGGTAGGGGTAGGCTGGGAATGGCGCAGCCGAGCTCAGCATCACTATGCCCGCCCATGCCTAAAGCCAACATGAGCGCCAGATTAACTTTTGTTTAGATTCGCTTGATATAACGCAATGGCAGTGGTCAACTATCTCGTTTGAGGGATATCAAGGTTTTGGTTTGTGATGCTGCTAGTGTCGGCAGCTGAGTGCATCGGCAGGAGGGCACGTGAAAAGGACTATCCAGTATTTTGTATGCTGCGTGCTGGGCTTGCACCTCATCGTGGCGAACGCGGGTGAAGATCAGCATCAGCCTGTGCCTTGGCCGTGGGAGCTTGATCGCGCGTATACCGAGGTGAAAATCGCATTGAATCCGCCTGGCTTGCTCACCAGGACGAGATGGAACGAATCTGATCTATTATCTTCATCCTGTATCATCTCCACGACCGACGCCAAAACGATCAATCTCGTAAAACGTGCGTTGTCCGCCCGTATCACAGGAGAAAAGAGCGCCGGATTTGGAGCAGGCCTGAGAAATGCGATTTATCTGAGAGATAGCGCCGGTGGGGAGCTCAAGCTGTTGCTGGACGATGGAGACCAGCTGCGGCGGGAGATAAAAGGTACCATGTACCTGAACGGGATGTCCCGGGAAATTTTGTTCGACAATCGAATTATCGGCGACATGATAACGTTGCTGGGGAACTCGGAGTGCTCAGATGGAAACAGGCCTTACCTTATCCAGAATCAGCGTCGATGACGACTACGATCAGTTCGAGATATCCATCACCAGCGAATGTGGATGCTTCAGGTTGTTCTGCTACCTGACAGTAAAAGCCATCCTGTCCTTTACCGACCAGCTGGAGCGGTATTCATTTGCCACCGATGGCGACAGCCTGGTGCTGGAACTGGGGAATCTCCAAGCTGGATACGCTGGCGGAGGGGTCCGGCTGGTGTTGAACCGCAAAAAAAATGCCAAGGTAGTCATCTCCGTACATGGCGTGGCGGAGATGTTCCAGGCCGATGGCCAGATTCTGCGGCCGGAATGCCGCTTTTATCTGCAAACCGAGCCGGTCTTGATCGATAACTTCGTTTCCCACTTGCGCATCTTGCTGCAAAGGGAAACCGACGTCGCTTGCCTGGAAACCGTCAGCCTGGAACGCGCGTGATGGCCGGGGCCAGCCATTGCAGCGCATCAGCATCGGGCCGGCCAAACCAATACCCCTGAAACTCATCCACCCCTAGCCTGGCCAGCGCCTCGGCCTGCTGCGGCGTCTCTATGCCCTCGGCGATGACGCGCAGGCCGAAGCTATGGGCGATCAGCACGGCGGCTTCGATCACGGTCCACGAGCGGTGGTCGTGGCTGTGCACGAAGCTCTTGTCGATCTTTACCGCGTGCAGCGGGAATTCCTGCAGCCGTGACAGCGACGAATATCCGGTGCCGAAATCGTCCAGGTGTATCTCCACGCCCAGCTGCTTGAGCGCCAGCAGGTTGGACAGGGTCTGCTCGATGCGGGATTCGTCGAACACGCTTTCGGTCACCACCACCACCAGCCGGGTGGGCGCCAGTCCGGTCGTCTCCAGCACGTGGGTCAGCCCGGCGATGAACTGGCTGGACATCAGCTGCTTGATCGAGGTGTTGATGGCGATACGGGGCCGCGCCATGCCGGATGCGTCCGGCCAGCTGGCCGCTTCCCGGCAGGCCTGCATCAGCACCCAGTGCCCCAGCCTGACGATGTGGTCCGAACTCTCGGCCAGCGGGATGAATTCAGCCGGCGAAATCGGTCCGGTGCGTGGATTGTTCCAGCGCAGCAGCGCCTCCATGGCGACCACCCGGCCATCGGCCGCCGCGACGATGGGCTGGTAGGCCAGGCTCAGGCTCTGGTCCAGCGTGGCCGTGGCCATCGCGTCCAGCAGCTGCAGGCGGCGCCGGTGCAGGCGCAGCAGCGCGTCCGTCATCATGACCACGCGGCCGCGGCCCTGGCGCTTGGCTTCGGCCGCGGCCAGGTCGGCCCAGCCCAGCACGTCCCGCAGCTGTTCCTGGCCTATCGCGCACTGGGCGTAGCCGATGCTGGCCCCGGCCTGTATGCTCAGCCCCGACACTTGCAAGGTCTCTGACAACAGTGCGTGCAAGGCGTGTATGGCATCCTGTACGGCAGGCTGGCCGGGGACGCGGCCGGCGAGAAACAGCACGAATTCGTCGCCACCCCAGCGGCATACCGCCTGGCTGCGCACCTCCCACTGCCGCGCGAGGCGCTGGGCGCCCTCCAGCAGGCGGGCGGAGGTCGCCTTGAGCAATTCGTCGCCGAATTCATGTCCATGGCTGTCATTGATATGCTTGAAGCTGTCCAGGTCAATGAAGATGCACAGCAGGCTGCCATCCAGCGCGGCCGCCTCCTGCTCGAAATCCTGCAGGCCGCGCCGGTTCAACAGGCCGGTGAGCAGGTCGCGCCGGGCCATCTCGCGCAGCGTCCTGGTGCGGTCGTATACCGCCCCTCCAGCGCCGAGTTGGCGCTCGACAGCTGCAGTATCAAGTTTTCCTTGTCCTGCGACAGCTCAATGGCGTGCAGCAGCAGGCCATGATTGCTGGCGTGGGTGGACATCATGACGCCGCAGAACATAGCACCCAGCACCGCCAGCGTGATGTTGGCGTCATCGCCAATCAGGAGCAGCTGAAAGCAGGCTGGCAGCAACAGCAGGGCGATATATATCTTGCCGCTGATACGCAACGGCGCCAGTGTCGCGGTCGAGCCGCCCGCCAGCGCCGACAGGACCACCAGGATGGTGAAGCGCTCCACATTCTGGTACCAGGGCACGCCCCACCAGGCCAGCATGGCCCACACCAGGCCTGAGCTGATGACGCCCACATGGTGCAGACGTATCATGAGGACTTCGTTGGCGGGCGCCGCCCCGTCAGCCAGGCTGGGCCGGCACAACAAATACACCCCGTAGCGCAATCCAATCAGCATCAGCGCCGCCATGGTCCAGCCCTGCAGCCAGTCGACCGCCTGGACGCGCAAGGCCAGCGCGATGCCTATAACGGAACCCAGCGTCACCAGCAATCCGCGTGGGTGATTGTTCAGGGTTTCACGCCACAGCGCTCGCGTCGTCTCGATCATGTTTCGGCTTCAAGGAGTGGGGCAAAGGCGTTTCTTCATGGCATTCTAAGCGAGAATTCGCCCATGACACAATCGCGGCCCCGTGCGATGTATCGGGCCTGTGGATGCGAGTCATCCGCACATTCGATTTCTCCGATGCCTGCGCGCGCCGTATCCTGACATCAGCGCGCTGCGAACAAGACAGCCGCATCACCATCCTTGGAGCATGGGAGACACATGACTACGAATATGCAAGCCACGCGCGTGGCAGCCCCCCGCCACGCCTATCTGCTGCTGGCGGGCAGCTGCCTGCCCATCATGGCGACGGTGCTGATCGCGCCAGTCCTGCCGCAAATCATGCAGCACTTCTCCGGCGTGCCAGGGCACGAAGCCCTGGTGCCGCTGGCGCTGACCACCCCGGCGCTGCTGGTCGGACTGCTGGGTCCCGTGGCGGGCCTGGCGGCCGACCGCCATGGCCGCAAGCGCCTGCTGCTGGCCGCGCTGCTGCTGTACTCCGTGTTCGGCTGCGCGCCGCTGTTCCTGGACACCCTGCCGGCCATCATAGCCAGCCGCGCCGGGGTCGGCATGACCGAAGCCTTCATCATGACCAGCTGCACGGCGCTGATCGCGGACTACTACGACGCCGCGCGGCGTGAACGCTACCTGACGCTGCAGACCGTGCTGGGCGCCTTTGCCGCCACGCTGTTTTTCGGCATAGGCGGCGCGCTGGGCGAGGGCGGCTGGCGCACGCCGTTCTGGATGTACCTGGCCGGCGTCCTGCTGCTGCCCCTGTTTGCCTGGATGCTGTGGGAGCCCAAGGGCGGCGCCGTTGAGCAGGAGCGGGCCGCCGTGCAGGCCTTGCCGCCGCGCGCCTTCCCGTGGCGTGCCGTGGCCGCCATCGGCGCGCTGACCCTGATGTCATCGATTGCCTTCTACCTGCTGCCCGTGCACCTGGGCCTGCTGCTGAGCGCCAAGGGTGTCGGCTCGGCCGCCAGCATAGGCCTGGCCATGGCGCTGGCCAGCGCGGCTACCGTGGCCGGCGCGGCCAGCTACCGGCCGTTGTCCCGGCGCGGCGTGGCGGCCTGTTTGCTGCCGGCCTGGGCCACGCTGGCCGCCGGCTTCCTGATGGTGGCCTGTGCCGCCGGACCGCAGATGGTCACGGCGGGCGGCGTGGTGGCCGGCTACGGCGGCGGCCTGGCCCTGCCCACGCTGCTGACCTGGATGATGCGCCAGCTGCGCTTCGAGGAGCGCGGACGCGGCTCGGGCGTGTTCATGGGCTCCTTCTTCTTCGGCCACTTCGTCAGCCCGCTGGTGGTGATAGGCCTGGGCGGCGTGGCCGGCGGCATGGCCGGGGCCATCGGCCTGTATGGCCTGCTGATGGCGGCCGCCGCACTGGCGGCAGGGCTGGCCTTGCTGCGCGGCGGCCGCTCCGCGCTGCCCGATCGGGCATAATAAGACCCAATACAAGGGCACAGCCCATAGGAGACAAAGTGCGGTTCAACCGTCTGGATTTGAATCTGCTGGTGGCGCTGGATGCGCTGCTGGTGGAACGCAGCATCACGCGCGCGGCGCGCCGCCTCAACCTGAGCCAGTCCGCCACCAGCGGCGTGCTGGCCCGCCTGCGCGAGTATTTCGAGGACGAGCTGCTGGTGCAGGTGGGACGCAACATGGTGCTCACCCCGCTGGCCATGAGCCTGAGCGACCCGGTGCGCGGCGTGCTGCTGCAGATACAATCGACCATAGAAACCAAACCGGCCTTCGTGCCGGAACAGTCCTCGCGCCACTTCCGCGTGATCGCCTCCAGCTATCCGACCACGGTGCTGCTGGCCGACGCCGCCCAGCACCTGAGCTGGCATGCGCCCAACGTGACGCTGGAGATGCTGACGCCAACCGATGGCTTCCCCGAGAAGGTGGAGCGCGGCGAGGTGGACATGCTCATCATGCCGGAGAAGTACCTGGTCGATGGCCATCCCAGCACGCTGCTGTTCGAGGATACCTATAGCTGCGTGGTCTGGAGCGGCAACACGGTGGTGGGCGAGTCGCTGACGCTGGAGCAGTACATGGCGCTGTCCCATGTCTCGACCATCTTCGGCGGCAGCCAGCAGTCGACCAGCTTCGAGGAATGGTTCCTCAAGAGTACCGGCCTGGCGCGCCGCATCGACGTCACCACCAGCGACTTCAATGCGCTGCCGCACATGGTGCTGGGCACCAACCGCGTGGCAACCATGCATACGCGGCTGGCGCGCATCTTCGCCAGCTACTTCCCGCTGCGCCTGGTGCCGGCGCCCATGCAGATTCCCAAGCTCAAGGTGATGGCGCAGTGGCACAAGTTCCTGGACAAGGACCCGGCCCATATCTGGTTCCGCGAGCTGCTGCGCACGCTGGCGGCGTCGGAGAAAATGGATGCCGGCGGCTGCTGAGCAATAGCACGCAGTGAGACTCCGCAGGCCGCCGCGCCGCACCCCAGGGTAGCGTCGCGGCGGCCTGCGCGCGCCTGTCGCCGTCATGCCCTGGGCATGCATCAGGCATCAAGAAATCCGATACATTGAATCGGTATAAATCATTTCTCAAATAGTTGACGCTCTCTTATTCTGGCCGTGGTCCATTCCGGATACACGGCACGCAGATGCCAACACAAGGAGACGCAATGAAGCAGGAAATGAACCGCGGCTGCGCCATCGCCATCAGCCTGGCGGCCGCACTGTCCACGCCTGGCATGGCGGCGGAAATCGATACCGGCAATCCCGAACTCAAGCTGCGCTGGGATAACACCGTCAAGTACAGCGCCGCCTGGCGCCTCAACGATCCCTCGGCCAGGCTGACCGCGGACGCCAACCTCGACGACGGCGACCGCAACTTCGGCAAGGGGCTGATTTCGAGCCGGGTCGATTTGCTGTCCGAGTTCGACCTCACCTACGGCAACCTGGGCGCGCGCGTCAGCGGCGCGGCCTGGTACGACCAGGCCTACAACCGGGGCACGGACAACAACAGCCCCTATACCTACAACCCGCTTTCGGTCGGCAACGGCGACTTCACGCGCGACACGCGCGACCTGCACGGCCGCAAGGGCGAGCTGCTGGACGCCTTCCTGTTTGCCAAGGGCGAAGTGGGCGACATGCCCGCCACGGTGCGCCTGGGCCGCCACGCGCTGGTGTACGGCGAGAGCCTGTTCTTCGGGAATAACGGCATCGCCGCCGCGCAGCAGCCCATCGACGTGGTCAAGGCCCTGTCCGTGCCCAACACCCAGTTCAAGGAATTGATACGGCCGGTGGGACAACTCTCCGGCCAGCTGCAGCTACGCTCCAACCTGTCGCTGGGCGCCTACTACCAGTACCGCTGGGAGGCCTCGGTGCTGCCGGCGGCCGGCAGCTACTTCTCCGGCACCGACTTCCTGGGCGAGGGCGGCGAGCGCCTGTTCACCGGTCCCGCCAGCGCCGACGTGCGCGGGCGCGACCTGAACGCCAGGGACTCCGGCCAGGGCGGCATGCAGCTGCGCTGGACCCCGGAAGGCAGCGGCGTCGACCTTGGTTTCTACGCCGCCCGCTACCACGACAAGACGCCGCAGATCGTGATACAGCCGCTGACCTCCACCTACGTGCTGGCCTACCAGGAAAACATCAAGACCTATGGCGCCAGCTTCAGCACCACGCTGGGCGAGGCCAACTTCGCCGGCGAGGTGTCGGTGCGGCGCAATACGGCGCTGGTCAATGCCGGTTCGGCCGACCTGTTCGGCATCGTCCCGGCGGCCTTTGGCGGCCCCACTGTCAAGGCGGATAACAGCGATAATCCCAGCTACCCGGTCGGCAACTCGGCCCACGCGCAGGTGTCGGTGCTGGCTTCGCTGGGCCCCAGCTTCATCTCACAGGAAGCATCGCTGGCGGGCGAGGTGGCCTGGAACCGCCGCACCAGCATCACCCGCAACGCGCAAGCGCTGGACCCCAACGCCAGCCGCGACGCCTGGGGCGTGCGCGTTTCTTACGAACCGAATTACCGGCAGGTGCTGCCGGGCCTGGACCTGAGCGTGCCGCTCGGCCTTTCCTACTTTCCCAAGGGCCGCTCGTCTGTCGTCAGCGCATTCGGGACCGACAAGGGCGGCGACATGAGTATAGGCCTGAACGGCGTCTATCTCAGCGAATGGAACATCGGCCTGGCCTACACCCACTACTACGGCGCGGCCGACACCGTGACCAAACAGGTCGGCAGCAGCACGGTCTATACCTACAAGCAGAACCTCAAGGACCGGGACTTCGTCTCGCTCACCGTGCGCAAGACTTTCTGATTTCACCATAACGGAGACTGGTATGAATAGCATGTTTAATCGCAGCTGGCGTCACTTCGTGCTGCTGGCGCTGGGCGCGGCAGCCTGCTGCGCGCCGCTGCACGCGGCCGTCACGGCCGAGGAAGCGGCGCTACTGCGCACCACACTGACCCCGCTGGGCGCGGAAAAGGCAGGCAACAAGGATGGTTCGATTCCAGCATGGACCGGCGGCGTGACCACGCCGGTGGCCGGCTTCAAGAATGGCGGCCGGCGCGACGCCGACCCGTTCAGTGCCGAAAGGCCGCTGTACACCATCACGGCCAAAAACATGGACCAGTATGCGGACAAGCTGAGCGACGGCTCCAAGGCCATGCTCAAGAAGTATCCGGGCTATCGCATCGACGTCTATCCCTCGCACCGTTCGGCCGCCGCGCCGCAATGGGTGTACGAGAACACCGCAAAAAATGCGACGCGCGCCAGGCTCGATGACAAGCTGGTGACCACCGGCGCCTTTGGCGGCATACCGTTCCCTATCCCGAAATCCGGCGCCGAAGTCATGGCCAACCACCAGCTGCGCTGGCGCGGCGAGAGCTGGCAGTTCGAACAGCACGGCATCCTGGTCACGGCCGATGGCAAATCCGTGCTGACCGTGGATGGCGTGGGCGACCAGGGCATGCCCTACTACTACAAGGACAAGGGCCTGGACAAATACAATGGCGACTACTGGAACCTGCGCCTGATTAACACCGGGCCGCCGATACGCGCCGGTGAAGCCATCATGGGCCGCCTCAACCTGGACTCGGACAAGGACGTGACCTACGTTTACCTGGCCGGCCAGCGCCGCACCCGCAAGCTGCCCAACGCCTGCTGCGACACGCCCACCCCCGCCACCGCCGGGGTGATGAGCTTCGATGAACTGGAAGTGTTCAGCGGCCGGCTGGACCGCTTCGACTGGAAGCTGGCCGGGAAGAAGGAGCTGATCATCCCCTACAACACCAACAAGTCGCTGGCGCCTGCCAAGGATGCCGATGTGGTGGCGGGACGCCACCTCAATCCCGACCATGTGCGCTGGGAGCTGCACCGCGTGTGGGTGGTGGAAGCCACGCTCAAGGCCGGCCAGCGCCACGTAGCGCCCAAGGGCGTGTACTACGTGGACGAGGACAGCTGGATCGCCGTGCTGGGCGACCGCTGGGACGCCAAGGGCCAGCTGTGGAAAACCATGTGGCAGCTGCCGGTGCTGATGCCGGACGTGCCGGGCGTGGTGGCGCCCACCTTCGGCTTCTACGACCTGCTGTCCGGCGCCTGGTACGCCAACGACGTGATGAACGAGAAGGCCGCGCACTACAAGATCATGCCGCGCTATCCGGATTCCGTCTTCACGCCGGAAGCGCTGTCCGGCGGCGGCCTGCGCTGATGAGGGGAAGTGCGATGAAAGAATGGATGAGCGGCCTGCTGGCGCAGGCGGCGGCCGGACTGGTGCTGCTGGCCAGCGCCTACGTGGTGCATGCGGAGCCGGTGGCCGACCCGCTGCAGCGTCCCGCTGCGCCGGCGGTCCAGCCGGCGCGCCAGGTCATGCTGGGGCTGGCGCAGGCCGGCAAGCGCGCCGTTGCGGTCGGCGAGCGCGGGCTGATACTGCTGTCCGACGACGATGGCCGCCACTGGCGCCAGGCGGCGTCGCCGGTGTCCGTCACGCTGACCGCGGTCAGTTTCCCTTCGCCGCGCCAGGGCTGGGCCGTGGGCCACAGCGGCGTGGTGCTGCATACGGAGGATGGCGGCGAGCACTGGAAACGCCAGCTGGATGGCCACGCCATCATCGCGCTGCTCAAGCAGGCCGCCGATGCGGCGCCGGTCGATGCGGCGCTGGCGGCCGTCGCCGCGCAGTTCGCTGCCGACGGCGCCGACAAGCCGCTGCTGGACGTGCAGTTCAGCGATGGCGCCAATGGCTGGGTGGTGGGCGCCTACGGCCTGCTGCTGCGCACCACCGACGGCGGCCGCAGCTGGCAGCCGCTGATGCAGTGCCTGGATAATCCCAAGGGCCTGCACCTGTATGCGCTGGCAGTGCAGGGCGATACGGTCTGGGTGGCGGGCGAGCAGGGCATGCTGGCGCGCTCCGGCGACGGCGGCCAGCATTTCGAGCGCATCCAGGCGCCGTACCGCGGCACCTTCTTCACCTTGTCGCCGCTGGCCGATGGCGGCGTGCTGCTGGGCGGGCTGAAAGGTACGGCCTTGCGCGTCAGCGCCGCAGGCGACCGCTTCGAGCCGGTCACGGGGCTGCAGCCGGTCTCGCTGAGCGCCACGCTGACGCTGCGCGACGGCCGCCATGTGTACGCCAACCAGGCCGGCCAGCTGTACATCGGCGCCGGCCTGGGCGCGGCGCGCCTGGCCCAGCGCGGCGCCAGCCTGCCGCTCAGCGCACTGCTGCAGACGCCGGATGGCGCGCTGCTGGCGGCGGGCGCACATGGGGTCGACCGCGTCGTCCTGCAGGGAGATCCGCAATGAGCATACAGGTCAACAGCGGAGGTGACCAGCCGGTGGTGCGCACCCTGGCCGAATTCGATACCGGCTCCGGCAACTGGCTGGAGCGGCTGTTCTTCAACTACCGCATGGTGGTGATGGCGGTCTGCCTGGTGCTGACTGTGATGGCGGGCTGGCAGGCGACCCGGCTGCGCATCAATCCCAGCTTCGAGGCCATGATCCCGGCCAGCCATCCCTACATCGCCAACTACCTCAAGAACAAGAACGAGCTGGCGGGACTGGGCAACGCGGTGCGCATCGCGGTCGAGGCCAAACAGGGCAGCATCTACGATCCGGTCTATCTGGCCACGCTGCAGAAGCTGAACGACGAAGTATTCCTGCTGCCGGGCGTGGACCGCGCCTACATGAAATCGCTGTGGACCCCGTCCACGCGCTGGGTAGGGGTGACCGAGGATGGCATGGAGGGCGGTCCCGTGATCCCCAACGACTACGATGCCTCGCCGCGCAGCATCGCCCAGGTGGCGGCCAATGTGCAGCGTTCAGGCGAGGTCGGCCAGCTGGTTGCGCTCGATGGCAAGTCCAGCGTGCTGTACGTGCCGCTGCTGTCTGGCGGCCAGGGCATCGACTACGCGGCGCTGTCATCCAGCCTGGAGGATCTGCGCAGGAAGTACGACGCGCAGAACGTCACTCTGCACATCACCGGCTTTGCCAAGGTGGTGGGCGATTTGCTGGAAGGCCTGCGCCAGATCGTGCTGTTCTTTGCAGCCTCCATCCTGATCGCCTCGGCGGCGCTGTACTGGTACACGCGTTGCGTGCGCAGCACCGTGCTGGTGGTGTTGTGTTCCGTGGTGGCGGTGGTGTGGCAGCTGGGCGCGCTGCCTGTGATGGGTTATGGCCTCGATCCGTATTCGGTGCTGGTGCCGTTCCTGGTGTTCGCCATCGGCATGAGCCACGGTGCGCAGAAGATGAACGGCATCATGCAGGATATAGGACGCGGCACGCACCGGCTGGTGGCGGCGCGCTACACCTTCCGCCGCCTGTTCATGGCCGGATTGACGGCGCTGCTGTGCGACGCGGTCGGCTTCGCCGTGCTGATGCTGATCGATATCAAGGTGATCAGGGACCTGGCGGCCGTGGCCAGCATAGGCGTGGCGGTGCTGGTCTTCACCAACCTGATCCTGCTGCCGGTGCTGCTGTCCTACCTGGGCGTGAGCGAGCGGGCGGCGCGGCGCAGCCTGGAGACAGAGCTGGCCGAACCAGGGCGGATGTGGCGCGGGCTGGCGGCCTTCACGCAGCGCCGCTGGGCGCTGGCCGCGCTGGCGGTGTCGCTGCTGCTGGGTGCGGGCGGTTATGTGCTCAGCCTGCAGCTCAAGACTGGCGACCTCGATCCCGGCGCGGCCGAGCTGCGCGCGGATTCGCGCTACAACCGCGACCAGGCCTACATCGTCGCCAACTATGCGGCCAGCAGCGACGTGTTTGCCGTCATGGTCAAGGCCCCGGACGGCGCCTGCTCGGCCTACGACACCTTGATGAAGGTGGATGCGCTGGAATGGCAACTGCGCCAGCTGCCTGGCGTCGAGATCACCAATTCGCTGTCGCTGCTGAACCGGCGCGTGATGAGCGGGATGAACGAGGGCAGCCTGAAATGGTATGAACTGCTGCGCAACCAGACCTCGCTCAACATGGTGACGGCCGGCGCGCCGCGCGGCCTGTACAACGACAGCTGCAGCCTGCTGACGCTGTACGCCTACCTGCAGGACCACAAGGCCGACACCCTGGCGCGCGTGGTGGACACGGTGGAGCGCTTTGCCGCCGCCAACAACAGCAAGGACGTGCGCTTCGAGCTGGCCGCCGGCAGCGCCGGCATCGAGGCCGCCACCAACATCGTGGTGCGCGACGCCAGCCGCGCCATGCTGTACTGGGTGTATGGCGCCGTGATCCTGCTATGCCTGGTGACCTTCCGCTCCTGGCGCGCGGTGGTGTGCGCAGTGCTGCCGCTGATGCTGACCTCCATCCTGTGCGAGGCGCTGATGGTGGTGCTGGGCATAGGCGTCAAGGTGGCGACCTTGCCGGTGATCGCGCTCGGTGTCGGCATCGGCATCGACTACGCGCTGTACGTGATGAGCATCATGCTGTCGCGCATGCGGGCCGGCGACAGCCTGGAACAGGCCTACGCCAGCGCGCTGCGCTTCACGGGCAGGGTGGTGCTGCTGACGGGCGTGACCTTGGCGGTGGGTGTGGCGACATGGGCACTTTCCCCCATCAAATTCCAGGCCGACATGGGCATACTGCTGGCCTTCATGTTCCTTTGGAATATGGCGGGAGCGTTGATCCTGCTGCCGGCGCTGGCCAGCTTCCTGCTGCCCGCGCGGCGCCGCCAGCCCGGCATCGCTGCCGGCGCCGCGCCGCTACCCCAAGCCAGCGCCGGCGCCGCCTAGCATCCGGCGTCCACACCCGGTGTCGGTGTCCACACCCGGTGTCAGGTCTGCCAATAGTACATGAGCTCGCCTTAACGTGGCGGGCTCATGTACCAATGGCAGATCTGACACCGGGTTTTATGGACACAGGGTTTTATGTATTGGCGGCGTCAATACATTGAATCCGTATAAACCATTTTACGCATTGCTCCACGGTTCGTAAGCTAGGCCTTCATCATCATCAAGGCCTACACTATGTTCCGCTATTTCCCCACCAATTATGTCTGGAACCTGTCGGTGGACCTGTCCATCGAAATGGGCGCCCGCATCGGCGAGATCGAAGAGATGTGCGCTCCGCTGCAGGAAGCCGCCAGGCAGCCCGACGCCGCCGGCACCGCCGCCTTCCGTGCAACCTGGCAGCGCATGGCCGACAAGCTGTGCGGCCTGGCCGAGGAGGACGAGGCGCGCGGCCGCCTGCTCTCCGCCGGAGACAAGTACCTGCGCGCCGCCAACTACCTGCTGACCTGCGAACGCTTGCAGGCGCACGGCGCGCCCGGCCGCGTGGAACTGTACCAGCGCTTCCTGGAAGTGTTCGAGCGCGGCCTGCGCCTGTCCGGCGCCAAGTGCGACATCGTGCGCATCCCCTACGGCGACAGCTTCCTGAGCGGCCTCTATGTTCCCGCCGAGGGCGCGGAGGGCCCGGCGCCGCTGCTGGTGCAGGTCAACGGCCTCGATTCGACCAAGGAGATGAAATACCTGGTCGGCCTGCCCGGATGGCTGGCCAGGCGCGGCGTGGCCTCGCTGCTGGTGGACCAGCCGGGTACCGGCGACGCCCTGCGCCTGCGCGGCCTGACCGCGCGCTACGACAGCGAACACTGGGCCAGCAAGGTGGTCGACTGGCTGGAAACCCGCGCCGACGTCGATCCCAAGCGCATCGGCATGGAAGGCGTCTCGCTGGGCGGCTACTACTGCCCGCGCGCCGTGGCCTTCGAGCCGCGCTTCGCCGCCGGCGTGGTTTGGGGCGCCAATCACGACTGGCGCGACGTGCAGAAGAAGCGCCTGGCGCGCGAGGGCAACCTGCCGGTGCCGCACTACTGGGCCCACGTGTGCTGGGTCTGGGGCGCCAGGGATATCGACGATTTCATGCGCATCGCCGAAAACGTGCACCTGGACGGTGTGCTGGACCGCATCAAGGTGCCGTTCCTGGTCACCCACGGCGAGAAGGACTCGCAAATTCCGCTGCACTGGGCCGAGCGCACCTACGAACAGCTGGTCAACAGCCCCAAGCGCGAACTGAAGATCTTCACCAGCCGCGAAGGCGGCGTGCAGCACTCCAGCTTTGACAATTCCGCCAACGCCGGCGCCTACATCGCCGACTGGGTGGCCGAAACCCTGGGCGGCCGCACCCGCTGAACCCTGAACGAGAAAGAGAGACATGGACCATAACATCGACAATAACGTGGACAATAAGCCGATGAACATCATCGGACCGGACGCCCTGGTCTTCGGCGTCAACGACATGGCCACCTGCAGCCAGTATCTGATCGACTACGGCCTGCAGCAGGTGGGCGAATACCGCTACGAGGCGCTGGACGGCACCGCCATCATCCTGGCACGCGAAGACGATCCCTCGCTGCCGCCCGCCCTGCCCACCGCCAGCAAGCTGCGCAAGACCATCTACGGGGTGGCCGACCAGGCCAGCCTGGACGCCATCGCCGCCGAAATCGGCCGCGACCGCGAAGTGCGCCGGCTGCCGGACGGCTCCATCGAGGCGCAAGACAATGCCGGCTTCGTGCTGGGCTTCCAGCTGACCGTGCGCCGCCCGCTGGACCTGCCGGCGGAAACCGTGAACGCCCCCGGCGCGCCGGCGCAGCGCGGCGTCAACCGCGTCGCCGTGGACACCGGTGCCGTGCCACGCCCGCGCACCCTGTCGCATGTGGTGTACTTCGTGCCCGATGCCGCCGTGGCCGAGCAGTTCTATACCCGCATCGGCTTTGTCTGCACCGACCGTTTCGACAAGGTCGGTCCCTTCCTGCGCCCGGCCGGCACCCAGGACCACCACACCCTGTTCCTGATACAGACCCCGCCTTTCATGAAAGGCTGCGAACACTTCACCTTCCACATGGGCGGTCCCACCGAGGTGATGCTGGCCGGGACCCGCTTCGTGGAGAAGGGCTACCAGTCGTTCTGGGGACCGGGACGCCACCTGTTCGGCTCCAACTGGTTCTGGTACTTCAACAGCCCGCTGGGCTGCCACGTCGAGTACGACGCCGACATGGACCTGCACGACGAGGCATGGACCGCGCGCACCGCCCCCATGGGCGCCGACGCCTCCCAGCTGTTCCTGTTCCAGCAGCGCGAAAAGTGGGCGCCCGGCGGCCCTCCACCCCGGGCCGGAGCGGCGGAGGCCCACTGATGGCGCCATCCGCAAGGCTGTGCAGTGCGGATGAACTGAGGGAAGGCCACAGCATCGGCTTCGAGAACGTGGCCGGCCAGCCGTCCTTCTTCATCCTGCGACACCAGGGCAGGGCGTATGCCTACCGCGACGCCTGCCCGCATTACGGCGACACCCCGCTGGCCTGGCGCAAGGACGCATACCTGAACGCCGATGGCAGCCGCATCGTATGCGCCGCCCACGGCGCAGAGTTCGCGCCCGACACCGGGGTCTGCCTGCTCGGTCCCTGCCTGGGCGAAAAACTGATACCGGTCGCGCTGGACCAGGACGCCGACGGCGGCCTGCGCCTTGCCGCCACCTGACTACACATATGGAGACAACATCATGACAGCAGTGAAAAAAGCCCTGGTCGTGGGCGGAGGATTTTCCGGCATGGCCGCCGCCATCGAGATGCGCAAACATGGCATCGCAGTGGACCTGGTGGAGATAGACGCCGGCTGGCGGTCCTACGGCGCCGGCATCAGCCTGGGCGGGGCCACCCTGCGCGCTTTCGCCACGCTGGGCATCCTGGAGGATTTCCTCCGTCATGCCTATGGATCGGATGGGGTGGACCTGTACACCCCGGCCGGCATGCACATCGTCCGGATGCCGACCCCGCGCATCGCCGGCGCCGAGGTGCCGGGCGGCGCCGCCGTCATGCGACCGGTGCTGGCGCGCGTCATGGCCGAGGCGACCCGGGCCAACGGCGCCAATGTGCGCCTGGGCTGCAGCTTCAGCGCCATCGAACAGGACGACGATGGCGTCGCCGTCACCCTGACCGACGGTACGCGCCAGCGCTACGACCTGGTGGTGGGCGCGGACGGCCTGTATTCGCGCTTGCGCGGCTTGCTGTTCCCCGACGCGCCGGCGCCGCGTTACACCGGCCAGGGCGTGTGGCGCGCCGTGCTGCCGCGTCCCGCCGACCTGGTGCGCCCCGCCATGTGGATGGGCCAGAAGGTCAAGACCGGCGTTAATCCGGTCTCGCAGGACGAGATGTATCTGTTCGTGACCGAGGACCGCGAACGGCAGGCATACATTCCGCCCGCACAGCAGCCGGCCATCCTGGGCGATCTGCTGGCGCCGTTCCCGGCGCCGCTGATGCAGCAGATCCGCGAGCAGATCACGGACCGGTCGCAAGTGATTTACCGCCCGCTGGAAAGCCTGTTGCTGCCGCAGCCGTGGTTCGTGGGCAGGGTGGTGCTGATAGGCGACGCCGTGCACGCCACCACGCCGCACCTGGCCTCGGGCGCCTGCATCGGCATCGAGGACGGCCTGGTGCTGGCCGATGAACTGGCCAGGGCCAGCAGCGTCGCCGCGGCGCTGGAGGGCTTCCAGCAGCGCCGCTACCAGCGCTGCCGCATGGTGGTGGAAAATTCCGGCCGCCTGGGCGAGATCGAGATCACCGGCGGCGACAAGCAGGAACATGCCGACATCATGCGCGCATCGATGATGGCGCTGGCACAACCCATCTGAGCGGAGACGGCATGCACAAGAAACCCGTCTACCGCTTCGTCGACCTCTCCATCTACCTGGAGAACGATGTGCTGTCCGATCCGCCGCCGCTGGCGCCCAGGATCACCTACCAGACCCATGCCGACACGCTGCCCGAGTTCATGGCCATGCTGCCCGGGACCAAGGCGGAGGATTACCCGGATGGCGAGGCCGCGGCCGCCGAATGGGTCACGCTGACCACCCACAACGGCACCCATCTGGACGCGCCCTACCACTTCCACTCGACCATGGACGCCAGCCTGGGCGAGCGCAAGCCATCCATCACCATCGACGAGGTGCCGCTGGAGTGGTGCTTCCAGCCCGGCGTCAAGCTGGACTTCCGCCATTTCCCGGACGGCTACGTGGCCACCGCCGCCGACGTCGAGGCGGAACTCAAGCGCATAGGCTACCGGCTGCAGCCGCTGGACATCGTGGTGGTCAACACCCGCGCCGGTTCGCGCTACGGTAACAGCGATTACCTGGGCGCCGGCTGTGGCATGGGCTACGAAGCCACCATGTATTTGCTGGAGCGCGGCGTGCGCCTGACCGGCACCGACGCCTGGAGCTGGGACGCGCCATTCTCGTACACCGCCAAAAAAGTGGCCGAGACCGGCGACAAGTCGCTGATCTGGGAAGGCCACAAGGCCGGGCGCGACATCGGCTACTGCCATTTGGAGAAGCTGCACAACCTGGAGGCGCTGCCGCCGTTCGGCTTCACCATCAGCTGCTTCCCCCACAAGATACGACGCGCCTCGGCGGGCTGGACCCGCGCCGTCGCCATTTTTCAAGAGGACACCGTATGAGCTTTCCCCCCATACACCGTGTGGTGACCGCGCACGACGCCGACGGCAAGGCCATCGTCGCTTCCAGCGGTCCGCTTCCCCAGGTGGTCGAGGTGGCCGCCATCCCCGGCACCATCTTCCATGAAGTCTGGTCCACCTCGGCCAGCCCGGCGCCGGTCGACAATGGCGCTGACCCCACCCTGGGCCCGCTGGTGCTGCCCCCGCCCCACGGCGGCACGCGCATCCGCTTCGTCGACATCCCGCCCGATACCGAGGACCTGCTGGCGCACGGCGCCGCGCGCATGCATGACGCATTCACCCAGATTGGCGACGCCGCCGCCTCCACCGTGGCCGAGGATTCGCCGCACCCGCTGATGCACCGCACGGAGTCCATCGACTACGGCGTCGTCATCGAGGGCGAGCTGACCCTGGTGCTGGACCGGGGCGAGGTGCAGCTCAAGCCAGGCAGCGTGGTGGTCCAGCGCGGCACCAACCACGCCTGGGCCAACCGTTCCGGCAAGCCGTGCCGCATGCTGTTCGTGCTGGTCAGCGGCCGTTATGCGCCTGAACTGTCGCATCTTTCAAGCAAGGACTGAGCATGAAATTCGCCACTTTTGACGATGGCACGCCGGACGGCCGCCTGCTGCTGGTCTCGCGCGACCTGCGCCATGCGCTGGACGCCAGCTTTGTGGCACCGACCCTGCTGGCGGCGCTGCAGCGCTGGGAGCAGGTGCGCTCCGAACTGGAGCGCCTGTACCACAAGCTGAACGACGGCGAAGCGCGCGCCGCCACGCCCTTCGATCCGCAGCGCTGCCTGGCGCCGCTGCCGCGCGCGCCGCAATGGCTGGACGCCTCGGCCTTCCTCAACCACGGCAGGCTGATGGAACAGGCATTCAAGACCGAGCCGATACCGGACTTCGACACCATCCCCGTCATGTACCAGGGCGCCAGCGACGATTTCCTCGGTCCGCACGTGGACGTGCCGCTGCCCAGCGAGGCGGACGGCATCGATTTCGAGGGTGAATTCGGCGTCATTGTCGGACCCGTGCCCATGGCCGCCACGCCGCAGCAGGCGCTGGATGCGGTGCGGCTCATTGTACAGATCAACGACTGGAGCCTGCGCGCGCTGGGACCGCGCGAGATGAAAAGCGGCTTCGGCTTCCTGCAGGCCAAGCCGTCCACCAGCTTCGCGCCGGTGGCAGTCACGCCTGATGAACTGGGTGAGGCCTGGCGCGATGGCCGCGTGCGGTTGGCGCTGCGGGTGGAGCTGAACGGCGAGCGCTTCGGCAACCCGCACGGCGGCGAGATGCATTTCAGCTTCGGCCAGCTGGTGGCCCATGCGGCGCGCAGCCGCAAGCTGAGTGCGGGCAGCATTGTCGGTTCGGGCACGGTGTCGAATGTATCGCGGGCGGCGGGGTCGGCCTGCATCGCGGAGCGGCGCGTGATCGAGATCATCGACCAGGGCGCCCCTTCCACACCCTTCATGCGCTTCGGCGACCGGGTGCGCATGGAGGCCCAGGGCGCCGATGGCGGCCCCGGTCCCTTTGGCGTGATAGACCAGCAGGTGGTGGCATGCACGTCCTGATCACGGGCGCGGCCGGCTTTGTCGGCAGCGCCCTGTGCGCCAGGCTGCTGGCGGAGTCGCCGCCGGACCATAGTTTTACCTTGCTGGACATGTGCTTCGGCGTGCCGGCCACCGACCCCAGGGTGCGCCAGCTGGAGGGCAGCATAGCGGAGGAGGCGCTGCTGCGGCGCGCCTTCGAGCAGCCGGTGGACCTGGTCTATCACCTGGCCAGCGTGCCGGGTGGCGCGACGGAACGCGATTTCGCCCTGGGCATGGAAGTCAACCTGCAGGCCACCATCCGGTTGCTGGAGTGTGCGCGGCGGCAGGGGAGGGCGCCCGTGTTCGTGTTCGCCAGTTCCATTGCGGTGTACGGCGCCCCGCTGCCGTCATTGATAGACGACGCCACGCCGCTTCGTCCGCACCTGAGCTACGGCGCCCACAAGCTGGCGGCCGAGGTGCTGATACACGACTACAGCCGGCGCGGCTGGATCGATGGCCGCATCCTGCGCCTGCCCGGGATCGTGGCGCGGCCGCCGTCATCGTCCGGCCTGATCTCGGCCTTCATGAGCGACGTGTTCTGGAAGCTGGCGGCCGGCGAACGTTTCATTTGCCCGGTGTCGCCGGCCGCCACTTCCTGGTGGATGTCGGCCGCGTGCTGCGTGGACAACCTGCTGCACGCCGCTGCTTTAACGCAGGAACAGGCGTCGCAGCGGCGCGAATTCACGCTGCCGGTGCTGCGCCTGTCCATGGGCGAGGTGGTGGAAGGACTGGCGCGGCGCTATGGCGTGGACCGCCTGGCGCTGGTCGATTACCGTCCCGATGCCGCCATCGAAGCCGGCTTCGGCGCCCAGCCGCCGCTGGATGCCTCAGCGGCCGAGGTGTATGGCTTCCGTCACGACGGCACACTCAAGCAGCTGATCGAGGCTGCGCTGCGGCAGGACCGCAGCGCGCTACAATAGGGGAAATCAGCCATCCTTTTCCCATCATGTCATTGCCTTCCACCGAACTGCATTTGCGCAGCTACGACCACGTGCCCACGCCGGGCTGGCACCGCTACGCGCAGCTGGTGTTGCCCTTGCAGGGGCAGCTGGCCATGGACATCGGCGGCCGATATGGCAAGGTGAGCCCCTTGCAGGCTGCTTTCGTACGGCCCGAAACAGACCACATCCAGCATGCCGACGGCGTGAACCGTTCCCTGATCGTGGATTTCGATTTCGATGCGGTGCCGCCCGATACGGCGCAGCGGCTGCTGGAGCAGCCGTATCCGGCTATCGGCGCTGCGGCCGGCAAGCTGGTGGAGTTCATCAGCTTGATGCGCGAGCAGGGCGGCGCCGGGACCGGGACGCTGGCCAATTGGCTGCCGCTGCTGCTGGAGACGCTGGCCGGGCGACCGGCGCAGCCGGTGTCGCGCCTGTCCGCGCTGCTGGCCCATGTGGAAATGCACCTGGCGTCGCCGTGGAGCGCCGAGGCCATGGCGAAACATGGCAACCTGAGCGTCAGCCGCCTGCATGCGCTGTTCCGGGAGCAGCTCGATACCACGCCGCAGGCCTGGCTGACTAGTGTGCGGCTGCAGTGGGTGTGCCGCCGCTTGCGCGAGACGCGGCTGCCGATTGCGCAGCTGGCGCTGCAGGCGGGGTTTGCCGACCAGAGCGCGCTCACGCACGCCATGCGGCGCACCATGGACACCACGCCGGCGGCTTATCGCCGGGGGCTGGCGTAGGCTGCGGGAAGGTCAGGCTCAGCATGGATTCCTGCTTGCGCAGGAATGACGGCGTGGTCGCTCCTGTGCAGGCAGGAGCCCAAGCCGAGCGTGCATGGCCTGTTCAACGTGGCGTATGCAGCCAGCGAGCATGGGCAGTGCGGGCCAGCCAGTCCAGCGCGTAGCCCAATATACCGATGATGACGATCACCGCCATCAGCTCGGAATAGGCCAGCCGGTCGCGCGCGTCCAGGATGAAGTAGCCCAGGCCGGCCGACACGCCCAGCATCTCGGCCGGCACCAGCACGATCCAGATGATGCCTATCGCCAGCCGCAGCCCGGTCAGCACGTCGGCTGTGATCCCGGGCAGCACCACGCGCAGCACGGTTTCAGTACGGGTGGCGGACAGGCTGCGCGCCAGCAGCAGCCAGTTGGGATCGAGCCGCGCCACGCCGGCCGCCGTGTTGAGCACGATGGGCCACAGCGCCGCGAAGGCCAGCAGGAAGTACACCGGCGCGTCGCCCACGCCCAAGGTCATCACGGCCAGCGGCATCCACGACAGCGGCGACACCATGCGCAGCAGCTGGAACAATGGCATCACGGCGGCAGATACTCGCGCCGAACTGCCGACCAGCACCCCCAGCGGCACGCCCAGCAGGGCCGCTGCCGCCAGACCGACGCCGACCCGGCGCAGGCTCACGGCGATGTCGCGCCAGATGTCGGGCCCCTGCAGCAGCTGCAGCAGCGACCTGGCCGCCTCCAGCGGCGCGAAGGCGGAGGCGATAGGCGTGCCGGCCTGCAGGGCCGCCACGCCGGCCTCCCACAGCAGCAGCGCCGCCGCAAAGCCCAGCAGCGGCAGGCCGTAGCGCGCCTTGAAGCTGACCGCCATCGCTTACACCGCCACGATTTCGCTGCGCTGCAGGCTGGCCGGCAGGCCGAATACGCCGGGGCCGCCGACGGCGTCCATGGCCTTGCGCACGAAGCGGTCGTCCACCAGGTCGCGCGCGACGAAGGCCGGATCGAGCTTCTGCAGGAAGGCGGTATCGCCCTCCAGGCGCGAATTCTTCAGCGCCTGCACCATCTGCTGGGTGTAGGAGGGGAAGGGATAGGGCTGGAAGTCGATGCGGCGCTGGTTCCAGTCCTTGTGCGCCACGATGCCGCGCCGTTCGTAGTCGAAGTAGTCGGTCACCGCCAGCACCTTGGACAGCACTTGCAGCGTGTGCGGCGTGTAGCGGTGCGGGTCGCCATTGGACAGCAGGCGCGCCGTGTCGAGCTGGTTGGAGCGGGTCCACAGCTGGGCCTTGACGATGGCGTTGGTGACCCGCTGCGCCCATTCCGGACGGGTAGTGATGTCGCGCTCGGACAGGAAGGTCACGCAGCAGGCGTGGTTCTTCCAGGCGTCGCCCGAGAAGCGCAGGATCTGGCCCACGCCGGTGGTTTCCGCCAGGGCGTTGAAGGGCTCGGCCACGATGAAGCCGGAGATGGACTTGCTGGCCAGCGCAGACACCATCTCGGCCGGGGCCAGCACCACCAGGTTGACTTCCTTGGGACCGATGGACGCTTCGCGGCCCTTGGCCACCGGCGCCAGGCCGTTCTTGGCCAGGATCTGCTGCAGCAGGATGTTGTGGATCGAATACCAGAAAGGAATCGCGACGGTCTTGCCGCCCAGGTCGGAAACCCGGTTGATGTCCTTGGCCACTGTCAGGCCGGAACCATTGATGTGGTTCCAGGCCACCACCTTGGCCGGGAATTTGGCGCCGTAGCGCACCGACACCGTGGCCGGCGACAGCAGGTGGATCACGTTGACCTGGCCCGACACGAAGGCTTCGACGATCTGGGCCCAGCTGCGGAACAGGCGCGGCGCCTCGGCCTGCAGTCCTTCCGCCTCGAACAGCTTGCGGCCATGCGCCACCAGCAGCGGAGTGGCGTCCGTGATGGGCAGGTAGCCTATCTTGACCGGCTGGTCGTCGCCCTTGGGGCCTTGCTGGGCCATGGCGTCGCCGGCAAACAGCAGCGGCGAGGCAGCGCCGGCGGCGGTCAGGGCGGAAAAGCGCAGGAAGTCGCGCCGGGTCATGCCGCAGTCGCAGTCGGAGGAAGCGCAGACGTGGTAGGGATTCAATTCGGTCATGGCGTGGTGTCTTGTGTAGTGATGGGTAGTCGGTATTCGGTTCAGGCGGCGCGCTGGTCCAGCAGCGCCGCCAGGATGTCGGCGCGCAGCGCGGCCTCGGCGGCGCCATGGGCCAGGCGCGGACGGGCCAGGGCGTCCAGCTTCCACTCGCGCACGATGCGGCCCGGCTGGCCCCCCATCAGCACGATGCGGTCGCCGACCAGGATGGCTTCATCGATATCGTGGGTGACCAGCAGTACGGCGCTGTGCCAGCGGTGCACCACGTCGACCAGCAGGGTTTGCATCTCGGCGCGGGTGACGGCGTCCAGCGCGGAGAAGGGTTCGTCCGCAAACAGCAGCTCCGGCTGGCGCGCCAGGGCGCGGGCCAGGGCCACGCGCTGGGCCATGCCGCCGGACAGGGCGGCCGGATACTTTTTCTCGTGGCCGGACAGGCCGACGGCGGCCAGGGCCTGCCGCACGCGCTGTGCATGTTCCTCGCGGGTGATGGCGGGCTGGCGCGCGAAGTCCAGGCCGAAGCCGGCGTTGCCGGCCACGGTCAGCCAGGGCAGCAGGCTGGCTTGCTGGAACACCAACGCGCTGCGCGGGCTGGGTGCGCTCAAGGGCTGGCCGAGGAAGCGCACCTGGCCGGAGGAGGGGGGCTGCAGTCCGGCCAGCACCCGCAGCAGGGTGGACTTGCCGCAGCCGCTGCCGCCAAGCAGGCACACGATCTCGCGCGGGCGCACGGAAAGCGTGATGTCCGCGAAGGTCGCGCCGCGTCCCGGATAGGCGTAGCGCAGGGCCTCGGCCTGCAGCGCCAGGCTGGGTGCCGCCTGCGCCGTCATGGCTGGGCCGCTTCGAACTTGGCCAGCGCCGCCTGCAACTGGGTCAGGCTGGGCGTGATCACCGGGATGAAGGCCGATTCGCGCCAGCGCCGCGCGAAGCCATCCTGGTGTTCGTCCAGGTAGGCCAGGCCGCCCTTGGCCTGCAATTCCAGCATCAGGGCTTGCTGCACCGAACCGGCCAGGGCGATGCGCAGCCTGAACATGTCCGGCGCCTGGCGCACGAAGCGGCCGTCGGCCACGCCTTCCAGCAGGGTGGCGACCTGCTGCTCCAGCAGGTCGCGCGTGATGGCGACGCGCTCGCCCAGGTGGCCGCGGCTGCGCGAGGCGGCAAGGGCGGCCTGTGACAGGCTGGCGCGCGCCAGGCCGATCGACATGCCGCACTGCAGGCCCAGGAAGGCCGGGCGCACGGCCGGCAGCCAGCCCGGTGCGTCATCGCTGATGATGTCATCAGGGCCGATGTGCGCCTGTTCCAGCGCGATGGCCGCCGTGTGGCTGCCGCGCAGGGCGATCAGTTCCAGGTTGCCGCTGCGCTGCACGCCGGGCGCGCCGCTTTCAAACGCGACGATGGCCGGCGGCGCGCCATTCGCAGGCGAGACGGCGGCCGCCGCCACGAAGCGCTGCGGCCTCAGGTTGGTGACCCAGGCCAGTTTGCCGTCCAGGCGCCAGCCGCCGTCCTCTGGCGTGGCGTCGATTTGCAGCGTCTCCATCCCGGACAGGAATTTCATCGCGTTGGACAGGCCGGTGGCGCCGGCGACCTCGCCCTTCATCAGGGGCCGCAGCAAGCGCTCGCGCAGGGCCGTGTTCGGGCTTTGCAGCAGGTATTCGATGAAGCTGCGCTGGCTCCAGTAAACGAAGGCCGCCGTCACCGAGTGCTCGGCCACCCTGGCGATGGCCTGGATAGCGTCGCGCACGTCGCCGCCGCCACCGCCCAGGCGGGCCGGCACGCCCACCTCGAAACAGCCCTGGTCGGCCAGCGCCGGCATCACGGCGTCGGACAGGGCTTCGGATTGGTCCAGCGTGTCGGCGTGCTCGCGCAGCCAGTCGTACAGGGCCGCCATGCTCAGACCGCGCCCGGCAGGTAGGGCTGCAGCTGCGGGTTGACCGGGGTGCCGGCCAGGCTGTTGGCGAAATTGCACAGGGTGGCCAGGCTGATGCCCAGCACCACCTCCAGGGCCTGCTGCTGGTTGTAGCCGGCGGCCAGGAAGGCTTGCAGGTCGGCGTCGTCCACCGCGCCGCGGCGGGCAATGACGGCGGCGGCAAAGGCGGCCACGGCGTCGAACCGGGCGTCGCCGGTGGCGGCGCCGGTTTGCAGCGCACGCACGGTGTCCGGGGTTTGTTCAGCCTTCTTCAGGGCGATGGCGCTGTGGCCGGCCACGCAGAAATCGCAGCCGTGGATGCGGGCGGCCGTGATTTGCACCACTTCGCGTTCGGCCAGGGTCAGGCTGGCGCGGGCGTTGATGCCGGACACGGTCAGGTAGGTTTCCAGCGCCACCGGGGCGTTGGCCAGCACACCGATCAGGTTGGGCAGGTAGCCGTTGTTGGCGATGGCTTTTTCGACGTAGGGACGGCTGGCCTCGGGGGCGCTGCCCAGGGTATGCAGGGTGAGGCGCGACATGATGGATCCTTGTGTAGCGGGAAAGCTGAATTATCCCTTATTCCTGGCGGCGCATACAGCCCCATGCGAGCGAGGAGCCGGCCCTCGCCGGGCCGGTACGGCATGGTAGTGCCGGCGTATCGGGGGGCATGGGCGTGCGGTGGCGCATTGTATGCCCGCGACGGCGAGGCGGCCAGCCCGGAATCGGTATATGCATATGCGGAAAACACGTAACAGCCTGCGGCAAAAACGCAGTAGCCCGCCACAATACCGTGCCGCGCAGCCCTGCCATACTGGGCGCTTTCGGTCAGCGGGGAGTGGCGGGCGATGTGGCATGGCGTATTGTGCGGCCTGGGGGCGGGGGCGTTGTGGGGCATGGTGTTCATCCTGCCGCAATGGCTGGCGGCGTTTTCGCCCATGGAGCTGGCGGTGGGGCGCTACCTGGTCTATGGCCTGATCACGCTGGTGCTGCTGGCGCCGCGCTGGCCGGCGCTGATGGCCCGCCTCGGCGGCGCCGATTACGCGGCCCTGCTGCGCCACGCCCTGGCCGGCAACGTGGTCTATTACGTGCTGCTGTCGCTGGGCGTGCAGTTGGCCGGGGTGGCCGCCACCTCGCTCATCATCGGCCTGCTGCCGCTGTGCGTGACGGTGCTGGGCCGGCGCGAGCACGGCGCGCCGCCGCTGCGCATCCTGGCCTGGCCGCTGGCGCTGGTGGCGGCCGGCATGGCGTGCATGAATCTGGACCTGTTCCTGCATGCGCGCAGCGCGGACGTGCCGCTGCCGCGCATGGCGCTGGGTGTGCTGTGCGCCTGCGGCGCGCTGGCCTGCTGGTCCTGGTATGCGGTGGACAATGCCCGCTACCTCAAGCGCAACCCGCATTTCAGCAGCGCTGAGTGGTCGGGGCTGTACGGCGTGGCCAGCGGCCTGGTGGCGCTGCTGCTGGGGGCGGCGCTGCTGTACAGCAGGGGGCAGGCGCCAGCGGCGATGCAAGGGGTGCGGGACTGGAGCCGCTACTGGATGCTGGTCTCGCTGGTGGCGCTGGGGGCCTCGGTGATCGGCAACCAGCTATGGAACGTGGCCAGCCGCAGCGTGCCGGTGACCCTGGCCGGGCAGCTGATCCTGTTCGAGACCCTGTTTGCGCTGCTGTATGGCTACCTGCGCCAGCAGCATGGCCCGCGTCCGCTGGAGGCGCTGGCGATAGCGCTGCTGGTGGCGGGCGTGGCCTGGTCGGTGCGGGCCCATGCCGGCCACGCCGGGCAGCCGGCGTGACGATGCCGGTGTCGAGCCTTCAGGCCGGCGCCGCCGCGCGCCAGACGACGCGGTTGCGGCCGGCCTGCTTGGCCTGGTAGAGATGGGTGTCGGCCGCCGCGAACAGCTCGGCCGCGCTTTCGGCGCCGGCCGCGTCGCGGGTGGCCCCGCCCGCGCTGACGGTGAGCATGGGCGCGGCCAGCGAGGCCGCATGCGGGATGGCCAGGGCGGCGATGGCGTCGCACAGTGCCCGCACCATCTGCGCCGCCTGTGCGGCGTCGGTGTCCGGCATCAGCAGCACCAGTTCCTCGCCGCCGTAGCGCGCCGCCAGGTCGCCGGGGCGGCGCAGCAGGCTGGACGCGGTGCGGGCCACGGCGCGCAGTGCACGGTCGCCGGCCGGATGGCCGTAATGGTCGTTGTACTGCTTGAAGGAATCGATGTCCAGCAGGGCCAGCGAGAGCGGCTTGCCGGCGCGCTGGGCGCGCTGCCATTCGGCTTCGTACATCTCGTCGAAGCGGCGCCGGTTGGCCAGTTCGGTCAGGCCGTCCACGTGGGCCAGGTGCTCCAGCATGCGCCGCTGGCGCACCATCTGCAGGTGCAGGGCCACCCGCGCCATCACCACGGTGGCGTTGAAAGGCTTGGCGATGTAGTCGGCGGCGCCCATCTTGAGGCCGTTGGCCTCGTCCTCGGGCCGGTCCAGGCCGGAGATGAAGATCACCGAGATGTGCGCCGTCTGGAGGTCCTCGCGCAGCCGGCGCAGCACTTCGTAGCCATCCATGTCCGGCATCATCACGTCCAGCAGGATCAGGTCGGGGGCGTGGCGGCTGGCGCGCTCCAGCGCCTGCGCCCCGTTCTTGGCCAGCAGCACGGTGTACTCCGGCTTGAGCAGCTCGGCCAGCACCTGCCGGTTGATGGCGTCGTCGTCCGCCACCAGGACTTTTTGGACTCCCGCCAGGTTCATGCGTTTTCTTCCAGTGTCACGTCCAGCGCCCGGGCCAGGCGGGCCAGCGGCTCCAATGCCGCCCCGTATTCTATGTCCTCCACGGCGCGCGCGATCATGGCCAGCGCCCCGGCGTGGCGCCCGCCCAAACGCGCCCTGAGCTCCTGCAGCGCATCCTCGGCGCGGGCGTCGTCGCCGCGCAGGTGGGCTTCCAGCTGGCGCAGCAGGCTGGCCACGGCGGCTGGATCAGGGCCGGGTCCTGCCGGGGCCTGCTCCAGCGCCTGGGCCGCCGGCTGATCCAGCGCCTGCGCCAGTCCCGCCACCACCTGCTCCAGCGTGTCGGCCAGGCTCGGCGCCAGCGCCAGGGCCTGGTCCTGGTGGCCCAGGCGCAGCGCCTGTTCGATGCGGTCGGCCTGTTCCGCCAGGCCCGCTGCGCCGACATAGACGGCGGCCGCCTTGAGGTTGTGGGCCGTGCCTTGCAGCGTACCATAGTCGCCGCTGACTACGGCGCCGCGCACCGCCGCCGGGCCATCGCGGTATTCGCCGAGGAAGCCGCGCACGCGCTTGTGCAGGCGCGCCGGCTGGCGATCCACCAGGGCCAGGGCGCGCTGCCAGTCGACGCCGGGAACGGCCGGCAGTGGTGCGCCATCCGGCGCCATGGCGGCGCCGGCTTGGGCGGCGCCGCGCGCGCCGGCCTGCGCCGCGGGCGCGGACTGCGTCCCGGAGGGTGCGGCGCCAGACGGCGCGCCGCGCCCTGCCAGGCGCGCCGGCGGGATCCACTTGAGCAGGGCGCGGAACAGCAGGTCCGGATCGATGGGCTTGGTGATATGGTCGTTCATGCCGGCCGCCAGGCTGCGTTCGCGGTCGCCGGCCATGGCGTGCGCCGTCATGGCGATGATGGGCAGGTCCTGGAAGCGCTTCATGGCGCGGATCTGGCGGGTGGCCGTGAGGCCGTCCATTACCTGCATCTGGATGTCCATCAGCACCAGGTCGTAATCGCCTTCCTGCACCATGCGCACCGCCTCGCCGCCATGCACGGCGACGTCGATGCGGGCGTTGATGGCGGCCATGAAGTCCAGCGCCACCTCGCGGTTGTTGGCGTTGTCCTCCACCAGCAGGATGCGGGCGCCGTCCAGGCGCGACAGGTCGTGCAGCCCGCCCTCCGTGGCCAGGTCGCCGTCCTCCCGGGTGCGCAGTTCGGGACGCAGCACGTGCAGCAGGCTGTGGTAGAGCAGGGCCGGACCCACCGGCTTGGTCAGGAAGCCCTGCAAGGCCAGCTGGCCTTCCTGCTCCAGCACCGTCTCGCGGGTGCAGACGCTGACCATCAGAATGGCCGGCGGCGCCGTGAAGCGCTGGTCGGCCCGGATGCGGCGTATGGTTTCCACGCCATCCCAGCCCGGCATCAGGTAGTCCAGCAGCACCACCTGGTAGGGCTGGCCGGCTTCCACCGCGCGCGCCAGCATGGACAGGCATTGCTCGCCCGAAGAGGCGGCGTGCGCGTTGACGCCGTACGAACCCAGCATCTCGACCAGGGCCTCGCGCGCAGTGGCGCTGTCGTCCACCACCAGCACCCGCATCTGGTGCAGGTCGGCGGCCGGCGCCGGCACCGGCTCGCTGGTGGGATCGCCCAGGCCCAGGCGGGCGCTGAAGGTGAAGCGGCTGCCGACGCCGGGCGTGCTGGTGACGCTGATGACGCCACCCATCATTTCCACCAGCTGGCGCGAGATGGTCAGCCCCAGGCCGGTGCCGCCGTACTTGCGGGTGACGGAATTGTCGGCCTGGCTGAAGGCCTGGAACAGGCGCGACAGCTGCTCCTCGTCCATGCCGATGCCGGTGTCGCTGACGGAAAAGCGCAGGCTGATGCCGTCGGGCGAGCGCTCGGCCACGGTGACGGCCACCACGATCTCGCCCTGTTCGGTGAACTTGACGGCGTTGCTGGTCAGGTTGAGCAGGATCTGGCCCAGGCGCAGCGGGTCGCCCACCAGGCGCGCAGGGACGCCGCGCGCCACCCGGAACACCAGTTCCACCTTCTTGGCGTCGGTCTTGATGGCGGTCAGGCTGGACAGGTGATCCAGCAGCTCGTACAGGTCGAACGGGACTTTTTCCAGGGTCAGCTTGCCGGCCTCGATCTTGGACACGTCCAGGATGTCGTTGATGATGCCCAGCAGGTGCTCACCCGCGCCCAGTATCTTGCCCAGGTAGTTGCGCTGGGCCGGAGTGGGGTCGGTCATCAGGGCCAGCCGGCTCATGCCGATGATGGCGTTCATGGGGGTGCGGATTTCGTGGCTCATATTGGCCAGGAAGTCCGATTTCATGCGGGTGGCCGCCTCGGCGCGCAGCATGGCGCTTTGCATGGCCTTGGTGCGCAGGCCCAGGATGCGCATGAACACCAGCATGTCAACCGCGTTCCCCAGCTGGAGGGCGTGCATGGTCCAGAAGTTCGCGCCCAGCACGCCGCCTATGGTCATGGTCACCACCACCGAGGTGCTGAAGGCGATGCTCCAGCCGAACAGGAAGTAGACGCCGACGGCGTCGCCGCGCCGCGCACGCTGGAAGGCGCCCGGCAGCCCGAGCAGCATGGGCATGTTGCCGATGGTGCTGATGAAAATGACGGTGGCCGTGATCGAGATCAGCCCCAGGGTGAAGGCCGCGGCGACCAGCACGGCCATGATGGCGCCGCCCTTCATCAGGCGGCTGAAGGTGCGGTCCATGCCGGGCCGGGCCAAGGCCTGTTCCACGAACAGGTAGGCGCCGCAGGTGGCCATCAGCGAGAACAGGCTGCCCGAGTGGAAGCTCATCCAGGCGTTGTAGGGCCACAGGTATTGGCCGCCCAGGCCGAAGAACTCGACCGAGAACAGGGCCGTGCCCGAGATCAGCAGCGCGTACTTGCCGAACAGCGGTTCGCGCAGGTTGTACCAGTTGGCCACGCCGTACAGCACCAGGCACAGGCTCAGCCCCGCGAGCATCCCCTGCAGCATCTGCTCCGCCTGGCTGGACTGGTGGTAGGCCACGGGACGCGAGAACTTGATCGGCAGGATCATGGCGCCGCCGGTTTCTATGCGCAGGTAGACTTCGTAGCGGCGGCCCGGCTGCAGGTAGAGGGAGGCGGCCGGGGTGCGGCCGCCCAGCGCATAGCCTTGCGGCGGATGCAGGTTGCCCATCAGGGCGTGGTAGCGGGCCGCACCGGCGCCGCTGTCCACGTACATGTCGACCCGGTTCAGCACCGCGTAGTCGATATTCATGATCCAGGCCGCAGGCGCGGTGGCGGCCAGCGCCACCGGCACCCGCAGCCATAGCACTTCCTTGTGCACGCCCAGGGTGGCGTAGGCCGACCTGGGTGTTTCGAAGCGGCTGCGCGCGGCCAGCACGTCGGCGATGTTCATCTTGCCGCCCGGGTCGGCCAGCACCGTCACATAGGGCCAGGCTTCGCTTTCCTGCTGGCTGTCGTGCAGCAGCAGGGTGTCGCCGGCGGCGTGCGCGGGCGCTGGCGCCAGCAGCAGCGCGGTCACCAGGAAAAACAGCAGGGCGGGCAGCAGTGCCGGCAGCGGCAGCGCCAGGCGGTACGGGACGGAGCGCGCGGAACGGAGCATCATGCGTGGTTTTCCTGGCTGGCGGCGCGCAGGCGGCGGCCGGTCAGCCGGCCTTCCAGCTTGTTGACCCAGCCCGGCGCCTTGGGGTCCTGGTGCCAGCCGCGCGTGACGCTGCCGACCTGGTTGAGCAAGGCTTCCGGCAGCTTGAGCGGGCGGGTCTGGTCCATCAGCACCTTGACGGTGAACTGGTAGCCGACCACGCGGGTGACCATGCGGCACAGCGAGAACTCGGGGA
Organism: Duganella kummerowiae; assembly: GCF_053572355.1. NCBI lineage: Bacteria > Pseudomonadati > Pseudomonadota > Betaproteobacteria > Burkholderiales > Oxalobacteraceae > Duganella > Duganella kummerowiae. Next base: position 419,549 of record NZ_JBKFEH010000007.1, read on the forward strand.
CGAACAGGCGCGCCACGCCGTCCACCAGGCGCACCAGGCCCAGGCCCAGCGTGAACAGCGCGCGCGAGAGCAGCGACACGCGGCCGTCGATGCCCAGGTCGCGCGAGCTTTGCGCACCGCACAGCTTGCGCGTTAACAGCACCGGGAAGGGCTTGAGCACCCGCAGCGGCAGTTCGTTTTCCATTTCCTGCATCAGGGCCGCGGCCAGGGCGGGACGGGGATCGGGCAGGTAGGGAGCGGCGCGGCCCTCGGCCTGCAGGCGCGCGAACAGCGTCCTGGCCTGGTCCATGGTGTGCGCCATCAGGTCCGGGCCGATTCCCAGCACGTGGCCGGTCACGTTCCAGGCATGCAAATAGGCTTCCTCGTCCTCGGGTTTCAGGCCTATGCCCAGGGTGCGCAGGCCGTCCAGGAACACGTAGTTAAAGGTCAGCAGCGTGTACGACAGCTCCTGCTGGTTGCAGGGCAGGCCGTAGCGTTCCACGTCCCAGCCGCGTGCGTACATGGCATGGTGCGCGCCCAGGCCCTGTGGCGGCAGGGCTGGAATGGCGCGCGTTGCACCGTTGTCCCAGGCCGTGTGCGGCGCGCCGCGCAGGATCAGGTTGCGGATGGTGGCGTGGATCAGGCGCACCTTGAGGATTTGCGCCAGGCCGCCGCCTTCCGGCGTGGTCAGCCCGCCCTTCATCATCACCGGGAAGATCATGGCGGCGGTGGAGCGGATGCGGTAGTCGGTGTGCTGCTCCAGCTGCCCGGCCACGTGCAGCACGCCGGCCAGGTCGGGATAGACATAGCATTGCGGCAGGCTGGCGCAAAACAGCAGGGTGCAGGACAGCATGCTCATTTCGAAGAACAGGGTTTCGGCCCGTTCTATCTTGGCGCAGTCGGCCCAGGCGGGCAGGGCCAGCCCGGCCGCCACGTAGTCGCGCAGCGCGTCCGCGATGTGCGGGGGCACCGAGGCATCCGGCTGCCATGCCTTCAGGCCGCCGTTGGTCTGCCACTGGGCCAGCTGCTGGTTGACGACGGCAATGTCGGCCCAGTGGCGCAGGTTATCCGAACTTTCGTCCCATGGGCCGAGGATGCGGGCGATGGTGTCGTCGGCCAGCGGATCGGCGCGCAGGATGGCGGCGGCCGTCATGCCGGGGTCCTGGACGCGGGCGCCTGCCAGCGGCTCAAACCGCACAGCGCCGTCACCAGCGGGATGCCCATCGCGAACAGGGCGATGGTGCGGGTTTCCACCGGGTGGCCATAGATGGACTGGAACACCATGGAGCCGGCGTACACCAGCAGCGGCACGATGGTGTGCTTGCGTTCCACCGGCAGCGGCGCCACCGGCGGCTTGTTATAGACGCTGAAGCGGAAGCCCATCACGATCACGAAGGACACGAACATCCAGCCGACAAAGCCCTGCAGCGTTTCGCCGAACCACCAGCCATCCTTCTTGGCCATGATCCAGGCCTCGAGCACGAACACCATGTAGGGATCGGCGCCCAGGTCGTAGGCCGTCACCAGGGCGGCGGCCAGGAAGGACATGGTCAGGCCCTGCAGCAGCGGGCGCGGATCGTCCACCGGGGTCTGCCACACCATCAGGTTGGACAGCACGTAGGCGGTGTAGGTCAGCGCGAACCACATCAGCGGGATGATCACGGGGACGTGGCCCAGGGTGGGACCCAGCACGTCGGTGTAGGTATAGCTGCCGAAGAACCAGCCGTAGGTGGCGCCCAGCTCCTCCGCGGTCCAGCCCACCACCACCGCGATGCCGACGAAGCGGGCCGCCGCCGCGCCGCCCAGCAAGTGGATGGCGCTGGTCCAGCAGCAGGCGAACATCACGATCGAGGACAGTATCAGCAGCGTGGTGGTGTCGGACTGTCCACGGGCGACGGTCACGGCGAAGAAGACTGCCAGCAGGGCGTAGGTGATGCGCGGGAGGTTGTTGAGCATCGGACGGTTTACTCTCTCGGGTTAGAAACGATAGTCGATACGGACCTGCCAGGTCCGGGGATCGCTGGGCACCACCATGCCGAAGCTGTCGATGGTGATGGGCTGTACCTTGTCTTCCAGGTTTTTCACGCGCGCCAGCACGCTCCAGCGGGCGCCGGCCGGCTCCCAGGCCAGGCTGGCGTCGCTCTCGGTGCGGCGCGGCACGCGGTAGCGCAGCAGCTGGCTGGGCACCGCGATGGTGTAGGCGGCGCTGGCGCGGGTGGCGACGCCGGCCCGCAGCTGGCCCTGCGCCAGCGCGATGCGGCGCTCATAGCCCAGGGTGGCGGTGTAGGCCGGCGCGCGGTCCAGCTTTTCACCGGCCCACGAGTGCACGCCGTCCGGGGTGTATGCCACGTAGTGCGCGTCCAGCAGGGTGTAGCCGTAGTGCAGGCTGTCCAGCGCCGTCAGGTTGACGCGGCCGTCCACTTCCAGGCCCTTGATGCTGGCCACGCCCGCGTTCTGGGTCACGAAGCGCGGCGTGCCGTGCACGATGGCCACGCCGGACAGCTGCAGGTTGGTGTAGTCGTAGTTGAACAGGGCCAGGTTCAGGCTGGCCCGGTTGCCCCACAGGCGCGTCTTCAGGCCGGCCTCGTAGGAGCGCAGCTTTTCCGGCTGGTAGAACAGGGTGCCGGGCGCCACTGCCAGCGCGGCCGGGCAGGGGATGCCGTTCTGGGCCGATCCTGCCAGGCAGCCGTCGTTGAACCCACCCGCCTTGTAGCCGGTGGCGAGGGCGCCGTACAGCAGGGCCGACGGCGCCAGGTCGACGTCGGCGCCCAGGCGCCAGGTGGCCTGGTGGGTGCGCAGCATGGCGTCGTTCAGGAGCCGGGTGTCGGTGGCCGGGTTGTACGCCGGTCCGGCCTGCAGGTTGGTCGAGCCCACGCGCGACTTCTGGTCGTGGGTGGTGCGCAGGCCGGCCGTCAGGCGCAGGGAGGGCAGCACGGTGTAGGTGGCCTGGCCGAAGGCGGCCCTGCTGCGCGCAGTGGTCGGGTCGGTGGGGAAGGCGTAGTAGGGCGACAGGCCAATCACCTGCAGGTCGCGGAACACGTAATAGGTGCGCGATTGCTCGTCGAAGTAGTACAGCCCGGCCTGGGCGGACAGCGGCCCGCCGCCATGGGTGGCGATGCGCAGCTCGTGCGAGTCCTGCCGGTAGTCGCCGTCAAAGTTCTCGTGCACGCCGATGGCCACCTTGGGTGTCACGCGGTAGTAGTAATTGACCAGCATGTCGTGCGCGTAGTTCCGGTGCGATCCCAGGTAGGACAGGGTGGCCGGCCCCAGTTTCCAGTCCAGCTGCGCCGCCAGGCCGGAGGTGGTCTTGTGGCTGTAGCCCTGTTCCGGCGTGGTATTGAAGGGCACGAAACGGTTGCTGAGGCGCTGCTCCGTGCTGGCGCCCAACCATTGCGGCTTGCCGTCGCTGACGCCGGTGTAGAAATTGGTGTCGGGGACCGTGTTGTCGTCGCTGTCGCGCACCGTGCTGTGGTCGTAGCGCAGCAGCAGCGTGGCGTCGCGGCTGAGCGCCAGCCTGGCCGACAGGCGCACGGACAGGTCGTCGCGGTCCAGGCCCAGGGTGTGGCCTGTGCCCTGGCGGTTGATCAGGTAGCTGTCGTGCCGGTTGTAGGCCAGGGCGGCGCGCAGCGCCAGCGCGTCGTTGACGGGCACGTTGAGCATGGCGGTGGCCTTGCGGCTGCCATAGTTGCCCAGCTCGGTGGCCACTTCGCCTTCCAGCTCCGTTGTCGGCGCGCGCGAGATCACGTTGACCACGCCGGCCGTCGTGTTGCGGCCGTACAGCGTGCCTTGTGGACCGCGCAGCACTTCCACCCGTTCCAGGTCGTAGAAACTCAAGCCCTGGTTTTGTGGGCGGGCAATGTAGATCCCATCCATCATGAAGGCGGCCGAGGGATCGCCCTTGTCGGTGGCGTCGGCGTTGGTGATGCCGCGGATGGTGATCTTGAGGCCGTCAGCGGCGCCGTCCAGGTGCACATTGGGCAGGCGCGCCCCCAGGCTGGCCGGATTGTCCAGTCCCGCCTGGTCCAGCTGTTCGCCCGACAGCACGCTCATGGCCACCGGCGTGCGCGATTCCAGCGATACCTGGCGCTGGGCCGTGACGGTAACTTCCGGTATCTGGACGGCGTCGGCGTTTCCGTTGACCGATTGCGCCAGGGCCGCTTGCCACGCGGAGGCATAGAGGGAGGCCGCCAGCAGCGCTGGGCTGCGTCGCACCCGATGTTTGGTCATTGAAACGTATCCCCAATTATTGGCCTGCGGCCAATCATGTTACAAAAAACACAATCTTTTTGCGTGACTTGCAAGCCTGCCAGTCTATCAGGTCATGCTGCAACGAAACAGTCCCCTCTGTGAAATCGAGTGGGAAAACCACTACATGCTTAAAAACCCTTGAAAAACGGCGAAAAAAAACCCCGCCGGGGCGGGGTGGGCTGGCCATGAGGCAGGCTTATTTGTCGGCAAACGCCCGTTCCACGACGAAATCGCCGGGAGTGGAGGTGTTGCCTTCCTTGAAGCCGCGCGCTTCCAGCATGTCTTTAAGGTCGCGCAGCATGTCCGAGCTGCCGCAGATCATGATGCGGTCGTTGGCCGGGTCCAGCGGCGGCACGCCCAGGTCTTCGAACAGCTTGCCGTTCTCGATCAGGGTGGTGATGCGGCCGGTGTTGCGGAACTCTTCGCGGGTCACGGTGGGGTAGTAGCGCAGCTTGCTTGCCACCATCTCGCCCAGGAATTCGTGCTTGGGCAGGTGCTCGACCAGCAGGTCGTGGTAAGCCAGTTCGTCCACCTGGCGCACGCCGTGCACCAGGATCAGCTCGTCGAACTTGTCGTAGATATCCGGGTCGCGCACGATGCTGAGGAAGGGCGCCAGGCCGGTCCCGGTGGACAGCATGTACAGGCGCTTGCCGGGCAGCAGGTAATCGGCCACCAGGGTGCCGGTCGGCTTGCGGCCGACAATCACGGTGTCGCCGGGCTGCAAGTGCTGCAGGCGCGAAGTCAGCGGGCCGCCGGGAACCTTGATGCTGAAGAATTCCAGGTGGTCTTCATAGTTGGCGCTGGCAATGCTGTAGGCGCGCAGCAGCGGCTTGCCATCGACCTTCAGGCCTATCATGGTGAAATGGCCGTTGGAGAAGCGCAGGGAGGGATCGCGGGTGGTGGTGAAGGAGAACAGGGTGTCCGTCCAGTGGTGCACGCTTAATACGCGCTCTTCGTTCATCGAACTCATAGTGTTGTAGCTCTGTCTACTAGAAAGTGAGTGCACCGCACCCCTGCGAGTGGCTGTTTGCTGGTCGGGCAGGCGCTGTGCCAGGAATTGCTGCGGTGTGCACGCTTTTGTGCAGGCGATATTGTAACGGAATACCCGCCGCTTTGCCCCTGCTGATATTCAAATAAGCTTATATCTTAAAAGCATTATTCTTAAACGCCGGTTTGGTCCGTATCGTAGTAAGATATTTGCTGCGCTGCAGCGCCAAACCGCGCCCAGTGCGCTTGCGTGATTAATAAACCCAGTAAAAACAGATGGTTAGTCAGTATTTCAGCTCTGCGGCGGGAGCATAAACATGCCGCCATTCCTGAAGCAGCACGGCTACATGGCCTGCATCGTGGGCGCCGCCATCCTCGGGCTGCTGGCGCCCGGTCCGGGCAGCAGCGGCGGCGTGCTGCACCTGGGCGCGGTGACCAAGGTCGGCATCATGCTGGTGTTTTTCCTGCATGGCGCCAGCCTGTCGCCGGCCAGCCTCAAGGCCGGCGTGTCGCACTGGCGGCTGCATGTGTTCGTGCAAGCCTCGACCTTCGTGCTGTTTCCGCTGATCGGCGCCGGTATCTACCTGGCGGGCCGGTCTTATCTGCCTGGCGATATGTTGCTGGGCTTGTTCTACCTGTGCGCGCTGCCATCCACCATCAGTTCCTCGGTGGCCATGACGGCCCTGGCGCGCGGCAACCTGCCGGGCGCCATTTTCAACGCCACCATTTCCGGGCTGGTGGGCATGGTGGTGACGCCGCTCTTGATGAGCGCCGTGATGGCGCACAGCGGCCACCATATGTCGCTGGGCGCCGCCATTGCCGACGTGATGTGGCAGCTGATGGTGCCGTTTGCGGCCGGCCAGCTGCTGCGCCGGCCGCTGCACGCGTGGTTGCAGCGCACCAAGAAAGCGTTGAGCCTGCTGGATCGCGGCGTCATCGTGCTGATCGTGCATGCCTCCTTTTGCGATTCGCAGCAGGCCGGGGTGTGGTCCGGCTATCCGCTGCCCAGCCTGCTGTTGCTGCTGGCCATGACGGCCGTGCTGCTGGCGCTGGTGCTGGGTTTCACCACCTGGCTGGCGCGGCGCCTGGGTTTCAGCACCGAAGACGAGATCGCCGCTGTGTTCTGCGGCTCCAAGAAAAGCCTGGCCAACGGCATGCCCATGGCCAACGCCATGTTTGCCGGCGCCCCCGGCATGGGCATCTTCGTGTTGCCCATGATCGTCTACCACCAGCTGCAACTGCTGGTGTGCTCGGTGCTGGCGCAGCGCTACGCCAGCCGTCCACAGCCGGTGCAGGACGAGGTGCTGGAAGCGGCGCCAGAGCCGATAGGCAGCCCGGTCCCCTACGCCAAGTAAAGCCCCGCCTGCCAGTGATCCCGCTCCGCTGGTGTTGCAGGAATGCCGAATTTGCCCGGCGCCATTACACTTGGGCATGATGACATCCTGCGCGGAGGCGATATGAACTTGTTACGGATGGCGCCGCTGGCTGTGGCGCTGCTCTTGGGCGCCTGCGCCGACCTGTCGGCCGTGCGCGGCTATGCCGATGAAACCAAAAAGCTGTCGGCCGCCTTCGCGCCCATGCTGCAGGGCGCGGTGTCCAGCTGCACCGACAAATATGTGCGCAAGAAGATGCTCACTTCCCCCGGTTTCGATCCGCTGGCTGCCGAGCAGGCCGCCGCCGAACTGTGCGGGCCCATTGCCCGCGACAACCAGGCCATTGCCGCCCTCAACGCGCTGCTGGAGCAGTATGCCGATACCCTGGCGGCGCTGGCTGACGACAGGCTGCCTTCATACAAGGAGGACTTCGCGACCTTGAGCAGCAGCGCCGCGGCTCTCACCGACCGCGCCACCGGCGAGCCGCTGATACCTGCGCAGCGCCTGGAGGCGGTGACCGCCCTGGGCCAGGCCCTGGCGCGGCTGGCCGGCTGCAGGCAGCAGCGCGCCGCCGTCAACGAGCTGCTGGCGCACGAGGAGGCCGTCAACGCCATCGCCGACGCCCTGCGCGCCTACGCCGACCACAATTACCGCGCCTGGCTGCGAGACGAGCGGCGTGACAACGACATCCTGCAGCGCATGCTCGCGCAGTCCACCAGCAGCGAACCGCTGGCCGCCAATTACCTCAAGACCGTGCTGCTGCGCGACGAGCGCCAGGCCATCGCGCGCGAGCAGGCCATCGACGCCTTCGTGGCGGCCGTGTCCCGGCTGCGCAGCGCCAATGCCGAACTGCGCCGTAACCAGGGGCGCGCCGACAGCAAGGAACAGGTGGCCCAGCTGGCTGCGCTGGCGCGCGACGTGGCCGGGCTGCGCAAGCAGGTCATGGCCGCCTACTGATCACGCAAGGAGAATCCCATGGCTGAAGATACCGGCGTCGCCGACGCCTACGAGATCGCCGACAGCTTCGCCCAGGCCTCGTCGCGGGTGCTGGACTACCGCGTCAATCACCGCGCCGAACTGACGCCCTCCGAGGCCCAGGAACTGGAGCAGTGCGAGGACCGCCTGGACCACATGGTGGTCATGTTCCGCGGCTATGGCATACGCCTGATCGGGGCCGGCGCGGCCGATGCCGTGGCGGAGCTGAAGCTTGCCGTGGCCGGCGCCCGCGAGACCCTGGAGCAGGTGGCCAAGACCAAGAAGGCGATCAAGGTGGCGGCCAGCCTGGTGGACCTGGCGGCGGCGCTGCTGTCGCGCGACCCGAAAGCCGTGCTGGGCGCCGCCAGGGACTTGCGCAAGCAGCTGTAGCGCCGCACCGGCTCAGCGTACCGGCGTCACATCGCGGGTATCGATATCGATTTCCGTCACCGAACCCTGCTGGCTGGCCGGATTGCTCAGCTGAACGCCGCCCAGGTAGTGCTTGCCGGCCTCCAGCCCGCTCCAGCTGACCCCCACGCTGCCCGCGCCGCCCACGTTGACCGCTTCCGGCGCCGCCAGTTTGACGCTGCCTTTGGTGTCATTGGGAATGGCGGTGGCGTAGGACAGCGTATAGCTGGTGCTGGCGCCATTTTTCAGCTTGTACCCCAGCACGCACACCTTGACCACGCCCATGCCGGGATTGATCAGGGTGACGCTTTCGTTGGAATCGCCGTGGCCGCTGGAGGCGATCACGGTGTTCGACTGGTCCAGCAGGAACAGGTCCAGGTCGTCGTCGGCGCCGCCAGCCGTATCGCGGTTGGACAGCTCGAAGCGCGCCAGCATGGTGTTGTGCGGGATGGCCAGGGTGACCGCCTTGACCCCGGCGCCGCGCGCCGTGCAGGCGTTCCTGACGTCGCTCAGCTCGGGCAGCGGCCCGGCCTGGGTGACGCTCTGCGCCAGCCGGGTGTATTCGCGCAGGCCGGCCCGCGCCACCGCCAGCTTGCCGTCGAACCCGGCCTGGAACAGGAGCTGGCGGGTGCCGCTGGTGGCGGTGGCCGCCAGCAGCGCCGGCGCTTCCACACCATCGTTGTAGCGCGCCTGCAGCGGGCTGCGCACCGTGTGTTCGCTGTCGCCCCAGATTACTTCACCGAATTTCCAGGTCCCGGCCGGAGCGTCCGTGCGCGCCAGGTTGACCGCGTAGCTGGCGCTCTGGCCCGGGTCGAGCTGCAGGGTGGCCGGGGTCACGCTGACCTCGAAGCCGGCTATGGCGGCGCTGGCGGTGTAGATGGCGGGCTTGTCGCCCACGTTGGTGACGCTGCGCCGTATGGTCTGGCGGCCCACCACGCCGGGCGCAGAGATCGATGCCAGGTTCAGTTCCCAGCCCTGGATCGGCCCGTCGCCGCAGTCCACCGTTTCGCCGGTCACGCCGCACAGGTAGCGCAGGTAGTCGTCGGCCGCCAGGTCGTACACCAGGCCCGGGTCGGATGCGTTGTTGGGCTGCACCAGGCCCGCTCCCTGGCCCCAGGGCAGGGTGCCGTCCTGGTCGCCCGCGAGCTCGGTCGGCAGCACGGAGCGGGCGCCGGTCATGAGCGCCGACTTGATGGCGGCTGGCGACCAGCCGGGATGGCGCTGCTTGAGCAGGGCCGCCAGGCCGGCCACGTGCGGCGTTGCCATCGAGGTGCCCGACATATAGGCCGACTGGTCGTAGCTGCCGCCATGGCCGGCGACGATGGCCGCGCGCTGGGCCGCATCCAGGCTGGGCGCGATGCCGGCCAGGATGTCCACGCCGGGCGCAGCCAGGTCGGGCTTGAGCACGCCGGGGTCGTATCTGTTCGGCCCGCGCGATGAAAATGCGGCCAGTGTTGGCCCTGTCACAGGAGCCGCGACGGCGGCGGACAGCGCGGCCGTGGCGCCCTGGCTGGCCGCATAGGCGGCGATCGCCACGCCATCCTGCTGCGTGACGTGGACCGTGGGCACGCTGTAGTCGTCCACCAGCGGGCCGTTGCCGTCATCGAGCAGTATCATGCCCAGGCCGCCGGCGGCCTTGACCGCGTCGGCCTTGGCGCTGCGGTTGTTGCCGCCGCGCTGGCAGGCGACGATCTTGCCGGCCACCTTGGCCGGGTCCAGCTGCACGGCGCCGGCGTCCTGCTGGGGGTAGCACTGCGCGGCCAGGGATGGATCGGCGCCGGCGGCAGCGGCGTCCGCGGCCAGCACCAGCGGGTGGCGCGCCACGCCCGCAGGCGAGATCGAGACGCCGGTGTACTGCTGGCCATCGCCCAGGGTGACGGTGGCGCTGTGGGTCTTGTCGTGGGCGGCTGCGGCCACCGTGGCCAGCCAGGGGCTGATGTGGTTGACTTCGTTCTGGGGGCCGTCGTTGCCGGCGGCGGCCGCCACGAACACGCCGGCCTCCACGGCATGGCGGAAGGCCTGCGCCACCGGATCGAGCGGGCTGGTGCCCCCGGAAATCGAATAGTTGAGCACATCGACGCCGTCGTCCACGGCGGCCTCGATGGCCGCGATGCTGTCGCTGTCGAAGCAGCCGTTCTTCACTTCCGAACTGCCCGGACCGCCAGCATTGTAGCTCCAGCAGATCTTGTACATCGCCAGGCGGGCGCGCGGCGCGATGCCGTTGCGTACCCCCAGGTTGCTGCCGCTGGCGCCGAAGGCGGACACGTTGGCGTTGCCGGCCGCAGTGGAGGAGGTGTGGGTGCCGTGGCCGCCATCGCCGCCGGGCGGAGCGAGCGAGTCGCGCGGCGACACGAATTCGCTCCAGTGGAGGGTGGCGCCGCTGGCGCGGAAGCCGGCGTTGAAATAGCGCGCGCCGATCAGCTTGTTGTTGCAACTGGCGGCGCTGAAGCCTTCGCCCTGCTGGCACACGCCTTTCCAGCGCGCTGGCGGTGGGCCGTACGCCAGGGTGGCGCTGCTGTCGAAGGTGGGTTTGCCGGTAGCGTCCACGCGGTCGGCATAGGACAGGTTCTCGGGCCAGACGCCGGTATCGATGACGCCGATGATGATGTCCTCGCCCGCATGCTCCTTGCCGCCCAGCTGCTCCCACAGGCCGCCCGGCTGGTCCAGGCCGAGGAAGGTCGGGGTGTAGTTGGTGACCACGTGGCGGCGCTCGTCGGGGACGATGCGCACGCCCTTGGCGCTGCCCTTGATGGCGCGAACCTCGGCGTCGGTGAGCCGCGCCGCAAAGCCGTTGAACACCACCTTGTACTCCCGGGTGATAGCGCTATCAGGCAGCATCGACTTGATGCGTGCATGCTGTGCGCCCAGGTAGCTTCGGTACTGGCGCGCTTCGCCGCTGTCCAGGTCTACCCTTTTTCCGCCCATTTTCAGCGCTGTGCGCGCGCCGGCGGCCTTGCCCTGGTGGGCAGCAAGCGGCTCGTCGGGCAACTGCACGATATAGGCCCGGCGTAACTCGTCGGCGTGCAGCAAATGGGCCGCCGACAACAGCGCAAGGCCCGCGAACAGCAGGGAAGGTAGGTGCCGAGGTGGACTGTAATTCGCCATAGAAGTGCTCCGTGGTAAGTGGTGGTATGCCTGAGGTGGAAGCGTCGACTATAAAAATTTAACAAAAAAATTTATATAAGAATAATTATAGATGTTTCGGAGTGCAAGATTTACAACGACTGTGAAATCGTTTTCTGTAAGATATAAATACGCTAGTTTAACAATAAACCCTATGAAGACGAAAGCTATCTTTGTAGGACTAAGTGTAAAAGTGTTACATAGATTTAGCGTAAATATCAGGTTGCTTGAGATCACGTATAGACGAGGGTGATCCGATTATGCATACTTGGTTTCTTATTAACTTCAGGGGGGTGTGATGAAATCCAAGACTTTGAAGGCGTGGGTCGCGATATGCGCCGCGGCTGCCGTCGGGCCGGTGTTGGCCGATTCCTACGGCAGCGCAAGCCTGGGAAAGGTCAGCGTGGTGCTGATCGACCTGGACTCGGACGATGGGATCGCGGCCAGTATTTCCTTCCTGCCGTCGACCGTCAAGTACGCGGACGGCGCTCTCATTTCCGGGGTCGCCCAGACCGGCCAGTTTGGCGGCACCGAACCCGGGAACCACTACGAAAGCTTCATCAAAACAGCCGCTTGGCCCGGTACGAATGTTAGCGGTAACTTTTCCAGCGAGTTGGCCAGCGCCTCGGCCGCCGTGAGCGGTGCGGCGAGCGGGGCCGGATTTACCGCAGCCAGCTTGTCCGGTGCGGCCTTCAGCACGCAGTCGCAATCGGCTTATTTCTTTGCCGAAGCCAGCATTCCTGGCAGCCCCTACGACAAGCGCGCATTCGTCCTGTCGGCCCATACCCAGGTGGTGTTTTCCGTCGATGCCACGCTGGCCGCCTCCACCACGTTGGGACTGGGCCGTGACGGCGCGAGCGAGAGCGCGCTGGCCGAAGCCACGCTGTATGCCGGCGGCTGGGCGCAGGATGGCGTTACCTGGGTGGCGGATGAGCGCATCCAGTCCGCGTCGGTCAGCTACCTGGCCGGGATGGCGCAGGGAGGCGGCGCCGAGGCCTGGAGCGGCACCATGTCGGTCAGCTACAGCAACCTGGCGGCCGCCAGCGCCGAAGGAGAAATCCAGGCCTATGCGCGGGTGCGCGGCACATCCGTGGTGGCGGTGCCGGAACCGGAGGGCTACGCCATGCTGCTGGGCGGACTGGCCATGCTGGCCGGCCTGGCCCGGCGCCGCATTCGCAGCGCTTTAACCTTTTGAAAACTCAGCAATTCAGCAACTCAGGAGAACCCATGAAGTATTTTGCCTTATCCCTGGTGGCCGCTGGCTGCCTGGCGGCGTCCGGCCCGGCTGGCGCGGAAGCGCGCAGCAGCGCCACCCTCGGCAGCCTGGTGATCACGCTGGGCGACCTCAATCCCACCGACGGCATCACACCATGGGTGACGGTCGATCCGACCTCGCGCGCCAATGTGGTGGCCGACGCCTCCGGCTACGGCGATAGCCAGGATGGCTACGTCTCCATCAAGTTTGCGCCGGAGCGGGCCGGGCCGCTCGCGACGCAGGCCAGCTCCGGCTGGTCGTCGGCCACCACCAGCGTCATGGCGGCCGACAACGCCGCAGGATTTACCGCGCTGTCGGCCCGGGGACAGGCCGCCAGCACCCTGGACGGCTATGGCGCCTTCCGCGCCTATGCCAACGCTTCGGAGCCTCTGGCCAGTTTCACGCTATCGCCCCTGACCAGTATTACCTTCACCGCGCTCTCCGCGCTGTCGGTGGCCACCAGCATGGGCTATAACCTGGATGCCGACATGGACGAGTATGCGGAAGCCAAGAGCCTCCTGAACGTCTTCGGCAATGTCAATGGCATCTTCCAGATCGACAGCCAGGGGCGCGACCTGTACGCCGCCTTCGACGTGCGCGACGATAACACCACCATGGGCGTGCAGGACAGCTGGAGCGGCGAGCTCTCGGTCACCTTCTTCAATTTCGGCACCGTGGAGACCACTGTCGGCCTGCAGGCCTTCGCGCTGGCCGAGGGCAAATCCGCGCTGTGGGATGGTGTGACGCCCGTGCCTGAACCGGAGACCTACGCCATGTGGCTGGCCGGGCTGGGGCTGATGGGCGCACTGGCGCGGCGGCGCAGAAGATACGCGCCGCACGTCGCAGTGGCCGCATAGCCTGCATCTGCCTGGCCACCGCAACCAGGGCCGCCTGCACCAGGCGGCCTTTTTCATGGGCGCATGCGGATATTTCGCTCACGGATTGCTCAACTTTGTGAGCGCTAGCGGCTCACGGCGTGGCTGCCAGCGCGGAAGCGTGGATAATTCGCTGTTCGCGTGCGGGGATGGCCCCCGCGCTGCGGACTTCAACCGGATTCCACGACCACAGCATAGGGAGTTGCAAGTATGGCTACATCGCCGCAACGGCGTCAATTCATCAAACTGGCGGGACTCTTGGCCGGCGCGGGCGCCGCGCCGGTGCTGGCGGCAGGGGCTGGCGGCGACAGCCCGGCCGGCGCGCCGCAAGGCGGGGGCGCCGTAGCCGCGCCCGGAGGCGCCTGGGCCGAGACCCCGCTGCGCTGGCTGGACGGCGCGCCGGACAGCTTCCAGGGCGTGACCTGGGGCGTGCCGTGGCCGCAGGGCCGGGTTCCGCTGGGCGCCGCCTTCGAATTGCGCGACGCGGACGGCGCCGCCACGCCGGTGCAATCCTGGCCGCTGGCGCGCTGGCCGGATGGTTCCCTCAAATGGTCGGCCTATGCGCTGGCCCCGCAGCCGGGCAAGCGCGCCAGCGGCACCTACAGCCTGCACCTGGCAGAAAAGGCGCCGGCTGCAGGCGCCGGCCTGGCGCGCGCCAGCGGCGGCGCCATCGAGATCGATACCGGCGTGCTGCAATGCACGCTGCCCGGCAAGGGCGAGCTGCTGCTGTCCACCTTGAAACGCGCCGGCAAGCCGCTGCTGCGCGAAGGCCGCCTGGTGCTGCTGACCGACGCCAGCCTGGACGACGAAGCGGCCGGCGACGGCCGCCGCAGCTACAGCGGTTCGGTGGACCAGGTGGCGATCGAGGACAATGGCCCGCAGCGCGCCGTGGTCAAGGTTAGCGGCAGCCACCGCCACGCCGACGGCCAGCGCCTGCTGCCTTTCGTGGTGCGCCTGTACTTCTACAAGAATTCGGACACGGTGCGGGTGGTCCACACCATCACCTACGACGCCGATCCGGCCCAGGCCTACATCCGCGGCATCGGCCTGCGCTTCGATGCGCCGCTGGCCGGTCCGCTGTACGACCGCCACATCCGCTTCGTCAGCGCCGAGGGCGGCGTGTTCCGCGAAGCGGTGCGCGGCCTGACCGGCCTGCGCCGCGATCCCGGCGAGGCCGCCAACAAGGCCCAGCTGGAAGGCCTGGCCGTTCCCTCCATCAGCCAGGCGGTGCAGAAGAACATCCATTACATCCCGGCCTACGGCGACTACAGCCTGCTGCAAAGCCATGCCGACGGCTACGCCATCAGCAAGCGCACCGCCAAGGGCTATGGCTGGATACATGCCGCCAGCGGTTCGCGCGCGGCCGGCGCCGGCTACCTGGGCACGCCGCAGGGCGGGGTGGCCTTCGGCGTGCGCAACTTCTGGCAAAGCTATCCCGGCCAGATCGACATCAGCAACGCCGCCAGCGAGCTGGCCACGCTGACCCTGTGGCTGTGGGCGCCCAAGGCCCAGCCCATGGACCTGCGCTTCTTCCACGACGGCCTGGGCGAGGACAGCTACGACAAGCAGCGCGACGCGCTCGACATCACCTACGAGGATTACGAGCCGGGCTTCGGCACGCCCTACGGCGTGGCCCGCACCAGCGAACTGGAATTGCAGCTGCTGCCGGCCACCCCCAGCGCGGCCGAGCTGGTTTCCATCAGCCGCCGCATCCAGTCGCCGCCCACGCTGCTGCCGCCGCCGGCCCGCCTGTATGAGGGCCAGGCCTTCAGCGAATTCTGGATCCCCGCCTCGGCCACGCCCAACGCCAATGAAGCGCGCCTGCACCAGCAGCTCGACTGGCTGTTCGATTTCTACCGCGCCCAGGTCGAGCAGCACAAGTGGTACGGCTACTGGGACTATGGCGACGTGATGCACACCTACGATCCCAAGCGCCATGTGTGGCGCTACGACGTGGGCGGCTTTGCCTGGGACAACTCGGAACTGAGCACCGAGATCTGGCTGTGGCACTACTTCCTGTACAGCGGCCGGCCCGAAGCCTTCCGCTTCGCCGAAGCCATGACGCGCCACACCAGCGAGGTCGATATCCACCACATCGGACCGTTCAGCCCCCTGGGATCGCGCCACGCCGTGCAGCACTGGGGCGACAGCAGCAAGCAGCTGCGCGTTTCCACGGCCATCAACCGCCGCTTCATGTACTACCTGAGCGCGGATGAGCGCCTGGGCGACCTGCTGCACGAGCAGGCCGACGCCGTCGAGCGCCTGCGCACCCTGATCCCGGGCCGCAAGGTAGGCGACAAGCTGGCCGAAGGCGCGCGCAACGCCACCGTGGCTTTCGGCACCGACTGGAGTTCGGTGGCGTCCGCCTGGCTGACGGAGTGGGAACGCACCGGCAACACGGTCTACCGCGACCGGCTGCTGAGCAGCATGGCCACCATCGCGGCCCAACCGCACGGCTTCTTCACCGGCATCAGCGTGATGAACCTGGATACCGGCGCCTACCAGATCGACCAGAGCGGCAAGCTCGATGTTTCGCACCTGAGCGCCGTGTTCGGCCTGGCCGAGGTGTGCAGCGAGTTGATACGCTCGATGCCCGAGCAAACGGCCTTCCGCAAGGCCTGGATGCAGTACGGCCGCCTGTACAGCGCCAGCGCCGAGGCGCAGCGCCGCGAGCTGGGCAAGGAATTGGGCAAGCTCAACCTGGGGCAGGGCCATGCGCGCCTGCTCGGCTACGCCGGTGTGCTCAGTGGCGAGCGCGCCACCCTGGACCAGGCCTGGGCCCAGTTCCGCAAGGGCGAGGCTGGCTTGAAGGACGCCGCCTTCCAGTCCCAACGCCTGCTGCCGCCGGAAGTGCTGCAGCCGGTGGACGAGGCGGCCGCCATTTCGACCAACTCGGCCGCGCAGTGGGGCCTGGGCGCGATCGGCATGCTGGCGCTGGAGGCGCAGGCCAGCCTGCTGGTGCGGGATAGCTTCCGCAGCTTCGACGCCAGCTTGTGGGCGGTGGAAGCGGAAGCCGGCGAGGCCGGCAAGGTGGCCTATGCCAGCGGCGGCGCCCTGGTATTGGATGCTCCCAGGGGCTTGACCGTGTGGCTGGCGCAGCGCCTCTCTGGCAGCTATGAAATCAGCTACACCCGCACCGTGCTGTCCGAGGGCGGGCCCAACGACCGCGTGTCGGACCTGAACCAGTTCTGGGAAGCGCAGCTGCCCGACAGCGGCCAGCGCTTCACGCGCAGCGGCAAGTTCGAAAGCTACGACGACCTGCCGATGTACTATGCCGGCATAGGCGGCAACACCAACAGCACCACACGCTTCCGCCGCTACGACGGCAAGGAGCGCAAGCTGCTCAAGGAGTATCTGCAGGCGCCCTACCTGCTCAAGCCGAACACGCCGTACCGCATCCGCACCGTGGTGGACGGGCAGGGCACCCGGGTGTACGTCAATGATGCGCTGTATTTTGCGGCGCCCGGGGCGCCGCTGGGCGGCTACTTCGGCTTCCGTACCACGCAGTCGCGCCAGAGGATCACGGACTTCCAGGTGCGCCGCCTGGGCTGAGCTTCTGCCGTAAATGACATGGCCCACCCCGCAATGGGGCGGGCCTGCAGATGGCGGGAGGCGATAACCGTTGCGTGCGCGGGGATGACTTTTTGGCCAGCGCGTGACGCCTATGGCAGCGTTGTCATACAATCGGCGCGGCGATCCGCCCCGAGAACCCAGAGAGCGATAACAATGACAATCCGCTTCAAGCTCGCACGTACCGTGCTTGCCGCCGCATTGGCGGCCTCCCTTTCCTGTGTCTACGGCGCCGAGGCCGGGCGCGAACGCCTGTCCCTGGACCGGGGCTGGCTGTTCCACCTGGGCGACATCGCCCCGCCGGACATTGTCACCCACGAGGACACCTACCTCAACGCCAAGGCCGGCAACGCGGCCGGCGCCGCCGGCACCCGCTACAACGACGCCAGCTGGCGCAAGCTGGACCTGCCGCACGACTGGGCGGTGGAAGGCCCCTTCGATCCCAAGGCGAACATCGGCCAGGGCTACCGTCCGCGCGGCATAGGCTGGTACCGCCGCTACCTGAAGGTGGACGAGAGCGAGCGTGGCCGCCACTTCGAGCTGCAGCTGGACGCGGTGGCCAGCAATTCCACGGTCTGGGTCAACGGTAACGTGGTGGAGCGCAACTGGTCCGGCTACGGCGCCAGCTATATCGACATCACGCCCTACCTGCGCTACGGCGACGCCGGCAACACCATCGCCGTGCGGGCCGACGCCAGCGTGATGGAGGGCTGGTGGTACGAGGGCGCCGGCATGTATCGCCACACCTGGCTGGTCAAGACCAACCCGGTGCATATCGATACCGACGGCATCCACGCCACCCCGCGCCAGGACAAGAACGGCGCCTGGAGCATCCCGGTCGAGGTCAGCCTGTCCAACAGCGGCAAGAAGGCGGAAAACGTCACGGTGGAAGTGACCGTGTTCGACCCGGACGGCAAGCAGGTGGCGCAGCGCCAGCAGGCCGTCAGCGTGCCGCTGCTGGGGCAGGGCCGGGCGGCGCTGCCGGTGGCGGTCAAGGCGCCGGCCTTGTGGAGCCTGGAGCAGCGCAAGCTGTACAGCGTGCGCGCCGTGGTCAGGCAGGATGGCAAGGCGGTGGACGAGCTCACGCTCAAGACCGGATTCCGTACCCTGCGCTTCGACAGCCGCGAGGGCTTCTTCCTGAACGGCCGCCACGTCAAGCTGCAGGGCGTGTGCATACACCAGGACCATGCCGGGGTCGGCGTGGCGCTGCCGGACGCGGTGTGGGAGTACCGGCTGCGCCGCCTGAAGGAGCTGGGCGTGAACGCGATACGCTTCTCGCACAACGCGCCCGCCGCGGAGGTGCTGGACATGGCCGACCGCATGGGCTTCCTGGTGATGGACGAGAACCGCAACTTCAATCCCTCGCCCGACTACATGAAGCAGCTCGAATGGATGGTGCGGCGCGACCGCCACCACCCCAGCGTGATCCTGTGGTCGGTGTTCAACGAGGAGCCGGTGCAGGCCACCGAGATCGGCTACGAGATGGCGCGCCGCATGGCGGCGGCCGTCAAGGCGCTGGACGATACCCGCCCGGTGACGGCGGCCATGAACGGCGGCTTCTTCACGCCGCTGAACGTGTCGCACGCGGTGGACGTGCTGGGCGCGAACTACCAGGTCAAGGATTACGACCGCTACCACACGGCCAATCCGGACAAGCCCTTCACCAGCTCGGAGGATACCTCGGCCTTCATGACGCGCGGCGAATTCACCACCGACAAGTCGCGCAACATCGCGGCCAGCTACGATGACGACTTTGCTCCCTGGGGCAACAGCCACCGCGACGGCTGGCAGGCCATCGCCACCCGGCCCTATGTGGCGGGCGGTTTCGTCTGGACCGGTTTCGACTACCGGGGCGAGCCGACGCCTTACGAGTGGCCCTCGGTCAGTTCCTTCTTCGGCATCATGGACTTGAACGGCTTCCCCAAGACGGCCTATTACATGCACCAGGTGCAGTGGATCAAGGACAAGCCGCTGATTTACATCGCGCCGCACTGGAATTGGGCCGGCAAGGAAGGACAGGACATCCGCGTGATGGTGATGGCCAATACCGACACCATCCGCCTCAGCCTGAACGGCAAGGACCTGGGCGAGCAGAAGGTCGATCCCTACCGCATGAACTTCTTCCAGGTGCCGTACCAGCCGGGCAAGCTGGAAGCGGTCGGCTACAGCAAGGGCAAGGAGACGGTGCGCGCCACGGTGGAAACCACTGGCCCGGCAGTGGCCCTGCAGTTGGTGCCGGACCGCGAGGCGCTGGCCGGCGATGGCCGCGACGCCATGCCGGTCACGGTGCGCGCCGTGGACGCGGCCGGACGCGAAGTGCCCGAGGCCGATCCGCTGGTCACCCTGGAGGTGACGGGCGCGGGCCAGTCCCTGGGCCACGGCAATGGCGATCCGAACTCGCATGAGGATGAAAAGGGCAAGACCCGCCGATTGTTCCACGGCTTGGCGCAGCTGATCGTGCAAAGCGCCTATGACAGCGAAGGCCAGCTGCGCATTGCCGCCAGCGCGCCCGGCCTGGCGCCGGCCAGCGTCGCCATCCCGGTGCGCAAGACGGCCGGCGTGGCCTACGTGCCGCCGTTCGAGGCGCCCGCCACCTACCTGCAGGGCTGGCGCATCTCGCCGGCCAGCAAGGAGCGCCCGGACCCCAACCGCCAGCTGGCGGCCAACGACATGAACACCTGGGAACCGGGCCAGCCGCCCATGGTGGATGGCGCCACGGTGGGCGGCTACCGCGTGTACCGCACCGAGTTCACGCCGCGCGGTCCGGCTGCCGAGGGCAAGGGCCGTATCCGCTTCGAGAAGGTGGCGGGCAAGGCCGAAGCCTGGCTGGACGGCGTACTGATAGGGAAGAAGGACAAGTACGAGGTGCGCGACTGGCGCATCGACCTGCCGGCCGGCGCCGCCAAGCGCCAGCTGAATGTGCTGGTGGAGGCGGAGCCGGGCAAGGAGGCGGGTATTCCGGGTCCGGTGCTGGTGGAGGCCAGGTAAGGCCCGCAGCTCAGGCCTCGGGGTGATGCGTCACCACATAGGCCAGCACCTCGACGGCGCCGGGATTGCGGTAGTTGTGGGCCTGGTCGGCGTCGAAGAACAGGGCGTCGCCCTGGCCCAGCAGGCTGGCCTGGCCGGCCACCGTCACTTCCAGCTGGCCCTGCACCAGCACCACATTCTTTGCAGTGCCAGGCAGCAGGGTGGCCAGCGTTTCGCTGGCGCCGGCCGCCAGGCGCACCTCATGCAGGTCGCTGCGCAGCTGGCGCTGCTGCGGGTACAGCGCGCGGATCGACAGCTTGCCGCTGGCGCTGATCAGGCGCGGCGTGCTGGCGGCGCGGATTTCCTGGATGCCGGCCGTGCTCAGGTCGCGCAGGAAGGCCGGCACCGACACCTGCAGCGCGGTGGCGATGCGCTGCAAAATGCGGATGGTGGGCACGCTGCGGCCCGACTCGATTTGCGCCAGCATGGCGCGGCTCACGCCGGCCTTGCGTCCCAGCGCATCCAGCGACAAACGGCGCAGCGCCCGCAGGCGCGACAAATTGGCCGCCACCAGCGTGGCCAGGTCCCTGTCCAGCGGTTCCGGCTCCAGGGGCGCGTGCGGGGGCGGGGTCTGTACGGAGTGCAGGTAGGATAATTGGGACATGGCGTAAGCGCGTCGCGAGACGTCGGCAAGTGGTCATCGATGCAATCAGCTTAGCACCCTGCCACCCCCGGCGGAACGAAGATAAACGCGCATGCATATGCGTCCAGCGCCGCTATCGCGCCGGCGCCGTCCGTGTCAGTACACCTCGGGGACGATGATTTCGCTGGGCACCGGGCGGCGCACGTAATCGTCGTGGTATTCGCGCTCGGGCAGCTGTATCACCGAGCGTTCCACTTCCACGTAGGGCATTTGCTGCAGCAGGTGATGGATGCAGTTCAGGCGCGCGCGCTTCTTGTCCACACCCTGCACCACCCACCACCTGGCTTCCGGGATGTGGGTGCGCTCCAGCATGATTTCCTTGGCGCGCGTGTATTCCTCCCAGCGGCGGCGCGATTCCAGGTCCATGGGGCTGAGCTTCCACTGCTTGAGCGGATCGTGGATGCGGCTCAGGAAGCGCGCGTTCTGCTCCTCGTCCGAGATCGAGAACCAGTATTTGATCACTTGTATGCCGGAGCGCACCAGCATGCGCTCGAACTCGGGCACGGTCTGGAAGAATTCCTCGTACTGCTCATCGGTGCAGAAGCCCATCACGCGTTCGACCCCGGCGCGGTTGTACCAGCTGCGGTCGAACAGCACGATTTCGCCGGCGGCCGGCAGGTGCGACACGTAGCGCTGGAAGTACCACTGGGTGCGCTCGCGGTTGTTGGGGGCGGGCAGGGCGGCCACGCGGCACACGCGCGGATTGAGGCGCTGCACGATGCGCTTGATGGCGCCGCCCTTGCCGGCCGCGTCGCGGCCCTCGAAGAGTATCACCACCTTGTGCCCGGTGTGGACCACCCAGTCCTGCAGCTTGACCAGCTCCGCCTGCAGGCGGAACAGCTCGCGGAAATACATGCGGCGCGCTTCCTTTTCCTCCTCGCTGCGGCCCTTGGCGGGCAGCAGGGTGTCGGGATCAAGGTCGCGGTCGTCGAGTTCCAGCTCCAGTTCCTCGTCGTAGCTGTCGTCGATGTCGAGCTGCACGCGGCGCGCCAGGTCCTGGGGTTCGGTGTTCATCATGGTAAGCCTCGTGGATCGGACAAATGTCGGCCTACCAGTGTAGTCGTCCTTTATGACACGGCCATGACGCCGCCACCCGCCCAGGGCCCGTTTCAAAATGAGCAGGGCCAGGCGCCGCGACGCAGATGCGCTTGCACGGCAAGCAGCGGCAACGACGCCATGGTCTCCTGAAACGGGTGTTTACAGGAAGGGCCAGCGCAATATGCCCTTGACGTGCAATATGGGGCGGGCCAGGAAGTAGGCGAGCACGAAGCCGAAGGCCGGCAGGCAGCGCAGGTCGCCCATGAAAGCGAGGAACATGCCGCCCACCGTGATGAAGGCGGTGGCAACCAGCAGCCATACTTCTATGCTCATGAAAAACACGGCGGCCTGGCGCCACACGCGGGCCGCCAGCTCGGCCGCTTCCCTGATCGATTTGTCCTGATTCATTGCAATTCTTCCGGGCAAAAACCCTGAATTATATCGCAACTCTCGGTTTTTGTTGCAGTGCAGCGTGCTTCAGTTGCCACCGCGCTGTTGGCGTAGGCGCTGCTTCAGTTCGTCCAGCGATGCCATGCCTTCGCCATCGGCCTTCAGTGAGCTGGCGAGGATGCCGGCCAGCGATTGGAAGCGTCTGGTCTGGAAATACAGCCCGTCCGGCTTCTTGCGCGTACCGGACCATGACGGCTGGCCGGAGCCCGTTTGCATCAGCACCGGGCCAGTGGCCGCGGCCAGGTCCAGCCGGCACCATTCTCCCACCCGCTGGCTGAGGGTGAATTCTGCCTCGTTCATGGTGCCGGCCAGCACTTCATCCACCTTCAGCCTCGTGGTCATGCAGCCGCAGTCGTTGGAGATGGTGATGGTGGCGCCGCCATTGCCGGTTGGGGTGTTGCTGTTCAGGCTGGGGCAGCCCGGCGCGCCTATCGGTATCACGGTGGAAGACAGGACGTGGCCGGAAAACAGCACTTCATCGGCCGAAACCTGCGTGGAAGCCAGCAAAGTGAGGGAAAATATCGATCTGATCATGGTCCGTCTCTCCGGGATGGATAAGCTGGACATTCTATCTGATGTTAAGTAGGCAATGTTCCTATCCTTTTAAATCAACTTACTGGAGCGCATCATGAGCGAATTGATCTACAAGCTGATCCTGAAAAACCCGGAAGGCGACAGCGTGCGCGGCAACCTGAATTACCGCTTCACCGACCTCGATCTGCCGGCCGCCAGCGACCTGGCGCAGCTGGTTGCGGAAACCCAGCTGCAGCGTCCCAAGATAGAGCTGTCCATCTTCACGGTCCAGGGCACCTTCACGGCGCCGCTGGCGACCGGTCCGCTGCCCATCCCCATCAGCGGCATTTGCCTGGTGAGCCTGGTGGGGCCCACACTGTCCACCCTGTTCAGCAGCATCGAGGGGACGGGCTTATTGGGCCTGCAGTTCAATGGCATCGATTCGGACGCGCAGCACATAGGCGGCGGCCTGCTGTGGCGCCCGCTGGGGCTGGAACAGGTGTGGAGCGTGCTGGGCACGCGGACGCAGTAAGGTCCTGCCTGACCCGCTTTGAAAAATGAGCGGGGCGGGGCGGGGCGCAGGCCAAGGCCAGGGCGAATTGTTCCCGCTATTGCCTGCTTCCGCTTCGGAGCTGTCTCAACAGGGCCAGAGCGCGGTGCTCGCACCTGGCCCTGCTCGTTTCGTATCCATTCTTAATGCCGCAGCTCCTTGAGCAGCGCCTCATTGAAGGCCGGGATGTCGTCCGGCTTGCGGCTGGTGATCAGCTTGCCATCCACCACCACCTGTGCATCGCGCCATTCGGCGCCGGCATTGCGCAGGTCCAGTTCCAGCGTGGGCCAGCTGGTCACCTGCTTGCCCTTGGCGATATCAGCGTCGATCAGGGTCCAGGGGCCGTGGCAGATGGCGGCGATGGGCTTGTTCTCGCGTGCGAATTCGCGGATGAAGGTAATCGCTTCCGTGCTCAGGCGCAGCTGGTCGGGATTGGCCACGCCGCCCGGCAGCACCAGCGCGTCGAATTCGGCCGGGCGGGCGTCGCGCACGTCCAGTTCGACCTCGAAGCGGTCGCCATGGTCCAGGTGGTTGAAGCCCTGTACCTGCTCGCCCTGGCCCTTGGGCGAGACCAGGATGACCTGGGCGCCGTGCTGTTCCAGGAATGCACGCGGGCCGGTGTATTCCACCTGCTCCACGCCATCGGTCATCAGCACTGCCACACGCTTGCCCTGCAATTCGGTATTTACTTGAGTCATCGTATCCTCCGTTATTAAAAGAGAGTGACGTGACAGGATGACAGGCCCACCAACCCCTGGCTGTGCGTGTCCGCACGCAGCCTTGATGCAAGTCCTCTAGCGCGACCGTGTTCTGCATATTATCGGACGAGCGACACCTCGCGGAGACAGGTAAATGAATACGAAAAGCATTTATTACTCTTGCAGCACATGGCTGGCGTACGAAATCAATCAGCGGTTTTATGGCGGGCTGCACTATGTTTGGTGTACACCGTATTTTGATCCGACGTCATCTCTCAATCCCAGCAATTCAATTCCACCGACCTCCAGTCCGCGTGATATCTATTGGCGTTTGAAGAAGGAAGTGGAGTGCGGCGACCTTCATTCAGCGAAAATTTCCAGCGGGCGTGCGCGGCTTAGGCACGGCGCCTATGTCCGGCTGCAGTCCGGATTGATTAGTACGGCGCAGCACGATGAAATCTGCGACATCGTGCAATTGGTCGAGATAGCTGACTTTCGGCCCCTGTTGTTAGTCATTCCCGGAGCCCCTGTCGCCACGCTACTGAAGCCGGTGGCAGTGAGAGAGCGCGCGAATCCTCTCTCCGAGGAGTACATTATCGAAGATCTGCCCAGGGCACTATTTGATGCTATTGAGTTGTGAATTCGGAGGAAAATATGGACATGTTGAAATTCGTCGGCGATGCCCCACGGAATATTGGAACGGAGGCGCTGTATTACTGCGTGAAGGCTCTGGAGCAGGCAGGCTTGCCCAAGGAGGTAAAAAGGGACTACTTCCGTGATGTAGAGTCTGATGTGCCCAACGAGGCCGCTGTGAAGATTGCTTGCTCGATATTGGATGCTATCGAACTTGCTGAACGTAAAAATATAGATCAAATTCCGCCGCAAGCAGTAGGCGCGTACATCGCGCAGGCGGATAAAGCCATGGGCGCGTTGACAACCGGTAGAAACGGTCGCAGCCGCGAAAGGGCAGCTCGACTATTAATGGAAATGCGGTGCTCATATCAGTGAACAGCAGCATCAGCCATCCGTCTGGCGGCTGCGGTAGCTTTGCGGCGCAAGTCCGTGCTCGGGCGCGAGGGCTTGCAGGCGCTTGTAGAGGGCGCGGGTTTCCAGCAGGTTCCAGACGCGCAGCATGGCTTCCAGCATGTCGAAGGGCTTGGTGAGGAAGTCCCTGGCGCCCAGGGCCAGGGCGCGGCGGCGCGCTTCGGCGGTGGCGTCGGCCGTGATGACCAGCACCGGCCGGAAATCGTAGGGGTCGCCGCGCCGCTTGAGGCGTTCCAGCACGGCGTAGCCATCCATCTCCGGCATCATCAGGTCCAGCACGATCAGGTCGGGATCGAAGGCGGCGAACAGGCCCAGCGCCGTTTCGGCGTCGGTGGTGCCGACCACGTGGGTCAGGCCCTCGGCAATGAACAAGTCTTCCAGCAGCCGCAAATTGGCTGGCTGGTCGTCGATGATCAGGATGCGCGAGGCCAGGATTTCATTTTCCAACATGGCGTTGTTCTATCTGGTCAAGTAAGGCAAGGAAGGCGGGCACTTCGAGCGGCTTGTCCAGCCTTAGTTCCGCTGCTGCATCGCTACCGGCAGCGCCGCCCAGCAGCACCAATTGGGCGCCGGGTCCGCACACCACGTGCAGCGCGTCTTGCGGCAATCCATCGGCCAGCAGCAGCAGGTCGGGACGGCGCTGGCGGGCCAGGGCCACGCCGCCGGCCACATTGGCCGCCAGTGCTGCCTGCCAGTGCGGACGGCGCCGCAGCAGGGCCGCCACCAGCGTGCGGGTGGAGGCATCTTCGTCCACGCACAGCAGGCTGTGGGTGGCGCTGCTGGCGGCCTGTTCCGGCTCCGGCGCCGCATCCGTGGGCTGGGCCGGCGCCGGCGGCGCCGCGCTGGCCAGCTGCAGGCTGAGGGTGAAGCGGCTGCCCGGACCCTGCTTGTCCGCATGGGCGATATCGCCCTGCATGGCCTGCATCAGCGCTTTCGATACCGCCAGGCCCAGTCCCACGCCATCGGTCTTGCCGCGCTCGGCGCCGAGCCGGTCGAAGGGCGTGAACAGGCGCTCGCGCAGGGCCGGCGCGATGCCGGGACCCACATCGTCGATGTGCAGCAGCACGGCGCCATCCGCGCGCGCGGCGGCAATTTCCACGCAGCTGCCCGGCGGGCTGTACTTGATGGCGTTGGACAGCAGGTTGAGTATCACCTGCAGCAGACGCTGGCGGTCGGCCAGCACCGCGCCGGCGCCGGCCATGCCTTCCGGCCGCAGCTGTACCGAGCGCTGCTGGGCCAGCGGATGCATCAGGCGCAGCGCTTCCACCACCAGCGACCCCAGCGCCACCGGGCTGCATGCCAGGGTCAGCTTGCCGGCCTCGATGCGGCCTATGTCCAGCACTTCCTCTATCAGCAGCAGCAAGTGCTGGCCGGCTTCGCGAATCTGCACGGCCTGTTCGTGCTCGCGGGTGTCGCGCAAGGCCGATTCCAGCAGCTGCGCATAGCCGAGGATGGCGTTGAGCGGGGTGCGCAGTTCATGGCTGGTGCGGGCCAGGAAGGCGGTCTTGGCCTGGCTGGCGGCCTGCGCCGCCGAGGCCCGCCCGGCCAGCAGCACCGAGGCCTGGTGCAAGCGCCGGGCCAGCTGGCCCAGTTCGTCTGTGGTGTCCGGCGTGGGTTTCAGGGGCAGGTCGCTGGTCAAGCGTTCGGCGTTCTCGGCCGCCAGCTGCACCCGCCGCACCAGGCCGACGGTGAAGCCCAGCGTGGCCAGGGCGCCGAACAGGCCGGCCGCGATCACGGCCATGGTCATCCAGAAGTTGCGGCTGGACGCTTCCTGCAGGGCCAGGGTGCGCTGCGCCACCACGGCCGCCTCGTGGCTGTGCATGGCGCCGATCTCGGCGCGCAGCTGGTCCAGGATCTGCTTGCTGCGCAGCAGGTGCTCCTGCAGCACGGCCGGGCTGGCGTTGCGCTGCTGGCGCATCAGTTCCAGGCTGGCCAGCTTGCTTTGCATGAGCGGCAGCACGCGCTGCAGGCGGGCGCGCTGTTCCGGGTCCTGGACCTCGTTCTGCAGGCTGGCCAGGGTGGCGGGCAGCTGGGCGGCCGCCGTGCGGTAGGGTGTGAGGAAGTCGTCGCGGCCGGTCAGCAGGTAGCCGCGCACGCCGGTGGCGGCTTCGGCGATCTGGGTGTGCAGGCGCTGGATGTCGCCCTGGACTTGCATGGTGCGCAGCATGTCGGCGGTGGCGGCCGCGGTCTTGCGCTCCACCGTGTAGCTGGTTACCGCCGATCCCAGCAGCAGCGAGACCGAGGCCGCGATCAGCACCCCGCCCTTGAGGCCCAGCGACCAGTGGCGCGGATGCAGGGCGTGGCCGGCGTGGTGTTTGGCCGCGTTCATCACGCGCCCAGCCCGCAATCGGCGGCGCGTACGGCGGCCTGGGTGCGGTCGTGCAGGTCCAGCTTGGCCAGGATGCGTTCGACGTGGATCTTGACCGTGCCGGGCGCGATGCCCAGCTGGTGCGCGATTTCGGCATTGGTCAGTCCGCCCGGCAGCAGCTTGAAGACCTGCAGTTCGCGCGGCGTCAGCTGCCTGAGCACGGCGGAACTGTCGGCAGCAGCGCTGCGCGCCGTGGACGGCTGGGCGGTGGCCAGGGCGGCGCCCAGCAGCGTGGCCAGGGCTTGCAGGGTTTCCAGGTCCTCGGCATCCGGCGCAGGCGCGGGGCGGGCGCTGAGCAGGGCCAGTAGCCCGCGGCCCTTGCCGTCGTAGACCAGCGGCACCAGCACTTCCAGGCCGGCACGCTGTTCGCGGCCCACGCGTAGGGCGCTGGCCACGTCCTGCCGCACCTGTGGCGCCCGCTGCAGCGCGCCCTGCAGCACCCGGTCGTAAGAAAGGCGGGCGCCGATGGGATGGACCGGGCCTTGCGCGGCGCAAACGTGCAGGGCGTCGTCCTGGCTGGCCAGCAGCAAGCCATCCTCCAGCGCCAGGAAGGCCAGGACCTTGGACAGCACCGCGCCCAGGGCGGACGGGCGACGTCCTTGTTCGGCCAGCACGGCGGCGCTGTCGGACAGCAGGCGCAAACGGGCCACGCTGCTCTCGGCCTGGCGGTAGCGGCTGCGCGCCGTGCGCGCGCTGGCAGGGGTGTCGGACATGGTCGGCATATCGGGAGTTTTTGCCGATTATATGCCACCCGGCATACGTCCAACCCGCCGGCCGGCAGATTTTTTCAGGGGGAGGGCGCGCCATACTGGATGCAAGCCGCCAGCATGCCGCTGGGGCAACAACATATCGATGGAGCACAGCATGAAACGTATCCTGATCGCCCTGGTCCTGGCCGCCAGCTCGCTTGCAGCCCACGCGGAAGGCCCGGCGCCCAAGTTCTACACCGACACTGCCAAGGCGCCCGGCAACGCGCGCGAAGCGGAAATCGCGGCCCTGTTCGACCGCTGGAACGCGGCCCTGGCCATGGGCGACGCGGCCAAGGTGGCCGCCCTGTATGCGCCGGACGGCGTGCTGGAGCCCACCGTCTCGAACGAGGTGCGCACCACGCCGGCCGGCATCCAGGATTACTTCGAGCACTTCCTCAAGCTGTCGCCGCAGGGCACCATCAACTTCCGCCAGATCCGCCTGCTGGGGCCGGACACGGCGCTCGATACCGGGGTCTACACCTTTGCCATCACGCGCGACGGCCAGCCGGCCAAGGTGCAGGCGCGCTACACCTATGTCTACAAGAAGGTGGGCAAGGAGTGGAAGATACTCAACCACCACTCCTCGGCCATGCCGGAGCTGGCCGCGCGTTAAGAGCGCTGGGTCAGGCGGCCGGGCGCAGTCGGGCGGTGATGGCGGCCACGCGTTCGCCGTAGCCGCGCGCGGTGTCCAGGTCGCCCTGCGGGATTTCATCCACGCTGGCGTCGGACGGCGACTGCACCATGGCGCCCACCGAGCCGCCAATGTTGTTGATGTCGGTGCGCTGGGCCGCCTTGCTGTTGGCTGGCGGGACGCCCAGGCTGACCCAGATGCCGCCATGCTGCGAGGCCAGGGTCTGCAGGGCGATCAGGCTGACCTGCTTGTCGCCGCTCAGGCTGGCGCTGTTGGTGAAGCCGCCGAACACCTTGTCCTGCCAGGCGCGGGTGAACCAGGCCTTGGAGCTGGCGTCGGCGAATTTCTTGAACTGCCAGCTGGGGCTGCCCATGTAGGTCGGCGTGCCGAAGATGATGGCGTCGGCCGCGTTCAGTTTGTCCCAGCCGCCGTCCGGCAGATTGCCTTCGGCGTCGATGGCCAGCAGCTCGCCGCCCGAACCCTGGGCCACGTACTCGGCCACGCGCTTGGTATGGCCGTAGCCGGAATGGTAGACGATGACGATCTTGCTCATGATTTCCTCTTTCGGGGTTGTAGGGTAGCGGTAGGGTAATTCAAAAGCTTACTTTTCGTAAGTACGCACTTGGAGGTAAGTGAAGGGCCAACAAGTGGTAGTACAATCGTAACTTTGTGGCTACCTTTTAGCGAGTCCCTCTTTTGATAGATAGTCCACCGGTACGCGCACTGCGCGCCGCCTGGTCGCGGCGCCTGGAAACGCTGGACGGCGGCGCGGAAGACCTGCAAGGCTGGCGCAACCGCCTGCTGGACGGCTTGTGCGCGGTCGCCTTCGGACTGGGCCTGCTGGCGGTGCTGCCCAGCATGTGGGGCAGCGCTAGCCAGCAGCACTGGACGCTGGTGGCAACCGACGCGCTGGCGCTGGCCGCCATGGGCTTGCTGCACTACCGGCGCGACCTGGCCTACCGGCTGCGCGCTTTCGCCATCATGGCCATCGCCTACCTGATCGCGGTGGTGCTGCTGTTCTCGATCGGGCCGGTGTCGCAGATCTACCTGCTGGCGGTGCCGGTGCTGTGCACGGTGCTGGCCGGCAGCCGCGTGGCGATGGCGGCGCTGCTGGGCTGCGCCGCCACGCTGTTCCTGGCCGGTCACGTGGGCGGCATCGAGCCGGGGATGGCCCTGGTGGTGGTGGCGCCGGCCGCGCACTGGGCCATCCTCACCCTGAATTTCCTGCTGGTGGGCGGGGTGCTGACCCTGTCCTGCACCTATCTGCTGCGCGGGCTGGACGGCGCCCTGGCGCGCCAGCGCGCCGTGCACGCCCGTATTCAGGACAACGAGGCGCGCTACCGCCAGACCCTGGAAAGCCAGATCGCCACCCTGCATGCGCGTGAAGCCGACCTGCGGGCCTCGCAGGCGCGCTATGCGGAATCGCTGGCGGCGCAGCGCGCGGCCGAAGTTTCCAGCCAGCTCAAGAGCGATTTCCTGGCCATGATCAGCCACGAGGTGCGCACTCCGCTGGGCGGGGTGATCGGCATGCTGCGCTCGGCCCAGAAGGATGGCAGCCTGGCGCCCCACACGCGCGACAAGCTGCGCCTGAGCCTGAGCAATGCCGAGGTGCTGCTGCAGATCATCAACGACATCCTGGACTTCTCGCGCCTGGAGGCGGGCAAGATGCCGCTGGAGGAACTGGATTTCAACCTGCCGGCCCTGTTGAACGACGTGGTGGGATTGCTGGCCGACCGCGCCGAGGCCAAGGGCGTTTCGCTGATCGCCGACCTGGACCCGGCGCTGCCGGCCTGGTGGCGCGGCGATCCGACCCGGCTGCGGCAGGTGGTGGTCAACCTGGTGGGCAACGGCATCAAGTTCACCGCGCGCGGCGAGGTGAGGGTCAGCCTGGCCTTGCATGAGGGCGGCGGGATCGTGCTGGCGGTGTGTGACAGCGGCATCGGCATTCCTGCCGAAGCGCTGGGCCGCCTGTTCCAGAAATTCGAGCAGGCCGACGCCGCCACCTCGCGCAAATATGGCGGCGCCGGCCTGGGGCTGGCGATCTGCAAGAACATCGTGTCCGCCATGGGCGGGCGCATCGACGTGCGCAGCACCGTGGGCGTGGGCAGCCAATTCCGCGTCCACCTGCCGTTGCAGCCCGGCGTGGAAACGGCCGGCAGCGAGGCCGGGCTGGCGCGCCCTCACGCGGCCCGGCTGGCCGTGCTGTGCGCCGAGGATGGCAGCACCAACCAGATCATCCTGCGCGAGCTGCTGGAGAATATGGGCCACAGCATCACGATCGCCGAAGACGGCGTCGCCGCACTGGACGAGCTGGCGGCCAATGATTACGACCTGGTGATCATGGATGGACGCATGCCGCGCATGGATGGCATGGCTGCCCTGCAGCGTTTGCGCGCGGGGCTGGACGGCGTACGCAATCCCCAGGTGCCGGTGATCGCGCTGACTGCCAATGCCAATGCCGAGGACCGCCAGCGTTTCCTGGCGGCCGGCGCCAACGGTTTCCTGGCCAAGCCGGTGGATGAGGCCGCGCTGCACGCGGAAATCGCGCGCCAACTGGCGGCGCTGCTGGCGCAGGGCAGCACGCTGATCGGCGAGCAGCGCGCCATGGCGGCCGGCGCACCGGCGCTGGCGGAGCTCGATGCGCTGTTCGGCGTGGCGGACCTGCCGGCTGGCGCCAATGCGCCCGCAGCCATCCCGATGACAGGCCGTCTGTATCCCGCCATGCGGGCCGCCTTCGTCGGTGAAGGGCCGCGGCTGCTGGCGGTCATGCAGCAGGGCCTGGACCAAGGGGATGCGATGGCGGTGGCGCTGTCCGCCCACAGCCTGATGGGCAGCGCCGCCTATCTCGGCGCCGAAGCCTTGCACACGCGTTGCGCCTTGATCGAAAAGCTGGCCGACGCCGGCGAACTGGCCAGCGCCGGACCGCACGTGCAAGCCCTCGAACAGGAACTGGCCGGCGCGCTGGCGCGCATGGCCCCGGAAGGTGCTTAATCAGCGGCGCAGGGTGGGCAACTTGCATGTAAACCGGTGTCACACAAATCGGTGTCCACAAATCGGCAAATCGGTGTCAGATCTGCCAAGAGTACATGGGCTCGCCAGTTGCAGCGGCCTCATGTACCAATGGCAGATCTGACACCGGGTAGACGCAGCGGCCTCATGTACCAATGGCAGATCTGACACCGGGTGGACACCGGGGTGGCGGAAACCCGCTTTATGCATGCACCATGTCGAGATAGACGATGCGCTGGCCGTTGTACTCCCTGCTCGCCCGGCCGCTCACCTTGAAACCATGCCGCTCATAGAATTTGATGGCGCGTACATTGGTCTGCGCGACGCGCAGCGAGGTGCAGGGCTGCGGGCTGGCCAGTGCCGCCGCCAGCAGCGCGCCGCCAGCGCCCTTGCCGCGCGCGCCGCTGTGGATGAACAGTGCGCGTAGCTGTCCTTCAAAGGTGGCGCTGAAGCCCAGCACCTCGCCGTCTTCGCATACCGTAACCTGTGACTCATGGAAGGCGGCCAGCAGCCCGGGATCGTCCTGCAAGGGAATGATGTCCACCTGCACCGGTCCCAGTTCGTCGCGCTTGGCGTCGGCGTAGATGGCGCAGATCGCCGGGAAGTCGGCCGCCTGGTAAGGTCTGATTTTCATAGGTGGCGAGTTTCCGCAGGAGCGCTGGCCCAGTTGTCGTGCTTGCCGTCCAGGTAGGTGACAGCGACGGCGGCCAGCTCGGCGTCGCTGATGCCGTCCAGGCAGGCGAGGTTGACCGCGTAGAAATCGCCCCAGCGCGGCGAACTCCCGGTGCCATAGGGGCGGATGCCGCAGTGCTTGCAAAAATAGTGGCCGTCGCGCCGGCTGAGGAAGCGGTACTCGGCCAGCGCCTCTGCGCCGGACAGCAGCCGGAACGCCTCGCGCGGCACGATGGCCGACCAGATCCTGCCCTTGGCGCAGATCGAACAATTGCACTTGATGGTGCCCCGGGCCAGGTCCAGGCCGGCCTCGAAGGTCACCGCGCCGCAGTGGCAGCTGCCGTGATAGGTTTTCATGCCCCCATTCTACGGCAGCCTGGCCGCCTAGTCCTTCTTGCCGCGCCCCGGGAACAGTCCGTCCCACGCTTCCTTGATGGTGGCGGTGACCACGCCCAGCGCGTCGGGGTCGCCGCGCAGCAGGGCGCGCAGGTAGTTGCGGGTCTGCTTGTTGGAGATGTGCGGCGGTAGCGGCGCCACGTCGGGATCGGTGACCATCTCGATCACGGTCGGGATGCCGGACGCCAGCGCCTTGTCCCAGGCCGGGCCCACTTCCTCCGGCTTGCTGACGCGGATGCCGCGCAGGCCCAGCAGTTCTGCGTAGGCCGCATACGGGAAGGAGGGCAGGTCCTGCGAGGCCGGCAGCTTGGCGTCGCCCTCGGTGATGCGCTGCTCCCAGCTCACCATGTTGAGGTCACCGTTGTTCAGCACCATGATGGTCATGCGCGGATCGCGCCAGGAAGACCACACGCGCGCCAGCGTGATCAGGGCGTTGATGCCGTTCATCTGCATGGCGCCGTCGCCCAGCAGCGCGATCACGGGACGTTCCGGATGCACGTACTTGGCGGCCAGCGCGTAGGGCACGGCCGAACCCATGGTGGCCAGCCCGCCCGACAGCGAGGCCATCATGCCGCGCCGCAGCTTGAGGTCGCGCGCATACCAGCCCGCCACCGAGCCGGAATCGCAGCACAGGATGCAGTCGTCCGGCAGGCGCGGCGACAATTCCCAGAACACGCGCTGCGGATTGACCGGCTTGGCCTCGTTCATGGCGCGCGCCTCCAGCACCTTCCACCACTCGGCCACGTTGTTCTCGACCTGCTGGCGCCAGCCGTGGTCGGTGCGTGGCTGCAGTAGCGGCAGCAGGGCGCGCAGGGTGGCGGCGCTGTCGCCCACCAGCGACGCTTCCATCGGGTAGCGCAGGTTCAGCATGCGCGCGTCGATATCGATTTGTACGCCGCGCGCCT
Source organism: Duganella kummerowiae (assembly GCF_053572355.1). Classification (NCBI taxonomy): domain Bacteria; kingdom Pseudomonadati; phylum Pseudomonadota; class Betaproteobacteria; order Burkholderiales; family Oxalobacteraceae; genus Duganella; species Duganella kummerowiae. The sequence continues at coordinate 453,035 of NZ_JBKFEH010000007.1, forward strand.
GGCCTTCCTTGGGCAGGAATTCGGAATAGGGGAAGGCCGAGCCCACCATCAGCAGGGTGTCGCATTCGTTCATCAAGTCCCAGCTGGCCTTGGTGCCCAGGAGACCGATGGAGCCGGTCACGAAAGGCAGTTCGTCCGGCACGGCGGCCTTGCCCAGCAGCGCCTTGGCGATGCCGGCGCCCAGTTTCTCGGCCACGGCGATCAGTTCGTCGGTGGCGTGCAGGGCGCCGGCCCCGGCCAGGATGGCGACTTTCTTGCCGGCGTTGAGGATGTCGGCCGCGCGCTGCAGCTCGGCCTCGGGCGGGGTCAGGGCGCGTCCGGTCCAGCCTATGCCGCTGTGGATGGTGCCGTGCTCGCGCGGCGGCGTTTCCACGGCCTTGAGTTCCTGCAGGTCGTTGGGCAGGATCACGCAGGTGACCGTGCGGCGCTCGATGGCGATGCGCATGGCACGGTCGATCAGGTGGCGCACCTGTTCCGGCGTGGTGGCCATTTGCACGAAGTCGTGCGCCACGTCCTTGAACAGCGACATGAGGTCCACTTCCTGCTGGTAGTCGCCGCCCAGCGCCATGCGGCTTTGCTGGCCGACGATGGCCACCACCGGCTGGTGGTCCATGCGGGCGTCATACAGGCCGTTGAGCAGGTGGATGGCGCCGGGGCCCGAGGTGGCCAGGCAGACCCCGACCTCGCCGCTGAACTTGGCGTGGGCGCAGGCCATGAAGGCGGCCAGCTCCTCGTGCCGCGCCTGCACGAATTCTATGCCCGTGTCCCTGTGGCCGAAGGCGCCGATCACGCCATTGATGCCGTCGCCGGGATAGCCGTAGATGCGCTTGACGCCCCAGGCGCCCAGCCGTTTGAGGACGAAATCGCCCACTGTGTCCGCCATTGCCGCTCTCCTTCGCCAGTTGGTTGAGGGCGATCATAGCGGGGGAGGGCAATGTTGCGCAGAGGCTAAGGTGCGCAGCTGAGGCGTGGGTGAGGTGTCGCTGAGGTGTGGTAAAAATAATACGGGGAACCCGTGTGGGTTCCCCGTCGGATGCGCCGCCCAGCGGACTGGTGCGGGCCTAGTTGCGTATATCCAGGGCCCGGTTCAGGCTCAGTGCGGCCAGTGAGCAGACCGCGCCGGACAACAGGTACAGGCCCACATACGCCAGCCCGAAGTGCGAGGCCACGCCCAGCGCCACCAGCGGGGCAAAGGCGGCACCCACCAGCCAGGCCAGGTCCGAGGTCAGGGCCGCGCCGGTGTAGCGGAAGCGTGGCGTGAAGTTGGCGGTCACGGCGCCGGCGGCCTGGCCGTAGGAAAGGCCCAGCAGTGCGAAGCCGACCATGATGAATACGTCTTGTCCCAGCTTGCCGCCATCCATGAGCATGGGAACGAAGCCGCTGAACACGGCAATCGCCATGGCCAGCGAGCCCAGCGTGCGGCGCCGGCCAAAGCGGTCGGCGATCACGCCGGAGATGATCACGCACACCGCCATGATGACCACGCCCGTCATCTGGGTGTACAGGAACTCGGCCATGCTACGCGGCGAATACAGCGAGATCCAGGACAGCGGGAACACCGTCACCAGGTGGAACAGGGCGTAGCTGGCCAGTGCGGCCAGGGCGCCGATCACCACGTTGCGGCCCTGGGTGTGGCTGATTTCCGTCACGCTGACCGGCTGCAGCTCGCGGTCTTCCAGCAGGTGGGTGTATTCATTGGTGGACACCAGGCGCAAACGGGCGAACAGGGCCACCACGTTGATGGCGAAGGCCACGTAGAACGGGTAGCGCCAGCCCCAGGTCAGGAAGTCCATGTTGTCCAGGTTGGAGATCAGGTACCAGAACAGGGCCGCCGCGATGAAGAAGCCGACCGGCGCGCCCAGCTGGCCCAGCATGGCGTACCAGCCGCGCTTCTCGGCCGGCGCGTTGAGCGCCAGCAGCGAGGGCAGGCCGTCCCAGGAACCGCCCAGCGCCAGGCCCTGGCCGATGCGTAAAAGCGACAGTAGCAGGATGGCATTCGCGCCCAGTTCGGCATACGAGGGCAGGAAGGCGATGCCGGCGGTGGTGGTCCCCAGCAGGAACAGCGCCAGGGTCAGCTTGGCTTCGCGGCCGTAGCGTTTTTGTATCTCCATCGACAGGATGGTGCCGAACGGCCTTGCAATGAAAGCGAAAGCAAATATAGTGAATGCGTACAACGTTCCTTCCAGGCGCGCGTCAAACGGGAAGAACACGGAAGGAAACACCAGCACCGAAGCGATGGCGTAGACGAAGAAGTCGAAATATTCGGATGCGCGCCCGATCACCACGCCGACCGCGATCTCGCCGGGGGAAATCGGATGGTTGTCGGTGTTGAGCCGGCGTGCCGCCTCCGAGTTGGGTCCAAGGGGGTAATCGGCAGCTACGCTGCCGTCATGCGTCGTATGTATGCTAGCCATAGTCTTCGTCTCGAAAAGTTGTGATCTTTTTTATACATGCCTAGGCCGCCACGCCCCGGGGTGGGACAAAGTGTCCAATGTCCAAAACGCGGCGGTAAGTGTACATTGGCACGATCTCCACACTCTGTACAGCACTTTTATCGCATGATACTTAAACTCATTCGTCGCTGGCTGTTAGTTACCCCGCTTATTGCGCTTGCTGGTTGCAATACGGTAGTAATGAATCCGTCAGGAGACATCGCCGCCCAGCAGGGGCACCTGATCGCCGTCTCCACCGGCCTCATGCTCCTTATCATCATCCCCGTGATCGCCCTGACGATCCTGTTTGCCTGGCGTTATCGCGCAAGCAACACGGCTGCCAAGTACGAGCCGGACTGGGACCACTCGACCCGTCTGGAACTGGTGATCTGGGGCGCGCCCCTGCTGATCATCATCGCCCTGGGCCTGATCACCTGGATCAGCACCCATTTGCTCGATCCCTATCGTCCGCTGTCGCGCCTGGACCACCAGCGCGCGCTGCCGGCCGACGTCAAGCCGCTGGAAGTGGAAGCCATCGCGCTGGACTGGAAATGGCTGTTCATCTACCCGGAACTGGGCGTGGCCTCGGTCAACGAGCTGCACGCGCCGGTGGACCGTCCGATCCGCTTCAAGCTGACCGCTTCGTCCGTCATGAACGCGTTCTACGTGCCCGCCCTGGCCGGCCAGATCTACGCCATGCCCGGCATGCAGACCCAGCTGAACGCCGTGATCAACAAGCCCGGCGTGTATGAAGGCTTCTCCTCGAACTACAGCGGCGCCGGCTTCTCCGACATGCGCTTCAAGTTCCACGGCGACAGCCAGGCCGACTTCGACAAGTGGGTGGAATCGGCCAAGGGCGCGACCGCCAAGCTGGACCGCGCCACCTACCAGCAGCTGGCCGAGCCCAGCATCAAGGATGCGGTGAAACACTACGCCGGCGTCGACGCCGACCTGTATGAAGCCATCGTCAACCGCTGCGTGGACCGCAATGCCGTGTGCATCCGCGACCAGGTAGCCGAGGACAGCGAGCGCATGATACGCCACGCCACCGAGATGTCGCTGGCGGCGGAACGCAGCGCGCGCCGCATCGCGCAGGCTAGCATCGACGAAGTCTGCATCACGCCCACCAACCCGAAGAAGACTCAATAATGCAAGACCAAAACGACCTGATCCTGGGCCGGCTGGGCTGGGACGCGATACCGTTCCATGAGCCCATCCTGCTCGTGACTTTCTGCGCGGTGGCGCTGGGCGGCCTGGCTGTGCTGGCCCTGATCACCAAATTCAAGCTGTGGGGCCCGCTGTGGCGCGACTGGATCACCAGCATCGACCACAAGAAGATCGGTATCATGTATATCATCTTCGGCCTCATCATGTTCCTGCGCGGCTTTGCCGACGCCCTGATGATGCGCGCCCAGCAGGCGCTGTCGTTCGGCGACTCGCACGGCTTCCTGCCGCCGCACCACTACGACCAGGTGTTCACCGCCCACGGCGTGATCATGATCTTCTTCGTGGCCATGCCCCTGGTGACCGGTTTCATGAACTACGTGGTGCCGCTGCAGATCGGCGCGCGCGACGTGGCCTTCCCGTTCCTGAACAACTTCTCCTTCTGGATGAGCGTGTTCGGCGGCATGCTGGTGATGGCTTCGCTGTTCGTGGGTGAATTCGCCCGCACCGGCTGGCTGGCCTATCCGCCGCTGTCCGGCATCCTGGCCAGTCCGGACGTCGGGGTCGACTACTACATCTGGGCCCTGCAGATAGCCGGGGTGGGGACGCTATTGTCCGGCGTGAACCTGATCGTCACCATCATCAAGATGCGCGCCCCCGGCATGACCATGATGAAGATGCCCGTCTTCACCTGGACCTCGCTGTGCACCAACATCCTGATCGTGGCCGTGTTCCCGGTCCTGACCGCCGTGCTGGCCATGCTGTCGCTGGACCGCACCTTCGGCACCCACTTCTTCACCACCGACATGGGCGGCAACGCCATGCTGTACGTGAACCTGATCTGGATCTGGGGCCACCCCGAGGTCTACATCCTGGTGCTGCCGGCCTTCGGCATCTTCTCGGAAGTGGTGTCCACCTTCTGCGGCAAGCGCCTGTTCGGCTACACCTCCATGGTGTATGCGACCGTCGTGATCACCATCCTGTCCTACCTGGTGTGGCTGCACCACTTCTTCACCATGGGTTCGGGCGCCAGCGTCAACTCGTTCTTCGGCATCACCACGATGATCATCTCGATCCCGACCGGCGCCAAGATCTTCAACTGGCTGTTCACCATGTACCATGGCCGCATCCGCTACGAGCTGCCCATGATGTGGACCATCGCCTTCATGATCACCTTCGTCATCGGCGGCATGACCGGCGTGCTGCTGGCCGTTCCCCCGGCCGACTTCGTGCTGCATAACTCGCTGTTCCTGATCGCCCACTTCCACAACGTGATCATCGGCGGCGTGCTGTTCGGCCTGTTCGCCGGCATCAACTTCTGGTTCCCGAAAGCCTTCGGCTTCAAGCTGGACGTGTTCTGGGGCAAAGTGCAGTTCTGGTGCTGGGTGGTCGGCTTCTACCTGGCCTTCATGCCGCTGTACGTGCTGGGCCTGATGGGCGTGACCCGCCGCATGAGCCACTTCGAAGACCCGTCGCTGCACATCTGGTTCATCATCGCCGCCATCGGCGCCGGCATCTTCGCGCTGGGCGTGGGCGCCATGGTCGTCCAGTTCGCCGTCTCCTTCCTGCGCCGCAAAGAGCTGCGCGACGTGACCGGCGACCCGTGGAACGGCCGTACCCTGGAGTGGTCGACCTCGTCGCCGCCGCCGGACTACAACTTCGCCTTCACCCCGTACGTGCATGACAACGACACCTTTGCCGACATGAAGAAAAACGGCTACCAGCGTCCGCTGAAGGATTTCGTGTCCATCCACATGCCGAAGAACACCGGCGCCGGCTTTATCATCGCGGCCCTGAGCTTCGTGGTGGGCTTCGCCCTGATCTGGCATATGTGGGCCATCGCCGTCATCTCGTTTGTCGCCCTGGCGGCCGCCACCATCGCCCATACCTTCAACTACAAACGCGACTATTACATCCCGGCGGAAGAAGTCGTCCGCGTGGAAAATGCTCGCACCCGTTTGCTGGAAAGCCATGTCTGAGATTAACGTAACCGCTGCCGGCGCCGCGAGCGCCGCCCCCAGCTCGCGCTACTTCGTAACCGAGCACCATCCGGAGAACGGCACCCTGCTGGGCTTCTGGCTGTACCTGATGAGCGACTGCCTGGTGTTCGCCAGCCTGTTCGCCGGCTATGCCGTCCTGGGCCGCAACTATGCGGGCGGCCCCACCGGCGCCGAACTGTTCGACCTGCCGCTGGTGGCGCTCAACACGGCGCTGCTGCTGCTGTCGTCCATCACCTACGGCTTCTCCATGCTGTCGGCCCAGCGCAAGCACCTGAACGGCACCATCGTCTGGCTGGCCATCACCGGCCTCCTGGGCGCCGGCTTCATCTACTTCGAGCTGTACGAGTTCGTGCACCTGATCCACGAAGGCGCCGGTCCGCAGCGCAGCGGCTTCCTGACCTCGTTCTTCGCGCTGGTCGGCACCCACGGCCTGCACGTGAGCTTCGGCATCATCTGGCTGGTGACCCTGCTGTTCCAGCTGAAAAAACACGGCCTGAACGCCGCCAACACCCGCCGCCTGCTGTGCCTGTCGATGTTCTGGCACTTCCTGGACGTGGTGTGGATCGGCGTGTTTACCTTTGTCTACCTGATGGGAGTACTGCCTTGAGCGACCACCACCATGATCACGGCCACGGTCACGACGACCACGGCCACGATAACAACCATCCGCACGTCACCCTGCGCGAATACGCCACCGGCTTCGTGCTGGCGGTGATCCTGACCGCCATCCCGTTCTACCTGGTGATGGGCAAGGTGTTCAGCGACTCCAGCACGGCCGGCTTCGTCCTGCTGGCCATGGGCGCGGTGCAGATCGTGGTGCACATGATCTACTTCCTGCACATGAGCCCGAAATCGGAAGGCGGCTGGAACCTGCTGGCCCTGATCTTCACCGTGATGGTGGTGGTCATCATGCTGGCCGGCTCGATCTGGGTCATGTATCACATGAACCACAACATGATGCCTGGCATGATAGAAGACGCCATGCACAAGATGCCATGATGGCCGGACCGCAAGGCCAGGCGGAGCGCCGCTCCGCCGCCTCGCGGTTCTTCCTGGCCTTGTGCGCGAGCCTGCTGTTTGCAGGCTTTTTTTCTTTAGGCACCTGGCAAGTGAAGCGCCTGCACTGGAAGCTGGCCCTGATCGAACGTGTTGAGCAGCGCGTGCACGCCCCCGTGGCGGACGCGCCCGGCCCGGCGCAATGGCCGGCCATCACGGCCGACGGCGACGAATACCGCCATGTGCGCGTCACCGGCGCCTACCTGGAAGCGCTGAGCGCGCGGGTGCAGGCCACCACCGACCTGGGCGCCGGCTTCTGGGTCATGACCCCGCTGTGCGGCACGGACGGCAATGTGGTGCTGGTCAACCGCGGCTTCATTACCGAGGCTGCGGCGGCGCGCGCGCCGCTCCCCGCTCCCGCGCCGGGCGCCGACGGCGGCTGCCGGCCGCATGAGGCGCGCGAAGGGCAGGACGTGACCGTTACCGGGCTGCTGCGCCTGAGCGAACCGGGCGGCGGCTACCTGCGCGCCAATGATCCGGCCGCTGACCGCTGGCATTCGCGCGACGTGCAGGCCATCGCCGCCACCCGTGGCGTGCCGCAGGTGGCGCCGTACTTCATCGACGCCGATGCCGATGCGAACCGTTCGAAAGGCTCGAAAAGCGAGGCTGACGCCGGCCGTCCGGTGGGCGGACTGACCGTGATTTCCTTCCACAACAACCACCTGGTTTATGCTGTCACCTGGTACGCCCTGGCCGCCATGGTGGTGGGCGCTTTTATCTGGGTGCTGCGCTCCGGGCGCAAGGCCCGCCTGGATTGACTCGGTGAGATTGTTGTAGATGGTGATACCCAATCTGTTCAAGGTGCTGGGCAAGGCCGAGCGCGATGTGCCGGCCGAGGAGATCGTGCACGCGGCCGGCCACAAGAACATGCAGCAGCTGATACAGCTGCGCTGGATCGCCGTGTTCGGCCAGATCACCACCATCTGCGCCGCCACCCTGGTGTTCGACGTCAAGCTGCCGATGGCGGCCATGCTCAACGTGCTGGCCTGTTTGATCGCCTTCAACATCGCCAGCCATTTGCGCTGGCACGAGGTGCAGCAGGTCAGCAACCACGAGCTGGTGCTGGCCATGCTGGTCGACGTCGGCAGCCTGACGGCCCAGTTGTACCTGAGCGGCGGCACCACCAATCCCTTTGTCTCGCTGTACCTGCTGCAGGTGATTTTGTCCGCCATTCTGCTGGAGACCTGGTCGACCTGGCTGATCGTGGTGGTGACCAGCTGCTGCGTGGCCGGGCTGGCGCTGTTTTCCAAGCCGCTGACCCTGCCGCTGGACCGCGAGCTGGGCTTCTTTTCGCTGTACATGCAGGGCATGCTGCTGTGCTTTGTGATGAACGCCGGGCTGCTGGTGTACTTCATCACCCGCATCAACGCCAACCTGAACGCCAGCGCCGCCAAGCTGGCCGACCTGCGCCAGCGCGCGGCCGAGGAAGACCATATCGTGCGCATGGGCTTGCTGGCCTCGGGCGCGGCCCACGAACTGGGCACGCCGCTGGCCACCCTGGCCGTGATCCTGGGCGACTGGAAGCGCATGCCCGAGTTCCGCAACAACCCGGAACTGCTGGGCGAGATTGCCGAGATGCAGACCCAGCTCCAGCGCTGCAAGGCCACGGTCAGCGGCATCCTGATGTCGGCCGGCGAGACGCGCGGCGAGTCGGCGGTCAAGACCACCATCAACACCTTCCTGGAAGACCTGGTGGACGAGTGGCGCGAAAGCCGCCCGGTGGCAACCTTCGAGTTCCACAACGCCATCAGCCAGGACCGGCCGGTGGTGTCCGATTCCACGCTCAAGCAGACCATCTGCAATCTGTTGGATAATGCGCTGGAAGCGTCGCCGCAGTGGGTCAGCCTGCAGGCCGGGCTCGATGGCGACGCCCTGGAACTGGCGGTGCTGGACCGGGGCCCGGGCTTCGCGCCGGGCATGCTGGGCCAGATCGGCAAGCCCTACCAGTCCACCAAGGGCAAGCCGGGCGGCGGCCTGGGGCTGTTCTTGGTGACCAATGTGGCGCGCAAGCTGGGCGGGACGGTCTCGGCCAGCAACCGCGCCGAGGGCGGTGCGGCGGTGCGCTTGCGCCTGCCGCTGTCCGCCATCGTTTTTGATGAAGAGGATGCACAGGATGACGAGTGATCGTCTGTTGATGATAGTGGAAGATGACGCGGCTTTCGCGCGCACCCTGAGCCGCTCGTTCGAGCGGCGCGGCTACCGCGTGCTGCTGGCCGAGAATGTGGACGAAGCCGGTGCGCTGCTGGCCGAACACTCGCCCGGCTACGCCGTGGTGGACTTGAAACTGAAGGGAAATTCCTCCGGCCTGGCCTGCGTGCAGCTGCTGCACGAGCACGATCCGGACATGCTGATTGTGGTGCTGACCGGCTACGCCAGCATCAACACGGCGGTGGAAGCGATCAAGCTGGGCGCCTGCCAATACCTGGCCAAGCCGTCCAACACGGACGACATCGAAGCCGCCTTCGAGCACGTGGCGGGCGCGGAAGACATTGAAGTGACGGCCCGCTCGACCTCGATCAAGACCCTGGAGTGGGAGCACATCCACACGGTGCTGGCGGAAACGGACTTCAACATCTCGGAAGCGGCGCGGCGCCTCGGCATGCACCGCCGCACCCTGGCCCGCAAGCTGGAAAAGCAGAGGGTAAAATAAGCCGGGGATGCTTGTCCCCCAATTTTCTCCTGGAGACGAGGTTCCCATGCTGATACGCCGCTGCGCCGTGCTGTACCTGGAACCCCGCGAGGAACTGGACCTGGATTTGTCCGCGCTATTCTCCGGGCAGGGCGTGCTGGGCGCGGCCACGCGCTGGATCGCGCTGGCGCCGCACCTGGGCACGGAAACCGAATTGTCGCCGCAGGAAGCGGCCGCCATCGGCGCCATCGGCCAGACGCTGTGGCTGGAGCGCGCCGCCTGTGAGCAGCGCCACGGTGCAGACACCGTGGCGCGCCTGCTGGAACTCGGGCTGCTGATAGCCGACGGCGCCGAACATGCCGCCATGCGCGAGCGCGACGAAACCCTGCGCTCGCAGCACTGGCGCCCGCTGTCGGCTTTGGCGCACGTCTACAGCCGCTGGACCGGGATGCGGGCCGACAAGGGCATGCAATTCCCCAGCTTCGACCAGCTGGTCGATTCCTACGGCGCGCCGCCGCCGCCCACCATCGAACTGTCTTCACTGGAAGACGCCATTGCGCTGCCGCAGCCGGCGCCGCAATCGCAGGAGGAACCGCGAGCCGGGGCGCGACCGGCGCCGCAAACGGCGCCGCAAGCCGATCCGCGCGCGGAGACTCAAGTTGAGCCGCAACCTGGGACACAAGCGGAATGCACCCCGCTGGAGCAGCTGCTGCTGGCCCGCTATACAGGCCGCAATTTCGACCCGCAGGCCACGCTGCCGCTGGCCGTGGCCGCGCGCCTGCTGCAGCGCGCCTTCGGCGCCCAGTTCCAGCGCGAGATGGCGCCCGGCGCCATGGTGCTGAAAAAAGCCAGCCCGTCGGCCGGGGGCCTGCATCCCACCGAGGCCTATGTGATCGCCCAGCGCATAGCGGGCGTCGCGCCCGGCCTGTACCACTACCATCCGCTGCGCCACGTGCTGGAGCCGCTGCGCGCCATGGACACGGCGCAGACCGCTGAACTGGCGCTGGGCGCCGTGGCCGACCAGGAGTGGTTCGTCGATGCGCCCATGCTGGTGGTGCTGGCGGCCCGGGTCGAGCGCAACTTCTGGAAGTACCGCAACCACGCCAAGGCGCATCGCGCCGTGCTGCTGGACTGCGGCCATCTGTCGCAAACCTTTTACCTGCTGGCCCAGGAGGCCGGGATGCCGGCCTTCGTCACGGCCGCCATCAATGAGGGCGAACTGGAACAGGCCTTCGGTCTGGACCCGCTGCGCCACATGGTGGTGGCGGTGTGCGGCTGCGGCCCGGCTTCCGGGCGCGACGACATGCTGGAGCTGCGGCCATAAAAAAACGGACGGCCGCTGGCGCGCGCCGTCCGCTGCAACGTCCGAGGGACGCTTACTTGTCGCCGAGGAAGAAGGGGAAGGCGGCGGCCACGTTGTCCAGCTTGCCGCGCAGGGCGGCGCGGTTGGCGGCAATCACTTCCTTGGCCGGGAGGCAGCGCACGGCGGGAATCCGCTCGGCCTCGACCTGGATGCCGATGCTGTCGAGCGCCTGCTGTGGACGGTCCACCAGTTGTGCGCGGAATACGTCGTCGCCGGCCAGCTTGTCCAGCAGGGTGTCGATAGCGTGTGGAGCATGGGTTGCCATTGTTGAATCCTTTCATCAGAGGTAGGGATTGCAGCGCGTTGGGTACGCCTGATTCATCCTAGGACAGGATGTGCGCCAGCTCAAGGACTATCAAACGTATCAAGTTGCAAGTTTATCGGGCTGGTCCAGATGCTGGCGCGCGCCTGCCAGGACTTCCTGATGTGCTGTTGCAAAGTCTTCCAGCAGCGCGGGCAGGCTGTGTTCGGGTGCCCGCAGGCGTTCCTCCAGGGCGCCGGCCGCGTCGAACAGGCCGGTTGCCGACAGGTTGCCGGCCGCGCCGCGCACCTTGTGCACCAGCTGCGCCGCGCGGGCCAGGTCGCCGGCCGCGATGGCTTCCTCGATCTGTTGCAAACTTGCACCAAAATCCTGGATGAACAGCGCCAGCAGGCGGTTCAGCAGGGCGCCGTGGCCGCCCAGGCGCTCCAGGGCGGCCGCAATGTCGATGCCGGGCCGTGGCGTCGCCTGTGGAGGGGCCGGGGGCGGCGCGGCCGAGGCCACGGCGCCGGCGTCACCCTGGACCCAGTTGGCCAGCACCGCGTACAGGGTATCCGGGTCGATCGGCTTGGTGACGTAGTCGTTCATGTCCAGCGCCAGGCAGCGTTCGCGGTAGCCGCCCACCGCGTGCGCCGTCATGGCGATGATGGGCAGCGAGGGATGGCGTTCCGAGGCGCGTATCAGGGCGGTGGCCTGGTAGCCGTCCATGTCCGGCATCTGGATGTCCATCAGGATGGCGTCGTAGTGGGCCTCGTCGTTCATGCGCGTCGCTTCCGCGCCGCTGCTGGCCAGCGCCACCTGGACCCCGGCGCGCTGCAGGATCTCGCGCGCCACCTGCTGGTTGATGGTGTTGTCGTCCACCACCAGCACGCGCGCGCCGCGGATGCGCTGCATGGCGGCGGAGGGCGCGGCGGCCGGCCGCACCGCCATCTGTTCCGTTTCGGCGCCCAGCGCGATCAGTACCGCGCTGCGCAGCAGGTAGGGGTTGACCGGTTTGTCGAGGAAGGGCAGCACGCCGGCATATTCCTGGGCCTCGCGGCTTTGCTCGCGGGCGTAGGCGCTGGCCATGATGATGGCCGGGATGGCCGCCAGCGCGGCGTCGGCCCGCAGCAGCTGCAGCGCCTCGACTCCGTTCATGTCCGGCAGGCCCCAGTCCACCATCAGCAGCTCGCAGGGCTCGTCGGCCAGCAGCAGGACGGCTTCGGGCACGGTGGCGGCGCTGCGCACCCGCAGGCCCAGCAAGGCCAGCTGCGAGGCCAGGGCCTGGGTGGCCGGCGCGCTGTCGTCCAGCACCAGCACGCGCCGTCCCTGCACCCCGGACGGCGCCGGCGGCAGGCGCGGCTCCTGGCCGCCGGGGCAGGGCAGGCAGATGGCAAAGCTGAAGCGGCTGCCGGCGCCGGGCTGGCTGTCCAGCCGTATCACGCCGCCCATCTTGCGCACCAGCTGCTGCGAGATGGCCAGTCCCAGGCCGGTGCCGCCATACAGCCGGGTGGTGCTGGCGTCGGCCTGGGCGAAGGCCTGGAACAGGCGCTGCTGCTGTTCGGCGCTGATGCCCAAGCCGGTGTCCTCCACCGTGAAGCGCAGTCCGATGCAGTCCGGCGGCGCTTGCGCCTCCGTGTCCAGCGTCACGTGCACGGCAATGTGGCCGTGCGCCGTGAACTTGAGGGCGTTGCCGACCAGATTGACCAGCACCTGGCTCAGGCGCAGCGGATCGCCGCACAGCTGGGCCGGCACTTCGGGATCGGCCCAGATCACCAGTTCCAGTCCGCGTTCGGCGGCGCGCCAGGAAAACAGGTCGGCCAGCTGGTTCAGGGTGTCGGGCAGGTCGAACGGCACCTGTTCCAGTTCCAGCTTGCCCGATTCGATCTTGGAAAAGTCCAGCACGTCGTTGATGATCTGCAGCAGGCTCTGGCCGGCGCGGCCTATCTTGCGGAAGTAGTCCAGCGCCTGGCTGCTCAGCTCCAGGTGGGTGCCCAGGCCGGCGAAGCCGAGGATGGCGTTCATCGGGGTGCGGATCTCGTGGCTGATATTGGCCAGGAAGTCGCTCTTGGCGCGCGTGGCCGCCTCCGCGTTGGCGCGCGCCTGTTCCAGCAGGCGCAGGGCGCGCGCCTTGTGGAAGGCGGAGGCGAACGGTTCCTTCAGCGCCTTGAGCAGGTCGAGGTCGGCCGAGGTGAACACCGGGTGGTACTGGAAGTTTTCGAACACCAGGTAGCCCTCGGTGCGGCCGGCGATGCGGATGCGCACCGACAGCACGGCGCGCGGCTGGTCCAGGCGCGGCGACTGCTCGCGCCGCAGGTAGATGTCGGGCGCGATCTGGTCGGTGTAGCGGGCATACTGGGCGGCGGCCTCCTGCTGGCTCATGCGCAGCGGCGCGGCGCCGGCGTCGATGCGTCCCCAGCTGGCATGCTGGACCAGGGTGTCGCTGTCCGGGTCCAGCACCAGGGCCAGGGCGCCGTCCACCCCCTCGATCACGGCCGATTCCTTGAGGATGGCTTGCAGCAGGGCGTCGAAATCGAGCTGCTCGTTGATGGAGCGTACGATGGCGTTGAGCTTTTCCAGGTGCAGGGTGCGCGAATAGACCAGCGCCTGCAGACGCTCGCCGCGCAGGTGCAGGCGCCGCACGCGCCAGCGGTACACGGCCCAGGCCACGGCGCTGGCGCCCAGCAGGTAGGCCAGGCGGGCCCACCAGGTCTGGTGCCAGGCCGGCAGCACCTCGATGGCCAGCTGCAGTTCGTCCGCGTTCCACAAGCCTTCGCGGTTGCTGCCGCGCAGCCGCAGCAGGTAGTGGCCGGGGGACAGGTTGCTGTAGCTGGCCAGGCGGCGTCCGGCGTCGCTGTCCACCCACTGGCGGTCATAGCCCTCCAGCATGTGGCTGTAGCGGTTGCGCTGCGGCGCCGAATAGTCCAGGGCGGCGCTCTCGATTTCGATGTTGCGCGCTTCCGGCGGCACGTTCAGGGCCAGGACGCCGTTGGCGCCGCGCAGGGCGGACGCCGGCAGCGCCTTGCCGTTGACCCGCACCGCGCTGATCACCAGGGGCGGACGGTAGCCCCAGTCGTTCAGCTCCAGCGGATGCACCACGGCCAGGCCGGTGGTGGCGCCATACAGCAGATCGTGCTCGGGCGAGACGGCGGCCGCGCCGACGAAGAAGGTGCGGAAGGCCAGGCCGTCGGCGCGGCCCACGGCGCGCGCCTTGAGCGTGCCCATGTCGATATGGGCGATGCCGTCGGCGGTGGAGGCCCAGATGTGGCCGTTGCGGTCGGCCAGCAGGGCCATGATGGTGGCGCTGGGCAGGCCGTCGGCCGTGCCCAGGCGCTGGAATACCGGCTCGCCGCGCGCGTCGCGGCCGGTCATCACGCAGATGCCGCTGCCATAGGTGCCGGCCCACAGGCGGCCGCGCCCGTCCAGGGCCAGCGCGCTGACCACGGCATCGGACAGGGCGTGCGCCACGGCCGGCTTGGGCAGCACCTGTTCCACCTTGCCCGTGTCCGGCAGCAGCCGGTTCAAGCCATTGCGGGTCGCGATCCACAGGCTGCCGTCCAGGTCGGGCAGGACGGTGTGGATGCGGTTGTCGGTGAGGCCGCCCTCGGCCGCCGCGCCCTGGGCGTAGCGCTGCAGCCGGCCGCTGTCCGGGTTGTAGCGCAGCAGGCCGTCGAAGGTGCCCAGCCACAGTTCGCCGTGGCGCTCCAGCACGCTGCCCACGCGCGGATACGGGTTGGCCTGCGGCAGCGGCACGCGCCGCACGGTACGGCCCTGGCTGCCGGTGCGGTACAGGCCCAGCTGGGTGCCTATCCAGGCCTCGCCCGACTCGGCCTCTTCGAAGGCCAGCAGCACCCGGTTGGGGAGGGCGCTGTCCGGCTGCAATGGATCGGGACGCAGGGCGGCGCTGCGCCGGCCCTGCGCATCGACGATGTCCACGCCCTGGTCGGCCAGGCCTATCCAGACCCGGCCGCGGCTGTCGGCCATCAGGGCCGAGACCCCCGCCTCCAGCGCCCCCTCGGCGCCGAACACCGCATCCACGCCCTCGTTGCGGGGATCGTAGATGTCCACCCCGCGCTCGTTGCAAATCCATACCAGGCCGCTGCGGTCGCGCAGCAGGGCGGCGGTGCGGTCGCTGGCCAGGCTGAAGGACACGGCCGCCTGGTGCTGGATGCGGCGGCCATGGCTGCCGTCCTGCTCGTACTGGACCACACCGTTGCCGTAGGTGCCGGCCCACCAGCGTCCGGGGACCACCTCGGCCACCGCCAGCACCATGTTGGCGCCCAGGTCTCCCACCCCGGCGGGGTTGGCCAGGCGCGCAGCGCGCCGGTCCGCATCCACCATGCCGACCCCGCTTTTCAGGGTGCCGAAGGCGATCTGGCCGCCGCTGTTCTGGCCCAGCGCCATCACGGCGTCGCTCCAGCCTGGCGGGCCGCCGGTGATGGGGACCGGGATGAAGCGGTCGCTGGCGGCGTCGCGCCGCGCCAGGCCGCCGTTGTGGCCTATCCACAGCTGGCCGTCGCGGTCGGTGAGCAGGGCGCGGATCTGGTTGCCCGGCAGGAGGGAGGAAGGTGCGGCAGCCGTTGCTGCGGCAGCCGATGCTGCGGCAGCCGGCGCTGCGGCAGCCGGCGCTGCGGCCTGGTAGCGCCGGTGCCGCTTGCTGACCGGATGGAAGTAATCGAGGCCGGCCGAGCTGCCTATCCACAGGCCGCCGTCCGGATCGCTGGCCAGGCCGGTGATGGCGCCCTGGTTGAGCGCCACCGGCAGCGCCGCGAAGCACTCGCACTGTCTGTCGTACATGGCGACCCCGGCCGCCGCCGTGCCTACCCACAGGCGCCCGGCGCCGTCCACGTGCAGGCTCTGGATGAAGTCGCCCGGCAGCGAGCGTGCATCGGCGGCGTCGTGGCGGAATACGCGCATGCGGTAGCCATCCCAGCGCGCCAGGCCGCTCTGGGTGCCTATCCAGATATAGCCTTCGCCATCCTGGGCCACGGCCATGGCGACCGGGTTGGGCAAGCCCTGTTCCAGGCCCAGGTGCTCGAACAGCGGCGTGGCCAGGGCGTCCCAGCGGTCGGGCGCCGCGCGCGCGGCGGGCGCCAGCTGCAGCAGGACTACCAGCAATAACGACAGCAACAGCCTGCCGGTCCGGCGTGGCAGGGCCGGCGCCGGCTGCGGCATGCGGAGAGACGCGGCGCGGCGGGCGCGCTGCGCATGCTGGGCATGGGCGTTCAACTCCGGGTGCTCTCCCTGAAAACTGCTGCTGTTAGTTAATGTTTCAGGGAAGCATACGGAATTGTCATGGGAATGTCCACGCCGCAGGCCTGCGGTGTGGGCATTTCGTGGCGTCCGCCCCGCCTATCCCAGCACGCCGGGATTGAGGCGCCAGCAGGCCCAGGTCAGGGCAGAGGCGAAGCTGACCCAGGCCAGGTAGGGCAGCAGCAGCATGCCGGCCAGCGGCCGCACGCGCCAGAAGGCGATGGCGGTGGCCAGGATCAGGGCCCACAGCAGCAGCACTTCCACCAAGGCTGCCAGCCCCAGCTGCCATTTGAAGAACAGCCAGCTCCACAGGGCATTGGCGGCCAGCTGGGCCAGGAACAGGCCCAGGGTGCGCGGCGCGGCGCGCAAACCGCGTACCCGCCACACCATCCAGGCCGCCACCGCCATCATGGCGTACAGCACGGTCCAGACCGGGCCGAACACCTTGGCCGGCGGCGCCCAGGAGGGCCGGTTCAGGTTGAGATAGAAGTCCTGGGCCCCGGCCGAGGCCACGGCGCCCACGGCGGCGGCCGCAAAGCACAGCAGGACCCAGCCCAGCAGTCCCTTCCACTGGCCCACGCCGCTGCTGTCGAAGCGGGGCAGATGCAGATCGGTTTTCATGTCGCGTCTCCCGGAAATATTGTCCAGGACACTACTATGCCAGCTTTGGGCCGCCGATGCGAGACGGCGGCGGTCCTGTTTGCACTAGTTTTCAGTTTGCGTTACACGGCGCACTATCGAGCGCGGCCGGCGCCGGCAGCGCGGTCAGGCGCACGCAGTTGCGGCCGGCGCGCTTGGCGGCGTACAGGGCTTCGTCGGCGTGGCCGTAGGCGCTTTCGAAGCTGGTCCCGGCCGGGCACCAGCTGATGCCCACGCTGGCCGTGATCTGGCGGTCCACCGGGGCCTCGAATACCTGGTCGGCGATGGCGTCGCAGATGGCGGCGCCGATGGCGCGCGCCTCCTCCACGCTGGCGGTGGGCCAGGCCACCGAGAATTCCTCGCCGCCGACGCGGCCGATCACGGTGCGGGGCGGCAGCAACCGGGTCAGGCACTGCACCACGGTGCGTATCACGGCGTCGCCGGTGGGATGGCCGAAATCGTCGTTGATCCACTTGAAGTGGTCGATGTCGAGCACGATCAGGGCCAGGTCGCCGCGGGCCAGGGCGGCGCTGGCGCGCTCGATCACGGCGCTGCGGTTCAGGGCCCCGGTGAGCGGATCGTGGGTGGCGCGATATTCCAGCTGGGCGGCCAGCTCGTGCAGCTGGCGGTTGAGCTGGTTCATGTCCAGTTCCGCGCGGTCGCTGCGCCGTATCAGGCGCCGGCTCTCGCGCATCAGGCGTTCGTAGTGGACGATCAGTTCGCCCAAGGCCGCACGCGTGTCGGCGCGCGGATCGCCATGCGCGGCGCGGGCGTTGGCCAGCGCCGCGCTTTCCATGGCAAACAGGTCGGCTTCGGGCGCCATGGGTCAGCCCGCGCCGATGGCGTGGTCGACGAAGTCCAGGGCTTCGAAGTCGTCCTGCAGCTCCTGGCCGAATTCCAGGATGGTGTCGTCATCCTCGTCGTGGTACCAGTTCAGCCGGACCCGGTTGCCGGCCAGGGCGGCGCCGTTCAGGGCCTCGAAAAAGCTGAACAGCATCTTGGTGCTGGAACTGTTGAAATAGGCCAGCGACACATTGACCGTGATGGCGGCTTCGCTGCAGCCGGCCAGCCAGGCGCGCACCCGTTCGATCAGGGGGCCATAGAAGGCGGCCGCGTTCTCGGGGTAGGATTCGCCCTTGATGGACAGGGTGGCCAGGTCGAAGCGGAAGTCGATTTCCGGCGAGGTCGGCGAGGCGGGGATGAACAATGGTTCCATGGTTGCTTGTGGTCGATAGCGGTTAGATGATGGCCTTGATGCAGAACACGGTGGTGTCCGGCGCGAGGGCCTCGCGCACGAATTCGAACTCCAGCGGTTCGCTGGCGTCGCGCGCCATGGTCAGGAAGCCCAGGCCGGCGCCCTTGCTGTCGGCCGGGGTCTCGTCGCGCAGGGCCTTCTTGTAGGCGGACTTGATTTCCTCCATGGTCATGCTGTGCAGCGGCTCCAGGCGGCTGCGGATGCGGTCCACGTTGTCGTTGTCGACCGGGTTGGCGCACAGCAGGAAGAAGCTGTCGCCCTTCATGCCGATGCAGAACGAGCCGCGCCGCATCTGCTTGCCCTCCGGGTGGTCCGTGGCCAGGGTGTCGGACGAGTAGTGCATGATGTTCTGCGACATTTCGACGAAGGACGAGAAGATGCGCCGGCGCGTGGGGCCGGCGGCGCCGGCCGTGTCCAGGCGCGCCTTGATGGTCTCGGAAATGGCGGCCACCACGTGCTGGGAAAAATAGCCCACGTAGAAAAAGATGATATGGCGCTTGCGCGCCACGTCCCAGAAGTCGTTGAATTCTTCGTACAGCACGGCTGCTCCAGGTGAGGTCGGCCGCTCAGGGCCGGAAACAGAAAAAAGTCAGGTCGTCGCGCCGGGGCTGCGCCCCCTGCCAGGCGCCGAAGTCCTCCAGCATCGCCTGCGCCACCTGCGCCGCCGGCTGGCCGCGCTGGGCCAGCAGCACGTCGCGCATGCGGCGCTTGCCGTAGGCGATATCCTTGCTGCCGCCGATCTGGTCGATCAGGCCGTCCGTGGTCAGGAACAGCAGGGTGCCGGGCGCGATGTCGAGCTGGCGGTTGCTCCACGCATGGCCGGCGGGGGTGTCGACATAGCCGGCGCCCATGCGCTCGCCGTCCACGGCCTGCACTGCCTGCTGGTCCGGCGCCAGCAGGAACAGCGGCAGTCTGGCGCCGGCAAAATGCAGGCGGCGGCTGGCGCGCTCGTACCACAGGAAGGCGGCGTCCATGCCGTCGTTGGATTCGCTGGCGCCGCCATCCTGGCCCAGCATGGCTTTCACGCCCCGGCTGACCTCGGCCAGGAGCGCGGCCGGATCGCGCGGCCCCTGCTGCTGCAGGGCCCGCGCCAGGATGGAAGAGGCGATCAGGGTCATGAAGGCGCCCGGCACGCCGTGGCCGGTGCAGTCGGCGATGGCGGCGAACCAGCCATCGCCGAAATCGGCGAAGTGGTAAAAATCGCCGCCCACCACGTCGCGCGGCTGCCATTCGAGGTGGGCGTCGTCCAGCGCTTCGGCCAGCGCGCTGTGGGCCGGGCGCAGCAGCGAACGCTGTATCACGCTGGCGTAATCGATGCTGTGCATGATCTGGCGGTTTTTTTCGGCCTGCATGTTGGCCACCACATTCATCAACTGCAGGCCGAAGCCGACCCCCGCCAGGGCGCCGTTGCGGGTGATGATGAAACCGTCCGCCAGCGCCTTCTCGCCCGACTCCACGGCGCGGAAGGTGAGGGCTTCGATGCTCATTGCGGCATCCACGATCAGGGGTTCCTTGTCCATGAAGGCGATGCAGCTTTTCTTGCCATAGACCTCGTGGTAGAAGGGCTTGGACATTTGCGACATGAAGATGTTGCGGCTGATCAGGCCGATCGGGCGGCCATCCTCTATCACCGGCAAGCTCATCAGGTCACGCCGTTCGGTGAACAGTTCCAGCACGGCGAAGTTGCTGGCCTCGGACTGTACCGAAACTGTCTCCACGCACAGGTCGGCGGCCACCGACAGGCGGAAGCGGGGAAGGTGATGGCGGGATGCGTTGAACTCCACGAGCGGTATCCTTATGGGATGAAAGCTGATGTGGCATGCTAGCGAG
Source organism: Duganella kummerowiae (assembly GCF_053572355.1). Classification (NCBI taxonomy): domain Bacteria; kingdom Pseudomonadati; phylum Pseudomonadota; class Betaproteobacteria; order Burkholderiales; family Oxalobacteraceae; genus Duganella; species Duganella kummerowiae. The sequence goes on from NZ_JBKFEH010000007.1 coordinate 472,894, forward strand.
CAATTGTTACTGCTTCATTACAGGATTATTTGTAAGAAATTAGAGTTATAAATAAGTAATATAAATTCTCTAAGTGAATTAATTTCTTTGCTGTAACTCGGGCGTAACATTTGGTGAGTATTCTGCAGGGCATGTTTTCCATCGCCCCGGATGTCCTCGCCATGAAATCCATACGATTACCCGCCCTCAACACCGGCCTGCGCGTGGTGGCCGCTTTTGCGGCCGTGCTGCTGCTCCTGCTGTGCATGTCCGCGCTGTCGCTGTGGCGATTGCAGGCCGCCGACGCGGCTGCCGCGCACCTCGTCAACAATGAGCTGGCCAAGCAGCAGCTGGGCGCCGCGCTGCTGTCCGCGGCCCAGCTCAACGCGGTGCGCGCCACGTCGATCGCCCGCAGCGACAGCCTGGAAGTGGCCGATCTGTTCACGGCCCAGCTGCGCGACGGTGACCTGGCCCAGCAGGCGCTGGAAGCCCGGCTTGCGGCGCTGCCGCACGACGCCGCCGAGCAGGAGCGGCTGCGCCAGGTGGCGCAGCGCAAGGCAGCCTACATGGGTTTGCGCGAACAGGTCTTCAAGCTTAAGGACATGGGCCGCACCCAGGAGGTCAACGACCTGCTGGACAACAAGATGGCGGCCGTGTTCCAGGCCTACAGCAGCGCCCTGGAGCAGCAGCTGGCGCTGCAGACCAGCCGGGCCCAGGCCCAGGCGCACGACTCGGCCGGCCAGTTCGCGCTCAGCCGGGCCATGGTGGCCGGACTCGGGCTGGCCGCGCTGGCCCTGGGCGCGGCCCTGGCCTGGTGGCTGACGCGCAGCGTGGTGCGGCCGCTGCGCCAGGCCGCCACGCTGGCCGGCCAGGTGGCGGACGGCGACCTGGGCGCCAGCATCGCCCATGCGCGCAGCGATGAATTCGGACAGCTGTTCGACGCCCTGGCCCACATGACGGCCAGCCTGGCCAGCACCGTCGGCCGGGTGCGCGACGGCGCGCTGGCCATCGACACGGCGGCGCGCGAGATCGCCAGCGGTAACATGGATTTGTCGCACCGCACCGAGCACCAGGCCGGCGCCCTGCAGGAAACCGCATCCTCGATGGAAGAGCTCACCGCAGCCGTGCGCCGCAACAGCAGCAATGCCCGCGCCGCCAACGCGCTGGCGCTGTCGGCGGCGGAGGTGGCTGGCAAGGGTGGCCAGGTGGTGTCGCAGGTGGTGGACACGATGGCCGAGATCCAGGCTTATGCCGGCAGGATAGGCGACATCACCGGCGTCATTGACGGCATTGCGTTCCAGACCAATATCCTGGCCCTGAACGCGGCGGTGGAAGCGGCCCGCGCCGGTGAGCAGGGCCGCGGCTTCGCGGTGGTGGCGAGCGAGGTGCGCGGCCTGGCGCAGCGCTCGGCCGACGCGGCGCGCGAGATCAAGCAGCTGATAGCCGATTCGGCCGCGCGCATCGCCAGCGGCAGCGCATTGGCGCAGGCGGCCGGCGCCACCATGGACGATATCGTGGCCAGCGTGGACAAGGTGACCCGCATCATGGGCGACATCAGCACCGCCAGCGCCGGACAGGAGATCGGGATCGTGCAGGTCGGCGCGGCCGTGGCCGAGATGGACCGGGTGACCCAGCAGAACGCCGCGCTGGTGGAACAGGCGGCGGCCGCCGCCGGCGCCATGCAGGCCCAGGCGCGCGGCCTGGCCGCCATGGTCGGGCAGTTCCGCCTGGACGGTGTGGCGGGTGCGCTCGCGCTGGGGGCGCCGCAGCTGCGCTTGCTGGCGCCAGCCGCATGAGATGGCGGCGCCGGTGAGCATGGGCGACATGGCCTCCGAGGGCCGGCACCGGCCGCCGCAGGTCGCCATGGCCGCAGCTGCGGCGCCTCAGGGCGCCGTCTGGCGCCGTGGCGGCACGGCGCGGCGCTGGCGTTTCCTGGTGTGGCCGCTGGCCGGGCTGATGCTGTCGGCCGTGCTGTGGGCCGTCACCATCGCCGGCGCTGACAGCGAACGCGATCGCGCCGAGCGCGGGGCCGAACGCGACGCCGCCTTCTACGCTGAAGCGTATGAACAATACCTGACCCGCTCCATCGCCCAGATGGACCAGGTCACCATGCAGCTCAAGCACAGCTGGGAGCAGTCCGGGGCCCGCCTGCGGCTGGAGGACATGCGGCGCGACGGCATGTTTACCGATAGCGCCTTCCTTTCCGTGGTCATCGCCGACGCCAGCGGCAAGGTGCGCAGCGCCACCCGCGCAGGCCTGCCGCCCGACCTGCGCGGCACCGGTTTGTTCGCCTATCACCGCAATAACAATTCCACCGCGCTGCGCATCAGCGCTCCGCCGCAGGGCGCCTTGCCCGGCCAGGTTCAGGACAGCCTGCTGTTCTCGCGCCGCCTGGACGGCCCGGACGACAGCTTTGCCGGTGTGCTGGTGGTAAACGTCGGCGCCGCCTATTTCAATGCCTTCTACAGCGCCCGCGCGCTGGGGCAGCAGGGCATGATCGCGCTGCTGGGCGAGGGCGGGGCGCGCCTGGAGCGGCGCGGCGCCGGCGTGTCCGACACCGGCCGCGATTCGCTGCTGCTGGCCGCCGCCCCGGCCAGCGCCGAAGGCGTGCGGCTGGCCGGCGGCGCCGGCGTTTTCCGCGACGCCCAGGCTCGCATCCTGGCCTGGCGACGTTCCGGCGTGTACCCGGTGCTGGCCCTGGTGGGGCTGGCGCGGGATGAGATGATGGCCGCTTCCGAAGCCAGCCGGGCCGCCGCCTGGCGCCAGGGCGGGATCTGGACCGCGGTGCTGATGGCGCTGTCGGCGGCGGGCGCGCTGCTGGCCTGGCGCGCCCAGCGCCGCCAGGACGAGGAAGAGGAGGTGCGGCGCGCCTACCGCACCGCCACTGAGAGCGCCCACGACGGCTTCTATATGGCCAGCGCGGTGCGCAATGACGCCGGCGCCATCGTCGACTTCGAAGTGGTCGACTGCAACGAGCGCGGCGCCTATTTCTACGGCCTGTCGCGCGAGCAGCTGCTGGGGGCGCGCCTGTCGCAGGTGGACGCCAGCGTGTTCGGCGCCGGGCTGTTCGAGACTTATGTGGAAGCCATGGCCGCCGGCTTCCACGAGGACGACCGCCGCCTGCCGGCCGATAACCGCCTCAACATCCAGTGGGGGCGGCGGCGCCTGGTCCGGGTCGGCAACGGCCTGGCGATCACCCTGCGCGACATCAGCGAACGCAAGGCGCACGAGGATGATTTGCTGCGCATGGCCAACGAGGACGCGCTCACGTCGCTGCCCAACAGGCACTGGCTGAACCATTACCTGCCGGGCGCGCTGGCGGCCGCGCGCGCGCAGGGCCATGCGGTGGCGCTGCTGTTCATCGACCTGGACGAGTTCAAGCACGTCAACGATACCCAGGGCCATGCGGCCGGCGATGTGCTGCTGCAGCAGGCCGCGCAGCGCCTGACATCGCTGCTGCGCCCCAGCGACCGGGTGGTGCGCTTCGGTGGCGACGAATTCATCGTGCTGCTCGATCCGGTGGAGTCGGACGCGCGGGTAGCGGCCGTGGCCGAGCGCATCCTGCGCGCCTTCGGCCAGCCCTTCGTGGTGGCCGAGGAAAGCCAGGCGGTGGGCGCCTCGATCGGCATCAGCATGTTCCCGCGCGATGGCGACGATACCGAAAGCCTGATCAAGCATGGCGATATCGCCATGTATTCCGGTAAAAGCGAGGGCAAGGGCCAGTACCGCTTCTTCGACCCGGCCCTGTACACGCGGCTCAAGTCGCGCGCGCGCCTCAAGCACAGCCTGCTGGAAGCCATCGAGCGCGACCAGCTGCAGCTGTACTACCAGCCGCGCGTGGACACGGTCACGGGTGAGCTGTGCAGCATGGAGGCGCTGGTGCGCTGGGTGCATCCCGAGATGGGCCTGATTCCGCCGCTGGAATTCATCCCGCTGGCCGAAAGCAGCGGCATGATACTGCGCATAGGCGAGATGGTGATGGCCAAGGCCTGCGCCCAGCTGGCCGAATGGCGCGCGCGCGGGCTGGCGCTGGTGCCGGTGTCGATCAATGTGTCGCCCAAGCAGTTCTCCCAGGGCAGCATACACCGTCAGCTGGCGCAGCAGCTGGCGCGCCACGGCATCGAACCCGGCCTGCTGGAGGTGGAGATCACCGAGTCGGCCATGATGGGCGAGCAGGAGGACATCATCGCCGAGCTGGCGGCCATCCGCGACCTGGGCGTCAAGCTGCACGTGGACGATTTCGGCACCGGCTATTCCTCGCTGTCGCAGCTGCAGAAGCTGCGCATGGACGTGCTCAAGGTCGACAAGGCCTTCACCTCGGAGCTGTGCAACTCGCAGGAAGGGCTGGTGTTCTTCCAGGCCATCGTCTCGATGGCGCATGCGCTGGGCATGTCGGTGGTGGCGGAGGGAGTGGAGACAGCCCAGCAGCTGCGCATGCTGCAGGAGCTGCAGTGCAACGAAGTGCAGGGCTATTACGTGGCGCGGCCCATGCCGCCGGCCGACATCGAAGCCTGCATGCGCCAGCGCTTCCTGTTCCCGCAGCAGCCAGCCCAGGACGCCCGCGTGTCCTACCTGAACGCACGCAGCGCCGGCTAAACAATCCAACCCGGGACCCGGTGTCACGAACCCAAACCAACCCGGTGTCCAACCCAACCTGGTGTCAGATCTGCCATTGGTACATGAGTTTGCCTCGCAAGACGGACTCATGTACTAATGGCAGACCTGACACTGGGGGCCGACCGACACCGGGGGCCGACACCGCGGGCCTGACGGACTCATGTACCAATGGCAGACCTGACACCGCGGGCCGACACCGGGGACGGTGTCTGTCTGACGCCGGGGTTACACGACAGCTGAGGCGGCCGTTGCGCCGGCGCCGCATGGCCTTAAAAGGAACAGCAGGCGCGCATAGGCTTTGCTATTCCTCATATCTCATGCATACAGTCGGGCGCAAGATGGCGGGACGGTCTTACCGAGCGGAGGTCATCATGGCTCAGTCGCAGCGTGCGATCCAAACCACCCATCCCAGCAAGGAAAGCGTGCGCGCCCACTTGCAGCGCCGCCGCGCCGAGGACCGGCCGCCGCCCGGACCCGAGCGTATCCGCGAGGAGCTGGGCTGGCGGCTGATACCGTCCAACCGCTCCTCCTGATGGCCTAGGCTGCGATCACACGCAGGGCCGCCACCAGCCGGTCCAGCTGGGCCGTGCTGGTGAACAGCGCCGGCGTGACGCGGATGCAGGCGCCGCCCACCGGGCCGCGCCGTATCACGGTCAGGATGCCGAATTCGTTCAGCAGCCGGTCCACCAGCGCCGCATTGGCTTCCGGCGTAGTGAGGCCGCGCACGCGGAACGAGGTGACGGCGCCCGACATGCCGGGTTCGTCCGGTGTGAGTATTTGCAGGCGCTGCAGTTCGCGGGCCTGCGCCACCCAATAGTCGCGCAACTGGCGCAGGCGCGCGCCCTTGGTGGCGGTGCCTATCTGTTCATGCAGCTTGAGCGCGGCCGGGATGGTCATGATGGCGGCCGCATTCAGCGTGCCCGAGTGCACGCGCGAACGGATGTCGGCGGGCCCGTAGTCCTCGTCGCCCAGGTGCACGCCGATGTCGCGCAGCCTGTCCTTGCGGATGTGCAGGAATCCCAGGCCCAGCGGAGCGCCTATCCATTTGTGCAGGTTGCCGCCGATGAAGTCGGCGCCCAGCGCGGGCAACTGGTAGTCCAGCTGGCCCCAGGACTGGGCCACGTCCACGATCACGTCGATGCCGAGCGCCCTGGCCATACGCACCAGTTCGTTCACCGGCATGACCAGGCCGGTGCGGTGGCTGATGTGGGTCAGCAGCATCAGCTTCGGGCGCCTGGTGGAGCGCATGGCCCTGTCGTACGCGTCCAGCACGCCCTGGCGGGTGGCCGGTTCCGGGATGCGCAGCACCTCGGTGCGGGCGCCGCTGCGGCGCGCCAGGTCGTTCATTGCGTACTGCATGGCGTCGTAGTCCAGGTCGGCGTACAGGATGGCGTCGCCCTGGCGCAGCAGGCGGTAGTTGGAAATCAGGTTTTGCAGCGATTCGGTGGCGCCCCGTGTGATGGCGACCTCGTCGGCTGGCACACCCAGGTGGTCCGCCAGCTGCCGGCGTATGGCCTCGATGCCGCCACGGTCGAAGTCGCGCCGCAGGTAGCGGGAGTTTTCCCGGTTCAGGAAGTCGATATTGCGCTTGAATTCGTCGGCGACAGGCCGCGCCATGATGCCGTAGTAAGCGTTTTCCAGGTTGACGAAGTCGGGCGATACCTCATACAGGCCGGCCAGGCCATCCCAGTCGGCTGCTGCAGTGGGGGTGGGTGTGGCGCCCAGTGCGGCGCCGGCGGCGGCCAGGCGCAGTAGCTTGCGGCGGTCTGCTTGGAAAGTCATGGCACTCCCGGCTGGTGTTTATCTTCCTGCAAGTATATGCGCTATTCCTCCCGCAAGGTGCCATCCGTGACCGCGTGTCCGACTGATCTGGTGATGGGCGTGGTGTCTGCGATAGAATGCGGCGACGCTGGACGCAGTCGCCGCCCGCGTCGCCGATGATGATGATGGAAAGAACGCCATGCAAAACAACCCCGTGAAATACCTGCACCTGCCGGTCGACAGCGCACTGCCGGCGCTGCCCGGCCTGGAGCGCTTCCGCGCCATCGTGCTGGTGGAGGAGGAAGTGTCCGACATTTGGCAATGGGAAGTGAGCCGCTGGCTGGTGGCGGCCGGCGCGCGCTACGTGCAGGTGTGGGGCGCCGGCTGCGCAAGCTGGGAGGAGTCCGTCGAGGACGCCTTCCTGGAAGCCACCGACTACGAGGACGTGCCGGCCGAACTGGCGGTGCTGACCTCCGCGCACGAGGATGAGGATATTGAGGAAGTATTCTGGTACGCCAGGCACCGCGCCGCCCATCCCGGGCAGGAGCTGCGCGACACCCTGATCGTGCACATTGCCGACGCCGACCGGCGCGAGGAGCTCGAAGCGCTGTACGACAAGAGCTGAGCGCGGCAGTTGGTACTGCTGAGATGCGCGCACTGTTACCTAGGTATCAAAACGCGGCGGCGGTCAGGCTTAGAATTGTCATAACAAAACGAGCTGGGGACCAGTCCCATGACATCCACACCATCCACACCATCCACGCGCAAGCCGACCATCCGCATCAGCTCCGGTGTGCCGGGGTTGGACGACGTGTTGTGCGGCGGCCTGACCGCCGAACGGGTCTACCTGGTGGAAGGCGACCCGGGCACCGGCAAGACCACGCTGGGCCTGCAATTCTTGCTCGACGGCCTGGCGCGCGGCGAACGCGGCTTGTACATCACCCTGTCCGAGACGGCCGATGAACTGTACGCCGTGGCCGAGAGCCATGGCTGGTCCATCGACCAGCTGTCCATCTACGAGCTGGCCGACGACCAGGCCCTCAACCCCGACACCCAGCAATCGATATTGCACCCGGCCGAAATGGAACTGGGTGAAACCTCACGCGGCGTGATGGAGCAGGTCGAGCGCGTCAATCCGGCGCGGGTGGTGTTCGACAGCCTGTCCGAGCTGCGCCTGCTGGCCCAGCACCCCTTGCGCTACCGGCGCCAGATACTGGCTCTGAAGCAATTTTTCTCGTCCAAGGCCTGCACCGTCCTGATGCTGGATGACAAGACCAGCGCCTCCGACCAGCATTTGCACAGCATCGCCCACGGCGTGATCAGCCTGGAGCAGAACGCCCACGAATTCGGCCGCGAGCGCCGCCGTGTGAACATCGTCAAAATGCGCGGCATCCGCTTCCGCGGCGGCTACCACGATTATGTGCTGGAGCGCGGCGGCATCCGGGTATTCCCGCGCCTGGTGGCGCTCGAGCACCAGGCCAGCTTCCAGCCGGAGCAGCGCTCCACCGGCGTGGCCGAGTTCGACGCGCTGCTGGGCGGCGGCCTGATGGCCGGCACCAACACCCTGGTGGTGGGCCCGTCCGGAGTGGGCAAGACCAGCGTCACGGCGCAATGGATGGTGGCCGCCCTGCAGCGCGGCGAGAAGGCGGCTTTCTACCTGTTCGACGAGGGCATGGGCACCCTTCTGGGGCGCTGCAGGCAGCTGGGCTTGGATTTGCAGCCCTATGCCGACAGCGGCCAGCTGTTGATGCGCCATGTCGATCCGGCCGAGCTGTCGCCGGGCGAGTTCGCCCAGCTGCTGCGCGACGCGGTGGAGACGGACGGCGCGCGTTTCCTCGTGATCGACAGCCTGAACGGCTACCTGCAGGCCATGCCGGGCGAACAGTTCCTCACCCTGCAGATGCACGAACTGCTGTCCTACCTGAACCAGCAGGGCGTGACCACCGCCATCATCCTGGGCGAGAGCGGCCTGGTGGGCGACATGCACCGCAACGTGGACCTCAGCTACCTGAGCGACGCCACCGTGGTGCTGCGCTATTTCGAGGCCGAAGGCCAGCTTCGGCGCGCCATCACCGTCATCAAGAGCCGCATGTCGCGCCACGCCATGACCATCCACGAAATGCGCATGGATGCCGGCGGCATCCGCATCGGCGAGGTGCTGACCGGCTTCGAAGGTGTGCTGACCGGCCTGCCGACCTATCGGGGCGAGATCGCCATGATGCCGCCGGATGCCCATGGCTAGCGCGGAAGAACGTGTGCTGGTGCTGGCGCCGCGTGGCCGCGACGCCGCCGTGATCGCCGAGGTGCTGGGGCGCGATGGCCTGGCTTGCGAGGCCGTGGCCGACTTCAACGCCCTGTGCGCGGCGGTGGCGGCCAGTGCGGCCGCCGCGGTGATTGCCGAGGAAGCCTTTGTCGGCGCCGACCTGGGACCGCTGCGGGCCTGGCTGGAGGCGCAGGAGCATTGGTCCGACTTCCCCTTCGTGATACTGCTGTCGCGCAAGCTCGACAGCAAGGACGTGGCGCTGCACGCGGCCCTGGACTCGCTCGGCAACGTGATCCTGCTGGAGCGGCCGCTGAGCGCCGGGACCCTGCGCAGCGCCGGCCTGTCCGCGCTGCGGGCGAGGCGCCGCCAGTACCAGGCGCGCGCCGTGCTGTCCGACCGCCAGGCCGTGTCGGACCAGCTGGCGGCCCTGAACGCCACCCTGGAGGACCGGGTGGAGATGCGCACGCGGGCGCTGGCCCAGGCCAACGACCGCCTGACCGCCGAGATCTTCGAGCGCGAGAAAGCGCAGCAAGCCATGCTGCAGTACCAGAAAATGGAATCCCTGGGCCGACTGACGGGCGGAGTGGCGCACGACTTCAACAATATCCTCAGCGTGATCCAGAGCAGCATGGAGCTGACCCTGTTGACCAGCAACGACGAGGGCGTGCGCAAGCGGGCCCAGATCGCCAAGGCTGCCTGCGAGCGCGGCGCGCGCCTGACCGCCCAGCTGCTGACGTTTGCCCGCAACCAGAAGCTGGACATCAAGCCGCTGCACCTGCAGTCCCTGTTCGACAACGTGGCCTCGCTGGCGCGCCCGCTGCTGGGCGCCAGCATCGACCTGCAGGTCGAGATAGAAGAGGGCGCGGACGGGGTGCTGGCCGATGCCGGGCAGATGGAAATGGCGCTGCTGAACATGTTGATCAATTCGCGCGACGCCATGTCCGGCGCCGGCCGCATCCGCTTGAGCGCGGCCGCCGCGCCGCCGCCGTCCGGACTGGCGCCCGGGCAGGGCTACATCCGGGTGGCGGTGTCGGACAATGGCAGCGGCATGAGCCCGGAGATCGCCGCACACGTGTTCGAACCCTTTTTCACCACCAAGGGCGTGGGCAAGGGTACCGGGCTGGGCTTGAGCCAGGTGTACGGCATGGCCGAACAGTCGGGCGGACTGGCCCGCATCGACAGCCAGCGCGGCCAGGGCACCACGGTGGAGGTCTGGCTGCGCGCCGCCATCCACAGCGACAGCGACGAGCGCCAGGAAGCGGCGGATAACGCCGCCACTGCGGGCGCCAGGGTGCTGGTGGTGGAGGATGACGACACGGTGCGGGGCGGCATCGTCGATGCGCTGACGGCGCTGGGCTTCGACGTGGCCCAGGCTGCCAGCGGCGACGAGGGCATGGCCGTGCTGGCGCAGGAGCGCCCCGATTTGCTGCTGACCGATTACCTGATGCCGGGCATGACGGGCGCCGAACTGGCGCAGGCGGCGGTGGGGCGCTTCCCCGGCCTGCCGGTGATCGTCGCCACCGGCTACGCCGACATGGAGGCGGTGCAAAGCGCCATCGGCAACGGCACCGTGCTGCGCAAACCCTTCAAGATCGCCGAGCTCAACCACGCAATCGGCAAGGCCCTGCGCGGCCGCCAGCTGCATGGCTAGGATGTGCGGCCGCCCCGTTTTGATGCACAATACGGGGTTGCTTGCATCCTTGAAGAGTCATGACCGATCCCGCCGTTTATCGCACCTTGCTTGAATCCACCCGCGCCATCCCCTGGCGCATAGACTGGGCCACCATGCAGTTCACCTACATCGGCCCGCAAATCGAGGCTCTGCTGGGCTGGAAGCAGGCCAGCTGGCTGTCGGCAAACGACTGGGCCGCCCGCATCCACGAGGACGACCGCCAGAAGACCGTGGATTTCTGCATTGCGCAATCGCGCCAGGGCGTGGACCACGAGGCCGACTACCGGGCCCTGACGGCCGACGGCGACTACGTCTGGATACGCGACGTGGTGCACGTGGTGCGGCGCGCCGACGGCAGCGTGGAGGCGCTGGTGGGCTTCATGTTCGACATCACGGAGCGCAAGCAGGCCGAGGAAAAAATCCTGCAGCTGCAGCGCGAGCTGGAGGTGCTGTCCTACCGCGACAGCTTGACCGGGGTCGCCAACCGCCGCCTGTTCGACACCCTGTATCCGGTCGAATGGGCCAAGGCGCGCGACAGCGGCCATCCGCTGTCGCTGGTGGTGATCGATATCGATTACTTCAAGCAGTACAACGACCACTATGGCCACGTGCAGGGCGACGCCTGCCTGCGCGCGGTGGCGCAGGCGCTGGACAGCGCTGCGGCCCGTCCGCACGAGCTGTGCGCGCGCCTGGGCGGCGAGGAATTCGTGCTGCTGCTGCCATCCACCGACGCTGCCAGCGCGCGCGGCGTGGCCGAGCGCTGCCGCAAGCTGGTGGGGCAGAAGGAACTACCGCACGCCCGTTCCGGCGCGGGGCGGCTGGTCACCATCAGCCTGGGGGCGGGCACCATCATCCCGGGCGCGAACGACGATCCCAACGTGTTCCTGGACCGTATAGACCGGCGCCTGTACCAGGCCAAGTCGGCAGGCCGCGACCGCATCTGCGACGTGGAGGCCTGACCCGGCCTTTACGTCACGGCGCGGCCTGCACGGCCCGGCCTGTGCGGCCCGGCCTGCGCGGCCCGGCATGGCCCGCGCATGCTCACCAAATTACATCCTGTAGACCGCCTGCAGGGAAACCGCCCGCGGCGCCATCGGCAGGTCCTTGGGCAGCGTGAGGCCGGGCGCCTGGCTGGGTTCGCGCACGTCGGCGTTGAACAGGTTGCGCAGGGCCAGCGTATAGTTCCAGCGTCCGCGTCCGTGCCGGGTCGACAGGCTCAGGTCCACGGTCTGGTAGTCGCCCAGCGGCGGCCGCGCGTCGCCGTAGGCGCGCTGGCGGCCCGCCACCCAGTTCAGCTGGCTGCTCAGCACATAGCCGCCCAGGCCATGCCAGTCGAGGCGGGCGTACAGGTGGTGGTGCGGCGCATAGCCGGCATCCGTATGGGTGGCCTGGTCGGTCGAGCGCTGCCAGGCGTAGTTGCCGCTCAGCCGCAGTTCGCGGTCGGGATTCCACACCGCCTCCAGCTCGATCCCGTGGCCGCTCTGGTCGCCCGTGTTGGCGTAGGTGGCGCCAGTTCCCGGCACCAGGTTGGCCACGGTGCGGATGATGTCCTTCATGTCGTAGCGGTACGCGGTCGCATTCAATTGCGCATCGATGCTGGCCTGCCACGACAGCGCCGCCTCCAGCGTGGCGTTGCGCTCCGGCCTGAGGTTAGGATTGCCCAGCGCGACTGGATTGTTGATGCTGTAGGCTTCGTTGAACGAGGGCGCGCGGAAGGCGCGGCCATACAGCAGCTTGGCGGTGAGGTCATAGCTGGCGTCCCATACCAGCGCCAGGCGCGGATTGGTGGTGCCGCCGAAATCGGAATAGCGGTCGTGGCGCACGCCGGCGGTCAGCGCCCAGTCCTGGGCCAGGCGCCATTCATCCTGCAGGTAGGCGTAATCGATCCTGCGCCGCTGCGGCAGCAGGAAGGAGGCCGCGCCCGCGATTTCGGCCACCTGCGCCAGCGGGATGGGGGCGCCGTTGGCGGCATAGGTGAAGTTGCGCGTCTCGTGGGTGCGGTACAGGTCGATGTCGTCATGGCCGGCGCCCAGGCGCAGCTTGTGCGCGGCCCAGCCGCCGTAGTCGGCGTAGAAGGCGAGCCGGTACTGGCGCTCCCAGGTGTCCGGTCCGCCTATCATCCCGTTCGGGAAGGCGCCGCTGGGCAGCACCGTGCCGGCCGGCAGCAGCAGGTAGTCGGTCTGCACCTCCTGGGTGTATTGCAGGGTGTTGAGGCTGGCGCCCAGGCCCCAGTCCCGGCTCCATTGCGCATCGCTCCAGGACAGGCCGGCGGTGATGCGTTCGCTGCGCTGCTGGCCGGTGGGGTCGAGCGCGGAGGCGATGCCGGCGCCGCTGCCGGTGTCGCGGTGCTTGTAGCCGGCCCGCGCGCGCCAGTTGCCGTAGCCCAGCTCGAGGTTGGCGTCGATGGCCTCGTAGTTGACGTTCACCGGCCCCGGCGCCCGGCTGGCGTGGGTGCCGAACAGGCTGTCGTTGCGGCTTTGCGCGTCGGCCTCGATGATGCTGCGAAAGCCGTCGCTGCGGCCGGCGCGCACATAGGCCGCCACTTCCAGCGGACCGGCCTTGCCGCCATGCTGGGCCCAGCCGTCCAGGGTGCCGAAGGAGCCGGCGCGGGCGCCGATCTCGGTGCCGGGTGTGTCGGCCGCGCCCTTGGTGATAATGTTGATCACGCCCGAGAAGGCGTCCGAGCCGTACAGCGCCGAGCCGGGACCGCGGATGATCTCGATGCGGGCGATGTGCTCGAGCGGATAGCCGCCCCAGATATTGCCCTTGTTGCCCGTGAAGGCGGTGGTGACCGGCACCCCGTTCTGCAGCACCAGCAGCTGCGGCGTGTAGGCGCTGACGATGCCGCGCATGACGTACAGCGGCGAATAGCTGTTGGGCGTGCGGTTGACGTGCATGCCGGGCACGCTTTCCAGGACCTGGTCCAGGTCGGTGGCGCCCATGGCGGCGATGTCGGCCGCCGTGATCACCGAGGCCACGGCCGGCGCCCGGCGCAGCGCCAGGCTGGTGCCGGTGGCGATGCTGACGCTGCCGCTCTCGGCGTAGACCAGGGCCAGGTCTTCCTCATCGTCCTGGAGGGGCGGCTGGGCCGCCAGCGCCGCTGCCGGCAGCAGCAGGGTGGACAGCCATAGGCGGCAGGCGCGCGCTATGCTCATGGTCATCGTCGTGGTCGGGGTGGTCGTGTTGGGGGTCATTGGGTCTGGGGGATGGTTTTCTGGCGTTCCAGCACCAGGGCCGCGAACTGCTCGGCCGGCACGGCGGGGCTGAGCAGGTAGCCCTGCAGCAGGTCGCAATGGCGGCCGCGCAGGAACTGGGCCTGGGCCTCGGTCTCCACGCCCTCGGCCACCACCTCCAGGCGCAGGCTGTGGGCCAGCGCGATGATGGCCGTAATGATGGCGGCGTCGTCGGCGTCCATGGGCACGTCGCGCACGAATGAACGGTCGATCTTGATGATGTCGACCGGGAAGCGCTTGAGGTAGGACAGCGAGGAATAACCGGTGCCGAAATCGTCGATGGACAGCCGCACCCCCAGGGAGCGCAGCTTGTGCAGCGCGGCCAGGGTATCGTGCGCGTTTTCCATCAGCGTGCTTTCCGTGATTTCCAGTTCCAGCAGTTCGGCCGGCAGGCCGGTGTCGGCCAGCGCCGCTTCCACGCTGGCGGCGAAATCCTTCTGCAGCAGCTGGCGCACCGACAGGTTGACCGCCACCCGCATGCGCGGCAGGCCCTGGCGCAGCCACTGCTGCAGCTGGTTGCAGGCGGTGCGCAGCACCAGGTCGCCGAGCGGGTTGATCAAGCCGGTTTCCTCGGCCAGCGGGATGAAGTCGGGCGGGGCGATCATGCCGCGCGTGGGATGGCGCCAGCGCACCAGCGCCTCCATCGCGAGGATGCGGCCACTGTCGAAGCAGGCCTGCGGCTGGTAGTACACTTCCAGCTGCTGCTGCTCCAGGGCGCGCCGCAAGTCGCTCTCCAGGCGCACGTGTTCGGACAGTGTGTGCTCCATCGAGGCTTCGTAGAACTGGAATCCGGTGTTGGTGCGCTTGGCGCGGTACATGGCGCTGTCGGCATGCTTGACCAGGGTGGCCACGTCGGCGCCGTCGTGCGGATACATGGCGATGCCCACGCTGCTGGTGACGAAGATGTCGTGGCCGTCGATCTCGAACGGGGCGGCCAGCATGCGGCAGATGTTGTGGGCCGCCGTGGCGGCCGCCGCCGGGCTGTCCAGGTCGCCCAGCACCACGGTGAATTCGTCGCCCCCCAGGCGCGCCACGGTGTCCACCGTGCGCACCGTGTGGCGCACCCGCTGCGCCACCGCCTGCAGCAGGCGGTCGCCGACGTCGTGGCCCAGGTTGTCGTTGACGTACTTGAAGCGGTCCAGGTCCATGAACAGCACCGCCGCCTGGGTGCCGGCCGCCGCCGCCTGCTCAATGCTCTGCCCCAGCAGCTCGAAGAACAGGGCGCGGTTGGGCAGGCCGGTCAAGAGGTCGTTGTAGGCCAGGTGGCGGATACGCTTTTCGGCGCGGTTGCCCTCGATGATGCGGCGCACCCGCTGCGACAGCACGGCGTAGTGGATGGGCTTGGGGATGTAGTCGCTGGCGCCGGCCGCGAAGGCGCGCTCCACCGAGGCATTGTCCTGCAGGGCGGTGATCATCAGCACCGGGATGCTGCTGCCGTTGGGCAGTTCCTGCAGACGCGCGCAGGCGGTGAAACCGTCCATTACCGGCATCACGGCGTCCATCAGGATCACGTCCGGCTGGAAGCGCTTGAGCAGGGCCAGGGCCTGGGCCCCGTCGGCCGCCTCCTCGACCCGGAAGCCGTCCCGCTGCAGGGTGTGGCGCAGGGTGCTGCGGGTGCTGCGGTCGTCGTCCACCACCAGTACCTGGGGGCGGTCCTCCTGGCCGTGCGTGGCGCTGTCCTGGGCGTCCAGCTGCGCGCGCAGGAAGGATTGCACCGCTTCGTAGCTGGTGCGCAGGGGTGGCAGCAGGGGCGCGATCTCGGCCACGCGGCCCGCCATGGCCAGCTGTTCGGCCTGCGCCGCCAGCTGCGACAGCGGATCGGCGCCGAAATTGCTGGACGAGCCCTTGAGCGCATGGGCGCGGGCGCGGGCGGTTCCGGCGTCGCCCTCGCGCACCGCCTGCTCCAGCTGGTCCAGGTAGCCGGGGGTATCCTCCAGGTAGGGGGCAATGGCGTGCGACAGCGCCGGGCCCAGGATCTCGCGCAGCTTGTCGAATACGTTGTGGTCGATGGCGCCGTCGCCGTGCACAACATCCTCCGTGTGCGCCGGCGGGCGCCGCGGCGCACCCTGCGGCAGCCATTTTTCCAGTTTATGGCGCAGCTCGACCAGGGTGATGGGCTTGGCCAGGTAATCGTCCATGCCGGCCGCCAGGCATTTCTCGGCATCGCCGCGCTGGGTGTTGGCGGTCATGGCGATCAGCGGGGTACGCCGTCCCAGGGCCTGCTCGGCCACGCGGATGTGGGCGGTGGCTTCGTAGCCATCCATTTCCGGCATGCTGCAATCCATCAGGATCAGGTCGTAGTGGCCGCGCTCGGCCGCTTCCACCGCTTCGCGGCCGTTGGCGGCGAATTCGCAGATGCAGCCGTTCATGGACAGCATGCCGGCCGCCACCATCTGGTTGGTGCGGTTGTCCTCGGCCACCAGCACGCGGAACTGGTGCGGCGCCGCCGCATGTGCGGACGGCGCGTCCGCCTGCGGCGCCGGCGGGGATGGCGCCAGCCATGCGCGCTGCGGGCGCGGTGCGCGCCGCTCTGACTGCAGGCGCCGCAGGGTGTCCACCAGGCGCCGTTCGCGTAGCGGCTTGCCCAGCAGGGCGTGGCCGTCGACGCTGACGCCGCCGGCGCCCGGACCGTGGCGGTCCAGCACCAGCAGCTCCACTGCCACGCCGCTGGCCGCGACCCGCGCCGCCAGGTCGGCGCCGTGGTCGTCGGCGCCACCCAGTTCCATGATGAAGACGCGGTAGGGCCGGGGCCCGCCGGCCGCTTCCTTGAGCGCCTGCAGCGCGTCGCTGCCCGAGGCGTGGACGGCGGCGTCGGCGCCATGGCGCGCCAGCACATCCTGCAGGAAGGCGCGCCCCAGGGCGCCGCTGTCGGCGGCCAGCACGCGCAGCCCGCCCAGTTCCTGGCCGGCCGTGTGCGGCGCAGCGCCGGCGCGGCATGGCAGGGAGAGCACGAAGGTGGTGCCCGCCCCCAGGGTGCTGGCGACGCTGATCTGCCCGCCCAGCAGGCCGGTCAGCTGCTTGCAGATGGCCAGGCCCAGGCCGGTGCCGCCATGGCGCCGCGTGCTGGAGGGATCAGGCTGCACATAGGATTCGAACAGATGCTCCTGGGCCTGGCGGCTCATGCCGATGCCGGTGTCCTGCACCTCGAAGCGCAGCCGGCACACGCCCTGGCCGGCCTGCGCCGCCGGGTGCATTTCTGCCTCAAGCGATACGCGCAGCGCCACTTCGCCGCGCTCGGTGAACTTGATGGCGTTGCCGGCGAGGTTGATCAGGATCTGGCGCAGGCGCAGGGCGTCGCCGTGGATACGGGCCGGCACCCCGGGCGCCATCAGGTAGCCCAGCTCCAGCCCCTTCTGCTGGGCCGGACGGGCCACCAGCTCCAGCACATCCTCCAGCAGCAGGCGCAGGTCGAATTCGGTTTCTTCCAGCACCAGCTTGCCGGCCTCCATCTTGGAGTAGTCCAGGATGTTGTTGATCAGTTCGATCAGGGTGCGCGAGGAATTCCAGGCCACGTCCACGCACTCCTGCTGGCGCGGGCTGAGCCGGGTCTCCTTCAGCATGTCCAGCATGCCGACCACGCCGTTGAGCGGCGTGCGCACCTCGTGGCTGACGGTGGCGGCGAATTGCGCCTTCATCTGCGCCATGTTGACGGCGTCGTCGCGCGATTCCTTGAGTTCCTGCTCGCGCTGTTCCAGCACGTCCATCATCTTGTTGAAGGCGTGCGCCATGTCGATCAGGTCGCGCGGACCGGCCGGCGCCGCGCGCATGCCGGACTCGCCGGCGGCGGCGCGCCGCATGCGGCTCGACAGGGCGTTCAGGGGATTCATCATGTGGCGCGTCAGGATGCGGCCCAGCACCAGCAGCACCACGGCAAACGACAGGGTCAGCGCCAGGTTGACCAGCAACAGCGACCATGTCAGTTCATGCAGGGTATCCTTGCCGATCTGGACGTGGACATAGCCCAGCAGCTGCGGCGCGTGGTCCTGCAGCTCGAACGGCGTGGCCTCGGCCTGGCCGCCATATACCGGGGCGGTGAACAGCCAGGCGTTCTTGTCTTCGCCGGCCAGGCTGGCGCGCGCCGCCACCTCGTGCGCCTGGGCTTCGCGCAGCAGCGCGGTCTTGCCTTCGGTGCGCGCCAGCAGCACCTTGTGCCTGGCGTCGGTGATCTGCAGCGCCACCACGTCGGGGAAGGCGAGGGTGGCGCCCACCACCTCGCGCGCGTTCTCGGGCGAGTGCAGCAGCAGCGCCAGGGTGCTCTGGCGCGCCAGGTTCTCCGCGATGCGCTGGCCCTGGCCCAGGAAGTAGTCGCGCATGCGCGCGCTGGCTTCCCATGAGTTCATGATGGAGGAAAACAGCGCCAGCCCGAGTATCGAGGCCGAGGCGATCACGGTCAGCTGGCGCTGGAAGCCGGTGCGGCGTAGGTAGTTGCGGAACACGGAGACCATGGTCAGGGCTGCGGATAGATGAAGTCGAAGGCGCGCTGCTGCTGGGCGCCCAGGTTCAGGCCGATGTGGCTGGCCGTGCGCAGGTTGATGGCGGTCTGCAGCTCGCGCGCCGGCACCAGGTTGCGGCGCCGGGTGTCGCCGTTGATCACGCCCAGCGCGGAACTGGCCAGGGTGCGGCCCAGTTCCACGTTGTTGGGCACCATGGCGAACAGCGCGCCCTTCTTGACGTGCAGGGCATTGCTGGAAAATAGCGGCACGCCGCTGTTCCATGATTCGCGCAGCACCAGCGGCAGGATGGTGGTTTCCTCCACGGTGGTGCTGTCGTGCGGCAGCCAGAGCGCGTCGTGGCGGTTGTCGGCGGCGGCGATCAGCTGCGGGTACAGCTGTACCGCGCGCGCCATGTCGCTGGCCGTGTGGGCGGCCAGTTCCAGGCCCTGGGCGCGGGCCGCATCGCGCGCCAGCTTGACCAGCCACTCGCTTTTCTGCGGGTTGTACACCACGATCACGCGGCGCAGTTCGGGCAGCAGGGCGCGCAGGCGGGCGAACAGCATGGCCGGATCGGGCGTCATGCTGATGCCCATCACGTTTTCGGACTCGGAGAGCAGCAGCACGCCGCCGGCCAGCACGCTGATGTCGCGGTCCAGGCCGGTAGCGGCGTTCAAGCCCTGGCGCCCCAGGGCGATCACCACCCGGGTGCCGTTGTGCTTGAGCGTAGCGTTCAGGTCGGCCGTGTCGACCTTGGGATCGACCGGGTAGCTGCGCACCTTGATACGCGTGCGTTCCTCTATGCCCTGGATCATGCTGACGAAGGCGGAGCGGAACGGCTCGTCCACGTTGGGGTAGAGCACGGCGATGCTGCCCTTGCCGATCGTGGCCTGGACCTCGGGCCGGCGCAGCTGGTCCTCCAGCTGGGCCAGGGTCAATTCGCGCACTGCCGGATGCGGCGGCGCTGGCCGCTCCAGCAGGGCCTGCACGGGCGCCGGCGCCGGTTCATAGCCCAGGCCGGAGGCCGTGCCCGGCGCGGACAGGGCGGCCAGCAGCAGCGCCGTGCCGGCGCGTAGCAGGCGGCCGGCCTTCATGAGTATCTTGGTCATTGAACAGTCAATTGCAGCCCGGCGCCAGGGCGGCGCCGGACAGGAGTACAACCTGCAAGTATAAGCCGCCCTTTCCTCATTGGAAACAAATTTACCAATAGTTAAAGGATGGTAACGTTCTCAAGAGGCTGGCGCGCTACGGTTGCGGAAAGATCGCATCGAATTCGCGCTGCAGCGCGGGCGAGGGGACCAGCCCCAGGTGGCTGGCGGTACGGCTGTTGAAGGCGGTGCGCACGGCCCGCAGCGGCGCCATGCCGCGCCGCGCCGGCTCGCCGCCGGCCATGGCGAGGGCCAGCGCGGCCAGGTCGCGTCCCAGTTCGACATGGTTGGGATAGAGGGCGAACAGGGCGCCCTGCCGGACATGCACATAGCTGCTGGAGAACAGCGGCAGGCTGCGGTTCCAGCATTCCTTCAGTATCATGGGCAGCAGCGTGGATTCGTCCGCGCTTACGCTGTCCTGCGGCAGCCACAGGGCGTCGCGGCGGGCGTCGGCGGCGGCAAACAGGCTTTCGTAGCGGCGCGCGGCGGCGGCCAGGTCGGGCGCCTCCAGCGCCAGCAGTTCCAGCCCGGCGCTGCGGGCGGCATCGCGCGCCAGCCGCATCAGTGCTTCGTTCTGCTGAGGCTGGTAGACCGCCAGCACCCGCCGTACGCCGGGCAGCAGGCTTTTCAGGCGCGCGAACAGCAGGGCCGGATCGGGCGCCAGGCTGATGCCGGCTTGCCTGTCCGGATCGGGAGGGGCGCTGACGGCGCCCGCCACCACCGGCAGCGCGGCCTCCAGCGCGGACGCCGCCTTCACCCCCTGGCGGCCCAGGGCAATCACCGCCTTGCTGCCCTTGAGCGCCGCCTGCAGCTCGGCCGCCGGTACGCCGGCCGCCGGGGCGCCGGCCACGGGATAGGCCCGGACCCGGGCGCGCGCCTGCTCCTCCACGCCCTCGATGATTTCCATGAACACGCTGCGATAGGGCTCGCCGGTATCGGGATACAGCACCGCCAGCCCTTGCGCCTGCGCCAGCACGGCGCCGCTCCACAGCAGCAGCGCGGCCAGCCGGCGTGCGGCGCGGCGCAGGCGGGGTGGGCGGGGAAGGGCGGACGTAGGCATTCGGCGCAGTGTAGCGTTGCACGCAAGTTTTTTGTCGGCAAAGCATGAAATTTTTCCGATGCATAGTCGATGGGAAGCGTTTCCAGTCTGATCTGCGCTACAATTTCTACATGTCAACGTCATCTGCCCCCGTCGCGCCCAAGCCCGCCATGTTCGCCCTGGCCTGGCCGCTGCTGGTCGAACTGGGCCTGGCGATGGCGGCCGGTATTGTCGGTACCGCCATGGCGGCGCGCCAGTCCGACACGGCCGGCGGCGCTTTCGCCCTGGGCAGCCAGGTGTCGGCCATGCTGTTCGTGCTGTTCCGCATCATAGGCGCAGGCGTCAGCGTGGTGGTGACCCAGAACCTGGGCGGCCAGCAGCGCGCGGCGGCCGACCAGGTGGCGCGCGCTGTGCTGGGCGCCAGCACCTGGCTGGGCGCCCTCACGGCGGCGGTGGCGCTGGCTGGCG
This sequence comes from Duganella kummerowiae, assembly GCF_053572355.1. NCBI lineage: Bacteria > Pseudomonadati > Pseudomonadota > Betaproteobacteria > Burkholderiales > Oxalobacteraceae > Duganella > Duganella kummerowiae. The sequence goes on from NZ_JBKFEH010000007.1 coordinate 493,504, forward strand.
CCGGCGGCCTGCTGCGCATCCTGAACGCCCCGGCCGAGGTCATGCCGCTGGCCATCCCTTTCCTGCAGGCGCTGGCGCCGGCCATGCTGTTCGACGCCTGGAACGCCTCCATGGCCAGCGTGATGCGGGCCCACCTGCGCACCCGCGACACCCTGCTGGTGCTGGTGATCATGCACGCCAGCCACTTCGCCCTGGCCTTCCCGCTGATGTTCGGCTGGGGGCCGCTGCCGGCCCTGGGCCTGCCCGGCTACGCCATCGCGCTGGCGCTGGGCCGTGGCATCGGCCTGGTGCTGCACCTGTGGATGTGGCGCCTGCACCTGCACATCGTGCCGCGGCGCAGCGACTGGTGGAAGCTGCCGCGGCGCGAACTGGCGGCGGTGCTGCACATCGGGCTGCCGGGGGCCGCCGAAAACATCGCCTGGCGCCTGGCCTTCATGGTCAGCGTCGCCACCGCGGCCCAGCTGGGCGCGCGGGCGCTGGCCACCCAGGCATATGTGCTGCAGCTGATGAACGGCATCATGATGTTCAGCCTGGCGACCGGCTTCGCGGTCGAGATCATGGTCGGCTACCTGATCGGCGCCGGCCATTTGCGCGAGGCGCACAAGGTGGTGCGGCGCGCGCTGCTGCGCGGCCTGCTGGTGTGCGTGCTGATCGCGGCCGCCGCCGCCCTGCTGGGCCGGCCGCTGCTGGCGCTGTTCACGCACGATGCGGACATCATCGAGGCCGGCCTGGTCCTGCTGTGGATGACGGTGCTGCTGGAGCCGGGCCGCACCTTCAACCTGGTGGTGATCAACGCGCTGCGGGCAGCCGGCGACGCGCGCTTCCCGGTGGCGGCCGGCGCCTTTTCCATGCTGATCGTACTGGCCGGCGGCAGCTGGCTGTTGGGCGTGGTGCTGGGCTGGGGCCTCAAGGGCGTGTGGCTGGCCTACGCCGCCGACGAATGGCTGCGCGGCCTCATCATGTGGCGGCGCTGGGCCACCCAAGCCTGGGTGCCGCACGCGCGCGCCTCGCGCAAGCGCCTGCGTCCGGCCATGGTGGTGGAAGGCTGATGTAACATCCCCTTACAATATATACATGGCTGCCAGTCGGGAGCAAGAAAGCTGGGCTACACTGGATTTTATTTCCCGACAACCAGAGAGGCCGCCATGTTGCCGCGCATCCGCCTGACCCTGACCGTTGCCCTGGCCGCCGCCTGCTGCGCGGTGGCCGCCAGCCCCGAGGCGCCGGTCCCCGCAGCCGGCCTGCAGCCAGGCGGCCAGCAGCTGGCCGAGCATGTGCTGAACCGCCTGGCCTACGGTCCCGCGCCGGGTGACATCGAGCGGGTGCGGCGCATGGGAGTGGCGGCCTATATCGACGAGCAATTGAATCCGTCCGCCATTCCCTTGCCGGAAGCGCTGCAGGCCAGGCTGGCGGCGCTGGAGACAGCCCAGGCGCCGGCCGGCGCCACCCTGGGCGCCTTCCTGGCGGCGCGCAAAGAGGCCAGGGAGGATGGCACCGGCGCAGCGGCGCAGCGCAAGCAGCTCTACACGCGCATGACGGTGGAAACCGAGGCGGCCCGTATCGAGCGCGCCATCGCCAGCCCTCGACAGCTGGAAGAAGTGATGGTGGACTTCTGGTACAACCACTTCAATGTCTACATCGGCAAGGGCCTGGACCGCGCACTGGTGGCCAGCTACGAGCGCGACGCCATCCGCCCCTATGCCCTGGGTTCCTTCCGCGCTCTGCTGGGCGCCACCGCCAAGCATCCGGCCATGCTGTACTACCTGGATAACTGGCTATCGACGGGCAAGGACTTCCAGCCGCGCGGCAAGGCCGGCGGGCAGAAGGCCAAGTCCTCGGGACTGAACGAAAACTACGCACGCGAACTGATGGAGCTGCATACCCTGGGCGTGGACGGCGGCTACACGCAGAAGGACGTGACCGAGCTGGCGCGCATGCTGACCGGCTGGACCTACGACAACCGCGAGTTGGTGCGCTCCAATGTCGGCTTCGCCTTCGACCCGCGCCGCCACGATCGCGGCGGCAAGGAATGGCTGGGCCGGCGCGTGGCCGGCGCCGGGCAGGCCGAAGGCGAACAGGCCCTGGACGTGCTGGCCATGCATCCGGCCACGGCGCGCCACGTCAGCTACCAGCTGGCCCAGTATTTTGTGCAGGATGACCCGCCGCCGGCGCTGGTCGAGCGCATGGCGGCCACCTGGATGGCCAGCCAGGGCAATATCGCGGCGGTGCTGCGCACCCTGTTCACCAGCCCCGAGTTCACGGCGCCGGCGGCGATAGGCGCCAAGTTCAAGACGCCCTACCAGTACGTGATCTCGGCCATCCGCGCCAGCGGCGTGCAGATCACTAAGGTGGAGCCGGTGCTGGGCGCCCTGAACCGCCTGGGCATGCCGCTGTACGGCTGCCAGACGCCGGACGGCTACAAGAATACCCAGGATGCCTGGCTCAATCCGGATGCGCTGAACCGGCGCATCGCCTTTGCCAACACCCTGGCCGGCTATGCGCCGGCGCTGGACGCGGCGCGGCTGGAGGCCACGCTGGGCGGGGCGCTGTCGGCGCAGACCCGCAGCGCCGTGGCGCAGGGCCCACAGCAGCTGCAGACAGCCATGATACTGGGCAGCCCCGACTTCATGCAGCGTTGATCACCCACTGGAGAACATCATGCAGCGCAGAGACTTCCTCAACGCCCTGGCCGCCGGCGCCGGCCTGGCCACCCCCCTGGGCCGCAGCGCCTGGGCCGCGACTGCCGACGACGGGCAGGCCGCCAGCGGCACCCGGCGCAAGCTGGTGGTCGTCATGCTGCGCGGCGCCGTCGATGGCCTGAACGTGGTGGCGCCGCTGGGCGACCCCAATTATGCACGGCTGCGCCCGCGCATCGCCCTGGCCGCTCCTGGCTGCGATGGCGGCGCCTGGGACCTGGACGGCTATTTCGCCCTGCATCCGGCGCTCTCGCCGCTGCTGCCGCTCTGGCGCGAGCACAAGCTGGCCTTCGTGCACGCCAGCGGTTCGCCGGACGGCACCCGTTCCCACTTCGACGCCCAGGACTACATGGAATCGGCCACGCCGGGCCGCAAGAATACGCCGGATGGCTGGCTGAACCGGGTGGTGACGGCGCTGCCCGGCGCCTCCGGACCGACGCGCGCGGTCAGCATCGGTCCCGTCATGCCGCGCATCCTGGCCGGACAGGCGCCGGCCACCAACATCGCCAACGGCGCGGCCGGCACCCGCGCCAGCATCCTGGACAAGCCGGCCGTGGGCGGCGCCTTCGACCGCCTGTACCAGGACAATACCCGCTTCGGCAAGGCTTACCAGGTCGGCAAGGATACCCACCGCGAAGTGATGGATGCCGCCATGGCGCCGTCCATGATGGACAGCGAGCAGCAGGCCGCCAACGGCGGCGCGCCGCTGCCGAACGGCTTTCCCGACGACGCCGCGCGCCTGGCCACGCTGATGCGCAACGATCCCAGGATACAGCTGGCCTTCGTGGCGCTGGGCGGCTGGGATACCCATGCCAACCAGGGCGCCGGCAGCGGCCAGCTGGCCGGCCGCCTGGCGCCGCTGGGCCAGGGGCTGGCCGTGCTGGCCCGGCGCCTGGGGCCCATGTTCGACGACACCACCATCGTCGTGATGTCCGAATTCGGCCGCACCGCCCGCGAAAACGGCAACGGCGGCACCGACCACGGCCACGGCAACGCCATGTGGCTGCTGGGCGGCGATGTGGCCGGCGGCAAGGTCTATGGCGACTGGCAAGGCGTCGGCGACGCCCAGCTGCACGAGGGCCGCGATTTGCCGGTGACCACGGATTTCCGCAGTGTGCTGGCGCAGGTGGCCGAACGCCACCTGCGGCTGGGCGACGGCGCGCTGGAACGCATCTTTCCCGGCATGCCGCGCCAGTCCCCAAATTTCAGCGTGTTGAGGAAAGCCTAGGCGCCCGGGCGGCGCTAGCTGCCGGCCGCGGCGCGCCGTGCCGTCGGCAGGTTGCGGGCGATGGCGCGCAGCATTTGCTCGACGTCGATGGGCTTGGCGATGAAATCGTCCATGCCGGAGGCGATGCATTGCTCGCGCTCGGACAGCAGTACGCCGGCCGTCATGGCCAGCACCGGCAGGGTCAGGCCCAGGCGGGTGCGGATCTGGCGGGTGGCCTCGAAGCCGTCCATTTCCGGCATTTGCACATCCATCAGCACCATGTCGTAGCGCTGCGGCGCGGCCGCCAGTTGCTCGATGGCGGCGCGGCCGTTGTCGGCCGTCTCGATGGTGGCGCCGGCAAAGGCCAGCATGCTGCGCGCCACCAGCTGGTTGATGGGATTGTCCTCCACCAGCAGGATGTGCACGCCGTCGATGCGCGGCGGCTGGCCCGCCACCACGGCCTGTGCCGGCGCCGGACCGGATTCCAGCCCGGTTGCCTGCGTTGCCGCTGGCGCCGCTTCCTGTCTTGCGTCGCCCCCTGCTTCCTGCGCGGCCTCCTGTACCGGCGCCTGCGCCGGGCGGCGCGCGGCCAGCGCCTGACGCACCGTCTCCGCGATACCGACAGCGGTTGCTGGCTTGAGCAGCACGGCGTCGGCCTGGGCGGCGCCGCCGGCCTGCTGCAGCCTGGCCTGGGCGGCGGCGCTGGCCATCAGCACCAGGGCCGGCGCCTGGGCGCCAAATTCTGCGCGGATGGCGCCGATGGCGGCCAGGCCGTCCATGCCGGGCATGTCCCAGTCCACCAGCAGCGCGTCGTGGGCCGCCGGCGCTTCCCGCAGCAGCGCCATGGCAGCGGCGCCGCCGCCCACGCACTGCGCCTGCCAGCCGTGCCAGCGTATGGTGCGGCACAGGTAGTCGGCGCTGACGGCGTCGTCGTCGGCCACCAGCAGCCGCAGCGGCGGCGCCGGGTCCGGCGCGGGCGCCGCCGGGGCGGCCGCCAGCGGCACGGTCAGTATGAATTCCGACCCCTGTCCCGGCGTGCTGGCGACCTCGATGGCGCCGCCCATCAAGGCGGCGATGCGGCGCGAGATCGCCAGCCCCAGGCCGGTGCCGCCAAAGCGCCGCGTCATCGAGGCGTCGGCTTGCTCGAAGGGCGCGAACAGCTGCGCCAGGCGCTCCGGGGCGATGCCGATGCCGCTATCGCGCACCACGAAGCGCAGCTGGAGCGGCGCCGCCCGGGCCACCTCGACCAGCACCGAAACCCTGCCGCGCTCGGTGAACTTGATGGCGTTGCCGACCAGGTTGATCAGGATCTGCTGCAGGCGGTGGCCGTCGCCGTACAGCCATTGGGGTACGTCCGGCTGTACGCCGATGGCCAGCTCCAGTTCCTTGTCGCCGCCGTTGACGGCCATGATGGTGGCGATGGCCTCCAGTTCCGCGCACAGATGAAAAGGGGCCGGCGCCAGTTCCATGCGCCCGGCCTCGATCTTGGAAAAATCCAGCACATCGTTCAGGATGGACAACAGCGAATTGCCGGCGGTGCTGATCATGGCCAGGTAGCGCTGCTGTTCCCGGGTCAGTGCGGTGTTGCCCAGCAGCTGGCTCATGCCCAGCACGGCGTTGAGCGGAGTGCGGATTTCGTGGCTCATGTTGGCCACGAACTCGCTCTTGGCGCGGCTGGCCGCTTCGGCTGCATCGCGCGCGGTGATCAGCGAGCTTTCCGAGCGCCGCAGGGCGGCCGTCATGTCGTCCGCCAGCGCCAGGGCATAGGCCTGGCGGGCGTTCAGGGCGCGCACCACGCCGAAGAACAGCAGGCTGATAATGGCGCCCGCCAGCAGCAGGATGTGCGACTTCTGGCGGTCGATCGAAGCCTCGAAGGCGGGCAGGGACGTGAAGCGCAGGGTCCAGCCGTGCTGCACCAGCTGCTGGTCCAGTTCGCGCTCGAACGGATTGGGATACAGCTGGCGGTCGTGCGCGCTGATGCTGGTGCTGCTGTACAGTAACGAGGCGGGATCGGCGCGGTTGCCGTCGTAGATCTCCAGCTGCAGGTCGCGCTCGGCCGGGCCCATGATGTCGCGCATCAGGTCGTCGGCGCGGATCGGGCTGTAGGCGTAGCCGTGCAGGGCGGCCAGGCGCTCGGCCGCACTCGATTGCGGCGCGTCGCGCCGGTAGATGGGCAGGTAGATCAGGAAGCCCGGCTGGCCGTCGGCGCTGGCGTTCTGCACCAGGGTCACCTTGCCGGTCAGCGCGGCCTGGCCTGAGTGCGCGGCCTGCATCAGGGCCTGGCGCCGTACCGGCTCGGACAGCATGTCGTAGCCCAGGGCGCGCTGGTTGTGATCGTTGAACGGCTCCAGGTAGTACACCGGCACGTGGGCGGCCGGGGCGCCGTTGGCCGGGTCGGGCGGCGCCGTGTGGGCCGGATTGCTCCAGATGCGGAAATCGGACATCAGCTCGGCCCGCACCGCGCGCTCCACTTGGGTGGCATCGGTGGCCGGCACGTAGCGTGCATAGCCCAGCCCCAGCATGCCCGGGAAGTTGTGGGCGATGTCCATGCCGGCCACGAAGTCGCGCCACTGCTCACGGCTGAGCGAGGGCTCGGCCTGGAACAGGGCCTGGGCGCTGCGCAGGCCGGTCTCGTACAGCGCCACCCGGCGCACGATGCGCTGGCTGATGTCGGCGCACCTGGCGTCGAACTGTTCGTGGGCGCGGCGTTCCGTGTCCAGCGCCACTAGGTGCCATACCACCACCGTCAGCCCGACGCCGCCCAGCAGCGTGCCCCAGTGGGCCAGCAGCCCTTTTCGCATACCGGGACGCATGCGCTGGCGCTCGCTGGCATCGGCGCACAACACCAGGCCGACCAGGGCGCACAGGGCGATATAGGTTTCCAGCGCGATCAGGGCGTCGTTCAGGGTGCCGAAGGCGAAAGGGCCCAGGCCGTTGACGGTGCCCAGCACCGCGCCGCCGGCCGTCAGCAGGCAGGCCAGGGTGGCGCCGCGCAGCCCGTGGCGGTAGGAGGCCCAGGCCACGCAGGGCACGAACATGAAGGCCAGCCAGCCCATGCCGCCATCGGCCTCGTAGCGCATGCCGAACACCAGCAGTATCACCAGCAGCAGGGCCAGGGAGGCGCAGGCCTCGAACAGGCGGCCGGGCTGCCAGCGGCTGCGCCGCCCCAGGCGCCAGGCCACCAGCGCCGGCGTCACCAGCAGCACCCCAGCGGTGTCGCCCACCCACCAGGTCAGCACCACGGTCCAGTAGGCGGACGGCGGCACCAGGCCGGACAGCATCAGGGCGGTGCTGCCGATGGCGGCGCTGACGGCGCACATCAGCATGGCGACCAGGGCGAATTTGTAGACATTCTGCAGTTGGCCCAGCGGCTGGCGGCTGTTGGTCACGTGCCGCAGCAGCCAGGCGCCGCACAGCGCCTCCAGGGTGTTGCCGATGGCGATCAGCAGCGATACCAGGCCCACCGCGCCGCTGGCCGGCAGCCCGTTGGACAGGAAACTGGCGACATTGGCGGCCAGGGCGCCCAGCAGGATGCCCGGCCATACGGGGGGGCCCAGCATCAGCACCGCGGCCAGCGCGATGCCGGAAGGCGGCCATACCGGGGTGGCGTTGCTTTGGGCGAAAGCCAGCAGCAGGCTGGCGCGGGCCACCGCAAAATAGCACAGCGCCAGCAGCAGAATGGCGCGCGGCAGGGCGCCGTTACGCAGGCGGGGCGGCGGCGCGAGCCTGGCCCAGGCATCGTGTTGTAGCCGCCGGGGCCGCGCCGCGGCTGTATGCAGATCGGTATCCGTGCCTACCGCCATGGCTGCGTCTCATTGTTGTCGTCAAGTAAAACTATAGCCCAAATCGGTGCGGGTGGCGCCGTGCGCGCATGGCGGACGTGTCGGGCGCGCCACAGGGCGGAGCGGGCGGCGTGTGGCTTGCATTCCGCTTTGCACGGCATTTCGCGCCGACTGGCTGCGTTTCGCGCCACCCGCGTGCAATTCGTCGCACGGCCGGCCCTGGCCCGCCGCCGGCCGCTACAGTACACCCATCAACCACCACTTAGCGGAGACCGAACATGAAAGCACTGACACTGGCCATCTTCCTGGGCGCCCTGGCCGGCGCCGGCCTGGCCCAGGCCGCCGACCTCACCATCCGTATCGACAATGTGAAAAGCGCCGACGGCCAGCTGCGCGTGGCCGTGTTCAACTCGGCCGAGACCTTCCAGCGCAAGCCCGTGGCCGGCATGGTGGTCCCGGCGGTGGCCGGCAGCAGCAGCGTGGTGGTCAAGGACCTGGCGCCGGGCGACTACGCCTTGGTGGTCCTGCACGACGCCAACGGCAACGGCAAGATGGACGCCAACATGATGGGCATGCCGGTGGAGGACTACGGTTTCAGCAACAACGCCCTGGGCAAGATGGGCCCGCCCAGCTTCGAGCAGGCCCGCATCACCGTGCCGGCCGACGGCCTGGCCACCAGCATCAACCTGAAATAAGGAGAGCCGACATGGACCGCCGCCTGTTCCTGACCCGTTCCGCCAGCCTGGCCGCCCTCGGCCTGGCCTCCGGCTCCGCCCTGGCCGACAGCGACACCTACCGCCGCTTCCACGAGGCCCTGGGGCGCCACCCCGAACTGTCGGCCTTTGCCGGCGTCGAGGGCGACCAGTCCGGCGAGGCCGTCGTCAGCGGGCAACTGCCGCGCGACCTGAATGGGGTCTATTTCCGCAACGGGCCGGGGCGCTTCGAGCGCGACGGCGAGCGCCTGCACCACTGGTTCGATGGCGACGGCTACGCCCAGCGCTGGCAGATCGCCGGCGGCAAGGTCAGCCACCGGGGCCGCTTCGTGCGCACCCAGAAGTTCATCGAGGAGAGCGAGGCCGGACGCTTCCTGTACCCGGCCTTCGGCACCGCCATCAACCGCAAGCCGGTCAAGAACAACGACACCATCAATACCGCCAACACCAACCTGCTGCCGTTCGCCGGCGGCGTGTACGCCCTGTGGGAAGGCGGCTCGGCCACCGAGCTCGATCCGGTGACGCTGGAAACGCGCGGTCTCAAGACCTGGCGCGAGGACATGAAATCCATGCCGTTCTCGGCCCACCCCAAGGTCGATCCGGACGGACAGCTGTGGAATTTCGGCATCCTGCCGGGCGCCAACCGCCTGGCACTGTACCAGCTGGACGCCAGCGGTGCGGTGCGCCGGGTGAATGTGGTCCAGGTGCCGCAGCTGAACATGGTGCATGACTTCGTGGTCAGCGCCCGCCACCTGGTGTTCCTGGTGCCGCCCTACGACTTCTCGCCCGATAGCGCGCTGGCCTTCGCCGAGCGCCATCTCTGGGCCGGGGCGGGACCGCAAGCGCGCCCGCTGCGGGCCGTGGTGGTGGCCAAGGATACGCTGGAAGTGCGCCAGGTCTTTGAACTGGCGCCGCGCGTCGGCTTCCATCTGGGGAACGCCTGGGACGATGGCGACAGCCTGCGCCTGGACGCCGTGCTGCATGAAGGCGACGCCCTGCGCGAAGCGGGCCTGCCCATGCACGGCGAAGTCCGCGCCAACCTTGCCAGCCGCAGCGCCACGGTGCAGATCACCCTGGATTTCAAGAACGGCCAGGCGCGCGAAGCGCGCATGCTGGGCGTCAGCGAGTTCCCGCGCGTGGCGCCGCAGGTGATCGCGGCCCGCCACCGCAAGTTGCTGGTGCTGGGCCAGAGCGCCGACAGCCCGGACTTCACCCTCAACAGCGTGAACCTGATCGACACCGACAGCGGCAAGGTGGACAGCTACCGCTTCGGCGCCGGCTGGCGCGTGGAGGAGCATGTGCTGGTGCCGCGCCGTGGCGCCCGCTCGGAAACCGACGGCTACCTGGTCGGCGTGGCGCAGGACACCAGGAAGGACCGCACCGTGCTGACCGTGTTCGATGCGGCCCGGGTGGCGGCCGGTCCGGTGGCGCTGGCGCGGCTGCCATATCGCTCGCCGGTTTGCTTTCATGGTAACTTCCTGCCTGCCTAAGTAAACAGAATCAAAGGAACCCACAGCATGAAGCGCGACAGCCTGGACCCGCAGCTGGAACTCGACCCGGATGGCACCGCCTTGCTCTGGCATCCGCTGGACACCATCCCCCTGTTCCGGCGCTGGCGGCCGTCGCGCATGCGCAATGTGCTGTACACGGCGCTGTGGAGCACCGGCGTGTCCGTGATGCTGGCCCTGGCCAGCATGCTGACCGACCGCAGCCACCAGGGCTTCCTGCCGCACTGGATACCGATGCTGCTGATCTCCAACCTGATCGGCTTCCTGATCCACGGCGGTTCGGTGCTGCTCAACCGCGTGCTGCGCAGCCGGCCGCGCCAGGCCAGCGGCAGGCAGCGGCGGCTGTATGGAGCGGTACTGGTGGCCGTCTCGGTGGTGCTGGGCATCGTGCTGGGCACCGCCATCCTGCGCGGCCGCAGCCCGCTGGCCATCCTGCAGAACTCGGGCGCGCTGACCGTGACCCTGCTGTTCGCGGTCGGTATCGGCCTGTTCATGACCCTGGTGCACGTGGCCAGCGAGCACCGCATCGCCCGCGAAATCCTGGAAGCGCGCGGAAAGGAGCAGGCCGCCGTCACTGCCGCCCTGTTGTCCGAAGCCCGCTTGCGCGCGCTCCAGGCCCAGATCGAGCCGCACTTCCTGTACAACACCCTGGCCAATGTCCTGAGCCTGATCGGTCCGCAGCCGGAGCGCGCCCAGCACATGCTGGAGCGCTTCATTGCCTACCTGCGCGCCAGCCTGGCCGCCAGCCGCGAGGAGCGCTCGACCCTGGGCGCCGAAGCGCGCCTGATCGCGGCCTACCTGGACGTGCTGGCGGTGCGCATGGGTGATCGCCTGCGCTACCGCATCGAGCTGCCGGACGAGCTGCGCCAGGTCCCCATCGCGCCCATGCTGCTGCAGCCCATCGTGGAAAACGCCATCGCCCATGGCCTGGAGCCCAAGGTGGAGGGCGGCGAGGTGGCGCTGACGGTGGGCCGGCAGGACAGCCGGCTGCGCATCGAGGTCAGCGACACCGGCGTCGGCCTGGACGGGGCGCCGGTCAAATCCGCCAAGCCGGGCGGCGGCGTCGGCCTCAGCAACCTCCGCGAACGGCTGGCCAGTTTGTATGGCGGCGCGGCTCAAGTACAATTGCTGGAAAATCAACCCAGCGGCATGATCGTGCGTCTGCTGCTGCCCTTGAACGAGGTACCAACATCGAACCCGTACGCGCCCTGATCGCAGATGACGAAGCCCATCTGCGCGACTACCTGGAAACCCAGCTGAAAACCGCCTGGCCCGAATTGCGCATCGTCGCCCGCGCCGCCAACGGCCTGGACGCCTTGCGCCTGATTGACGAGGAAGCGCCGGACGTGGCCTTCCTGGACATCAGCATGCCCGGCCTTACCGGGCTCGATGTGGCGGCAAAGCTGGTGGGTGGCGAGCATCCGCCGCAGATCGTATTCGTCACGGCGCACGACCAGTATGCGGTGGACGCGTTCGAACATTCGGCAGTCGATTACCTGCTCAAGCCGGCCACCCAGGAGCGGCTGGCGCGCACGGTGGACAAGCTGAAAAAGGCGCTGGCGGCGCGTGCGGCGCAGGGCGCCGCTGCAGCGCCTGCGGCGCCGGCCATTTCGGCCCCGGTGCTGCAGGCGCTGCTGCAGCAGCTGGGCGTAGCGCCGCAGGCGCTGGCCGCCGCCGCCCCTGCCGCCCCTGCGGCCCCTGCGGTCCCGCCGCCGGTCGCACCGCTGCGCTGGATACGCGCCGCCCACGGCGAAGAGGTGCGCCTGATCCCCATCGAAGAAGTGATCTACTTCGAGAGCAACGACAAATATACCAGCGTGTTCCTGGCCGATGGCGAAAGCCTGATACGCACCCCGCTCAGCAAGCTGCGCGAACAGCTGGACCCGGACGAGTTCTGGCAAATCCACCGCAGCGTGATCGTCGCCGCCCGCCACATCGCCGGTACCCGCCACGATTTCCGCGGCCGCCTCATGGTGCGCCTCAAGGGCCGCAAGGATGAGCTGGTGGTGAGCCGGAATTACGTGGAGTTGTTCAAACAGATGTAGGCGGCCTGCCCGGTCAGCGCCGGCTTGCGCCCGCGCCGGCATTGTTGAACAACTCGGCTGTCCAATCGGCGAAGGCCCGCATGGCCGGTGAGAGAAAACGGTGATGCGGGTAGACCAGTGATACCGGCACGGGTGCAGGGCGCATGTGCGCAAGCACCTCGACCAATGTGCCGGTGCGCAGCTGGTCCGCTACCAGTATTTCGGCCAGCTGCATGAGGCCCAGCCCTCGGATCCCTAGCTTGATGTACAGCCCGGTTTCGTTGACTGCAACCGTACCGTGCACAGGAACGCTGACGCTGCTTCCAGCATCCAGAAAATGCAGTTCGCCACCTCGCCGCGTGTTGCTGGAAAAGTAATGAACCGCCCGGTGACGCTGCAAATCCGCCAGATCCGCAGGAATTCCCATGTCTTCCAGGTAAGATGGCGCCGCACAGGTGATCCAGCGCAACTCGCCCAAGCGGCGCGCCACCAGCGTGGAGTCATTCAGGCTCCCAGTACGGATCACGCAATCCACGCCATCCTGTACCAGGTCCACCTGGCGGTCGTTTATGCCGATCATCAGATAGATGCCGGGATAACGTTTCTGGAATTGTTCCAGTCGGGAAAGGATGATGCCATGGGCTATGCCTCCGGGTACATCCACCCTCAGTCTTCCCTGTGGGCGCTCACCGGCGCCGCGCAGGCCGGATTCCGTATCGTCTATCAATTCAAGAATTTCGCGGCAGCGGTAAAAGTAGCGCTCACCCTCCGGTGTAAAGCTGAGGTTCCTGGTGGAACGGTTGAGCAAACGGGTCTGCAAATGCTGTTCCAGCCTCTTGATCAGGCCGGTCACTGATGACGCCGGCAAGCCCAGGGTCTCCGCCGCGCGTACAAAACTCCTGCTTTCGACCACGCGTATAAATACCTGCATTGCTTGTACGCGGTCCATGAATAGTCCTCATAGCGATACAAAAACCGCACTATAACCCATGATTATTCGCCTTTTCGGTATGTTGAAAACCTTGGCGGCTACTTTTTTCGCACAGGTCCGGTCGCTACAGTGCAGATATCACACCACAAGGAGAACTCAACCATGTCCAATCAAGTCCAAGCACCGCGAGTCCCGGCATCGATGAACGAGGCCGAACCTGACACACCGTCCCGTAACATTCTCGTGCTCGGCGCCGGGGAACTCGGATTGCCGGTGCTGCGCAGTCTGGCGCGCCGCGCCAGGGGCATGGACGGCGTGAGGATCAGCGTCCTGCTGCGCGCCAGTACCGTCGAGTCCAAGGCCCAGGACAAGCGGCGCACTATCGCCGAGCTTCGGGATCTGGGGATAGTGACAGGCGACCTGGTGAAGAGCTCGGTTGACGAGCTGGCTGCCGTGTTTGCACAATACGACACCGTCGTCGGCTGCGCCGGTTATGCGGCCGGCATCGACACGCCCATGAAACTGGCCCACGCTGCCCTGCAGGCTCGAATCCCCAGGTATTTTCCGTGGCAGTTCGGGGTCGATTTCGACGTCATCGGTCGCGGCAGCCCACAAGACGTATTCGACGCGCAATTGGACGTGCGGGACTTGTTGCGAAGCCAGCATCAGACCGAATGGGTGATCATCTCTACGGGCATGTTCATGAGCTATCTGTTCGAGCCCGAATTCGGTGTGGTAGACCTGCAAAACGACGCAGTCCATGCACTGGGCAGCCTCGACACCGCTGTGACGCTGACGACTCCTGACGATATCGGCGCGCTGACCGCGGAGGTCATGTTTGCAATGCCTCGCATCCGCAATGAGATCATCTATCTGGCCGGCGACACCGTGACGTATGGAGAAGTCGCCGATAAGCTGGAATCGGGCCTGGGCCGTCCGTTTCGGCGTTCGGAATGGAGCGAGGAGTATTTGCTGGCCGAGCTGGAACGCGAGCCGGGCAAGATGATGCGCAAGTACCGTGCCGCATTTGCCCAGGGACGCGGTGTCGCTTGGGACAAGAATGCGACGTTCAACAGCCGGCGCGGCATGGCGGTCACCGACGTTGCTTCGTGGATCGAAGGAAACCTGGTTTCCTTCGATCCGGCCAAGCCGCTTGCGCCGCATCAGTTCTGATATTTATATGTCTCCGCTTCCCCCTGTGTCAATTAACATGTGTTGGTGACACCGCGACCGCGATGCTTTCTTCAGAGCCGGATACAATTGGCGAGTCGGGCTTGTATCAGCGCAGCACCTGCTCTGTGCTCACGATGCGCACGTCATGCATTTGGTCGAGATACGCTTCCAGATACCCCTTATGGGAAGCGCCCACGATGACCAGGGTGCGGATGCCGGGGCGGTCCAGCATCACCTCGCGGATGTTGGCCGCCATGCGCAGGTTGCGCACCTCCCAGTAGGCGACGTAGCTGCGTCCGTAGCGCTGCGGGGAGGGCTCCTCCAGCGCGGCGCCGAAGTCGCTGTGGAAGGCTTGCTCGGCCGTGCCGCGCGCATTGTAGGCGCGGTACATGGCGACCACGCTGGCTGGACTGGTCAGGCTGCTGCGCAATTCATCATCCTGCTTGCGGCGTGCCGCCGTGTACGGGTTGTCCCAGGCCTTCATGATGGCCTCACCGGCCGCTTTCTCGTCCGCGCTGGCTGCGTCGGAGGTGTGATCGTCCATGGGGTAGACGCGCTCCAGCCCCAGACTGGCGGCCAGCGGCGCCGCCACCAGGTTGTCTTCGTTGCGGCGCTGGCGTAGTTTTTCCAGCACGGCGACCAGGCTGTCATTCAAGCCGTCGCCGGCGTGGCGCTCGGATTCCGGCAGGCGCAGCCACTGTACCAGCGCGGAACTGGGCTCTCCAGCGGCCAGGAACACCGAGGCCAGCGTGCGCCGCTGGGCAGGCGAGGGCGATGCCGGCCACGCCGCCAGCAGCTCGGCGGCCCTGGCGTTGGCGGCCGGGACCTCCAGCCCGGTCGCAGACGTCGCGGGCGCGGGATCCCAGCAATACGGCGCTATGGAATCGCGGTAGCGCTGTGGATAGGACCGTAGGTAAGCGCACTGCATGCCGGACAAGGCCTCGATGGCGATTGCCTGTGGCCGCCATTCCGCCAGCCGGTCCAGCAGCAGTCCGAGGTTGGCAGTATCAAAAGACTTGGGCAATCCGGAGAGATGTGGGGTGCCGAGCACCATCGCCTCGTTGCTGGTCCCCCGCTGCAGCTTGTATGCGCCCGGTGAAAAGTCCGGGCCGGCGAGGACGGGGCCGTGTACGGTGGCGGCGAGCAAAGCGGTGATGAACAAGCGCGTCATGAGGTCTCCTGGGGGGGGGTAGTCGGATTCATGAAGATAATCCATGCCGCCCCAACAGCGGGCCTTCATGCGATATGCGGTTGATTTCAGGGGGCGAACTGTCAGTTTCGCTTGTTGAACGCAGTAAACTCATGCATCACGACGCCCAGCGCGGACAGATAGATCGCGGCGCGGGAATACGGCCGTGCCAGCGCCTCCAATCCCGGCTCGTAGAAGAACCCTGCGAGATGTATCCGCTTCCAGCGCAGCGTGAATCACTTCCACAAACAGGCCAGCAACGCGGTAGCCTGGAGGGAGAGCCGCATGCCGCTCCCCTATTTTCCGGCCAGGGCAAACGGCACGCTCCTGGCCCAGCGGTTGGACGACAGTGAAAATGTCAGTGCGTTGACCTGATGGTACCACCCGGCCGGCACATACAGCATATCCCCCGGCTGGACCACGCATTCGATCAGCGCCGCCTGGCGCGCCAGCGGATACTTGTCGTAGTCCGGCGCCTCAGGATTGAAATGTGACCCGTACAGCAGCGAGTTGGCCTGCCAGGTGTACAGGTATTCATCATGGTGCGCGGGCGCCAACCAGATGCGCTTGGTGCCCCAGACTTGCGCGAAGATATTGTCGTCGTAGTCGCAGTGCAGCGGGGTGCAGGTGCCTTCCGGGCCGACCCAGAAGCGCGCCGGGCCCATTTTCCCGAAGTAGCCGGGCCAATGGCACAGGCTGTTCAGCTCGCGCAGCTCCAGGTTGCCGAGATAGGGCGGCAGCGGGGCGCTCCAGGTATCGACCAGGTCCAGATACTCGGCCATCGCCATGTCCTGCATGGCGCGGTCGGCGGCGAAAGCGGTGTTGATGTAGTCGCCCACGCGCGCCCGCACCGGCATGTGGCCGTATTGCTCGCGCAGGATGGACGGCGGCAGCGCAGCAAGCGGCCAGCGCTGGACGATGCCGTCAATCAGGAAGGGCAAGCCGATGGCGGCTTGCCGGCGGAAGGCTGCCGCATCGGGCTTGCGCAGGCGCGGCACCTCGGTGATGACAGGCGCGCGGCGGCTGGCCTGCTTGATGGCCTCGCGCATGGCGGGGATGGAGTCCACGCCGCGTATATGGGCCTCCTTGCGCTCGCGTTCCTCCCGCTGGGCCTCCGCTTCTTCGGCGGAAAACACCGCCCGGCGCGGCGGCAGCCGGTCCAACACCTTAGTCATTCAAACCTTTTCCTGCAAAAATCATGGGTATGCTTTTCTCGATGCGGGCCACGCGGGTGCTGGACTGCTTGGCCGACGAGAAGTGCAGCAGATAGGCGCGCTGCCTACCCGGCGTCAGGGCCTGGAAAGCGTCACGCAGCGCCAGGTCCTCATCCAGCCGGCTCTGGAATTCTTCCGGTACTGTGAATTCCGTGGTCTTCTTGAATTCCACCTTGGCGCCCGACTGCTCGACCTGGATGGCATCCTTGATGTAAGCCTTCAGCGTCTTTTTCAGTCCGTCGATCTGCTGCGCGCTGGTGAAGCGCACCTGGCGCGCCGATTGCACGTTGGCGGTCTGCTGGATCAGGATACCCTTGGGATCCTGCATCAGCGCACCCTTGAAGAAAAGGAAGGCGCAATATTCCTTGAAGCCGTGGATCAGGACCACGTTCTGGCCGTCCAGCGTGTAGCAAGGATTGCCCCACTTGAAGTCTTCGGTCAGCCCGCTGGACAAGGCAATTGCGCGCAGGCGTGTATATTCGTCCTGCCACTTGTTGGCCTTGGCCAGCCATGCGCTGACGGTGGGATGTTCAGTAGCTGTGCTCACACCAAGTCTCCTTGTAGTCTCGGTATCGGATGCCGCACCTGCGGAACCGAAAGCGGCTTATCGTGGAAGCACGGGTTTGACGCGCGAGGCAGCTTCCTTGGCGCGCTCGCGTGCCGTTTCCACATCATCGGCGGTGGCCAGGGCCACGCCCATGCGCCGGCGCTCGAACGATTCCGGCTTGCCGAACAGGCGGATATCGCTGCCGGGCACTTGCAGCGCGTGCGCCACCCCTTCGAAGGCGATGCCGGCCGCCTCGTGCTGGCCGTAGATCACAGCCGAGGCGCCCGGGGACTTGAGCGCCACGTTGACCGGCAGGCCCAGGATGGCCTTGGCGTGCAGCTCAAATTCGCTTTGCACCTGGGTCGCCATGGTCACCATGCCGGTATCGTGCGGACGGGGGCTCACTTCGGAGAACCACACCATCTCGTCCTTGACGAACAGCTCGACCCCGAACAGGCCCAGGCCGCCCAGGTCGCCGGTGACCTTGCGGGCGATGTCCTGGGCCCGTTCCAGCGCCAGCGGATGCATGCGGCAAGGCTGCCACGATTCCACGTAGTCGCCCTTGACCTGCACGTGGCCGACCGGCTCGCAGAACTGGGTTTGTACCTGGCCGTCGGCGTCGATGGAGCGCACCGTCAGCAGGGTGATTTCATAGTCGAAGTTGATAAAGCCTTCCACGATCACGCGCCCGGAATCGACCCGGCTGCCGGCGGCGGCGTAGTCCCAGGCCGCTTGCACTTCATGCGCGCCATCCAGCTTGGACTGGCCCTTGCCGGAGGAGGACATGACAGGCTTGACCACGCAGGGGAAGCCGATCTCGGCGCAGGCGGCCTGCAGTTCTTCCAGGCTGCTGGCGAAGCGGTAGGGCGAGGTGGCCAGGCCCAGTGTCTCGGCGGCCAGGCGGCGTATGCCTTCCCGGTTCATGGTCAGCTGGGCCGCACGCGCGGTGGGGATGCAGGTGATCTTGCCCGCCTGCTCCAGCGCAGCCAGGGTATCGGTGGCGATGGCTTCGATCTCGGGCACGATCAGGTCGGGTTTCTCCTGCTCGATGAGCGCAGCCAGTGCGGCGCCGTCCGTCATGCTGATGACGTGGGCGCGGTGTGCGACCTGGTGGCCCGGCGCGTTCGGGTAGCGGTCCACGGCAATCACTTCCACGCCCAGGCGCTGCAGCGCGATGATGACTTCCTTGCCCAGTTCTCCTGATCCCAGCAGCATGACCCTGGTGGCGTTGGGAGAGAGCGGCGTACCGAAAGTGCGGGGTGTGGTGGTCATGGCGGAATCCAGAAAGTGCGGTGAAAGGGCCGCGCCGCCATGATGCGCGGCGCGCGGGCCGACTATAGCAAAATGCCACCGCTTTGGACAGCGCCGCGTGGGTGCTGAATGGGCGCTGAGGGAGCGCCGCGGTTCAGAACGAGTAGACCAGGGTCACGGAAGTCTGGGTATCCGTGTTCTTCTTGTCGGCAGGGACGTTGGTGTCGTTGCGGGCGCTGAAGGCGGCCTTCATCTGCATGGTGCTGTTGATCTTGGTGCGTACCGCCGTCTCGGCCAGCGAGTGGATGTTGGAGGTGCCCCGTTCCACGCTCACGTTCTGGGTGAACAGCGCGCTGTCGCTGAGCTTCCATTTCAGGTTGGCGGCGCCGCGTATGGTCATGCCGCTTTCGATTTCGCCTGCAGGACGGGCGCCATGGAAGTAGCCGGGGCCCAGCTCCACGTCCAGCGAACGGGTGTCGGTCTTGTACCATTGGGTGCCATAACCGACGCCCACGGTGGAGTAGCGGGTGTAGGCGCCGAAGCGGTCGTCCACGTGGGTGACCAGGCCAAACAGCTTGTCGCCCGGCTGCAGCAGCTTGAACGCGGCCTTGGCCGATGCCGAATAGCGCTGGGCCGACCGCTCGCGGGTTTTTTCGCCATCGTCCAGGGTGACTTCCTCGTCCTTGAAGTAACCGGCCAGGATGTATTCGTTGCTCCAGTCGGGGAGTTCCTGCTTGGCGTCGATCTTGCCGGTGACGGAAGTACCGACCGTGTTGCCGGAAGTGGTGATGGCGCCCAGTTCAGCGGACGTGTTCCAGCCGTGGGCGTTGGTGGGTTCGATGGAATCGGCGTGGACCGCCGGGTGGGCGAGGGCAAGGGCCGCCGCCAGCATGGTGAGGGATTTCATCCGCATGGGCAAAAAACTGGGCCGTTTCGTTACTGTGGAAACGATATTGTAACCTTCACGATAACGCCTGCCCCGCACGCTTACACTTTGAAACGGGTTCCCCGCCTACACGGGTTGGTGAACATCCGCACAGAACCCGGGCCGCGCGCGCCGCATCATCTAGCCATCCACAGGGGAGGGCTGCATGATGAAAACCTATCAACTGCTGATGGCTGGCGCGCTGCTGGCCTGCGCCGCAGGCGCCAATGCCGATATCAACAAATGCGTGGACGCCGCAGGCCGTGTGACCTTCACCGATGCGCCGTGCGCCGGTCCGAATGCCACGCCGCTTGGCGCATCCGGCCTGCAGTCCGGCGCCGTGCAGGAAAGCCCGGCGCGGGAAGGCGCCACGCAGGAAAGCGCCGCGCGGGAAGGCGCCGCGCGGGAAGGCGCCGCGCGGGAAGGCGTCACGCTGGCCACTGGCGAACCACAATTGAGCAGCAGCGGTGAACGCATCCACGGCAACGATCTGTCCATCGCCGTGCGCGACGTGCGCAGCCCGTGGGCCAGCCTGCCGCGCCCCGTTCCCAAACGCGCGGTCAGCCTGGATGCCGCCACCCTGCAGGCCGCGCGCAGCACCATGGTGATGCAGGACGGCCTGCGCCGCCAGGTGGCAATGGCCAGCCGCTAGGCATTCAGCCAGTAGGCCGGCTTGCTGTAGATATCCTTCAGCATATCGATGAAGAAGCGCACCTTGGCCGGCAGGTGGCGCTGCTGAGGATACACCGCCATGATGTCGTATTGCGGCAGCGCGTAGTCGTCCAGCACCGTGATCAGCTCGCCGGACGCCAGCTGCGCCTGGATTTCCCACGACGAGCGCCAGGCCAGCCCCAGCCCCTCGGTGGCCCAGCGGTGCAGCAATTCGCCGTCGTTGCAGTTCAAATTTCCTTCCACCCGTATCGTCACCTGTTTGCCCTGGTCCTGGAAGTACCAGCCGCGCTGCTGTCCGCCTTGCAGGTTGAAAGCGAGGCAGTTGTGGTGCGCCAGGTCGTCCAGCGTGCGCGGGATGCCGTTGCGCTCGAAGTATTCCGGCGTGCCGCACACCACGCGCCGGTTGCTGGCCAGCTTGACCGCCACGAAGCTGGGATCGATGGCGCCGCCTATGCGTATGCCCACGTCGTAGCCGTCCCGCACCAGGTCCACCACGCGGTCGGTCAGGTTGAATGAAATCTGCACGTCCGGATGGGCGCGCACGAAGCCCGCCGCGTGCGGCGCAACGTGCTTGCGGCCGAAGGCGGCCGGAGCCGACACGATCAGGTGGCCGGTGGCGCGATGGCGGCCTTCCGACACCATGCGGTCCGCATGGCCCAGATCCGCGAGGATTTTGCGGCAATGGTCGAGGTACAGCGTGCCTTGCTCGGTGAGCGTCAGATGCCGCGTGGTGCGGTGCATCAGCTTCACGCCCAGGCGCTTCTCCAGCGCGTCGATGCGGCGTCCCAGCATCACGGGCGTGATGTGCTGTCCCAGGGCGGCGCGGACCAGGCTGCCTTTCTCGGCCACGTCCACAAAGGCTTCGATTTGGGTGAGTTTGTCCATGGATAAGATTAAACCACACATATTCCGTATTTTCAGTACCGAATAAAACGATATTTTGTGTTCTTATCAAGCTTCCCCTATCCCGCTACGATGCAAGCATCACATCGCCACCATCGAATCAGGGAGACCAGCATGGCACGCATGACAGCAGCGCAGGCAGCGGCAATCGTTTTGGAGAAAGAGGGCGTGAACCAGGTGTTCGGCGTCCCCGGGGCCGCCATCAATCCGTTTTACGCCGCGTTGAAGAAACAGGGCAGCGCCAAGCACATCCTGGCGCGCCACGTGGAGGGCGCCTCGCACATGGCCGAGGGCTACACCCGCGCCAAACCGGGCAATATCGGCATCTGCATCGGCACCTCCGGCCCGGCTGGCACCGACATGATCACCGGCCTGTATTCCGCCCAGGCCGATTCCATACCCATCCTCTGCATTACCGGCCAGGCCCCGCGCGCCCGCCTGTACAAGGAGGATTTCCAGGCGGTCGATATCGAATCCATCGCCAAGCCTGTGACCAAGTGGGCCGTGACCGTGCGCGAGCCGGCCCTGGTGCCGCAGGTGTTCCAGCAGGCTTTCCACATCATGCGCTCGGGCCGTCCCGGCCCGGTGCTGATCGACCTGCCGTTCGACGTGCAGGTGGCGGAAATCGAATTCGACGCCGATACCTATCAGCCGCTGGAAGCCTACAAGCCGAAGGCGTCCCGCGCTCAGATCGAAAAGGCGCTGGCCATGCTGAACGAGGCCGAGCACCCCTTGATCACGGCCGGCGGCGGCGTCATCAACGCCAACGCCTCCGAACTGCTGGTGCAGTTCGCGGAACTCACCGGGGTGCCGGTGATTCCGACCCTGATGGCCTGGGGTTCCATCCCCGACGATCACAAGCTCATGGCCGGCATGGTCGGCCTGCAGACCAGCCACCGTTATGGCAACGCCACGCTGCTGGCTTCTGACTTCGTCATGGGCATAGGCAACCGCTGGGCCAACCGCCATACGGGCACCATCGAAGTGTTCACCAAGGACCGCAAGTTTGTCCACATCGATATCGAACCGACCCAGATCGGCCGCGTGTTCGGTCCCGACTTCGGGATCGTGTCCGACGCCGGCGCCGCGCTCAAGCTGCTGGTCGAGGTGGCCACGGAGTGGAAGGCCGCCGGCAAGCTCAAGGACCGCTCGGCCTGGGCAGCGCAATGCCTGGAACGCAAGCGCACCATGCACCGCAAGACCCACTTCGAGCAGGTGCCGGTCAAGCCGCAGCGCGTGTACGAGGAAATGAACAAGGCTTTCGGCCGCGAGACCTGCTACGTCAGCACCATCGGCCTGTCGCAGATCGCCGCCGCCCAGTTCCTGCACGTGTACCAGCCGCGCAACTGGATCAACTGCGGCCAGGCCGGCCCGCTGGGCTGGACCATCCCGGCCGCGCTGGGCGTGGTGGCGGCCGACCCGCAGCGCAAGGTGGTGGCCATCTCCGGCGACTACGACTTCCAGTTCATGATCGAGGAGCTGGCCGTGGGTGCGCAGTTCAAACTGCCCTACCTGCACGTGGTGGTGAATAACTCCTACCTGGGCCTGATCCGCCAGGCGCAGCGCGCCTTCGACATGGACTTCTGCGTCTCCCTCTCGTTCGAGAACGTGAATGCGCCGGAGCTGAACGGCTACGGCGTCGACCACATCGCGGTGGTGGAAGGCCTGGGCTGCAAGGCGATCCGCGTGCACGACGCCGCCGACCTGCCGGCCGCGTTCCAGCAAGCCCAGGACCTGATGGCCAAGTTCCGCGTGCCGGTGGTGGTGGAAGTGATACTGGAGCGTGTGACCAACATCGCCATGGGCACCGACATCGACAAGATCAACGAATTCGAAGAACTGGCCACCAAGCCGGGCGACGCGCCGACCGCGCTCACCGAGATGCTCGATTGAGAAAGGGACAAGAACATGACCAAATTAGCCGCCAATCTGACCATGCTGTTTACCGAACTTCCTTTCCTGGACCGCTTCGCGGCGGCCGCGGAAGCGGGCTTCACGGCAGTGGAATTCCTGTTCCCGTATCCGTATGAAGCGCGGGAACTGGCCGAACGCCTGCAGGCCCACAAGCTGGAACTGGTGCTGCATAACCTCCCGGCCGGGAACTGGGACGCCGGCGAGCGTGGCATCGCCTGCCATCCGGACCGGGTAGACGAGTTCCGCGCTGGGGTGCAGACCGCCATCAGCTACGCTAAACAGCTGGGCGTGACGCAGCTGAACTGCCTGGTCGGTATCGTGCCGCCCGGCGTCAGCCAGGACGCGGCGCACCGCACCGTGGTCGCCAACCTGGGCTTCGCTGCGGCGGCGCTCAAGGAGCACGGCATACGGTTGCTGATCGAACCGATCAACACCTACGATATTCCGGGCTTCTTCCTGTCGCGCACCAGCCAGGCCGTGCGCATCATCGAGGAAACCGGCTCGGACAACCTGTTCATCCAGTACGACATCTACCACATGCAGCGCATGGAGGGAGAGCTGAGCAACACCATCAAGGCCAACCTGCCGCTGATCAAGCATGTGCAGCTGGCAGACAATCCGGGCCGCAACGAACCGGGCACGGGCGAGATCAACTACCGCTTCCTGTTTGCGCAGCTGGACGCCTTCGGCTATGACGGCTACGTGGGCTGCGAATACAAGCCCCGCACCACGACCAGGGATGGACTGGGCTGGCGTGCGGAACACGGACTGTAAAGAAGAGCCGTGCCGGCCGCCGGCGAGCGGTGGCCGCAAGCGTATCCCTTCAACACCATAAAAGGAAATCATCATGTCGCGAGTTGGATTTATCGGTCTGGGTATCATGGGCGCCCCGATGGCGCAGCACCTGCTGAACGGCGGCCACAAGCTGTATCTGCACGACGTCAAGAACCCGCCGTATTCGCTGATCGAAGGCGGCGCCACCGTGTGCACCTCGGCCGCCGAAGTGGCCATGCGGGCCGACATCATCATCATCATGGTGCCGGATACGCCGCACGTGGAAGCGGTGCTGTTCGGCGAGAAGGGCGTGGCCGAAGGCCTGCGCGCGGGCACCATCGTGGTGGACATGAGCTCCATCTCGCCCATCGAAACCAAGAAATTCGCCAAGAAGATCAACGCCCTGGGCTGCGACTACCTGGACGCGCCCGTGTCCGGCGGCGAAGTGGGCGCCAAGGCGGCCTCGCTGACCATCATGGTGGGCGGCCCGGAAGGCGCGTTCAATACCGTCAAGCCGCTGTTTGAACTGATGGGCAAGAACATCACCCTGGTGGGCGGCAATGGCGATGGCCAGACCACCAAGGTGGCCAACCAGATCATCGTGGCGCTGAACATCCAGGCCGTGGCCGAGGCCCTGCTGTTCGCCTCCAAGGCTGGTGCCGATCCGGCCAAGGTGCGCGCCGCGCTCATGGGCGGCTTCGCCAATTCGCGCATCCTGGAGGTGCACGGCGAGCGCATGGTCAAGCGTACCTTCAACCCCGGCTTCCGCATCGAGCTGCACCAGAAGGACTTGAACCTGGCGCTGCAGGGCGCCAAGGCCATGGGCGTGTCGCTGCCGAACACGGCCCAGGCCCAGGAGCTGATGAATGCCTGCGCCGCCAATGGCCTGAGCGGTTCGGACCACTCGGCGCTGTGCCGGGCTATCGAGATCATGTCCAACCACCAGATCGCCCAAGCATAAAAAAATGGCCAGGGCGTCGTTGCAGCTCCTTGCCGTGCAAGCGCACTGTCGTCGTCGCCGCGGCCTTGGCCTGCGCGTAGCCCTGACCATTTTTAACGAGATATACCAGTTACCGCAATGTGGCGGCTTCGACTCCCCAAGCCTAAGCGGCCGCCACATTCTTTTTATACGAAAGCATCCGGATGAGCACCTTCAATCCACGCCAATTCTTACTCGACCTGTATGGCAGCGCGGTGGACGCCGTCAGCGCCGCCAAATGCCTGCCCGCCTTCCTGCCCGAGCCGCCCAGGAACGGACGCACGCTGGTCATCGGCGCGGGCAAGGGCGCCGCCGCCATGGCGCGCGCCGTGGAGCAGCACTGGAAGGGCGACATCTCGGGCCTGGTGGTGACGCGCTACGAACACGGCGCCGACTGCCAGCGCATCGAGGTGGTGGAGGCGGCCCACCCGGTACCGGATGAAGCGGGCCGCAAGGCAGCCGCCCGCATGCTGCAGATGGTACAGGGCCTGGCCGAAAACGACCTGGTGCTGTGCCTGATCTCGGGCGGCGGCTCGGCCTTGCTATCCATGCCGGCGCCCGGCATCACGCTGGAACAGAAGCAAGCGCTGAACCGCGCGCTGCTCAAGTCCGGCGCCACCATCTCCGAGATGAACTGCGTGCGCAAGCACCTGTCCGGCATCAAGGGCGGCCGCCTGGCGCAAGCCTGCGCGCCGGCGCGCGTGGTGACCTTGCTGATTTCCGACGTGCCGGGCGACGATCCGGCGGTGGTGGCCAGCGGCCCCACGCTGCCCGATCCCACCACCTGCGAGGACGCCATCGCCGTGCTGCGCAAGTACGGCATCGAGGTGCCGGGCTCCGTGCGCGAATACCTGGAGTCGGGACGCGGCGAAACGCCCAAGCCGGGCGACCCCATCTTCGCCCGTAACAGCCACCACGTGATCGCCATCGCCCAGGACGCGCTGGAAGCGGCGGCGGCGCACGCCAGCGCGGCCGGCATCACGCCCTACATCCTGTCCGACGGCATCGAAGGCGAGTCGCGCGACGTGGCGCTGGTGCACGCTGCCATGGCCAGGCAGGTGGCGGCGCGCGGCCAGCCCTTCCAGCGACCCTGCGTCATCATCTCCGGCGGCGAAACCACGGTGACGGTGCGCGGCAGCGGGCGAGGCGGGCGCAACGCCGAATTCCTGCTCAGCCTTGCGGTGGCGCTGGACGGCCATCCCGACATCCACGCCGTGGCCTGCGACACGGACGGCATCGACGGCTCGGAAGACAACGCCGGCGCGCTGTACGGCCCGGATTCACTGGCGCGCGCCGCCGCCCAGGGTCTGCGCGCCAGGACGCTGCTGGAAAATAACGATGGCTACGGCTTCTTCAGTGCGCTGGACGACCTGGTGGTCAGCGGCCCCACGCGCACCAACGTCAATGACTTCCGCGCAGTGCTGATACTGTAACAAACCAAAAACGAGTAGGGGAAACCAACATGAGGCGCACACGCCAGGCCAAGATCGTGGCCACGCTGGGACCATCCAGCAGCAGCAAGGAGGCCATCCTGGCCTTGTTCGAAGCGGGTGTCGATGTATTTCGCTTCAACTTCAGCCACGGCACGCACCAGGACCACCAGGCGCGCTGCAACATCGTGCGTGAGGTTGAGCGCAAGGTAGGCCGTCCCATCGCCATCCTGGCCGACCTGCAGGGCCCCAAGCTGCGCATCGGCACCTTCCGGTCCGGGAAAATCGCGCTGTCCGCCGGCCAGGATTTCACCCTGGACCGCGACCCGACGCCGGGCGACGAGACGCGCGTGTGCCTGCCGCACCCGGAGCTGTTCGAGGCCATCAAGGGCGGCCAGTCGCTGCTGCTGGACGACGGCAAGGTCAAGCTGGCGGTGCTGGACAGCGACGGCCGCCACATCCGCACCCGGGTGCTGAACAACGGCGCCCTGTCCGACCGCAAGGGCGTGAACGTGCCGGACGCCGTGCTGCCGATACCGTCGCTGACGGAAAAGGACTTGCGCGACCTGGAGTTCGCGCTGGCCATGGGGGCGGACTGGGTGGCGCTGTCCTTCGTGCAGCGGCCGGAGGATGTGCTGCAGGCGCGCGCCATCATAGGCGAGCGTGCAGCCATCATGTCCAAGCTGGAGAAGCCCGCCGCCATGGATACCCTCGATGACATCGTCGCCGTGTCGGACTCGGTGATGGTGGCGCGCGGCGACCTGGGCGTGGAGCTACCGCCGGAGCAGGTGCCGGGCGCACAGAAGCGCATCGTGCGCGCCTGCCGCCAGCAGGGCAAGCCGGTCATCATCGCCACCCAGATGCTGGAATCGATGATCACCTCGCCCGTGCCGACCCGCGCCGAGGCGTCCGACGTCGCCAGCGCCATCTACGACGGCGCCGACGCCGTGATGCTGTCGGCCGAATCGGCCAGCGGGGCGTATCCGGTGGAGGCGGTGTCCATCATGAGCCGCATCATCGTGGAAGTGGAAAAGGACCCGCTTTACCGCCAGATCATCGACGCCCAGAATCCGCCGCCCCAGGCCAACAGCGGCGATGCGATCTGCTCGGCGCTGCGCGACGTGTCCAGCATCGTGGGCGCGGTGGCCACCGTGACTTACACCAGCTCCGGCCACACCAGTTTGCGGGCGGCGCGCGAGCGGCCCTCGGCGCCCATCCTCAGCATCACGCCCAATTTGCTGACGGCGCGGCGGCTGGCGGTGGTGTGGGGCGTGCATTCCACCGTGAGCCAGGACGTGCGCAATGTGGACCGCATGGTCAATTCCGCCTGCCAGGCCGCGCTGCGCGAGGGATTCGGCCGGCCGGGCGACCAGATCGCCATCACGGCCGGGGTGCCCTTCGGCCAGCCGGGCAGCACCAATTTGCTGCGCATCGCCCAAATCTGGCCGCTGGACGAGGCGGCGGCCGCCTGAAGTCTTCTCGAAGGCCGGGTCCCGGGAACCTCCAAACTCCGGGATGCTGTGCTGTTTGCTCTCCCGGTGCAACGCCGTGGAGAGCTTTTTTATGCCTTTTTTCTGGGTTCTTCCGGCGCTGCGGCGCCCCGGATGTAGTCTTCCAGGCCTTCGGCCAGAGTGGTGAAGGTGGCGCTGCAGGCCGGATTGCTGCGCAGGTTTTCGTGCATGGCGATCCAGGTTTCCAGCTCGATGGAGAGCAGGCCGGGCAGCACCCGCTCCACCCCGGGATAGCGCCGCGCCGCGCCAACTTGGCAGATGCCCAGTCCCAGCCCGGCGCGTATCGCACCCAGGTGCAGCAGGTCGTTATCGCTGCGCAGGGCGATATGGGCGCGCGCCACGCCAGCCAGCCGGGCGCTGATCGAGCGCGTAAAAGCGTTCTCGCGCTCGACCCCGATCAGACTGTGGCCCGCCAGGTCGTCCCAGCTGCGCGGCTTGCCGCGCCGTTTCAGGTAATCACGGTGAGCATGCAGGCCCAGTTCGATCACGCCCACGCGGCGGGCGATCAGCACGTCCTGCTCCGGCCGCTGCATGCGGATGGCGATGTCGGCATCGCGCCGTATCAGGTTCTCGATGCGGTTCGAAATGCCCAGCTCCACCACGATGCCTGGATGCTGTTCGTGCAGCCTGGCCAGGATGGGCGGCAGTACCTCGACCCCGACCACCTCCGCCGCCGTGATCCGCACCCGGCCCTGGATCTCCTGTCCCTCTCCGCGTCCGATGGAGGACGCCGCGCGCAACAGCGCCGCCGAGGTGGAGGCCAGCGTTTGAGCGTACGACTGCAGCGCGAACGCGGCCTCGGTCGGGCTGAAGCCATTTTGCGAGCGCGTGAACAGGGACAGCGACAAGCCCTGTTCCAGCGCATCGATATGGCGCCCCACGGTGGGCTGTGTCAATCCCAGCGCCCTGGCCGCGCCTGACAGCGATCCTTCCGCCATCACGGCGAGGAAGGTACGGTATAGACCCCAATCCGGTTCTGTGTGGTTCATACAAAATAGTATAGCGGATATGCTGATTTCAGTAATTTTCTTTTAGCTCGGCCGCAGGCACACTGGCTCCATCAACCAACGGATAGGAGCGAAACATGAAAAAGACGGCTTTGGTACTGGGCGCAACGGGCGGCGTGGGCGGCGAGGTGGCGCGCCTGCTGGTGGCGCGCGGCTGGCATGTCAAGGCGCTGCACCGCGCCCCGGCGCAGGCCAGCAAGGGCAGCGATGGCCTGCACTGGATGCAGGGCGACGCCATGCACCGCGACGACGTGGTGAACGCGGCGCGTGGCGCCCAGCTGATCGTGCACGCGGTCAACCCGCCCGGTTACCGCAACTGGGGCCAGCTGGTGCTGCCCATGATAGACAACACCATCGCCGCCGCCCGTGCCAGCGGCGCCCGCATCCTGCTGCCGGGCACGGTCTACAACTATGGCCCGGACAGTTTTCCCGATATCCGGGAAGGCTCGGCCCAGCATCCGGTGACCCGCAAGGGGGCAATCCGCGCCGAGCTGGAAGCGCGCTTGAAGGCGGCGGCGCGAGAGGGCGTGCGCACCCTGATCGTGCGTGCCGGCGATTTCTTCGGCCCGCGCGCCGGCAACAGCTGGTTTGCACAGGGTTTGGTCAAACCGGGCCAGCCGCTGCGCTCCATCGGCTACCCTGGCGCTCCCGGCGTCGGCCACCAATGGGCGTATCTGCCCGACGTGGCCGAAACCATGGTGCGTTTGGTGGAACTGGAGGACAAGCTGGAGCCGTTCGCCAGCTTCCACATGGACGGCCACTGGGACGCGGACGGCACGCGCATGGTGGAAGCCATACGCCGCGCCGCCGGGCTGCCGGACCTCAAGGTGAACCGCATGCCGTGGTGGCTGATGCGCTTGGCTGCGCCGCTGGTGCCGTTGTTCCGCGAGCTGGTGGAGATGCGCTATCTGTGGCAAACGCCGGTCCGCATGAATAACAGCCGTTTGCTGGAAGTGCTGGGCGGCGAACCGCGCACGCCACTGGACATTGCGGTGCATGCCACGCTGGCCGGCCTGGGTTGCCTGCCCGCCGCGCTGCCGGCAGGGGCCGAAGTCCGCCCGCGCCTGCGCGCCTAGTTCACTCCTGATCGGACCACAGCTTTGCCGCCCGTGGCCCGGGTCACGCGTCCCGGTGATGCACGGCGTGGCCAGCCGCGTACGTTGCAGCGATGGTGCGGTCGTCGCCCAGCATGGCGAGCGCGAACAGCAGTTCCTCCAGGCTGTCGGTGCGCTCCGTGCGGCGCGCCAGCAGCGGCGTGGC
Source organism: Duganella kummerowiae (assembly GCF_053572355.1). Taxonomy (NCBI): domain Bacteria; kingdom Pseudomonadati; phylum Pseudomonadota; class Betaproteobacteria; order Burkholderiales; family Oxalobacteraceae; genus Duganella; species Duganella kummerowiae. Next base: position 523,114 of record NZ_JBKFEH010000007.1, read on the forward strand.
CTTGGGATCGAGCACGACGAAGTCCGCCTCCGCGCCCGGCACGAAATGGCCGATCACGCCTTCCAGCTGCATCGCGCGCGCACCGCCCAGGGTGGCCAGGTAAAACATGCGCAGCGCCGGGAGATAGGTCCCGCCCATGCGCGCCACCTTGTAGGCTTCGTTCATGGTCTGCAGCATGGAGAAGGAGGTGCCGCCGCCCACGTCCGTGGCCAGCGACAGCGGGACGTTCTGCGCGTCGGCGGGCTCGAAGTCAAACAGTCCGCTGCCCAGGAACAGGTTGGAGGTCGGGCAGATCGACACCGCCGATTGTGTCTGCGCCATGCGCGCGCGGTCGCCGTCGTCCAGCCAGATGCAGTGCGCATACATGGAGCGCGGACGCAGCATGCCGAAATGGTCGTACACATCCATGTAGCTGCGCGCATGGGGGAATAGCGACTTGACCCAGGCCACTTCGTCGGTGTTCTCGGCTACATGGGTTTGCAGATAGGTGTCCGGGTATGCCTGCGCCAGCGCACCGGCCAGCTCCAGCTGCTGCTCGGTGGAGGTAGGCGCGAAGCGCGGCGTGATGGCGTACAGCTGGCGGCCGCGCTTGTGCCAGCGCTTGATCAGGTCTTCGCTGTCACGCACGCCGGTTTCGGCCGTGTCCTTCAGGAAGTCCGGGCAGTGGCGGTCCATCAGCACCTTGCCGGCCACCATGCGCAGGTTGCGCTTTTCGCTTTCGGTGAAAAAGGCGTCCACCGATTGCGGATGGACGGTGCAATAGACCATGGCGGTGGTGGTGCCGCAGCGGGTCAGCTCATCGAGGAAGAAGCTGGCCACTTGGCCCGCGTGTGCAGGATCGGAAAACCGGCGCTCGGTAGGGAAGGTGTACTTTTCCAGCCACGGCAGCAGGCCGGGCGCCGGCGAGGCGATCATGTCGGTTTGCGGGTAGTGGACGTGGGTGTCGATAAAGCCGGGCATGATGATCTTGCCACGGTAGTCGTGCACCTGCGTGCCGGGTTCCAGAGTCGTGGCCAGCGCGGCGTAGTCGCCTGCCTGGTGGACCTTGCCGTCCTTGAGGAGCAGCAGGCCATCCTCGTGCCAGGCGGTGGCATCGGTGTGGTAGGCCGGATCGGCCTTGAAGTGCAGCAGGCTGGCGCGGTATGCCTCGAAGGTGGTAGCTTGTGCCATGAGTCTATCCTCGTATCTATCTTGTATCTATCTTGTATGTCGGTTGATCGCTGGACCGGCGGGGCGCGCGCGAAGACGCCGCAGGCATTGGAATGGCGCGCGGCATGGTCCCCGGCGCGAGGCGCGCGGACGGTCGATGGGTGGTGAATTGCTAGCGCGGGGCTAGCTCAATGAGAGGCGATGGCACGCTCCCGCCCCGGCGCTGCCGGAGAGTGAGGGTGCCCGAGATACAGGCGATGGAATAAAATTCAAACCTTGCATGTGGTGTGTTGTTCTGTTGCGCTGCGATGTGCAGCATCGGCCATTGTAGCAGTAACTGGGGCGCTTGCAAGGCGGGCGTTGGCCGGCTCCCAGACCTGCATCAGCTGCGCCGCCACCGACACCGCGATCACGGCCGGGGCTTTGCCGGTGATGCCGGGCAGGCCGATGGGACAGGTCATGTCCGCCATGCGCCCGGCAGCGATGCCGCGCTCCTGCAAGCGGCGCTCGAAGGAGACGCGCTTGGTGTTGGAGCCGATCAGCCCGAACCAGGTGACATCGCGCCGCCGCAAAATATGCTCGGACAGCTGCAAATCCAACGCATGGCTGTAGGTTAGCACCAGGAAGGACGATCCGGCCGGGGCCTGGTCGACCACGGCTTGCGGCGTATCGGTGGCTTCGATGCGGGCATTGGCGGGCAGGATGGCGGGGAACAGGTCGTCCCGCTCATCGACCCAGACCACGCGGCAGGGAAGCTCGCCCAGCGCGCGCACGATGGCGGCGCCGACGTGGCCCGCGCCGAAGATATACAGCGTATGGCGATGTGGCTGGATGGCGTCCAGCAGCCAGCGCCGGCCTTGCTCGTCCACGCGCAGCTTGCAGTCCACGCCGGGACCGGGCAGTGTGAGGCGCAGCGGACCTGGGCCGGACAGCAGCACGCCGCTGCCATCGTAGCTGCTGGGCGCTTCCAGCACGTCCAGCGGCAGCAAGCGCCAGCTGGTCTGACCTTCGCGCCAGCGCTGGGCCAGGGTAAGGAAATGGGCGCCCGATGGACCGCCCGACTGGGCGTGGATACGCTCAAAGACCAGGAACACCACGCCGCCGCAGCACTGGCCCAGGCTGGGACCGAGCGGGAAGCGTTCGTAGCGGCGCTCGTGCTGCAGTTTTCCCGGCGCCGCAGCCAGCATCTCGCGCGCGATCTCGATGGCGCGCAGCTCCAGGTGGCCGCCGCCTATGGTGTCGAAGGTGTGATGCGCCGTCACCAGCATCTTGGCGCCGGGTTCGCGCGGACCGGAACCGGCCACCTGCGCCACCGTCACCAGCACGCGCGGCACGGCCTCGCTGGCGGCGGCGAATAGGGCATTTTGTTGTAATGGCAAGCTGTTGGACATGGCTGCTGGTTCGCTTAATCGGCCGCTTCGGCCGCATCCTGTACGGCGGCGCGCTCCTGCACGGCGCTGATGGCGTTCAGTATAGCCTCACTGGTGGCCGGCGCCTTCAAGGGCGGGTTGTAACGGTGTCCGCCCACGGCCGAGCAGGCGTCGCGGATGGCCAGGAACACGGAGATGGGCAACAGCAGCGGCGGCTCGCCCACCGCCTTGGAGCGGTGTATGCTGTCGGCCGCGTTGCGGTTCTTGTACAGCTGGACCTTGAAATTCCCCGGGCAGTCCGACACGGCCGGGATCTTGTAGGTGGACGGCGCATGCGTCATCAGCTTGCCGGCCGGGTTCCACCACAGTTCTTCGGTGGTCAGCCAGCCCATGCCCTGGATGAAAGCGCCCTCGACCTGGCCGATATCGATGGCGGGATTGAGCGAATTGCCGGCATCGTACAGCGCATCGGCGCGCAGCAGCTTCCATTCGCCGGTGAGCGTATCGACCACCACTTCCGACACGGCGGCGCCGTAGGCGAAGTAGGAGAAGGGATTGCCGCTCATGGTTTTCGGGTCCCAGTGCAGGCCGGGCGTGGCGTAGAAGCCGTCCGACCACAGCTGCACGCGCGCCATGTAGGCCTTTTGCACCAGCTCCGCGAACGGAATCGCCTGCCCGTTCACATGGACAAAGTTATCCTCGAAGCGCACCTCGTCCGGATTGCCGTCATGGCGGCTTGCCGCGAATTCGGCCAGCCGCCTACGGATGGTGTGGGCCGCATCCTGGGCCGCCTTGCCGTTCAGGTCCGCGCCGGTGGAGGCGGCGGTGGCCGAGGTGTTGGCGACCTTGCTGGTATCGGTGGCGCTGGCGCGCACCCAGTCCAGGTCCAGTCCCAGCTCATGCGCCACCACCTGGCAGACTTTGGTGTTGATGCCCTGGCCCATCTCGGTGCCGCCGTGGTTAACCAGCACCGATCCGTCCGTGTACACATGCACCAGCGCGCCGGCCTGGTTGAAGTGGGTGACGTTGAACGCGATACCGAATTTCACGGGCGTGAGCGCCAGGCCGCGCTTGAGCACCTTGCTGCCTTTGTTGAAGGCGTTGATGTCCTGGCGGCGCTTGCGGTACTCGCTGTCGTGCTCCAGCTGCGCCACCAGTTCGTGGATCACATTGTCCACCACCTTTTGCTGGTATTGGGTGACGTTGCGGCCTTCCTCGTCGTTGCGGCCGTAGAAGTTGATCTTGCGGACGTCGAGCGCATCCATGCCCAGGTTGCGCGCGATTTCATCGATGATGTATTCGATGGCGATCGCCCCTTGAGGACCGCCGAAGCCGCGGAAAGCCGTGTTGGACTGGGTGTTGGTCTTGCCCGCCATGGCGCGGATATCGACGTCGCCCAGGTAGTAGGCGTTATCGAAGTGGCACATGGCGCGGGTGGCGACCGGCGCCGACAGGTCGGCCGAGTAGCCGGCGCGGCTCACCATTTCCACCTTGGCGGCGGCGATGCGGCCATCGTCGCCGTAGCCGATCTCGTATTCGTAATAGAAGCAGTGGCGCTTGCCGGTCACCATCATGTCGTCGTCGCGGTCGGCGCGCAGCTTGACGGGACGCTTGAGGCGCGCCGCCGCGATGGCCGCGCAGGCCGCCCACAGCGCCGATTGCGACTCCTTGCCGCCGAAGCCGCCGCCCATGCGGCGGCATTGCACCACGATGTCGTGCGAGTGGCGGTGCAGGGCGTGGGCCACCACGTGCTGCATCTCGGTCGGGTGCTGGGTGGAGCAGTGTATCAGCATGCCGTTGCCTTCCCTGGGGATGGCATACGAAATCTGGCCCTCCAGGTAGAACTGCTCCTGGCCGCCGACATACAGCTCGCCCTTGAGCTTGTGCCTGGAGCGCTCAAAGGCTGCCTGCGCATCGCCGCGCGCCAGGTGCATGGGCGGTACCACGAAAGACTGCGCATCGCGCGCGGCCTGCGGCGTCAGCACGGCGGGCAGTTCCTCGTATTCGATTACGGCCTTGCGGGCGGCGCGGCGCGCGTTGTCATGGGTGTCCGCCACCACGATGAAGATGGGCTGGCCGATATACTGCACCAGACCTTCCGACAAGATCGGATCGTCATGGATGATGGGGCCGCAATCGTTGGTGCCCGGGATATCCTTGTGGGTGTACACGGCCACCACGCCCGGCGCGGCGCGCACGGCATCGAAGTTCATGGACAAAATATTGGCGTGGGCCTTGGCCGAGATGCCCAGCGCCGCGTGCAGCGTGCCATGTTCTTCGCGGATATCGTCGGTGTAAGTGGCTTCGCCCAGCACATGCAGCTCGGCCGATTCGTGCTTGGCGTTCTTGCCCACCGCCGCCCAGGCTTGCTTCTCCGGCTGATTCAGGAAGGCGTCGTTTTTGCTGTTCATGCGAATGCGGCTCCTTCGGCATAGTGGAAAGCGTTGATCGATTGCAGGGGCTGGCCGGCCACCGGATCGGTCTCCAGCCAGAAGCGGCGCAGCAGGTTCTGCGCGGTCTTCATGCGGTAGGCGGCCGAGGCGCGCATGTCCGTCAGCGGCGTGTAGTCCTGGGCCAGTGCTGCCATCGCGGCCAGCGCGGTCTCCTCGTTCCAGGGCTGGCCGTTCATGGCCGCTTCCGCCAGCGGGGCGCGGCGCGAGGTGGCGGCCATGCCGCCGTAGGCCACATGGGCGTCGCTCACCACGCCGTCCTTGAGCGTGATGGTGAAGGCTGCGCACACGGCGGAGATGTCCTGGTCGTAGCGCTTGGACAGCTTATAGGTGCGGAACCGAACGTCCTTGCGCGGCAGCGGGATGCGCACCGCCTCCACGAACTCGCCGGGCTGCCAGTCCTTCTTCATATAGTCCAGGTAGAACTTCTCCAGCAGCAGGGTGCGCTGGCCGTGCACGCTGCGCAGCACGATCTCGGCGCCCAGCGCGATCATCCAGGGCGCCGAATCGCCGATGGGCGAACCGTTGGCGACGCTGCCGCCCAGGGTGCCGGTGTTGCGGATGGGCTGGGAGGCGAAGCGCTGCCACATCTCGGTCAGCTCGTCCTTGTAATGGCGGCAGATGGCTGCATACGCATCGTTCAGCGACACGGCCGCGCCGACGGTCAGCATGCCGTCCGCCTCCTGCATGTGGAACAGCTCCTGCACCTGGCGCACATAGATCATGTCGCCCAGGTCGCGCATCTGTTTGGTGACCCACAAGCCCACGTCGGTGGAGCCGGCCACGATGGTGGCGCCGGGCTTTTCCGCGCGCAGGGCGCACAGCTCGTCCAGGGTGCGAGGGGCGTAGAAGGTCTGGCCGCCGTGGCTGAAGCTGGCCATGGTGTCGCGCTGCAGCGATTGCAGCGTGGCCTTGAGGGCTGCTCGGTCGAAGGTCACCGGCGGCAGCTCGCCCATGCGGCGCGCGGCGTCTATGATAGGGCGGTAGCCGGTGCAGCGGCACAGGTTGCCGGACAGCGTTTCATCTATGGTCTTGCGGCAGGGCTGGTCCGCTTTGCCTTCCTGCTTCAGGTACAGGCTCCACAGCGACATTGCAAAGCCCGGCGTGCAGAAGCCGCACTGTGAAGCGTGGCATTCGACCAGGGCTTCCTGCACCGGATGCAGGGCGCCGTCGGGCTGCTTCAGGTCTTCGATGGTGTAGACGGCCTTGCCGTCCAGGGTGGGCAGGAACTGGATGCAGGAGTTCACCGATTTCATGGCGACCTCGCCATCCGGCTGCAGCTCGGCCACGACCACGGTGCAGGCGCCGCAGTCACCCTCGGCGCAGCCTTCCTTGGTGCCGGTGCAGTGCAAGTCTTCCCGCAGGTGCTGGAGCAGGGTACGGGTGGGTGCGCTATCCGCGACGCTGTGGACCTCGCCGCGGTAGAAAAAACGAACTGGGTCAGACATGAATGCTCCGAGCTGATGGATGGTGCAGGTATTTGTGCAGGTTATCAGTTGCACGCAGGGCAACCAATAGGGCTAGTGCGATGCTTGGTATGCGTGGAGGGTTATACCGCATTCGCCGGAGTGGCGCAGATATGACGGGATTGATTAAGAGGTTGAGACTGGAGGGAACCTCGAAAAGCTCCGCATTGAGACATGATGTAGGCCCATCAAAAATGGCGACAATGCCGGGATGAGACCGGGCCTGTTTGCCGCCCAGGAGCGTGAGGCCAAGCTGACCAAGCTGGGCGACGCGCTGCAAGTGCTGGAGCGGCACGTTGACTTCGCGGCGATGGCGGCAGCGGTCGATCAGCGGTGCCGCACCCCAGCCGTGAGCGTGGCTGCCGTCCGCCATTACTCACCGAGGACAGGGTGCGTATCCTCCAGGTCCAGCTTTGGTTCACTCTGTCGGACGAGCAGATGGAGTTCCTGCTGCCGGACCGTCTCAGTTTCCAGCGCCTTTATGTCAGTGGATTCAACGCCTTCCTAATGCAGTCTGAAGCTTATATCCATCGACTTGCCACCTAAGTGTTTAGTTCCGTGCGATCATATCCCTCGTCGTAGCTGGCCTTTGTTTCGCGCCAAGGTCATACTGGAGGAACTGAT